>CAJAES010000073.1 GCA_903938815.1 uncultured beta proteobacterium
AGTGCCTGATCGGTGGCATCGAGTTTGCCCGACAGCTTCATCTCCATGCGCTCGGCCGATAGCTGAATGGGTGTCAGCGGGTTCTTGATCTCATGGGCCAGACGCCGGGCCACTTCACCCCAGGCCTGGGCGCGTTGCGCAGAAACGATTTCAGAGATGTCATCAAACACCAGCAGCCGTGAAGCGCCTGGCAGTTCCGCGCCACGAGCGACCAGCACAAGTGCATCGTCCGCACGACGCCCTGCCAGACGAGCGCCTTCGTTTCCCAATTCAAAAGAGTGTTGCCAGTGGTCCAACCCGTGTTCCTGACGGCTGGTGAGGAACGCCTGAAACTGGAGTTGGATATCGCGCCCGAAAGTCTGCAAGCCCTCGATATCCTCGAGTCGGCGGCCTTCAGAGGCTGCCAGCGGCGCCCTGAGGATACGGGTCGCACCGGGATTGGACGATTGCAAGACGCCATTGGCATCCAGGACGATGACGCCGGCAGTCAGGTTGTCAAGAATGGTTTGAAGGTTGGCACGGGCTGCGCTCACCTGGTCCATGCTGGTTTCCACCTCGAGCCGCGCGTCGGCCAGCTGCTGGGTCATCTGGGCAAAGGAACGGGTCAGGCCATCCAGCTCATCCTTGCCCTGCAGCGAAGCCTTGGGCCGCAAGTCACCGGCGGCGACCTGACTCACGCCGTCCGCCAGCAACAGCAGGGGTCGGGCGATCTGGTTGCCAAGTATTACGGCGAGCAGCACGGCACCAAACACCGCCAGAAACAGACTCAGGGTGAGCGTGCCAATGTACATGCGGCGCAGGCCCTCGCGTGCCAACGCGCGTTCCTGGTACTCACGGTTGGCATCAGTGACCGCCAGTGCGTTGGCCACCAGCGTGGCGGGCAGGGTCTGGACCGCCAGCAGGAAGCGGGGCTCCATGACTTCTACGCTGGTGCTGGGCACCAGCACCAAGGCCTTGAGTCGGGCGTTGGGCACCACTCCCGGTGTCGCTTCGTCCAGGCCCTCGATCCAGGTGATCGCCCGCTGGGCACGTACATTGCGAAACTGCTGAGGTGAGGGTCGCTCCGGGTTGAGCTGGAACCGCGATTGCCCGGCTGAGGCGAGCAACTGGCCAGATGAACTCCAAAGAAGCAAGTCTGCCGCACCCAACTGCTCGCGCAGGCGCTCCAGCGGCAAGGCAGCGCTGAGCTCTGGTACGCCAGCCAGTTGAGTGGCCGCTGCGCGCGCCTTGCCCGAAAGCTCGCTGGAGAGGGTTTCCAGGCTCGCCCGGCCCAGGTTCAGGCCAGCCTCCAGCGCGCCCTCCACCTTCACGTCAAACCAGCTTTCAATGGAGCGGGATACGAACTGGTAGGACACCACATAAATCAGTACGCCTGGCGCAAAGCCAGCCAGAGCGAAGATCGCCGCCAGCTTGACCAACAACCGGCTGCCAAACTTGCGCTGACGCAGCCGTTGAAAAAGTCGCAGGGCAATCCAGCCGATGACAAGCAGCAGCAGACCAGCCACCACCATGTTGATGATGAACAAGCGGGCGTAATTCTGCTCGTACATCGCCCGGTTGGTGGTAGCCTGCGTCAGCAGAAAGAGCAAGACCAGACCCACCACCACCATGGCAGCAAGACCCAGCGCGATGAGTCGGCGCATGGTTCTGGTTCTGGATGAAGCGAGCCGCTCAGCGGCTACGGCGTTGATATTCACTTGCCGCCTTCAGCACCCAGCGGACGGCTGGCCGATACCGACATACTCCACTCCGACTGACCGAGGGTCCCAATCTGCAAGGGACGCGGCAGCTGTGTGGTGTCCAGTCGGAAGCTGAAATAGAGCCTGTGCTTCTGACCCGGCTCGACTGCCGCTGTTTCGGCAATTTTCCAGCGTGAAATCCGCTGAACGGCAGCCAGCCCTGCCGCCAGCGTGTCGAAGCTTTGATTGAGCGCCATGCCCAGCTCAGCGGTACCCCCCTGGCCAGAGCCGATGGTCAGCCGCCAGCGACGGGTCAGGGGCTGGTAAGAAAGCCGCAAATGGCGGGCTGCGCTGGACACCTTCTTGTTCGTCCAGTACCAGCGCTCCCGGACAATGTCGGCTTCGGCCACAAAAATCAGCGGCACGCCCTTGATCAGCGCGTAGCCCAGCGTGGACACCGGCATGGGCCTGGAGCGCCTGGCCGCAGTGCTGCAGCACGTGCACAGCAACTACCAGATCGACCTCTTCGCGCACCTGCTGGCCGCCACGCGCGACGCCGTGGTGGCGGGCGGTGCGCCCGCCGACGTCGATGTCGATTCGCCGTCGCTGAAGGTCATCGCCGACCACATCCGCGCCTGCAGCTTCACCGTTGTCGACGGCGTCATCCCGGGCAACGAGGGCCGCGGCTACGTGCTGCGCCGCATCGCCCGGCGCGCCATCCGCCACGGCTACAAGCTCGGCGCGCGCAAGCCGTTCTTCCACAAGCTGGTGGCGCCGCTCGCGGCCGAGATGGGTGAGGCCTACCCCGAACTGCGCCGCGACGCCATGCGTGTCACGGACGTGCTCAAGCAGGAGGAGGAGCGCTTCTTCCAGACCATCGCGCACGGCATGGAGATCCTGGAAGCTGCGCTCGCCGACGGCGCGACCACCATCGACGGAGACACCGCCTTCAAGCTGCACGACACCTTCGGATTCCCGCTCGACCTGACGGCCGACGTCTGCCGCGAGCGCAACGTGGCGGTCGACGAAGCCGGCTTCCAGGCCGCGATGACGCGCCAGCGCGAGCAGGCCCGCGCCTCGGCCAAGTTCAAGATGGCCGCGGGTCTGGAGTACACGGGCGACGCCACCGCATTCCACGGCTATGAGCACCTGGTGTGCGAGCACAGCAAGGTCACGGCGCTGTACATCGACGGCACGGCGGTGTCGAAGGCCAAGGCCGGCGACGACGTTCTGGTGGTGCTGGACCACACCCCCTTCTACGCCGAGAGCGGTGGCCAGGCCGGCGACACCGGCGAGTTGCGCAACACGCGCGCCCGCATGCTCGTCGAAGACACCGTGAAGGTGCAGGCGTCGGTGCACGGCCATCAGGGCCGCATCGTCGAGGGCGAGATCGAGATCGGCGACACGCTGGTGGCCCGGGTGGACGGCGAGCGCCGGGCGCGCACCGTGCGCAACCACAGCGTCACCCACCTGATGCACAAGGCCCTGCGCGAGGTTCTGGGCGCGCACGTGCAGCAGAAGGGTTCGCTCGTGAACGCCGAGCGCACGCGCTTCGACTTCGCGCACAACGCCCCGGTGACTGACGCCCAGGTCACGCTCATCGAGCAGATCGTCAACGCCGAGATCCTGTCGAACGCGGCCACCACGGCGCGCGTGCTGCCCATCGACGAAGCCCAGAAGCTCGGCGCGATGATGCTGTTCGGCGAGAAGTACGGCGATGAAGTCCGCGTGCTCGACATCGGCAGCAGCCGCGAGCTGTGCGGGGGCACCCACGTGCAGCGCACGGGTGACATCGGCGTCTTCAAGATCGTGGCCGAAAGCGGCGTGGCCGCGGGCATCCGCCGCGTGGAAGCCGTCACGGGCGACAACGCGCTGGCCTACCTGCAGCAGCTCGAGGGCACCGTGGCCCAGGCCGCCGGCAGCCTGAAGGTGACGCCGGCCGAACTGCCCGCCCGCGTGGTGGCGGTGCTCGATCAGGTGCGCGCACTGGAAAAGGAAATCACGGCTCTGAAGAGCAAGCTGGCGTCGTCGCAGGGCGACGACCTGGCCTCGCAGGCGGTGGACGTCAAGGGCCTGAAAGTGCTGGCCGCCATGCTGCCCGGCGCCGACGCCCGGGCCCTGCGCGAAACGCTCGACCAGCTCAAGAACAAGCTCAAGACGGCCGCCATCGTGCTGGCCGTGGTGGACGGCGGCAAGGTGCAGCTGGCAGCCGGCGTCACGGCCGACAGCATCGGCCGCGTCAAGGCCGGCGAGCTGGTGAATTTCGTCGCCCAGCAGGTGGGCGGCAAGGGCGGCGGCAAGCCCGACATGGCCATGGCCGGCGGCACCGATGCCGCGGCACTGCCGCAGGCGCTGGCCTCGGTGGCGGCCTGGGTCGGCGAGCGGGCGTGAACGGCGCCATCGTCATCCGCCGCATGGCGCCGCGCGACGCGGCGTTCATGGCGCGGATGATGGGCGATGCGTCGGTCTACCCGGGGCTGATGCAGCTGCCTTTTCCGAGCGAGTCGGGCTGGGCCGAGCGTGTCGCCCAGGCACCGACACCCGGCAGCGCCGAACTGCAGATCGTCGCCGAGCGCGATGGCGAGCCGCTCGGCAGCCTCGGCCTGCACCCGGTTGGCCTGCACGTGCGGCGGCGTCACGTGGCGATGCTCGGCATCTCCGTGATCGGCTCCGCGCAGGGGCAGGGCGTCGGCTCGGCCCTGATGCAGGCGGCACTCGACTACGCCGATCGCTGGGCGCAGCTCCTGCGCATCGAGCTCAACGTCTATACCGACAACCACCGCGCCATCGCGCTCTACCGCCGTTTCGGCTTCGAGCTCGAAGGCACGCACAAGGCCTACGCGTTGCGCGACGGCGCCTATGTCGACAGCCACTCGATGGCCCGGCTCCACCCCAACCCACCCACGGTACGCACCCCATGACCCGCCGCGACAGCACTGAAGCCGAACTCGACGCCCTGCAGGCCGTCTGCGAGCGCCTGGGCGGGTTCGACGAGCGCGTGAACGCCGAGTGGCTGGACGGCGCCTTCGCGGCGCTGCTGGCCGGGCCCAGCGTGCCAGCCGGCCCGGCCGAGGTGATGCCCGTGCTGCTGCCCGACGCCTGGGAGCGCACCTTCGGCGATCCGGACGACGTGGCCGCAGCGCTGGCGCCGCTGGACGCCCGCTGGCGTGTGCTGCGCTCGCAGATCGACCCGGAACTCATCTACGAGGACCCTGACCGCCTTCAGCTCGCCGCGCTGCTGCTGTCGCCCGACGAGCCGCAGAGCGTCCCCGACATCGGGCCGGGCCCCGGTGCGGACGCAGACGCAGACGCAGACGGCGGCGCCGGGACGGTGGCCGAAGGGCAGCCTGGGCAGGACGCCCTGCAGGCGCTCGAAGATGCGTTCGAGTCTCCGCGCCTGGGCGAGGTCTGGGCGGAAGGCTTCCTGACCGTCACCGAGGACCCCGCCTGGGGCTGGACGGCGGCCGCCGACCCGGAGGCCATCGACGCGATGCTGGGCCCGGTGCGCGCGCTGATGCTCGATGCCGAGGAACTGGCCGCCTGGACCGCCGAGCACTACCGTGGCGAGCCGCCCACGCGGGACCAGCTCGTGGACGACGCCGCCTACGCGACACAGGACCTTCGCCTGTACTGGCTCGAGAACGCGCCCCGCACGGCCCCGCGCCGCGTCGAGGCCACGCCGGGCCGCAACGACCCCTGCCCCTGCGGCAGCGGCAAGAAGTTCAAGAAGTGCCACGGCGCGAACTGAACGATTCGCCCCTCACGCGTAGCTGAGGTCCTTCGCCTTGCCCCAGAAGACCCGGTACGCGAAGACCGTGTAGCCGACGATCGCCGGCACGGTGATCGCGCAGCCGACAGCGATGATGGCGAGCGATTCGGTGGCGCTGGCGGCTTCCCACAGCGTCAGGCGGTCCATCACCACGTACGGGTACAGGCTGTAGGCCATGCCCACGAAGCCGAGCAGGAACACCGTCACCACCAGCGCGAACGGCGCGGCGCACCAGCGGCCCAGCACGCGGTCGCCGGCCAGCAGCCAGCGGATGCCGAGCAGCGCCGCCAGCGTCGCCAGCGGGATGGGCAGCAGCACGATGAATTCCGGCATCGAGAACCACCGCTCCCGCACCGAACTGCTCACCCAGGGCGTGGCGACCGAGATCAGGCCCATGCCCAGGACCACCGGCGCCCACGAGATCCGCGCCCACAGCCGTGCTCGACGCTGCAACTCGCCGTCGGTCTTCATCACCAGCCAGCAGGCGCCCAGCAGCACATAGGCCGCCGGCAGCAGCAGCGCGATCACGGCGGCGAAGGCGTCGTACCACCAGCCGGGTTTCAGGCCGGTGATGTAGTGGCCGAGCATCCAGCCCTGGGACACGGCCGCGAGGCCCGAGCCCGCGAAGAACGCGCGGTTCCACAGCGGCTTGTGGTCGTCCCGCGCCTTGACGCGGAAGTCGAAGGCCACACCGCGCAGGATGAGCCCCACCAGCATCAGCGCCACCGGCAGGTACAGGGCCGTCAGCACCATGCCGTGGGCCTTCGGGAACGCGATCAGCAGGATGCCGACGCCCAGCACGAGCCAGGTCTCGTTCGCATCCCAGAACGGCCCGATGCTGGCGATCATCGTGTCCTTGTCGGCGTCGCTGGCGCGCGGCAGCAGCAGGCCCACGCCGAGGTCGTAGCCGTCCAGCACCACGTAGGCCAGCATCGCCAGGCCCATCAGGGCCATGAAGATCACCGGCAGCGCTTCGGCCCAGCTCATGCGGTCACCCGCTGCGGTCTGGCTGAGGGGGTTCGGTCATCGGCCGGAACTTCCGGCTTCTCGGCCATGTAGCGCAGCACGGCGATGTAGGCCACGATGAGCGCGAGGTACAGCGTGACATACAGCGCCAGAGTCAGCGCGATCATCGGGCTCGGTACGCCGGAAGCCACGTCGGCCGTGCGCAGCAGGCCGTAGACGATGAACGGCTGGCGCCCGATCTCGGTGACGTACCAGCCGGCCACCGTGGCCACCCAGCCCGAGAAGCTCATGCCCGCCAGGCCCCACAGCAGGGCGCGCGGCAGCGCCTGCGGCTGCCAGCCACGGCGGCGCAGCAGCCACCAGCCGGCCCACGAGAACGCCAGCATCAGCATGCCCGTGCCCACCATCACGCGGAATCCCCAGAAGATGGGCGCCACGGGCGGGTGCGCGCCCTTGAACTCGTCGAGCCCGCGGATCTCCCCGTCGGCGTCGTGCGTGAGGATCAGGCTCGCGAGCTTCGGGATGCCGATCTCGAACCGGTTGCTGCGCGTGGCTTCGTCGGGCCAGGCAAACAGCAGCAGCGGCGCGCCCTTCTCGGTCTGCCATACGCCTTCCATCGCCGCCACCTTCTGCGGCTGGTGCTCGAGCGTGTTCAGGCCGTGCAGGTCGCCGGCGACGATCTGCAGCGGAATCAGCACCGCGCCCAGCGTCAGGCCGGTGCGCAGCACGCGGGCCGTCCAGGCCTGTGCCTTGCCGCGCAGCACCTGCCACGCGGCCACGCCAGCCAGCAGGAAGGCCACCGTCAGCCCCGAGGCCAGCAGCACGTGCGCCAGCCGGTACGGGAACGAGGGGTTGAAGATGATCTCCAGCCACGAGGTGGCGAAGAACTCGCCGTCGCGGATCTCGAAGCCGGCGGGCGTCTGCATCCATGAGTTGAGCGCCAGGATCCAGAACGCGCTCATGGTGGTGCCGAAGGCCACGAGGAACGTGGCGATCAGGTGCACCCGCTCGCTGACCCGGCCGTGGCCGAACAGCATGATCCCGAGGAAGCTGGCCTCCAGGAAGAAGGCCGTGAGCACCTCGTAGCCCAGCAACGGGCCGGCGATGTTGCCCACACGCTCCATGAAGCCCGGCCAGTTGGTGCCGAACTGGAAGCTCATCACGATGCCGCTGACCACGCCCAGCGCGAAGCTGAGTGCGAAGACCTTGGTCCAGAAGCGGTAGGCGCCCAGCCACGCGGCCTCGCGCGTGCGCAGCCAGCGCCAGCGGAAGAACAGCAGCGTCCAGCCGAGCGCGATCGTGATGGTCGGAAACAGGATGTGGAAAGTGATGTTGGCGGCGAACTGCATCCGCGCCAGGACGATGGCATCCATGGTGAGCCCCTCAGCCTTTCCCGCCCGCGACGACGCGGACCTTGCCCGTGAACTCCAGCAGGCGCTGGACCTTGGAGCCCATCTTCATGAGTTGCGACAGCGTCTGCCGGTCCAGGCGCTGCACGTCGTCGAACCACGACGTCATCAGCTCGATGAGGTCGTGCATGCCGCGCATGCGCTCCTGTGCGATGCGGTCGGCCTCGGTGGAGGGCGTCTCCAGCAGCGCGTTGCGCAGCATCGACAGCGTGGGCTCGATCTCGCGCCGGCGGCGCTCCTCGGCCAGCGTCTGGAAGATCTCCCAGGCGTCCTGGGGCGCCTCGAAGTATTCGCGCCGGTCGCCCGGAATGTGGCGCAGCGTCACGAGCCGCCAGGACTGCAGTTCCTTCAACCCCATGCTGACGTTGCCGCGGCTGTATTCGAGCGCTTCGGCGATCTGCTCGGCGTGCAGCGGCGTCGGGGAGACGAAGATCAGCGCGTACATCTGGCCGACCGTGCGGTTGATGCCCCAGCGGCTGCCCATCTCGCCGAAGTGGCCGACGAAGCTGCGAACGAGGGGTGACAGGGTGTTCATGTGGACCTCCATAAGCATCGACGTTACTGAAGTTTCAGAAAACACTGAAACTTCATGGTCTTTCCACGGCGCGGAATCACCCTGTCGTCCTGATAGAGTCCGCGCCATGTCGAGTGCCCCCGATCTCCAAGGCAAGCACATCGTCCTCGGCTTGTCCGGGGGCGTGGCCTGCTACAAGGCTGCCGAGCTCACGCGCGAGCTGGTGCGTGCCGGCGCCAGCGTCCAGGTGGTGATGACGGAGTCGGCTTGCCGGTTCATCACGCCGGTGACGATGCAGGCGCTGTCCAACCACCCGGTCTACACCGACCAGTGGGACGACCGCGTGGCCAACAACATGGCGCACATCAACCTGTCGCGGCAGGCGGATGCGATCCTGATCGCCCCGGCGAGCGCCGATTTCATCGCGAAGCTGGTGCAGGGCAGGGCGGACGACCTGCTGTCTCTGATGTGCCTGGCGCGCCCCGCCGAGCGCGTGCCGCTGCTGGTGGCGCCGGCGATGAACCGCGAGATGTGGGCTCACCCCGCGACGCAGCGCAACGTGGCGCAGTTGCGCGCCGACGGCGCCCTGGTGCTCGGCCCCGACGCCGGCGACCAAGCCTGCGGGGAGACGGGCGACGGCCGCATGCTCGAGGCCGAGACGCTGCGCGACGAACTCATCGCCTTCTTCCAGCCCAAGCTGCTGCGCGGCAAGCGGGTGCTCATCACGGCCGGCCCCACCTTCGAGGCCATCGACCCCGTCCGCGGCATCACCAACCTGTCCAGCGGCAAGATGGGTTTCGCCATCGCCCGCGCGGCGCAGGAGGCCGGCGCGGAGGTGACGCTCATTGCCGGGCCGGTGCACCTGCCCACGCCGCTGCATGTCAGGCGCATCGATGTCCAGAGCGCGCTGCAGATGGCTGATGCCGTGCTGCCTGCGGCGGGCGAGAGCGACATCTTCGTGGCCACCGCCGCCGTGGCCGACTGGCGCCCCGCGAGCTTCAACGACCACAAGATCAAGAAGGACGGCCAGAAGCAGGTGCCCAGCTTCGAGCTGACCGAGAACCCCGACATCCTGGCCGCCGTGGCCAGGCTGCCGCAGGCCGGGCGTCCGTGGTGTGTCGGCTTCGCCGCCGAGAGCCATGACCTCGTCAGGCACGCCCGCGAAAAGCTCGTGCGCAAGGGTGTGCCGCTCATCGTCGGCAACCTCGGCCCCGCCACCTTCGGCCGCGACGACAACGCGCTGGTGCTGGTGGACGCCCAGGGCGAAACCGACCTGCCGCACGGCTCCAAGATCTCGCTTGCGCGCCAGCTGGTGCGGGAGATCGCGGAACGGATGGCCGCCGGGTGAGCCGCCTGGCCATCGCCATCCATTGCCGTCCATCGCCGCAGCGAATCCGAACCGAATGCGAAGTGAGCGTCCCATGACCACGATCGACGTCCGCATCCTGGACCCCCGCATGGCCGGGCGGATGCCCGCCTACGCCACGCCCGGCAGCGCCGGCCTCGACCTGCGCGCCTGCCTGGATGCGCCGCTCGTGCTGCAGCCCGGCGCGACCGAACTGATCCCCACGGGCCTGTCGATCCACATCGGTGACCCGGGTCTCGCGGCGATGATCCTGCCGCGCTCGGGCCTGGGCCACAAGCACGGCATCGTGCTCGGCAATCTGGTCGGCCTGATCGACAGCGACTACCAGGGCCCGCTGATGGTGAGCTGCTGGAATCGCGGCTCGCAGGCCTTCACGGTGCAGCCGATGGAGCGCATCGCGCAGCTGGTCATCGTGCCGGTGGTGCAGGCGAGCTTTCGCCGCGTCGATGCGTTCGAGGGCTCCGAACGCGGCGCCGGCGGGTTCGGCTCCACCGGACGCGGCTGAATCCGGTCAGTGCAGGTGGTCTGAGCCCGGGGCCTGGGGAACCGACTTCAGCACGCTGACAGCCGCCACGCCCAGCGTCCCGGCCTCGGCTTCCTCGTCGGTGGCAGGGCGCACCGAAACCACCTTCAGTGCCACGCGCAGCGCCATGCCGGCCAGCGGGTGGTTGCCGTCCAGCACCACGTGCTCGGGGTAGATCTCGCTGACGAGGTAGATCGTGTCGGCGGGCATGCCCTGGCTCTGGTGCCCCGGCGGCAAGCCTTCGAAGGCCATGCCGACCTCGATCTCCCCGGGGAAGATGGTGCGCGGCTCGAAGCAGACGAGTTCCGACCTGTAGTCGCCGAAGGCGTTCTCGGGCTCGATCTGGATGTGGGTCTCGAAACCGGCCGTCTGGCCGGCGATGGCGTCTTCCACGCCAGCCAGGAGATCGTGGCCCCCGAACATGAATTCGGTGGGCACGTCGAGCTGGTCGATGGGGTGGTTCTGGGCGTCGGTCAGCGTCCAGGTCAGCGCGACGACGCAAGGGGAGGCAATGAGCATGCGGGATTTTCTCATGCGCCAGAATCCCCCGATGGATTCAGACACACCCTTGCCGCTGCTCGGCGGCCTCAGCCCGGCGCAGTTCATGCGCCGCCACTGGCAGAAGAAGCCGCTGCTGGTGCGCCAGGCCTGGCCCGGCGTCAGCCCGCCTCTGGCGCGCGCACCGCTGTTCGACCTGGCCGCGCAGGACGACGTCGAGTCGCGCCTGGTGCGCCACACCGCGGCCGGATGGGCCCTGCGCCACGGCCCGCTGCCGCGCCGCGCGCTGCCGCCGCTGGCCACGCCGCGCTGGACCTTGCTCGTGCAGGGCCTGGACCTGCACGTGCCGGCCGCGCACGAGATGCTGCAGCGCTTCGACTTCGTGCCCCATGCGCGGCTCGACGACCTGATGGTGTCGTGGGCCAGCGACGGCGGCGGTGTCGGGCCGCACCTGGATTCCTACGACGTCTTCCTGCTGCAGGTGCAGGGCCGGCGGCGCTGGCGCGTCGGCCGTTCGCCCGACCGCACGCTGGTCGACGGCCTGCCGCTGAAGATCCTCGCGAACTTCCAGCCCGAGATGGAGTTCGTGCTCGAGCCCGGCGACATGCTCTACCTGCCGCCACTGTGGGGCCACGACGGCGTGGCCGAGGGCGAGTGCATGACAGCCTCCATCGGCTTCAGGGCGCCCGGCCGGCGTGAACTGGCGCGTGAACTGCTGCTGCGCCTGGCGGATGGCCTTGCCGACGACGAGCGGGCCGACCCCGTCTACGCCGATCGTGGGCAGGCCGCCGTCACCGACCCTGGCCGGGTGCCGCCCGCGCTGGCCAGCTTCGGCGCCGAGGCCCTGCAGCGCGTGCTGGCCGACCCCGCCGCGCTGGACCGCGCGCTCGGGGAGTGGCTGACGGAACCGAAGGACAAGGTCTGGTTCGACCCCGCCGTCGAGACGCCTGCGGCCCACGGCGCGGTGCGCCTGGACGCCCGGACCCGCATGCTCTACGACGCGCACCACGTCTTCATGAACGGTGAATCCTGGCGCGCGGCCGGTCGTGATGCCACGCTGCTGCATAGGCTGGCGGATCTGCGCCGCCTGTCGGCCACCGACCGTGCCCGCCTGAGCGAAGGCGCCCAGGGCATACTGCAGGATTGGCTGGACGACGGCTGGTTGCACGACGATCTGGAATGACCCCGCGCGACATCTCCACGCAGCTTGAATTCGGCGACGCGTTGCGTGCGACGGTGCTCGCCGCGATCGCCCGCGATGCGCGGTCGATGCTCTGGTGCGACCCGGATTTCGTCGCGTGGCCGCTGGACGACCCGGCCCTGCTGGACCCGCTGGCCACCTGGCTGCGCAGGCCGATGCGCCGGCTGGTGCTGCTGGGAGGGCGCTACGACCGCATGGAACGCGCCCACCCGCGTTTCACCAGGTGGCGCGACCCCTGGGTGCACGCCATCGACACCCGGGAGCCGTCCGATCTCGCGCCGGCCGACGTGCCCACGCTGTTCCTGGACGACGGCCCGACGGTGCTCGAACTCTGGGATCGCGACATCCCGCGGGGCCGCGCCGGGCGGGACCCTGCTGCAGCGGCATCCGCGCGAGACCGCATTGATGCGGCTTTGCAACGGTCGGTGCCGGCATGGCCCACGAAACCTTTAGGTCTTTAGGGAATGCCCTAAGCCGGGCTATACTTGTGGGCTGTGATACCGGGGTCTGAACCGTCCTGGTGCACGCTTGCCGCAAGAACCGATGCAAATCGGGTTGTGGTCAAGAAATGCTCAGCCCAATGATCAACCCAAATCCTAGAGGATAGTTCATGAACAAGTCGCTCCTGATGGCCGCCCTGGTCTCCGCCGTTGCCCTCGCCGCCTGCGGCAAGAAGGAAGAAGCTCCCGCCCCGGCCCCGGCTCCCGCCGCTGCCCCGGCCCCGGCTCCGGCTCCGGCTCCGGCCGCTACGGCTTCGATGCCTGCTGCTGACGCCGCTTCGGCCGCTGCTTCCGCCGCCTCGAAGTAATTGACGCTGCTGCCGGTGCCTCTGGCGCCGGTAGTTCGTTGATAAAAAAGCCGCCCTCGGGCGGCTTTTTCGTGTCTGTCGTCGTTTGCAGCCGGTGCGGCATTGCTCGACGACGGCACGTGGCGGGCGCCCACGGCGCCCGCGCGCGTTCAGGTCATTTCAGTTCCGTCAGCAGCACACCGGCGATGCGCTGTCCGACCTCGCCGCTCACCGGGCCGCCGTCGGCGTTCTGAACCGCCACGACGGTGCGACCGCCCGTGCCGCTGGTGCCGCCCAGCAGCGCAATGCGGAAGCGTTGCGCCTTGCCAGCCTCTTCGGTGTTGCCGCTGAAGATGCGCGAGAGGAGCCCACGGTTGTCCGGGGCGTTGGCATCCACGTATCGCACGTAGTACAGACCGTCGCTGCGGTTGCGGTCTTCGACCGTGAATCCACTGCGGTCCAGTGCCAACCCCACACGGCGCCAGGCCCGGTCGAAGGTGTCGTCCACCTCGACGGTGGGCGTGGCCTGGCCTGTGAGCAGTCGCGCGCGGGCCGGCGCGCCGGCGGCCGGTGCGGCCAGCGCAGTGCGCGCGGAGGCCTCGCTGCTGCCCAGGCGCACCATCAGGCGGCTCAGGAACTCGGCTTCCAGCTGCGGGTCGCTCGGGCGGACGACCCACCGGGTCACGTCCTTCTGGTCGCCGCCGACGATTTCCTGCAGCCCGCGGTGGCTGATGAAGATTTCGGTGCCTGTCGGAGTGCGCTCGATTCGTGTGCGGAAGCGGTCGCGTTCGCTGGTGTCGTACAGCTTTTCCAGCACCCGGCCGATCGTCGAGCGGATGATGTCCTGCGGCAGCTTGGCCCGGTTTTCGGCCCAGTCCGTCTCGACGATGCCGAGCGTGGCATCGTCGACCAGCAGCTTGAAGCCGGATTCGAGCCAGAAGGCGCGCACCTGCGGCCAGGCCTGCTCGGGCGCCATAGGCACTGAGAGCCAGCGAACGTCGCCGTCGCGCTGGATCTTCATCTCGCCCAGAGCCGTGGGCGCCACCGTGGCCCCGCCCGCGGTTGCCGCACGCGGCGTGGTGCTGCCCGCCGCAGCGCTGATCACGGCTGCCGGAGGCTGGTAGCGGCCTTCGCGGGCCAGTTGGGTCAGGTCGGGCGGAACCTCCAGGCCCTTGGTCTGCTGGGCGCCGCTCTGGTAGTCGACCTTGGAGCCGCCCATCAGGTCGCCGAGGCTGGAACAGCCTGCGGTGGCCGCTGCCAGCACGAGCACAGCGGCGGCAGTCGGCGTAGAAACGAAAGGAACTCTCACGGGCAGTCTCGGGTTGGAGGCCGCCGGCACAGGGGCCGGCCGAGCGCTCGGGTCGGTGAAGGGTGGGGTCGGCCTCAGGCCATGCCGGCGTCGCGAAGCGCCTGGCCTACCGAAGCCTGTCCGGCTTCGGTCAGCGGCAGGATGGGCAGGCGAACCGAAGGCCGGCAGCGCCCCAGTTGCGCCATGGCCCACTTCGTGGGTGCCGGGCTGGGTTCGCAGAACAGCTGCCGGTGCAGCGGGAGCAGGCGCATGTGCAAAGCCGTTGCACGCTTGACGTCGCCTTCGATGGCGGCCATGCACAGTTCGTGCATCAGTTTCGGCGCCACGTTGGCGGTTACGCTGACGTTGCCGTGGCCGCCCAGCAGCATCAGGGCGATGGCGGTGCTGTCGTCGCCCGAGTAGATGCCGAAGCCCGCAGGCGCATGCTTGATGAGCCAGGCAGCGCGTTCGATATCGCCCGTGGCTTCCTTGATGCCCACGATGCCGGGGATCTGCGCGAGGCGGATCACGGTGTCGTGCTGGACATCGGCCACGGTGCGGCCGGGCACGTTGTACAGCACGTGCGGCAGGTCAACCGCTTCGGCGATGGCCTTGAAATGGCGGTAGATACCTTCCTGCGAAGGCTTGTTGTAGTACGGCACCACCTGCAGTGTGCAGTCGGCGCCGACCTGTTTCGCGAAGCGCGAAAGCTCGATCGCCTCGGCCGTGGCATTGGCGCCGCAGCCGGCCATGATGGGTACGCGCCCGCGCGCGTGCTGCACCGCCACGCGGATGATCTCGCAATGTTCCTCGACCGAGACCGTGGGCGATTCGCCGGTGGTCCCGACGACGCCGATGCAATCGGTGCCTTCGGCGATGTGCCAGTCGACCAGTGCGCGCAGGCCGTCGTAATCGACCTGGCCGTCATCGGACATGGGCGTTACCAGCGCAACGATGCTGCCAACGATGGGTTTCATGGGCCTTCCTTCAATCGGATGATTCTATCCGGGCGATCCTGAGGGCCGAGCGCGGCGATCCGCTGCACCCGGCGGGGTGGGTCTTCGAGCCGGCCGTCCTCGAACGCCACCACCTGCAGGCCCTCGGTCAGGCGCAGCAGTTCGCCTCGCTGCAGCAGGAAGTCGGGGCGTGACGGGCGCCCGAGCGCCTGGTGCCCGTCGGCGAAGGTTTCGTAGATCAGCACGCCGTCTTCGGCCAGCGATTGCAGGATCTTCGGGAACAGCGCGCGCCACAGGTAGTTGGTGACGATGACGGCATCGAAGCGACGGCCGGCCAGAGGCCACGGCCCGCCTTCGATGTCGGCCACGATGATCTCGGCGAGCGGCCGCAGGGGCGCCACCGAATCGGCGTCCCGGTCGACGCCGGTGACGGCAAAGCCCTGCGCTGCAAGCCAGCGCAGGTGCCGGCCGCTGCCGCAGGCGAGATCCAGCACGCTGCCGCCGGGGCGGATGAGCGGCACCCAGCGGGCGACCCAATCGGACGGCCCGGCCATCAGAAGCAGGCCGCGACGAACGCCGCGAGTTCGACCACGAGGTGAGGACTCATCCAGGCCGCGAAGACAGCCGCGAGTACCGCCAGGGCGGTGGCGAACAGGCCCAGACGATGCGCAGTCCGCATCAGGCCGCCTGCAGCCTCGGGCGTGCGATGGGGCCTTCGCGCACCGGCAGGTTCACCAGGGCCGCGAAGACACCCAGCGCCACCGCGATCCACCAGACGACGTCGTAGCTGCCCGTGGTGTCGTACAGCCGGCCGCCCAGCCAGACCCCGAGGAAACTGCCCACCTGGTGCGACAGGAACACGAAGCCGCTGAGCATCGACATGTACTGGACGCCGAAGATCTGCGCGATGACCGCGTTGGTGGGCGGCACCGTGGACAGCCACAGCAGGCCCATGACGGCCGAGAAGACATACACGCTGGTGGGCGACAGCGGCACGGTCAGGAAGACCACGATGGCCACCGAGCGGGCGGCATAGATGGTGGCCAGGATGTGGCGCTTGGCCAGCCGCTGGCCCAGCACGCCGGCCGCGTAGGTGCCGAAGACGTTGAACAGGCCGATGAGCGCCAGCGCCGTGGTGGCCACGCCGGGCGACATGCCGTTGTCCTTCAGGTAGCTGGGCATGTGCACGCCGATGAAGACCACCTGGAAACCGCAGACGAAGTAGCCCGCCATCAGCAACTGGAAGCTGCGGTACCCGAAGGCCTCGCGCAGCGCGCTGCCGATGCTCTGGCGGTGCGCCCCGGCCTGAGCCACGGCCGGCGGCTCGCGCAGGCCCAGCGCCAGCGGCAGGATGGCCAGCGACATGCACGCCAGAACGAAGAGCGCCGACTGCCAGCCCCAGTTGCCTATGAGCCAGCTCTCCACCGGCACCATCAGGAACTGGCCGAAGGAGCCGGCCGCGGCGGCGATGCCCATGGCCCAGGAACGCTTCTCGGGCGCGACCTGGCGCGCGATGACGCCGTAGATGACGGCGTAGGTGGTGCCCGACTGCGCCATGCCCAGCAGCAGGCCGGCGCTGCCGGTGAAGGCCAGGCCCGAGGTGGCCAGGGCCATCAGCACCAGGCCGGCGGCATACAGCAGCGCGCCGACCACCAGGACGCGGAAAGCGCCGTAACGGTCCGCCAGCATGCCCGCAAAGGGGCCGGCCGCGCCCCAGGCGAGGTTCTGGATCGCGAGCGCAAAGGCGAAGGTCTCGCGCGACCAGCCGCGGTCCATCGTGATCGGCTGAAGCCACAGGCCGAAGCCGTGGCGGATGCCCATGCTGAGGGTGACGATGGCGGCGCCGCACAGCAGCACCTGAAACATCGACAGCCGAGGGGGCGTTGAAGCGGGATTCATTCGGCGATTCTCCTGGAAAACGCGGCAGGTCGCCGGTGGCGTGCCCCCTACAGTGGCGACAACTCGAAGGGTGGCATCGATGAGAGTCCTGGTCCTGGGCGGCGGCGTGATCGGCGTGTCGACGGCGTACTACCTGGCGCGTGCCGGGCACGAGGTGGAATTGGTGGAGCGCCAGGACGGCCCCGCGCTCGAGACCAGCTTCGGCAATGCCGGCGAAGTCTCGCCGGGTTACTCCGCGCCGTGGGCCGGCCCGGGGGTTCCGCTCAAGGCCATCAAGTGGATGCTGATGCAGCACTCGCCACTGGTGATCCGCCCGATGCTGGACCCGGCGATGTGGCGCTGGGGCGCGATGATGCTCGCCAACTGCACCGAGCGCGCCTACGCGCTGAACAAGAGCCGCATGGTGCCCATCGCCGAGTACAGCCGCGACTGCATGAAGGCGCTGCGTGCCGAGACCGGCATCGCCTACGACGACCGCGCGCAGGGCACCCTGCAACTCTTCCGCACCCAGAAGCAGCTCGACGGCATCGGCGGCGACGTCGCTGTCCTGCGGCAGTATGGCGTGCCCTTCGAGGTGCTGGACCGCGACGGCTTCTGCCGCGTCGAGCCGGCGCTCCGGCACACGCAGCACAAGTTCGTGGGCGCCCTGCGCCTGCCGAACGACGAGACCGGCGACTGCTTCCTGTTCACCAACCGCCTGGCCGACATGGCGAAGTCCCTGGGCGTGCGGTTCCGGTTCGGCACCGCCATCCAGGGCATCGACCGTGCCGGCGGGCGCATCGCCGGCGTGCGCACCTCGGCTGGCACGCTGACCGCCGACCGCTACGTGCTGGCGCTGGGCAGCCACTCGCCGATGCTCCTGAAGCCGCTGGGCATCCGCATCCCGGTGTACCCGGTCAAGGGCTACTCCATCACGGTGCCCATCACCGACGCCGCGTTCGCACCCGAATCGACCATCATGGACGAGACCCACAAGGTGGCGGTCACGCGCCTCGGGGACCGCATCCGCGTGGGGGGCACGGCCGAACTCGCCGGTTACAGCGAAGCGCTGCGCGAGCCCCGGCGCGAGACGCTGGAGCATGTCGTGACCGACCTGTTCCCGAAGGGCGGCGACGTGAAGCGGGCCAGCTTCTGGTGCGGGCTGCGGCCGATGACCCCCGACGGCACACCCATCGTCGGCGCCACGCCGCTGGACAACCTGCTGCTGGCCACCGGGCACGGCACGCTGGGCTGGACCATGGCCGCCGGCACGGGCCGCGTCATCGCCGACCTGATTTCGGGCCGCAAGCCAGAGATCGACGTGGCCGGGCTGGGCATGGACCGCTACGCTGGCGCCTGGCGCGGTTGAGCGCCGGCAGGGGCGGCCTGGGCGGGGTGCCCCTACACTGGCCTGCCTGACTTCGGGAGTCTTCCATGTCGAACCGCCTGCTGTGCACCCTCCTGCTGAGCCTGCTGCCTGCCTTCGCGCAGGCCGGGCCGGTCGAAGACGCGTTTCGCGGCCTGATCGAGCGGCTGAAGGCGGGCGGAACGATCCTGCCCGTCCGCCCGCTGCCGGGCACGGGCACCGAGATCACCAAGCCGGTGATCGGGCCACGCGCCGACGCGCTGGAACTGGGGCGCGACCAATACGCCATCTTCGTCACGCCCTGGTGCCGCACCTGCGATGTCGCCGTCAAGCGCCTGAAGAAGCGCGGCTTCGAGGTGGAGGTGCTCGACATCACGACCAACGCCGTGGCGCGCGACGCCTTCAATCTGTCCGGCGCCAAGGGCGTGCCCACGATCCTGGCAGGCAAGCAGATGCTGGGCGGCTGGAGCGACAAGCACTTCGATCGCCTGCTCAAGGACGACATTCAGCAGAAGATCCAGGAACAGCGCGGCACCGGCGGCTGAGGAGCGCATGCTGGACGGACTGCGCATAGCCCACCTTCATGCGGTGCCCCGGCACCGGACGGCCGCAGCCGAGCTGATCCACGCCGAGTTCTGGGCCGATGTGCCCGGCGCCAGCCCCGAGGGCATGGCCCGCCGGCTGGCCCTGGCGAGTTCGCCCGAGGCTATTCCGCTGTCGCTGGTGGCACTGCTCGACGATGAACTGGTCGGTGTGGTCAATCTCGTCGACAACGACGACGACGACCACCCTGACTGGCACCCGTGGCTGGCTGGCATGGTGGTGGCCGGAGCCTGGCGCGGGCGTGGCGTCGGCTCGGCACTGGTTCGCGCGCTGCTGGCCGACGCGCGCAGGCTCGGCATCGATCGTGTCTACTTCGGCACCGATGGCCCTGGCTTCTACACCCGGCTCGGCGCGGTCGAGCACGCCGCGCCGCGGCCGGGCTTCTGGTTCATGCGCTTCGAACTCGGCGCGCAGGCCGGCGCGCAAGCCTGACCGCAAGCTGGCCGGCAGACGTCACAACCCGCTCTCTAGAATCTCCCGCATGCCAAGCAAACAAGGCGCGTACGCCGAATCGTCCATCCGTGTCCTCAAGGGGCTCGAGCCCGTCAAGCAGCGGCCGGGCATGTACACCCGCACCGAGAACCCGCTGCACATCGTGCAGGAGGTCATCGACAACGCGGCCGACGAAGCCCTGGCGGGCCACGGCAAGCGCATCGGCCTGACGCTGCACACCGACGGCTCGGTCAGCGTTGACGACGACGGGCGGGGCATACCGTTCGGCCTGCACCCCGAAGAGCAGGTGCCGGTGGTGGAGATCGTCTTCACGCGGCTGCACGCCGGGGGCAAGTTCGACAAGGGCGCGGGTGGCGCCTACAGCTTTTCCGGCGGGCTTCACGGGGTCGGCGTGAGCGTGACGAACGCGCTGGCCCTGCGCCTGGAGGTGACCGTCTGGCGCGAAGGCCAGCGGGCCGCTCTGGCGTTCGCCGGCGGCGACGTGGTCGATGCCCTGACGGTCGTCAAGGCGGCCGGATCGGAGCGGCGCCACGGCACGCGGGTTCGCGTCTGGCCCGACCCGAAGTACTTCGACAACAGCGAGTTTCCCCGCGCCGAACTGGTGCATCTGCTGCGCAGCAAGGCCGTGCTGATGCCGGGCGTGACGGTCACGCTCACGCAGGAGAAGTCGGGCGAGGTGCAGACCTGGCTCTACCAGGGTGGCCTCGCGGACTACCTTCAGCAGGGCCTGGTGGCCGACCCGGTGATCCCGCTGTTTGCGGGGGAGCAGTATGCCGGGCGCGATGAATCCGACAACGTCGCCGAAGGCGAGGGCGCCGCCTGGTGCGTGGCGTTCACCGACGAGGGCGGCACGCTTCGCGAGAGCTACGTCAACCTGATCCCCACGGTGGCGGGCGGCACGCACGAATCCGGCCTGAAGGACGGACTGTTCGGCGCCATCAAGGGTTTCATCGACCTGCATTCGCTGCTGCCCAAGGGCGTCAAGCTGATGCCGGAGGACGTGTTCAACCGCGCCAGCTTCGTGCTGTCGGCCAAGGTGCTCGACCCCCAGTTCCAGGGACAGATCAAGGAACGCCTGAACAGCCGCGATGCGCTGCGCCTGGTTTCGGGCTACGTGAAGCCGGCGTTCGAGCTCTGGCTCAGCCAGCACGTGGACTACGGCCGCAAGCTGGCCGAACTCGTCATCCGCCAGGCGCAGACCCGTCAGCGCGCCAGCCAGAAGGTCGAGAAGCGCAAGGGCTCCGGCGTTGCCGTGCTGCCCGGCAAGCTCACCGACTGCGAGAGCCGCGACCTGCTGCACAACGAGGTCTTCCTGGTGGAGGGCGACAGCGCCGGCGGCAGCGCCAAGATGGGCCGCAACAAGGAAACGCAGGCCGTCCTGCCGCTGCGCGGCAAGGTGCTCAATGCCTGGGAGGTCGAGCGCGACCGGCTGTTCGCCAACAACGAGATCCACGACATCGCCGTCGCGCTCGGGGTCGACCCCCACGGCCCGGCGGATTCGCCCGACATGAGCGGCCTGCGCTATGGCAAGGTCTGCATCCTGTCGGACGCCGATGTCGATGGTTCGCACATCCAGGTGCTGCTGCTGACGCTCTTCTTCCGCCACTTCCCCAAGCTCATCGAGACTGGCCACCTGTACGTGGCCAAGCCGCCCCTGTTCCGGGTCGACGCGCCGGCCCGAGGGCGCAAGCCCGCCACCAAGATCTACGCGCTGGATGAAGGCGAACTCACCGCCGCGCTGGACAAGCTGCGCAAGGAGGGTGCGCGCGAGGGCAGCTGGAGCATCAGCCGCTTCAAGGGTCTCGGCGAGATGAGCGCCGAGCAGCTCTGGGAGACCACCCTCAACCCCGACACCCGCCGCCTGTTGCCGGTGGCCTGCGGCCTGCTGAGCTTCGATGCCACTGTCCAGTCCCTGCACAAGCTGATGGGCAAGGGCGAGGCCGCATCCCGGCGCGAGCTGATGGAACTGCACGGCGACGACGT
The DNA here is from genome assembly GCA_903938815.1 of uncultured beta proteobacterium. GTDB lineage: Bacteria > Pseudomonadota > Gammaproteobacteria > Burkholderiales > Burkholderiaceae_C > Rubrivivax. The sequence goes on from CAJAES010000073.1 coordinate 21,240, forward strand.
CGAGGTGGATGTCTAGACAAGCCGCCGCGCGCCATCGGGGTTTGCCTCCGCCCGGTGAGGGGGTTGACATGATGTTCAGCCGTCTGCGAAAGTCCAAGCTTCAGCTTTTCATCCTGGGGTGAGGTCAATGATCAAGTTCAATCCGGCGCGTTGCGCGCTGGCTGCCGCTGTTGCAGTCGCCACGTTCGGTTCGCCGCTGGTCGCCAGCGCCGCCGAGTCCAAGGCTCGCGTGATCGTCAACTACGATCAGGCTTCGTCCGCGAAGGTGCGCGCCGCCATCGCCAAGCTCGGCGGCCGTGTCGTGGTCGACCTCTCCGAAGTGAACGCCGTGGCGGTCACGCTGCCGGCCGGCAAGCTGCGCGCCCTGAAGGCGCTGCGCGGAGTCGAAGGCGTCGAGGAAGACAGCATCCAGACCCTCCAGGGCGGCCGTCAGGCCTTCGGCGCACCGCTGGTGCTGGCCGCGGTCGCGGAAACCGTCCCCTACGGCATCCCGATGGTCCAGGCCCAGGCGGGTTCGCTGCCGGCTCTGGCCGCCGGCACCGGCAAGCGCGTCTGCATCGTGGACTCGGGCATCAACGCCACGCACGAAGACCTCGCCGCCAACACCATGGCCGGCAAGAACTACGTCGGCGTGGGTGACTGGAATACCGACGAGAACAGCCACGGCACGCACGTGGCCGGCACCGTGGCCGCCATCGACAACGCCGTCGGCGTCGTCGGCGTGGCCCCGAACCGTGAACTGAAGCTCTACATCAGCAAGGTGTTCGACGCCGCGGGCAGCTCTGCCTCGTCGCTCATCGCCAAGGGCATGCTGGGCTGCCTGCAGGGCAAGTCCAACGTGCTGAGCATGTCGCTGGGTGGTTCCAGCGCCAGCTCGCTGCAGCAGAAGATCGCCACGCTGCTGGCCAGCCGCAACGTGCTGATGATCGCCGCCGCGGGCAACGCCGGCACGAGCGCCGTCTCCTACCCCGCCGGCTTCGCCGAAGTGGTGTCGGTCGCTGCCGTCGATTCCAGCAAGGTCAAGGCCTCGTTCTCGCAGTTCAACGCGGACGTCGAGATCTCCGGCCCTGGCGTCGGCACGCTGTCGACGGTGCCCGCGGGCAGCCAGCTCGGCGCCACGGCCTCGGTCGGCAGCACGCCGTTCACGGTGCTGGGCATGGACGGGTCCCCCATCGCCACGGCCAACGGCGCTCTGGCCAACTTCGGCTTCGGCGACGTCCCCGCCGCCGGTTCGATGACGGGCAAGGTCTGCCTGATCTCGCGCGGCAACATCTCGTTCGCTGACAAGGTGCTGAACTGCCAGGCCAGCGGCGGCGTCGGCGCCATCATCTACAACAACACCGCAGGTGAGTTGGCGGGCACGATGGGCGATGTGGTCACGGCCATCCCGTCCGTCGGCGCCACGCAGGCCGACGGCGGCGTGATGCTGACGAAGCTGGGCCAGGCGGCCCAGGTGTCGGTCGCGTTCAACAACGACCTGTACGCTGCCTACAGCGGCACGTCGATGGCCACCCCGCACGTGTCGGCTGTCGCCGCGCTGGTGTGGAGCCACTTCCCGACCTGCACGGCCGCCCAGATCCGCGCGCACCTGACCGGTTCCGCCGAGAACCTGGAAGCCGCCGGCCGCGACGTCAACACCGGCTTCGGCCTGGTACAGGCTCGCGCCATGTACGACCGCATCGCCAGCTTCGGCTGCGCCGGCCCGGCGAACTGACCTGAACTGACCTGAACCGGCGCGGCTTCGGCCGCCCGGCGAACGGCGCCAAGCCGGGGCTCCCATGGGGGCCCCGGCTTTTTTCATGGCCGCGCCCTACACTCGAATTCCACCGACTCCCGAGCGCCGCAGATGCCGCCCGCCCTCGAAGCCAGCCACCTACTGCGCCTGAGACCCACCATGCTGTCGGATCTGGACGATGTGATCGCCATCGAGACCGACCCGTGCAACCTGCCCTTCATCACGCCCTGGGATCGGGTGCAGCACGAGGCGGCGATCCGCATTCCCGATTTCCGGCACTTCATCGTCGAGACCGGGCCGGGCTTCGAGCGTGGGGGTTTTGTCATCCTGCAGGGTTGCCGCAACCCGCACCGCAGCGTGGAACTCAAGAGAATCGTCCTGCAGCCGAAAGGACAGGGTCTGGGGCGTGCCTGTGTGCGCCAACTCAAACGCATGGCATTCCGAGATCTCCACTCCCACCGCTTCTGGCTCGATGTGAAGAGCCTGAACACCCGCGCCCAGCACCTCTACCAGAGCGAAGGCTTTGTCGAGGAAGGGCGGCTGCGCGAGAGCGTGCGTGTCTCTTCGGACATCACCGACGGCTACGACAGCCTGATCGTCATGAGCCTGCTGGACCGCGAGTACCAGGCCCGGCTGGCCATGGGCCTGGAGCTGCCGGGGTGAGGCGCTCCCTGGGCGTGCTGCTGGCCGCGCTGCTGGCCGCCGCCGCCATGGCGCCGGCCCGGGGGTCGCAGGCCACCATCTGGGGTTTCGTCGATGGCGCGGGTGTGGCGCATCTGGCGGCCAGCCCCCTCGATGCCCGCTACCAGCCGCTGCTGGGCGCCGGCCCCGAACGCCGCGTGCCCGGCAAGACCGACAGCGCCGGTGGCCTGATGACCTGGCTCGAGATCGCACCGGAGGTGCGTGTGCTTCGCCCTTGGCTGCGCGAAGCCGCGGACGCCCATGGCGTCGACGCCTCGCTGCTGATGGCCCTGATTGCCGTGGAGTCGGGCTTCGACGCGATGGCGGTGTCGCCCCGCGGCGCGCTGGGCCTCATGCAGATCATGCCGGCCAGTGGCGACCGCTATGCCACCGCAGCCGAACGGCAGCGCCCGGTCGAGGAGCGCCTGCGCGATCCGCGAACCAACATCCTCACCGGGGCCCGCATGCTGGCCGATCTGCAGCAGCGCTTCGGACGCATCGACACCGCGCTGGCCGCCTGGAACGCCGGGGAAGGCCGCGTGCGTCGGGCCGGCAACCGGCTGCCCCGCATCGCCGAGACCGAGGCGCACGTCGAGATGGTGCTGGAGCTGTACTGGGCCCTGCTGCAGCGCGAGCAGGCGCAGCGGGCACGCTCTATTCGGGTGACGCCGTCTCGCTGAGCGGCCCGCGCGCCCGGGCGCGCAGGTTCATCCATGCACTGGCCGCGCCGCTGACGGCGATGATGCCCATACCGACCCAGCCCCAGCCGTCGGGCAGCACGCCGAAGACCCACCAGGCCACCAGCGTGGCCGAGCCGATCTGCAGGTACACGAAGGGCATCAGGGTCGAGGCGGGCCCGAGCCCCAGCGCCAGGATCAGCATCAGGTGCCCGAGCGTGCCCGTGAGGCCGGCGGTCACCAGGGCGAACCATTGCCATGCCGTCGCGCCGCCGAGGATGGCCGCCACGTCCACCCGGCTCGCCAGCAGGATGGGGATCACGATGGCGCTGCCGACCGCACCGGTCCAGAAGTGGGTGGTGAGCGGGTCCTCGTCGCCGGCCAGGCGGCTCGTCAGGACCTGGAACGACGCGTAGGTGCAGGCGCAGGCCAGCGGAAACACCACCGCCCAGCCGAACAGGCCCGAACCCGGCCGGATGACGACCAACGCGCCCGTGAAGGCCATGCCCACCAGGACCCAGCGCATCGGCGAGACCTGCTCCTTCAGCAGCCAGGCTGCGAGCAGCGTCACGAGCACCGGCGTCAGCATGTTGATGGCGGTGAACTCGGCCACCGGCATGTGCTGCAGGCCGTAGAAGCTGAGCGCGCTGGTGGCCAGCAGCAGCGTGCCGCGCAGCAGCTGGAAACCCGGCTGGGTCGGGCGAAAGCTGTGCTTTCGGCTCAGGCCCAGCCAGACGGCCATGACGGTGGCCTGGGTGGCGTAGCGCCACGCCAGGATCAGCAGCACCGGCACGGCCGTCGAGCCGAGCCAGCGCACCGAGGTGTCGAGCACCGCGAACGTCGCGCCCATCAGTACGATCAGCGCCACACCCAGCAGGGGGTGGCTGGCGCGTGGAGCCTCAGCGCGCACGATGGACGCGGTGCTGCAGCACGCTCCACACGGGCGTCAGCCGGCCGGGCAGGTCGGGCAGGTCGCCGAGCTCGGTGCGGCTTTCGCCGGGGGCGTGGAAATCGCTGCCGCGCGATGCGAGCAGGTCGAATTCGAGCGCCATGTCGGCATAGGTGATGCGCTCCGGCGCGCTGTGGCTGCCCGTCATGACTTCCACGCCGCGCCCGCCGTGGGTGGCGAACTCGCCGAACAGCGCGAACTCCTCGGTGGGCGTGAAGCGGTAGCGTGCCGGGTGCGCGATCACGGCCACGCCGCCGGCCTGGGTGATCCAGCGCACGGCGTCGCCCAGCCGGGCCCAGCGGTGCGGCACATAGCCCGGCTTGCCTTCGGTTAGGTAGCGGCGGAAGACCTCGTGGGCGTCGGCGCAGATGCCGATCTCCACCAGGTAGCGCCCGAAGTGCGTGCGCGAGATGAGTTCCGGGTTGCCTACGTACTTCAGCGCCCCTTCGTAGGCGCCGGGGATGCCCACGCGCGCCAGCCCCTCGGCCATGGCGCGCGCACGCTCGCCGCGGCCGCCGCGCGTCGCGGCCAGGCCGGCCACCAGCGCGGGGTCGGTGTCGTCGAAGCCGAGGCCCACGATGTGCACCGTCTGGCCGGCGAAGCTGACCGAGATCTCGCAGCCGGTGAGGTAGTCCATCCCGAGGTCGAGTGCGGCTTCGCGGGCCGCCTGCTGGCCGGCGAGTTCGTCGTGATCGGTCAGCGCCCAGAGTTCGACGCCGCCGGCATGGGCGCGTTCCGCCAGGGCCGTGGGCGACAGCGTGCCGTCGGAGACGGTGGAGTGGCTGTGCAGGTCGGCGTTGACGAGGTGGTGGGTCACAACTGCAGTTTGCGGCCGCACCGTGCCGCCAGCGATTCGTCGTGCGTGACGACGACAAAGGCCGTGCCCTGGTCGCGGGCCAGCGCCAGCATCAGGTCGAACACGCCCTGCGCCGTCCCGCGGTCGAGGTTGCCGGTGGGCTCGTCCGCCAGCACGCAGGCCGGCCGCGCCACCAGCGCGCGCGCGATGGCCACGCGCTGTCGCTCGCCGCCCGACAGCTGCGCCGGGTGGTGGTTCACGCGCCCCGCCAGGCCCACCTGGGCCAGCGCCGTCTGCGCGGCGGCGCGCGCATCCTCCACGCTCAGGCGCCGGATGCGCAGCGGCATGGCCACGTTGTCGAGCGCCGTGAACTCGGCCAGAAGGTGATGGAACTGGTAGACGAAGCCCAGGTGCCGGTTGCGCCATGCGCCTTGTTCGCCGGGAGCCATGGCGGTGATGTCGCGGCCCATCAGGCTGACGCTGCCGCTGCTGGGTGCTTCCAGCCCGCCCAGCAGGTGCAGCAGAGTGCTCTTGCCCGAACCCGAGGCGCCCACGATGGCCAGGGTCTCGCCGGCCGTCACCTGCAGGCTCACGCCGCGCAGCACGGTGACGTCGAGCTCGCCTTCGCGGTAGCGCTTGTGCAGGTCGGTGGCCTTCAGCACGATGTCATTCATAGCGCAGTGCCTCGGCCGGGTTCACGCGGCTCGCGCGCCAGCTCGGGTAGAGCGTGGCCACGAAGGCCAGCACCAGCGAGATCAGCACCACCGGCACGATGTCGGCCGCCAGCGGCTCGCTGGGCATGCGGCTGATGAGGTAGATGCTGCCCGGCAGGAAAGCCACGCCGAGCGCACGCTCCAGCGCCGGCACCAGGACATCGATGTTGAAGGCCACGGCCAGGCCCATGGCCACGCCCGCGGCGGTGCCGATGATGCCGCTGGCTGCGCCCTGGACGATGAAGATGCCCATGATCGAACGCGGGCTCGCGCCCAGCGTGCGCAGGATCGCGATGTCGGCACGCTTGTCGGTCACCGTCATCACGAGCGTCGACACGAGGTTGAAGGCCGCCACCGCGACGATGAGCGTCAGGATGATGAACATCATGCGCTTCTCGAGCTGCACGGCCTCATACCAGTTGCGGTTGGTTCGGGTCCAGTCGCGCACCGCCAGGCCCACGGGCATGGTGGCGGCCAGCTGGGACGCGACGGCCGGCGCCTGGTGGACGTCCGACAGCCGCAGCTGAACGCCGGTGGCGCCGCCCGTCCGGAAGAACCGGGCCGCGTCCTCGAGGTGGATCAAGGCCAGCGTGCTGTCGTACTCGTAGTGCCCGGAATCGAAGGTGCCCGCGACCGTGAAGGTCTTCAGGCGCGGCACCATGCCTGCGGGCGTGACCGTGCCGCCGGGCGCGTACAGCGTGATCACGTCGCCCGGGCGCACGCCCAGCTGGCGCGCGAGCTCGCTGCCCAGCACGATGCGCCACTCGCCGGGCAGCAGTTGCTGGAACAGCTCCTGGCGCTGGGCGGCCAGCGGCGTGACCTCGGCCTCGCGGGCCGGATCGATGCCGCGGATGACCGCGCCGCGCACGGCGTCCCCGCGCGACAGCAGCGCCTGCGCGGCCACGTAGGGGGCCGCGCCCTGCACGAGCGGGTTGCGCCGCGCCAGGGCGGCGGTAGCCTGCCAGTCCTCCAGCGCCTGCCCGTTCGCGTCGAACAGCTCCACGTGCGAGATCACGCTGAGCATGCGGTCGCGCACCTCCTTCTGGAAGCCGTTCATGACCGACAGCACGATGATCAGCGCCGCCACGCCCAGTGCGATGCCGAGCATCGACACACCGGAGATGAAGGAGATGAAGCCATTGCGCCGACCGGCGCGGCCGCTGCGCGTGTAGCGCCAGCCGACTTGCCATTCGTAGGGCACATTCATTGGGGCCCATGGTACCGGAGGGCCGGGATAATCCGCGGATGCACCTGATGATCCCGTTTGCCGCGCCAGGGTCCGAGGCCGGCCGGCAGGCGCTGGCCGCCCTGGCCCTGCCCAACCTGTCGGCCCTGCTGGCCGGCGCCGGCGAGCCCGAGACCGATCCCGGCGAGGAACAGAGCCTCAGCCCGCCGCACGAGCGCGCGCTGGCCCGCGCCCTCGGCCTGGCCGGCCCGGACGGCGGCCTGCCCTGGGGCGCCTGGTGGGCCGCCCAGGACGGCCACGCGCCGTCCGACCTGGCCTGGGGCCAGCTCACGCCCTGCCACTGGCACCTGGCTGTCGACCAGGTCACGCTGACCGACCCGGAAGACCTCCAGCTCGACGAGGCCACCTCGCGCGGGCTGCTCGCCGCCGTGCAGGAGCTCTTCGACAGCGAGGGTTTCGTGCTGCTCTACGGCGCGCCCACGCGCTGGTCCCTGGCGCACCCCTCGCTGAATGAACTGCCCACGGCCTCGCCCGACCGCGTCATCGGCCGCAGCATCGACCCCTGGCTGCCGCGCAGCGCGCGTCTGTGGCGCCGGCTGCAGAACGAGGTGCAGATGCGCTGGCACGAGCACCCGCTGAACGCCGCGCGCGAGGCGCGCGGCCTGCCGCCCGTGAACAGCCTGTGGCTCAGTGGTTGCGGCCCGCACCAGCCGGCCGCATGGCCTGCCGGCCTGCTGATCGACGACCGCCTGCGCCGCCCGGCCCTGGCCGAGGACTGGGGCGCCTGGATGGCCGCCTGGCAGGCGCTGGACGCAGGCCCGGTGGCGGCGCTGAGGGGGCGCGAGGCCCGCCTGACCCTGTGCGGCGAGCGCAGCGTGGCCGCGTGGGCCCTGCACCCGCCGACGGCGCTGCAACGCCTGACGTCGCGGTTCCGCCGCGCCGACCCCCTCGCCATTCTGGAGATCCTCTGATGCGCCTCGAGACCCGCGATGTCCCGCCCCGCGTGGCCTTCGCGCTGGAGCAATCCGGCGTGCACCCGTTGCTGGCCCGCCTGCTGGCCGCGCGCGGCGTGCGCACGGCCGACGACCTCGACGACGGCCTGGCCCGGATGTTGCCGCCGCAGACCCTGAAGGGCGCCGCCGCCGCCGCCGAACTGCTGGCCGACACCCTCGACGCGGGCCGCCGCATCTGTGTGGTGGCCGACTATGACTGCGACGGCGCCACCGCCTGCGCCGTGGCCATCCGCGGCCTTCGAATGCTGGGCGCCGCGCCCGACGCCGTGCACTACGTGGTGCCCGACCGGGCCGTGCACGGCTATGGGCTCACGCCCGCCATCGTCGACCTGGCGCGCGCGCAGCGGCCCGACCTGATCGTCACGGTGGACAACGGCATCGCCAGTCTGGCCGGGGTGGCGCATGCGCGCGCGCTCGGCCTGCAGGTGCTGGTGACTGACCACCACCTGCCGGCGCTCGAACGCGATGTCATCGTGCTGCCGGACGCCGACGTGATCGTGAACCCGAACCAGCCCGGCTGCACCTTCGAGAGCAAGGCCCTGGCCGGCGTGGGCGTGATGTTCTACGTGCTGCTGGCCACGCGCGCCGTGCTGCGCGAACGCGGCCGGTTCGACGCCGCCACCCAGCCGCGTCTGGATGCGCTGCTCGACCTCGTCGCGCTGGGGACGGTGGCCGACGTCGTCCGCCTCGACGCCAACAACCGCCGGCTCGTGGCGCAGGGCCTGAAGCGCATCCGCAGCGGACGCATGCAACCGGGCGTGGCCGCGCTCTTCGCGGCCGCCGGCCGGGACCCTCTTCGTGCCGCCGCCTTCGACTTCGGCTTCGCGCTCGGCCCGCGCATCAATGCCGCCGGCCGCCTGGCCGACATGACGCTCGGCATCGAATGCCTGACCACCGACGACGCCGGCCGCGCTGCCGAACTGGCGCAGGCGCTGGACCAGATCAACCGCGAGCGGCGCGAGGTCGAGGCCGGCATGCGCGAGCAGGCCGAGGCGCAGCTGGAGCGCTGGGCCGAGCTGGAAACCGGGACCCGCTCGGCGGTGGCGCTGTTCGACCCGGTCTTCCACGAGGGCGTGGTCGGCATCGTGGCGGGCCGCCTGAAGGACCGGCTGCACCGCCCGACCTTCGTCTTCGCGCGCGGCGCGGACGGCCACCTGAAGGGCTCGGGCCGCTCGATCCCGGGCTTTCACCTGCGTGATGCTCTCGATCTCGTCGCCAAGCGCCACCCGGGCGTGCTGCTGCGCTTCGGGGGCCACGCCATGGCGGCCGGCTGCACCATTCCCGAGGACGGTTTTGCGGTCTTCGACAGCGCCTTCCAGGCGGTGGCCACCGAGTGGCTGGATGCCGCAACACTGACCCGCACGCTGCGCACCGATGGCCCCTTGCCCATCGAGTGGTTCAACACCGAGACGGCGAAAATGCTGGACGCGCAGGTCTGGGGCCAGGGCTTCGAGGCGCCGGTGTTCTGCGACGAGGTGGAGGTGCTGCAGCAGCGCCTGCTCAAGGACAAGCACCTGAAGCTGCGGGTGCGCCACGCCGGCACGCTGCGCGACGCCATCTGGTTCAGCCACGCCGAACCCGTGGGCGACCGCGTGCGCCTGGCCTGGCGCCTGGCGCTGGACGAGTGGCAGGGCCAGCCGCGGGTGCAGATGATCGTCGAGACGGCGCTCTGACCATCTGCATTGGTTGTTCCTTCCGGACGGCAGGGTGGCTCCTTTCGCAGGATGGAGCGGGGACTTGCAGGTGACGGTCCGTTACGGAGGTTCATCCCGCGCCCTTTCATCCCGGGCGCGTTCGGGCTGAGCGCTGTCGCAGCGCTGTTCGTGACGTTGCGCGTCGCGGCAGGCGGCGCGCGGTGCAGGCGCCAGCTGTGGCGGTCAGCCCTGCGGGCTGACTACCCTGCGCTGCTCGCCTCGAGGGGGCGCCGCAAAACTCGCTACGCGGGC
>CAJAES010000074.1 GCA_903938815.1 uncultured beta proteobacterium
ACCGCGGCAATCTCCATCGCGTCCGTCACGGTCGTCGCGCCGCAGTCCAGCGCGCCGCGGAAGATGTACGGGAAGCACAGGACGTTGTTGACCTGGTTCGGGTAGTCCGTGCGGCCCGTGGCCATGATGATGTCGTCGCGCACGGCACGCGCTTCTTCCGGCAGGATCTCCGGGGTCGGGTTGGCCAGCGCGAAGATCACCGGGCGGGCGGCCATGGCCGCGACCATCGCCGGCTTCATCACGCCGCCGGCCGACAGGCCCAGGAACACGTCGGCGCCGACGATGACGTCGCCGAGCGTGCGGGCATCCGTCTTCTGCGCGAAGAACGCCTTGTCCTCGTCCATCAGTTCGACGCGGCCCTCGTAGACCACGCCGGCGAGGTCGGTCACCCAGATGTTCTCGCGCCGCACGCCCAGCTTCACCAGCAGGCCCAGGCAGGCCAGCGCAGCGGCGCCGGCGCCGGACGTGACGAGCTTCACCTCGCCGATGGCCTTGCCCGTGACCTTCAGCGCGTTCAGGAGCGCAGCGCCCACCACGATGGCGGTGCCGTGCTGGTCGTCGTGGAAGACGGGGATCTTCATGCGCTCGCGCAGCTTGCGCTCCACGTAGAAGCAGTCAGGCGCCTTGATGTCCTCGAGGTTGATGCCGCCGAAGGTGGGCTCCAGCGCGGCGATGATGTCCACCAGCTTGTCGAGATTGCGCTCGTTCACCTCGAGGTCGAAGACGTCGATGCCCGCGAACTTCTTGAACAGCACCGCCTTGCCTTCCATGACGGGCTTGGAGGCCAGCGGACCGATGTCGCCCAGGCCCAGCACCGCGGTGCCGTTGGTCACGACGGCGACCAGGTTGCCGCGAGAGGTGTAGCGGAAGGCGTTGGCGGGGTCGGCGACGATCTCCTCGCAGGCAGCCGCGACGCCCGGCGAATAGGCCAGCGACAGGTCGTGCTGGTTGACGAGCTGCTTGGTCGCCTGGATGGCGATCTTGCCCGGCACCGGGAACTCGTGATACTCGAGGGCGGCACGGCGGAGCGCGGCGCGCTTGTCATCGGCGGTGGACATGGTCGAGGCGACTCCCGGCAATTGGGGCGTTGGGGTGGGCGGGCCGAGAGTGTGCGCGATGACGGCCCGCGCACCCATGCGCGAAACTGCTTATCTCTCCTGACCGGACGGCCTCTATTCTGACCCCCCTCGACATGAGTACCGCCTCAGCTCCCGCTCCCGCATCGGCTCCGGCCCCTGCGGTGGCCGTCACCGCCTCCGGATGGCGTCGCCACCGGCGCGCGCTGCTGTGGAGCGCGCTGGTGCTGCTGCTGCTCGTGGCGCAATCCCTGCTGGTCGGCCTGACGGTCAACTACGAGGCATCGCGGGCACAGGAGGCCACCGACGGGGTGGCGGTGGAGGTGGCAGCCGAAGTCCGCCGGGATCTGGTCGGCCTGCAGCAGCAGATGCAGTCCCTGGCCGCGCAGCCCGCCCCGGCATGGACGACTGCCGCGCAGGAGATGCTGCGGCAGCGGCGGTCGCTCGTGCGGCTGGAGTTGCGCGACGACACCGCGCAGCCGATCCTGACTGCCGACACGCCCCATGCGGCGCCGCTCTTCACTCTGATCTCCCGCACCGAAAGCGACGTCGAGACGGAGGTCGCCTGCGCCGCGGCGCGGCGCACCCTGGTGCCCGCCTTCTCGCGCAGCTTTTTCGTGCCGATGCCCGGCGGGCTCGGCCAGGAGTTGATGGACCTGTGCGTGCCGCTGGCTGGCGGTGGCCGCGTGCATGGCTATGTGGTGGGTTCGGTGGCGCTTGCGCCCCTGCTGGAAGCGGCCGTCACGTCCGGGCAGGCGCGCGCGCACGAGATCTCCTTCGTCGAGGGCGACGGCACGCGCCTGGCGCGCACCGGCCTGCCCCGCGGCGCCGGCGTCTTTCGCGCCGAACGCCTCGTCGACCTGCCAGGCGCGACCCTGCAGCTGCGCGTGGACAGCGCCACCGGCGCTCCGCGGCTCATTCCCAACCTGTCGACGGCGCTCGTGCTGGGCCTGTCGATGGCGCTCTTCGCGCTGGTGCTGCTGCTGGCTTACGACGTGCGGCGGCGTGCGATGGCCGAAGGCGCGCTCGCCGAGGCGCTCGCCTTTCGCAAGGCGATGGAGGATTCGCTGGTCACGGGCCTGCGCGCCCGTGGGCTCGACGGCCGCATCAGCTACGTGAACCCCGCGTTCTGCGCCATGGTGGGCTTCAGCCCGGATGAATTGCGCGCCGCCGCCGAGCCGCCCTACTGGCCGCCGGAGCACCGCGTGGAGTACCGCCGCCGACAGTCGCTGCGACTGTCGCCCGACGCGGCGGCGCTGAACGCAGCGGCACGCGAAGGCTTCGAGACCGAGTTCATGCGCAAGGGTGGCGAGCGCTTCCCCGTGATGATCTACGAGGCGCCGCTGGTCGACGGCCTGGGCAAGCAGAGCGGCTGGATGAGCGCCGTGCTCGATCTCTCCGCGCAGCGCAGCGTGGAGGAGCTGTCGCGCCAGCAGCAGGAGCGCCTGCAGGCCACGGCCCGCCTGGCCACCGTCGGCGAGATGGCATCCCTGATGAGCCACGAGCTGAACCAGCCGCTGGCCGCCATCGCCAGCTACGCCAGCGGCTCGCTGAACCTGCTGGACGAACCCGATGCGCAGACGCCCGCGCTGCTGAAGCAGGCGCTCGAGCGCATCAACGAGCAGGCCGAGCGCGCCGGCCGCGTCATCAAGAGCGTGCACGACTTCGTGCGCCGCCGCGAGCAGTTGCACGAGGCCATCGGCGCCGATCTGCTGCTCGATGCCGTGCTGCCCCTGGTGCGCCTGCAGGCCCGCAAGAGCGGCACCCGTGTCGAGCTCGACCTGCCCACGCCCGCGCCGCGCGTGATGTGCGACCGGACCATGGTCGAGCAGGTGCTGCTGAACCTCACGCGCAACGGCATCCAGGCGATGGAGGCCGCCACGCGGCCCGCCGAGCGCGTGCTGCGCCTGGTGGTGCGCCGTACGCACGAGCGCTGGGTCACGTTCACGGTGGCCGATGCCGGGCCCGGCATCCCGCCCGAGGTGGCGGCGCGCCTGTTCACGCCCTTCTACACCACGCGCCGCGAAGGCATGGGCCTGGGCCTGAGCCTGTGCCGGACGGTCATCGAGCAGCACGGCGGTGCGCTCGATTTCGGCCCTGCGGCCGGCGGGGCCGGCACGGAGTTCCACTTCACGCTGCCGACGCCGCGTGCCGCGCCGCCGCGGCCGACATCACCCGCCGACACCGCGACCACGACATGAACCTCGACCCCACGCTCGGCCTGCCGATGGTCTACCTCGTCGACGACGAGGATGTGGTGCGCGACGCGCTGGCCTGGCTGCTGCGCTCGCGGCGCCTGCTGTCGGAGGGCTTCCCCAGCGTCGAGGCCTTCGAGGCCCACGTGGCCGGCCTGCCGGCGCTGTTCCCTTCCGCCCCTTCCTGCCTGGTGCTGGACGTGCGCATGCCGGGCACCAGCGGCCTCGTGCTGTTCGAGCGCCTGGCCGACCGCGGGCTGCTGCCCGCGCTGCCGGTGATCTTCCTCACGGGCCACGGCGATGTGCCCACCGCGGTTGCGGCCGTGAAGCGCGGCGCGTTCGACTTCGTCGAGAAGCCTTTCTCCAACAACGGCCTCGTCGACCGCGTCGAGCACGCGCTCACGCTGAGCGCCGAAACGCTGCTGCTCAGGCGCGGCGCGGTGGGCGTGCAGAAGCTGCTGGACGAGCTCACCGAGCGCGAACGCGACGTGATGCAGCTCGTCATCGAGGGGCGCCCGAACAAGCTGATCGCCGATGCGCTGGGCATCAGCGTGCGCACGGTCGAAGTGCACCGCGCCCGGGTCTTCGACAAGATGAACGTGAAGTCGGCCGTCGAGCTGGCCAACTTGCTGCGCGGGGCCTGATCAGCCTGCGCGAAGCCGGCGTTCGACGAAGTCCAGGCGGTCCTGGCCCCAGAAGATCTCGCCGTCGATGACGTAGCTGGGCGCGCCGAAGACGCCGGCCTCGATCGCCTGCTCGGTGTAACCCGCGCAGGCGGCGGCCACTTCCGGCCGGGCCGAATCGGCCATCAGCGCGGCGGGCAGGCCCACTTCCGCGAGCAGTGCCTGCAACACGTCCGGGTCGGCGAGGTTGCGTTCCTCGGCCCACACCGCGCGGCCCATGCGGCCCGCCAGGTCGAGTGCCGCCATCGCGCCGCAGGCGAGGTCGGCGGCGACGATGAGCTTGCTGGCCGCGTCCCCCGACACCGGAAAGAACGCCGGCTTCAGGTTCAGCGGCAGGCCGAGGTGCGTGCTGAAGCGCTGCAGCTCCACCAGCCGGTAGGCTTGCCGCTGCGGCGCGCGCTTGGGCAAGGGCAGGCCGCCGGAGACGGGGAAGATGGCGCCGTAGTCCACCGGGCGCACGTTCACCGCAGCGCCCGTGTCCTTCAGGATCTGCACGAAGCGCGCGTGCCCCAGGTACGCCCAGGGCGACACGGGGGTGAAGCAGTAGTCGACAGTGGTGCTCATGGCGCGGCATTGTGAGCCTAGACTGCCGACCCTGCATGGACCGCTTCCTCGCCATCGACGCCTTCGTGCGCGTCGCCGAAACCCAGAGCTTCGCCGAGGCTGCGCGGCAGATGCGCGTCTCGCGCTCGGTCGTCACGGCGCGCATCCAGCAGCTCGAAGCGTTCGTCGGCGCGCCGCTGCTGCACCGCAATACGCGCAGCGTGCGGCTGTCGGAACTGGGCCAGGCCTTCCTGCGCGATTGCGTCGAACTCGTGGGCCGCACGAACGAGGTGGTCGACCAGATGCGCGAGGTCACCACCTCGCCCACGGGCCGCCTGCGCGTGCACGCGCTCCCGGGCTTCGTGCTCGGGCACCTCGCGCAGGTGTTGCAGCGCTTCCAGTCGCGCTACCCGCAGATCGTGCTCGACATGATCGTCAACGACGCGGCCATCGACCCCGTCAAGGAGGGCTTCGACTGCGCGCTGCAGATCTTCCCGCCGCGATCGGAGGAGCTGATCTCGAAGAAGCTGTTTCCAGTGCGGCGCGTGTTCTGCGCCACGCCCGAGTACGTGCGCCGCCACGGCCTGCCGCGCCACCCGCGCGACCTGCTCGGGCACCGCATCGGCTGGTACTCGGGCTACCCCACGCGGGAGCGCCTGGCCTTTCACGGCGCGGCCGAGACGGTGCAGCTCGAGCTCAAGCCGGTGCTGCTGACCAACAGCGTGCACCTGCTGCGCGAATACGCGCTCGAGAACGCGGGCATTGTTTGCGTTCCCACGCTGGTGGCGGCCGACGCCATCCTCGACGGCCGGCTGCGCCTGATGCTGCCGGAGTTCCCGCTCAGCGCGTTCTGGCTCTCGGTCTTCTACCCGGCCACTGTTCGCAGCGCCCTGAAGCTCAAACTGTTTCTCGACGTGCTCGAGCAGAGCTTCTCGGGCCCGCCCCCCTGGGACGAGGCCCTGATCGCGCGGGGCCTGATGCCTGCGACGATCGTCGAATGATCCGGGTTTCCCCGTAGATTATTCGGCAAACCAGAACAATCAAGTCGGCCTCTGGTCCCTACCGCCGGCTTGGCGCTGTTCCTACACTGGGCTTCATCGACGGCCCAAGATGCAGGAGACACGCATGACCGCCACCGCCTACACCACGCAGTTCGGCTCCCTGGAACGCTTCGAGAAGGGCGGCGTCCAGGTGATCGACGACAACGTGAAGCACTACGCCTTCTCGAACTGCTTCGAGATCGCCTCCAAGGCCGCACCCTACGAGAAGGTGGTCTTCGGCCAGAACCAGATCTACGTGCTCGAGGCGCTGCGCGCCGAGGGCTCGTCGCCCTGGTACGCCTGCGCGCACGACGAGTTCGCACTGGTGATGGACGGCGAGGTCGAGATCCACCTCGTGCAGCTCGACACAGCGCAGGCCGTGCCCGACGCCGAACACAACGGTGCGGTGCTCGTGAACGGCGAGCCGCGCGGCGCGAAGATGGGCTGGATGAAGCTCAGGCGCGGTCACCAGGCCCTGCTGCCCAAGAACACCGCCTACCAGTTCCGCAGCGCCAGGCCCGGCGTCGTGATCCTGCAGACCTGCAAGGGCGATCTCAGCGTCGAGCGCTGGGCCGAGATCTGCCAGGTCGCCTGAACCCAAGGAGCACCACACCATGAACGCCCCCGCAGACATCGCCCGCGTCATCGCCTCGCAGCCGCACGCCACGCTCGGCTACAAGGATTTCGAGCTCGGCGGCTTCAGCTTCCGCCGCGACGAGTACTTCGCCCACATCCAGTGGAAGACGCGCGACGGCCGCCCGCTTTCGCACACCGCCGACATCGGCAACTTCCTGCGCGCGCTGATGCGCGACGTGGCCTGGGGCTTCTTCTACGGCGGCGTCAACTTCGACCACGTGTTCGGCACCACCAACCACTACCAGACGGTGGACATGTACGCCGGCACCTACAACGCCACGATGAAGGCCGCTGGCGTGGACCGGCTCGAGAACTTCCCCACCGAGCAGATCGCCGCCACCTTCTTCGCGATGCTCGACGACTGGACGAACGAAGGCTTCGACCCGTTCGCCGCGCCGCAGGAAACCGGCAGCGCCTACGGCCGCAAGCGAGGCAACAACACGCCCGCCATCACGCGCGCCCGCGAACTCGCCACGCGCTGCGTGGGCATGAAGGGCGACCTCGCGCTGCGCACCGACGAGCGCGGCACGATGGTCAACCGCGCCTTCGCCGACGTGCCCCAGGACCAGCCCGAACTGCACCCCGAGCCCGGCTTCGAGAACGATGTGCACGCCTTCAACCTGTTCGCCTTTCTGTCGCGCAGCCAGGTGACCTGGAACCCAAGCTTCACCAGCGTGGTGAAGTACAGCTTCATGTGCCCGACGACCGAAGAGCACATCCTGCCCATCATCCATGCGAACGACCGCGTGGAGTGGTTCTTCCAGATGTGCGACGAGATCCACTGGGACTGCGCCGACAAGACCACCGGCAAGCCGCTGGCCCGCGTGATCATGAAGGCCGGCGACATGGCTGCGATGCCCGCCTACTGCCGCCACCAGGGCTACAGCCCCAAGCGCAGCATGCTGCTGGTGTGGGAGAACGGCAGCCCGAACCTCGTCTACGAGATCCAGAAGGGCGAAGCGCCCGAAGTTCCCGTCCAGTTCTGAGGCCCCGGAGACCGACATGACACTCGCGGACATCGCGGCCGCGGCGGGCCTGCGCACGCCCATCCGGCACCAGCTCTTCATCGACGGCCGCTTCGTCGATGCGGCCGACGGCCAGACCCTGGCCACACTGAACCCGCACGACAACTCCGTCATCGCCGACGTGGCGATGGCGGGCCGCGAGGACGTGGACCGCGCCGTGGCTGCGGCCGAGCGCGCCTTCCCGGTCTGGGCGCGCATGGCCGCGGCCGACCGCGGGCGCATCCTGCTGAAGCTGGCCGACCTGATCGAGGCCAACACCGAGGAGCTTGCGCGCCTGGAGACGCTGGACACCGGCCACCCGCTGAAGGACAGCCGCGCGCTGGACGTGCCGCGCACGGCGGCCTGCTACCGCTATTTCGGCGGCATGGCCGACAAGTTCCAGGGCGACGTGGTGCCGGTCGAGACCGGCTTCCTGAACTACCTGCTGCGCGAGCCCGTGGGCGTGGTGGGGCAGGTCGTGCCGTGGAACTTCCCGCTGATGTTCACGGCCTGGAAGATGGCGCCCGCGCTGGCCGCTGGCAATACCGTCGTGCTCAAGCCCGCCGAGATCACGCCGCTGTCGACGCTGAAGATCGCCGAGCTGATGATGGAAGCCGGCATGCCGCCGGGAGTGGTGAACATCGTCCCCGGCCTCGGCCACGTGGCCGGCCAGTACATCGCCGAGCACCCGCGCATCGCCAAGGTGGCCTTCACCGGCAGCACCGCCACGGGCCGGCGCATCGTGCAGGCCAGCGCGGGCAACCTGAAGAAGGTGCAGCTGGAACTCGGCGGCAAGGGCGCCAACATCGTCTTCGACGACGCCAACCTCACGGCGGCCGTGAACGGCAGCGCCTGGGCCATCTTCCACAACCAGGTGCAGGCCTGCATCGCGGGCAGCCGCCTGATGCTGCAGGAAAGCATCGCCGACGAGTTCCTCGAGCGCTTCGCCACGCTGGCGCGCAGCATCCGCCTGGGCAACCCGATGGACTCTGCCACCGAGATGGGCCCGCTCACCAGCGCGCTGCACCGCGACCGCGTGCTGTCCTACGTGGACGTTGCGCGGGAGCAGGGCGGCGAGCTGATCGCCGGTGGACGCGCGCCCGTGGACGAGGCTCTGAGCCGCGGCTGCTATGTCGAGCCCACCATCGTGAAGGCGAAGAGCCCGCAGGACCGCATCGCGCAGGAGGAGGTCTTCGGCCCCTTCGTCACCGTGCTCACCTTCAAGGACGAGGCCGAGGCCATGGCCATCGCCAATGGCACCGAGTACGGCCTGGGCAGCGGCCTGTGGACGAGCCACCTGCAGCGCGCGCACCGCATGGCGCGCGAGATGAAGGCCGGCATGGTGTGGATCAACAGCTACAAGCGCGTGAACCCCGGCTCGCCCTTCGGCGGCGTGGGCCAGAGCGGCTACGGCCGCGAGATGGGCTTCGACGCGATGCGCGAGTACACGCAGGTCAAGAGCGTGTGGGTCAACGTCGATGCGCAGATCCCTCCTTGGTATCCGCGCTGAAATGAATTCCGTGTCGTCGATCAATCCTGTGCCTTTGCTGCTGGTTCGGTGGGGTTGCGTGTCGGCACCCCGCTTGCGCGTGCCCGCATCGCGCGGGCCGGGGACGCCGGGTGGCCGACTGCGCTCATGTCCCCCGGAACGCGCTTCGCGCGTTCCTCCTCCTTTACTTCGCTCCGCCGGCCACCCGGCATCCCCGGCCTGCCGGCTGCCCGGCATGCCTGCGTCGCACACCAACCCTGGTGGCGGGATCGGGCGGGCGGGCGGCTGTGCGACGGGAAGTCAAGGAGGAGGCGGCGGCC
>CAJAES010000075.1 GCA_903938815.1 uncultured beta proteobacterium
CCCACGCTGTTGATCACGGTGCCGGTCGTCGCGTTGCCGCCGTGGCCCGTGGTGCCGGAACTGCCGCTGGTGCCGCCACCGGAGCCGCCGTGCGACTGCACCGATACGTTCATCGTCGCGGCTGCGGTGTCCGAACGGTTGAGAGTGCTGGACGCCTCTCCGCCCAGGCCGCCGGCGCCGTCGGACGCCGAACCACCCGCGCCTGCGTACACATACTGCTGGAACGTGAGCGCACCTGCCGTGCTGCCCGATACCCGGTTGGTCGCCGTGACGCTGGCGCCGTTGCCGGCGTTGGCACCTGCGCTGGCATTGCCGCCGTTGCCGCCGTAGCCGGTGCCTCTGACGGTCAGGCTGCCGGTGCCCGTTGCGCCCGTGGCGGTAATCGTGGCGGTGCCGCCGTTGCCGGCGGTCCGGCCTGCACCCGAAGCGCTGCCCCCCGATCCGCCCGCACCCTGCGCGAATGCGTTCACGCTGGCGCCGCCCGTGGAGGTTCCCGAGACGGTGGACGAACCGGCCGCACCCTGGGATCCGCTGGCGGTCGAGCCCGAGCCGCCGCTGCCGCCGGTTCCATAGACGCTCAGCGCCAGGGTTCCGGTGGCCGTGACCGTGCCGCTGGCCGTTCCGGTGCCGCCCAGGGCGCTGGTGCCGCCGCTGGTGCCGCCACCCGTGCCGCCGGTGGCTGTCACGGAGACATTGAGCGACGCGGTGCCGGTGTTGGCGCGGGACAGCTTGGAAACGGCATTGCCGCCCGTGCCCGCCGCGCCGCCGTAGGAGTAGCCGCCATAGCCGCCATTGGCCGCCTGGGCCCAGTACATCGTGCCCGTGGTCGTGCCGTTGACGCCGTTGGTCATGCCCACGGCTGCACCATTGCCGCCGTCCGCCGTGTTGTAGCCCGTGCCGCCGGCGCCGCTGCTGCGGGTGGCGGAAACGCTGACGGTGCCGCTGCCGGAATTGCCCACGGCCGTCGTGAGTGCCGCAGTGCCGCCGTTGCCGGCGGACTGACCTGCGCCTGAACCCTGGCCGCCGGTGCCGCCAGATGCGGTCGCGGAGACGGTGGCCGTCAGGCCGCCCGAGGTGGTGCCCTGGGCCGAAGCGGTCGTGTTGCCGCCTCGGCTGCCGGAAGAAGAGGTCGCCGAGCCGTTACCGCCATTGCCGCCATAGGCGTGCGTCGTGACCGACACCGTGCCGACGCTGGTGATCGCACTGCCAACGGTCGCATTGCCGCCATTCCGTGTGGTGCCCGAGGTGCCGGTCGCGCTGCCACCGCTGCCGCCTTGGGCCTGCACGGTGACGGCCATCGTCGAGGCCGTGGCATTGGCGCGGTTGAGCGTGCTGGTGGCATTGCCGCCCAGCCCGGCTGCGCCGTCGGATGCCGAGCCGCCGGCGCCGCCGTAGGCGTATTGCTGGAAGGTCAGCGAACCGGCGGTGCTGCCCGACACGCTGTTCGCCGCCGTGACGCCCGCACCGTTGCCGGCCGTGGCGCCTGTGGACGCATTGCCGCCGTTGCCGCCATAGGCCGTGCCTCGGACAGTCAGGGTGCCGGTGCCGGTGGTGCCGGTGGCGGAAACGGTGGCCGTCGCGCCGATTCCGGCGGTGCGGCCCGCCCCCGAGGCACTGCCTCCGCTGCCCCCCGCACCCTGGGCGAAGACGTTGACTGCGGAGCCGAGCGTCGACGTGCCGGATGTGGTCGCCGAGGCCGTGCCGCCTGCGGCGCCGTTGGCCGTTGCCCCGGACCCGCCGGATCCCCCGGTGGCGTAGACGCTTTGCGAAAGCCCGCCGGTGGTCGAGACCGAACCCGATGCGGTGGCTGCGCCGCCGGCCGAGGTGGTGCCGCTGGTAGTGCCGCCGCCGAGCCCGCCCGTGGCCGATACGTTGACGTTGAGCGATGCGGTTCCGGTGACGGCGCGCGAGAGGCTGGACGTGGCGCTGCCGGCGGTGCCGCCTGCGGCCCCGTAGGAGTAGCCCCCGTACCCGCCGTTGGCGGCCTGCGACCAGTACATCGTCCCCGAAGTACTGCCGCTGATGGCGTTGGCTACCGTGGCAGCCGCCCCGTTGCCGCCCTTGGCGGTGTTGTATCCCGTCCCGCCCGAACCGCCGCTGGCCGCGGCTGCAACGCTCACGGTGCCGCTGGTCGAGGTGCCGACCGCAGACGCCAGCGATACGCCGCCGCCGTTGCCCGCGCTCTGGCCGCCACCCGAGGCCTGGCCGCCTGAACCGCCGACGGCGGTCGCGTTGACAGTCGTCGGGAGGCCTGTGCTGGTATTGCCCTGGGCCGACGCGCTGGCGCTGCCGCCGGTGCTGCCCGAGGACGACGTGGCCGAACCGCTGCCCCCGTTGCCGCCGTAGGACGTAGCGGACACGGACAGCGTGCCGATGCTGTTGATGACGGTGCTGGTCGTGGCGTTGCCGCCATTGCGTGAGGTCCCCGAAGTGCCGCCGACACCCCCGCCCGTGCCGCCAGTGGCCGAGACCGTCGTCGTCATCGACGAAGCGGTGGCATTGCTGCGGTTGAGTGTGCTGGTTGCGTCACCGCCCAGTCCGGCCGTGCCGTCGCTGGCCGAGCCGCCCGCGCCGCCGTAGGCGGTCTGGTGCAGGGCGAGCGAACCCGCGGTGGTGCCCGACACATTGTTGTTTGCCGTCACGCTGCCGCCGTCGCCGGCGATGGCCCCGGCAGAGGCGCTGCCCCCGCTGCCACCGTAGGCCGTGCCCCGCACGGTGGCGGTACCGGTCCCCGTGGTGCCAGCAGCGGAGATGGTGGCCGAGTTGCCGTTTCCTGCGCTGCGGCCCGCCCCCGAGGCGCTGCCGCCAACGCCCCCGGACGCCTGTGCGAGCGTACTGACGCTCGCTGCGCCGGTGGTGGTGCCAGACGCAGTGGCCGAGCCCGTCGCGCCGTTGGTGCCGCTGCCGATGGAGCCGGCGCCGCCGCTGCCGCCCGTTGCGTAGACGCTGAGGTTGAGCGTGCCGGTGGCCGATACCGTGCCGGACGACGTGGCGCTGCCGCTGGTGCCCGCGGAGCCGCCCGAGGTGCCACCGCCGAATCCGCCGTTGGCGGTGACACTGACGTTCAGCGACGTGGCGCCCGTGTTGCTGCGCGACAGCGTGGAACTGGCGCTGCCCCCGTTGCCCGCCGCGCTGCCGTACGAGAAGCCGCCATAGCCGCCGTTGGCGGTCTGGGACCAGTACATCGTGCCCGTGGTGGAGCCGTTGACCCCGTTCGATACTGTCGCTGCCGCCCCATTGCCGCCGCTCGCGCCGTCGTAACCCGTGCCGCCGCTGCCCGAACTGGCCGTGGTCGAAACGCTGACCGTGCCACCGTTGGAACTGCCCGTGGCTGAGGCTCCCGTTGCCGACCCGCCGCTGCCTGCTGACCGACCGCTGCTGATCGCGACGCCGCCTCCCCCGCCTTGCGCCGTTGCGTTGACGGTCATGGACGATCCGCTGCTGGTGGTCCCGGATGCCGTGGCCGATGCCGTGCCGCCCGCAGCACCGGATCCGCCCAGACCCGCGCCCGCGCCGCCGTCGCCGCCTGGCGACCCCGAGGAACCCCCGCTGCCGCCATAAGCCGTGGCGGTCGCGCTGCCGCTGGAGGCCGTGCTGGTGGTGGCCGAAGCTGAAGCGTTGCCGGCCGTGCCGCCACTTCCTGCGTTGCCGCCCTTGATCGTTGCCGTGCCGCTGCCACCCGAGCCTCCGCTGCCGCCTGCGCCTGCCGAGGCGGTGGCCGTGTTGGCGCTGTCCCCGTTGCCGCCTGCGCTGGCATTGGCGCTCTGCCCGCTGCCCCCCGTGCCGCCGTTGCCGCCGGGCGAAGTGCCGGCGGTGCCCTGCTGGCCCGCCGTTCCGTTGACGGTGACCGTGGCCGCGTAGGCGCTGCCGATGGCTGCCGACAGCATCAGCGGAACGAGCGATGCGGCGCTGTGACGGCTCTTGCGGCCCCGGCGGGCGAGGCGAGTGGCTTGGCTCATGTCGGCTCCTGGTTTTGGCCGAATGTAGCGCCACCCATGCCGAAAACCACCCCCATGAAATCACCGAAGCTGAGGGTTCTCACCCCCAACGGTGTGAGGGGGTCAACGCTCTCCCTTGCGGTACGGCTTCATCAGCGCCTGCGGATAGCTCGCCCTGCGCGCGACGAGGATCAGCGCCACGATGGCCATCGCGTAGGGCAGCATCAGGTAGACCTGATAGGGGAGTTCCAGGCCCAGGACGCCGCCGCCGGCCTGCTGAAGCCGAAGCTGCAAGGCATCGAAGAACGCGAACAGCAGCGCGCCCACCAGCGCCATGCCGGGCCGCCACGACGCGAACACCACCAGCGCCACGCAGACCCAGCCGCGGCCGTTGACCATGTTGAAGTAGAACGCGTTGAAGGCCGACAGCGTGAGAAAGGCGCCGGCCACCGCCATC
The DNA here is from genome assembly GCA_903938815.1 of uncultured beta proteobacterium. Lineage (GTDB taxonomy): Bacteria > Pseudomonadota > Gammaproteobacteria > Burkholderiales > Burkholderiaceae_C > Rubrivivax. The sequence goes on from CAJAES010000075.1 coordinate 4,396, forward strand.
AGCGCGGAACCCGCTGCCAGCGCCCCGATGCGCACGCCGGCCACGCTGAGGCCCTGTCCCTCGGCGGCGGCCGGGTTCTCGCCCACCATGCGCAGCGCCAGGCCGAGTGGCGTGCGGTACAGAACCCAGGCGATGGCGGGCACCGCCAGCAGGGCCAGCGCTGTCAGGGGCGTCTGGGCATCCAGCACCGGCAGCGGCAGCCAGGCCATGGGCGCGAAGGGTTCGATGGTCGGCGGCGTGTCCACCTTCGGGAAGCTCACGCGGTAGGCGTAGCTGGACACGCTGGTGGCCAGCAGCGTGATGCCGAGGCCCGAGACATGCTGCGACAGCGCCAGGTTCACCGTGAGAAAGCCGTGCAGCACGCCCAGCAGCGCGCCGGTCAGCGCCGCTGCGCCCACGCCGGCCCACAGGCCCGCGCCCTGGTACACGACCAGCCAGCCGACGAACGCGCCCGCCACCATGATGCCCTCGATGCCCAGGTTCAGCACCCCGGCGCGCTCGCACAGCAGCACGCCCAGCGTGCCCAGGATCAGCGGCGTGGCGATGCGCAGCACCGAGACCCAGAAGGGCGCGGCCATCAGGAGTTCGAGCGTCTCGTTCATCGCCTCGGCCTGTACTGCGTCAGCATCGTGGCCACCAGCATCGACAGCAGCGAGACGGCGACGATGACGTCCGCGATGTAGGTGGGCACGCCCACCGCACGGCTCATGCTGTCGGCGCCCACCAGCATGCCCGCCACGAAGACGGCCGCGGCCACCACGCCCAGCGGGTTCAGCATGGCGAGCATCGCGATGACGATGCCGGTGTAGCCGTAGCCGGGGCTCATGTCGAGCGTGACGTAGGCCGTGCGGCCCGCCACCTCGACCGCGCCCGCCAGGCCCGCCAGCGCGCCCGACAGCAGCGCCACCGCCACCGTGGTCCAGCCCACCGGCACGCCCGCGAAGGCGGCCGCGCGCGGGTTGGCGCCGGCGGCGCGGATGCCGAAGCCGAGCGTGGTGTACTTCAGCAGCGCCCAGGCCGCCACGGCCGCCAGCAGCGCGCCCAGCAACCCGGTGTGCACGCGGCTGCGCTCCAGCAGCTTGTCGAGCTGCAATGAATCCTGCAGGGCCACGCTCTGCGGCCAGCCCATGGCGCCGGGGTCCTTCATGGGCCCGTCGAGCATGGCCGAGACGAACAGCAGAACGATGAAGTTCAGCAGCAGCGTCGTCACGACCTCGTCCACGCCGAGCCGGCTCTTCATCAGTGCCGGCCCCAGCAGCAGCAGCGCGCCGGCCAGCGCGGCCGCAGCCATCATCAGCGGGAACAGCAGCGCGGGCGGCCATCCGAGCCCGGAGCCGTCGTGCAGGCCGCCCACCGCCACCGCTGCGAGCGCGCCCGCGAAGAGCTGCCCTTCTGCGCCGATGTTGAACAGCCGCGCGCGGAAGGCCACGGCGGCGGCCAGCCCCGTGAAGATGAGCGGCGTGGCGCGCGTCAGCGTCTCGGTCAGCGCGAAGCGCGAGCCGAAGCCGCCTTCCAGCAGCAGCGCGTAGGCGCGCCCCACCGGCGCGCCGGCCCAGGCCACCAGCAGCGATGTCACGGCCAGCGTGAACAGCAGCGCGCCCACGGGTGCCGCCAGCAGCAGCCAGGCGGGAGTGTCAGTGCGCCGTTCGAGCCGCATCGGCGCCCCCTGCCATCGCGAGGCCGATCGTCGCCAGCGTCCAGTCGGCGGCGGGCCGGGCCTCGGTGAGCTGCCCGTGGTGCATCACCGCGATGCGGTCGGCCAGCGCGAAGATCTCGTCGAGGTCCTCGCTGATCAGCAGCACTGCGCTGCCTGCGGCCGCGGCGTCCAGCAGTTGCTGGTGCACGTAGGCCACGGCGCCGATGTCCAGGCCCCAGGTGGGCTGGTCGGCGACGATGAGCTTCGGGGTGCCGCTGCTCAGCGCGCGCCCCAGGATCAGCTTCTGCATGTTGCCGCCCGAGAGCGCGCGGGCCGGGCTGTCGAGCCCGCCGCCGCGCACGTCGAAGCGCTCCAGGATGCCGGCCGCGAAGGCGCGCGCCGCGCCACGCCGCACCACGCCGCCCCGCGCGAAACGCGGCGTGGCGTAGCGCTCGAGCACCGCGTTCTCCCACAGCGGAAGGTCACCGACCAGGCCGACGGCGTGCCGGTCTTCCGGGATGCGCGCCACGCCCGCGGCGACGAAGGCGCGCGGCGCGCCCTTCAGCGCACGGCCGTCGAGCAGCACCGGTTCATGCCCCTGGCCGCACAGCCGTTCGGCCAGCGCCTGCTGCCCGTTGCCCGCCACGCCCGCCACGGCGACGATCTCGCCGGCCCGCAGCGCCAGCGGCGTGCCCGGCAGTTCGCAGGCCACGGCGCCGGGCGCGCGCGCCTGCCGCACCGGGGGCGCCACGCGGCGCCCCACCATGGCCTCGGCCAGCATCGGCTTGTCGGCGCCGGCGGCGGGCAGGTCGGCCACCAGCTTGCCGCCGCGCAGCACGGCGATGCGGTGGGAGATGCGCAGCACCTCGTCGAGCTTGTGGCTGATGAAGACGATGGACAGGCCCTGCGCCACCATCTGCCCGAGCGTCGCGAAGAGCGAATCGCTCTCCTGCGGTGTCAGCACGGCGGTGGGTTCGTCCAGGATCAGGATGCGCGCGCCGCGCATCAGCGCCTTCAGGATCTCCACCCGCTGGCGCTCGCCCACGGACAGGTCGCCGACGCGCGCGTCGGCATCGGCCGCCAGCCCGAAGCGCCCGGCCACCTCGTTCAGGCGTGCCCGCGCCGCGGCGCGGCGCGAAAACGGCTGCCACAGCGGCTCGGTGCCGAGCATCACGTTGTCGAGCACGCTCAGGTTGTCGGCCAGCGTGAAGTGCTGGTGCACCATGCCGATGCCGGCCGCCAGCGCGGCGCGCGGCTGCCCTGGCGGCAGGCGCACGCCTTCGACCTCGATGTGGCCCTCGTCGGCCACGTAGTGACCGAAGAGGATGGACATCAGCGTGCTCTTGCCGGCTCCGTTCTCGCCCAGCAGCGCAAGAACCTCGCCGCGGGCGAGGTCCAGCGAGATGTCGTCGTTGGCGACGAGCCGGCCGAAGCGCTTGGTGATGCCCCGCAGGCGCAGGACAGGCGTCACGCTCGGCTTACTTGGCCTTGGGCGCGTTGTCGTCGACCTTGACCGCGAACTTGCCTTCGAGCATGGCCTTCTCCCTGGCGCGCACCTTGGCCACCAGCTCGGCCGGGATCTTCTTCTCGAAGGTGCCCAGCGGCGACAGCGACGAGCCCTTGACCTTCATCATCGACAGCGAGCCGTAGTCCTCGGCCTTGAAGCTGCCGCCCTTGACGGCCGCGATGGCCTTGTCGATGGTGGGCTCCATGTGCCAGATCGCGCTGGCGACCACGGTGTCGGGGTACTGGGCCTGCGTGTCGATCACGTTGCCGATGGCCAGGACCTTGCGCTCCTTGGCTGCGTCGCTGACGCCGAAGCGCTCGGCGTACATGACGTCGGCGCCCTTGTCGATCATCGCGAAGGCGGCTTCCTTGGCCTTCGGGGGGTCGAACCAGCTGTTGATGAAGGTGATGCTGAACTCGACCTTCGGGTTGATCTCGCGCGCGCCGGCCATGAACGCGTTCATCAGGCGGTTCACCTCGGGGATGGGGTAGCCGCCGACCATGCCGATCTTGCCGCTCTTGCTCATGCCGCCGGCGATCATGCCGGTCAGGTAGGCGGGCTCCTGGATGTAGTTGTCGAAGACGCCGAAGTTCGGCGCCTGCGGCTTGCCGGAGCTGCCCATCAGGAAGCTGACCTTCGGGTAGTCCTTGGCCACCTTGCGGGCGGCGGCCTCGACGGCGAAGCTCTCGCCGACGATCAGCGTGTTGCCGCCTTCGGCGTACTGGCGCATCACGCGCTCGTAGTCGGCGTTGGCGACGTTCTCGCTGAACACGTATTCGATCTCGCCGCGTGCGACGGCCGCCTTCAGCGCCTTGTCGATGCGGCTGACCCACTGCTGCTCCACGGGAACCGTGTAGATGGCGGCGACCTTGAGCTTGGCCTGGGCGAAGGCCGGGCTGGCAGCGACGGCCAGGGTGGCCAGGGCGACGCCCAATGTGGTGCGGCGGGACAGGGTCATGAAGCGCTCCTCGTGCGGATGTGTGTTGTGGCCGCGAATTTAGCAAGACCCGTACCGCTTGCAACCCGGAGGTTTCACCCCCGGGGCGGCGCCCTCGGGCGTCCGCCGGCTACGAGCCGCCCGGGATGGCGCCCCGATGGCCGGCCCGGAACCCGCTGACCGGCAGGTCCGCGCCGCGCTGCAGCCAGTTGCGCGGCGAGTAGACGGCGGCGCCGTCGGTCACGTGCAGCGTGCAGGCCATGCGCGACACCGGCGAGCGGTTGGCGGCGCTGCCGTGCGGCAGCAGGCCGTGGAAGACCACCAGCGCGCCGGCGGCCACCTCCAGTGGCACCCCTTCGGCGGCGTCCCCGCCGGCCCGCGGCCAGGGTGTGGCGTCCAGCGCCTCCATCTCCAACCGGTCGCTGTTGCGCACATAGCGCTCGCGCAGCGGGCCGCGCTGGCCACCGGGCTGCACCCACAGGCAGCCGTTGTCGCGCGTGGCGTCCTCGAGCGCGAACCAGAAGGTGGTCACGGTCTGAGGCTCGGTCTCGAAGAAGCTCGCGTCCTGGTGCCAGCGCACCTCGCCGCCGATGCCGGGCGGCTTGAAGATCACCTGCGACTGCCACAGCAGCGGCTGTTCGAGGCCGATGTCGGCGCTGATGGCCGCCAGCCGGGGGTCGCGGAAGAAGGCGTCGAAGACCGGGTCGAGGTCGTGCATCGCGTGGCCGATCTTGTTGACCGCCAGCCGCCGGGGGCGGTTCAGGCGGCCATCGGCGTCGAAGGCCTCGGCCTCGAAGAAGCAGTGCACACCGCTGCCCGAGGCGATGAGCGCGGCATCTGTTGTGAGTGCTCGCTCTCTTGATGAGAAAACAGCAGCGGGGGTGTCGGCTTCGAAGGCGTCGATGATCTCGAGCGAGCGATCGCGCAGCGCCTGCAACTCGCCCGCCGCCTTGAAGCCCTCCAACACCAGAAAGCCCTGGTCGCGATAGTCGTGGTTCTGATCGGGTTTCAGCATGTGGCTGGGGTGCAACGAGAGGTACGCCGTGTCACGCAAGGTCAGAAAGTCGTCGGATGATGCACGCTTTCGGCACGCAGATTGCTGCCGGAGTTCGACATCACACGCCAGGAGTCCACATGCGCGCCATCTCGAAGCTCCCGCCGCACCACGCGGTAGCGCTTGCCATCCTCGCCCTGCCCCAGATGGGTGCATGGGCCCAGTCGGCGCCCCCGTCCGGCACCCTGCAGACGGTGACCATCACCGCCGAGCGCCGCGAGGAGAACATCAAGGACGTCCCGAATTCCGTCAGCACGCTGTCCGGTGAATTCCTCGACGTGCTCAACACCAGCGGCCAGGATCTGCGTGGCCTGTCCGGCCGGGTGCCGAGCCTGAACATCGAGTCGTCCTTCGGCCGCGCCTTCCCGCGCTTCTACATCCGTGGCTACGGCAACACCGACTTCCGCCTCAATGCCTCGCAGCCGGTCTCGCTGGTCTACGACGACGTGGTGCAGGAGAACCCGATCCTGAAGGGCTTCCCCGCCTTCGACCTCGACCGCATCGAGGTGCTGCGCGGCCCGCAGGGCACGCTCTTCGGCCGCAACTCACCCGCCGGCGTCGTGAAGTTCGAGTCGGTCAAGCCGGGCAAGAAGCTCGAGGGCTACGGCAGCATCGGCATCGGCACGCTGGGCACCACCAACCTGGAAGGCGCGGCCACGATCCCGCTGTCTTCCACCGTGTCCACGCGCATCTCGGTGCTCGACCAGCGCCGCAGCGACTGGGTCGACAACACCTGGGAGCCGGGCCCCACCCAGAAGCTCGAGGGCTACCGCGACAGCGCCATGCGCGCGCAGCTGCTGTATGAGCCGCACAAGCAGTTCAGCGCGCTCTTCAACGTGCATGCCCGCGACCTCGACGGTTCCGCGCGCCTGTTCCGCGCCAACATCATCAAGCCAGGCACGAACGATCTGGTCGACGGCTTCGATCGCGAGAAGGTCTCCTACGACGGCGCGAACGAATCGAAGCTCAAGACCATGGGCGCCAACGCGCGCCTGCGCTGGGACATCGGCCAGTTCACGCTGCACTCGATCACCGGCTACGAGACGCTGGACACCTTCAACCGCGGCGACATCGACGGCGGCTTCGGCGCCGGCTTCCTGCCGCCCGAGCTCACCGGACCGGGCCTGATCCTGTTCGGCTCCGAGACGGCCGACGGCATCCCGAAGCACAAGCAGCTGACGCAGGAACTCCGCGTCGAGTCGAACTACAAGGGCCCGCTGAACTGGCAGGGCGGCGTGTACCTCTTCAGCGAGGACTACACGGTCGACAGCTACAGCTACGACTCCCTGGCCGGCAACGCGCAGGACGGCTACCAGCGCATCCGGCAGAAGAACGACGCCTCGGCGATCTTCGGCGCGGTGCGCTTCCAGGCCACGCCGGCACTGGAACTGCGCGGCGGCCTGCGCTTCACGCGCGACAAGAAGGACCTGCAGGTGCTGGCCTACGAGGCCAGCGGCTTCGCGCCCTGCTTCGGCCCCACCATCGGCGCCATCCCGGCGCCGCCCAAGTGCACGATCGAGCAGCTGGCTGGCCTCGAGCCCGACGGCGACCTGTCGGCCAAGCCCTCGGACACCAACACCAGCTGGGACCTGAGCGCCACCTACAAGCTCACCAAGGACGTCAACCTCTTCGGCCGCGTGGCCACGGGCTTCCGGGCTTCCAGCATCCAGAGCGCGAGCGCCTTCAACGCCAAGTCGGTTGCCGACCCCGAGACGAACACCTCGTTCGAACTCGGCGTGAAGGCCGACCTCCTCGACAAGCGCGCGCGTGTCAGCTTCTCGGCCTTCCGCTACACCGTGAAGGACCTTCAGCTCACCGCCGTCGGCGGCACCAGCAATGCCAACCGCCTGCTGAACGCCAAGAAGGCCACCGGCCAGGGCTTCGAGCTCGACCTGACCGCCTACCTGACGGACAACCTGCTGGCCACGCTGGGCCTGGGCTACAACGACACCAAGATCCGCGACGGCGGCATCGCGGTGGCGGTCTGCGCCCAGTGCACGGTCAAGGACCCGACGTTCGTCGACGCCGACGGCAACACCCGCGCCATCATCGACGGCAACCCGCTGCCGCAGGCGCCCAAGACGACGGCCAACTTCGTGCTGCGCTACGGCATTCCGCTGGCCGGCGGCGACTTCTACGTGCTCACCGACTGGGCCTATCGCAGCAAGGTCAACTTCTTCCTGTACGACTCGGTCGAGTTCACCGGCAAGGCGTCGCTGGAAGGCGGCCTGCGAGTGGGCTACCTGTGGAACAACGGCAAGTACGAAGCCTCGATCTACGGCCGCAACATCACCGACCAGGTGCGCATCGTCGGCGGCATCGACTTCAACAACCTGACCGGCTTCATCAACGAGCCGCGCACCTGGGGCGTGCAGTTCAAGGCGCTGTTCTGATGATGCGGGGGCTGGTCGCGGCGGCGCTGGGCGCCGCCGCGGTGGCTGCATCGGCGCAGCCGGCGGTGATCTTCGAGCTCGGGGGCAAGTTCGACCGCAGCTTCAACCAGGCCGCCTGGGAAGGCGCCGAGCGCTGGAAGAAGGCCACCGGCAAGCCCTACCTCGAGTTCGAGATCGCCAACGCGGCGCAGCGCGAGCAGGCGGTGCGCCGTTTCGCCGAGCGCGGCGCCGACCCCATCGTCGGCGTCGGCTTCCCGATGGCCAGCGCCATCGACAAGGTGGCCCGCGCCTTTCCGCAGCGGCGATTCGCCATCGTCGACATGGTGGTGGACCTGCCCAACGTGCAGAGCTTCGTCTACCGCGAGCACGAGGGAGCCTTCCTCGTCGGCATGCTGGCCGCGATGGCCAGCCGCAGCGGACGCATCGGCTTCGTCGGCGGGCAGGACATCCCGCTGGTGCGCAAGTTCCTGTGCGGCTACGAGCAGGGCGCGAAGTACGCGGTGCCCGCCGTGCAGACCGTCTCGGCCATGACCGGAACCACGCCGCAGGCCTGGATCGACCCCGTGCGCGGCGCCGAGCTGGCCCGGTCGCAGATCGCGCAGGGCGCGGATGTGGTCTGGGCAGCCGCCGGCACCACGGGCCTCGGGGTGATGCAGGCCGCCAAGGACGCCGGCAAGCTGAGCATCGGCGTCGACAGCAACCAGAACCACCTGCACCCGGGCGCGGTGCTGACCTCGCTCGTCAAGCGCGTGGACCTGGCCGTCTTCAGCGCCTTCGAAGGCGTCAAGCCCGGCGTCACGGCGCTCGGCCTGAAGGAAGGCGCGCTCGATCTGGCCATGGACGAGCACAACGCGAAGCTCGTCACTCCGGCGATGAAGGTCCGTGTGGATGCCGCGCGCGCCGACATCGTCAGCGGCAAGCTGAAGGTGATCGACTACACCGTGGCCAACGCCTGCCGCTGAAGATCTCTGCTGACCCGTGCTCCCCGCGAACTGGCCACATGGCAGTTCCTGTCCGGGGCTAGGAACCGCCCGGCACCCGCCCAGCCGCACTCAGTGCGCGATTTCCACTTCGCCGCGCGTGCTGGTGGCGCGGGTCGCGTCGATCGTGTTCAGGCTTCCCGCCAGCGCTTCACCCTGCACTCGAACGATGGTGGGCATGGCCGGCGGAACCTGCAGCAGGGCATAGAAGTCGATATCGCTGATCAGGTTGCCCAGGGTGTCGCGATAGCGCGTGGCAGGACCGGTGGCGACATCGATGCCCAGCAGGCCCAACCGCGTCAGCGGGCTCTTGGAATCCACCGGCCCCTTCGCGATCAGAACCGGGTCTGGATCGGTCCGCTCGACGCGCATCGCCACCAGAACGCCATCCGAGTTTCTGTACGCCCGTACATCGATGCGATCGCTGATGGCAAGGTCCGGATAAGCCAATGTCGGGACGGCTCGACCGCCGGCACCCGAACTGTCGAGGAACTGCGTCAACGGTGTCGTCAAGACCGTCTGGCCGAGCTGCACGAAGGAACTGGCGCCCGCATCCTTGGCCTGGATCGGTGCCACGATCTGTGCGTTGATCTCCTGACGGAAGATCACCTTGCTCGCGATCAGCACGGCACCCGACATCGTTCCTTCCACCTCGATCCTGACGCCATCCTTCAAGTCGGCGGCGGTGCCGTTGCGGAACAGTGCCGTCGAGGCATCAACCTTCTGACCGCCGACGGTGAAGGCGGACACCGACACGAACCCCGACACATAGCCCTCGACCTCCACCAGACTGGCGTCGGGGAAGCTGATGCGCTCCCGCAACTGGATGCGGTCGGCCGTCATGACCGTTTCGCCGTAGCCCTTGCCCTGCACTTCCACGTACTGGCCGTCGACCAAGCCGCCGGCAGGCAGTTCGGCGGCGGACAACCCCTGGAAGCGCACCTGGATGCCATCGACCGTGCACGTTCCGAGGGCGGTATCGACCTGGGCCACCAAGCCATGCAGCATGATGGGCGTCATGCCATTCTGAAAGCTTCCCGTGCGTTCGATCAGGCGCGCGCGCAGGCGCGTCTGATCGGTCAAGCCGCTAACCGAAACCGTGTCACCGACACTCAGGCCGCCGAGATCGCTCTGGGAGGCGCCCGCGAAGACCGTCGACTCATCAAACGCGATTTCGCGACCCATCACCTGCAGGGTATTGGTCAGACGATTGATCGAAGTGATGGGCCCTTCGAGATTGTTCCGGAAGCGGATGCGCGCAGCGATGCCTTCGCATACGGCCTGATCGGAATTCGGGCATGCAGGCGCACGCCCTTCCACTTCGACCACCATACCGACCTTCAACTGCTCCCGTGTCGCGACCTGGTCATTGACCGTGATCGTGGCGCTGCTGTCGTCGAAGCGGACACCGTTGACGATGACGCTTCCGAAGCCGGTAATCGTTCCGACCGACACGATGGACGAAGTGGCGGGCGCCACTTCGTCATGTGATGAACCACCGCCGCATGCTGCCAGCGCGGCACAGATGCTCGCAGTGACCAACCGACTTCCAAAGCCCTTCATGTTCAATTCCCCGATGTCTGCGTGATTCGCAGCGGCCAGTCTTGGCCTGGCTCCAGGGCAAGAGCTTGAGTGCGCTCAACGCCTTGGCCCGGGGCAGCGCATCGACTTGAGCTTCGTCAGGCGCAGCGGTGGCTCGCCGGATGCGCTTGAGGCAACGCAATCGGCACCCTGTTCGCCTTCGTAGAGTGATTACGCGATGCATGGCAGATATGAGCCGTCGCGATCTATCCAGACACTCACGACCGGAGACAGCATGAACATGATTTCAATCGACCGGAGGCTGGCCAGCCTGGGCGCTGCCGTAGTCTCGATGCTCGGACCCATAGGCGCCGACGCGCAGGTCAAGGCAAACGCCGCAGACGCGGCCGACTTGCCGATTGCCTTCATCTGGATGACCGTCGCGAACAGCGCCGATGCGATTCCGGGTGGAGATGGCCGCGTCTTCAACAGCTTCAACCAGCCTTCGGTGAACGGCTCGGGCCTGGTGGTGCTTCGTGGCCGCAGCAAGGGCGGTGGCGCGACCAGCGGCGGCGACTCCGGGCAGCCCTTGCGCGGCATCTATTCGCGGCAGATGGCCAGCACGGCCGGGCCGCTGACCCTGGTGTTCGACACGAAGACCGTCGTTCCAGGGGCGAACAACGTTCAGTATCAGAACTCCCTCGGCACGCTTACCGAGTTCCCTGCATTCCCGCGCATCGGCATCGACAACGCCACGATGGTCACACGAGGCCAGTCGAAGCCGGTGTACGAGTATCAGACGGGTGTCGATCCCGTCACCGGACTGCCCATCACCACCCGAATCGGGACCTCCGGCGTCTATGCGATGCGACTGGGTGAGCGTGTCGCCGCGATGTCGCAGCTCGGCGTTGTTCCAGGGTTCGAGCACTACAGCGTGCCGGGCGCCACGCCAGGAATCAAGTTCGACCAGTTTCCCGGTGCGCCGGCCATTGCGGCCACGAATACGGTGGTGTTCAAGGGGAACTACACCGACGCCGTTTCAAAGACAGGCATCTTCTTCCGTATGTTCAATCCTTCTGGCCTGCCGTCGAAGACGCAGGTTGTCGCAGGCTCCGATACGCTGATCCCCGGGCAGGGCGCAGGCGGCACGACGCGCTTCGGTTCGACGGCGCCGCCGAGCGCCGTGGGTTCGGACGTTGTCTTTCTCGGGCTCGACAACGAGGCTGCACCGACGCTCGGCGGCATCTACCGGGCGCCGCTCGCGACGAACCCTGCGTTGCGGACACTGGTGAGCATAGGCGGGCAGGTGCCCGGCGAATCGTCCGGCGTGGGCTTCACCCGGCTGGGCGAGGCCCTGTCCTTCGACGGTCGATTTGTTTCGTTCTGGGGCGCGTGGGGCTCCGAGGTGAGAACCCTGACCTTGATCTGTCCCACGGACGGACAGGCCGCCGTGATCGATTACTGCAACCTGACCTACCCCAACGGCTACGTGGTGGACGTGCCGGTTCATCAGGGCTTCTTCGTCCATGACCTGAAGGCTGGCAAGACCTCGCCGGTGGTCAAGACTGGCGGTGAATATCTCGATTTCATGTACTGGACCTTCTCTGGGCGTCCGCCGGGCGTGGGCGACTCGGACTCGGAAGATTTCGAGGAGCCGCGCTGGCGCTCCGCCGCCTTTGCCGCCACCTACACGACCAGCGGCAAGGCCCAGGTGGCTTTCAAGGGACGCAAGCAGACACTGATCGACGGGATCTACCTGACGGTGGCGCCGGCATCGCCCGCTGTCTACCGCACGGTGATCGAGACGACCTCTGGCGCCACGCTGATCGATCCTGCAGCGCCTGCCGAAGCGGCGATCACGACGGTGGGACTCGAGCGCGATGGCCTGCGAAATGGCTGGCTCGCGATTGCTGCAAGCATGCTCGACCCCATCTCCGGCGCCAGTTGGGCCGGTGTGTATGTGACGAGGACGGCAAAGTAGTCGTACGCGCCGCCGCGGTCATGCGCCAGGCTCTGTCGACGAGGCTTCAGACCTGGCCGAGACCGCAGGCGCGCGCCCAGTCGAGGATCTGCCCGCGCGCCTGCGCCCGCGCTGCCGCCGGCAGGAAGGAGCGCTCGGCCGCGGCCAGCGTCATGCGCAGCAGGTCGTCCATCGTGAGGCCGCATTCGCGCACCAGGTTGGCGGCTTCCTGTGCGAGGCCCACCATCGACATCAGGCGGTTGTCGGTGTTGAAGGAGCATTCCACGCCGGCGCGCCACAGCGCCGTGATGGGGTGCGCCGCCAGCGACGGGTAGGCGCCGGTGTGCACGTTGCTGGTGGGGCACACCTCGAGGTGCAGGCCGCGCGCGCGCGCCTCCTCCACCAGGTGCCGCCGCGCCGGGTCGGCCAGCGCCTGCGAGAGATGCACGCCGTGGCCGATGCGCACGGCGCCGTGATCTGCCGCCTCGATCACGCGCTCGGCGACATCGGCCTCGCCGGCATGCAGCGTGATGGGCACGCCGGCGGCGCGCACGCGGGCCAGCGTCGCGGCATGGCGCGACGGCGGGAAGCCCGCCTCCGGCCCGGCCAGGTCGAAACCCACCACGCCGCGCCCCAGGTAGCGGATGGCGAGCTCGGCGGTGCGCTCCACCTCGCCGCCGAACTGGTGGCGCATGCCGCACAGGATCAGGCCGCTCGGCAGCGGGCTCTGCGCCAGGCCCGCCAGCATGGCATCGACCGCCGCCTCGGCTGGCACGCCGTGGGCCTCGAACAGCAGCGGAGCGATGCGGAACTCGGCCAGCACGGCGCCGTCGGCGCGTGCGTCCTCGGCCGCCTCGAAGGCCACGCGCCGCAGCGCGGCGGGCGTGGCCATCGCGGCCACGGTGAGGTCGAAGCCCTTCAGGTACTGCTCCAGGCTGTGCGCGAAGGCGTGCTCGTCGAACCAGCGGGTGAGCCCGGGCACGTCCGGCGCCGGGCTGTCCAGGCCGCGTTCGGCCAGCAGCTCCAGAAGGGTGGACACACGCAGTCCGCCGTCCAGGTGTTCGTGCAGAAGCACCTTCGGCATCTGCCGGGCCAGGGTTTCGGAAGGGCTTTCGAGCATGGGGAATGCTAGCGCGAGGCGCAGGACTTGCTATCCTGCCGCGCCATATCCACTGCCGAAGGGCAAACGATCATGGCCCTCACGTTCCGCACCGCTCTCGGCACCGCCGCACTCCTCGCCGCCACCGCGGCCGGCGCGACCCCCGCGGTCGTCTACGACCTCGGCGGCAAGTTCGACAAGTCCTTCAACGAGGCCGCCTACCGGGGGGCAGAGCGCTTCAAGCAGGAGACCGGCAAGGCTTACCTCGACTTCGAGATCGCCAACGCCACGCAGCGCGAGCAGGCCATGCGCCGCATGGCCGAGCGCGGCGCCAACCCCATCGTGGGCGTCGGCTTCTCGCAGGGCAGCAGCGTCGAGAAATCGGCCAAGGCCTTCCCGAAGGTGCAGTTCGCGATCATCGACTTCGTGGTCGACCTGCCCAACGTGCAGAGCATCGTCTTCAAGGAGCAGGAAGGCAGCTTCCTGGTCGGCATGATGGCGGCGCTCACCAGCAAGACCGGCAAGGTGGGCTTCGTCGGCGGCATGGACATCCCGCTGATCCGCCGCTTCCAGTGCGGCTACGAGCAGGGTGCGAAGTACGCCAACCCGAAGGTTGAGGTCAGCAGCGCGATGACCGGCACCACGCCCGCGGCCTGGGGCGACCCGGCGCGCGGCGGCGAACTCGCCAAGGCGCAGTTCGCGCGTGGGGTGGACGTGGTCTTCGCCGCGGCCGGCGGCACCGGCGTGGGTGTCTACCAGGCCGCCAAGGACGCCGGCAAACTGGCCATCGGCGTCGACAGCAACCAGAACCACCTGCACCCGGGCACCATGCTCACCTCCATGGTCAAGCGCGTTGACGTGGCCGTGTACGGCGCCTTCAAGGGCGTGAAGCCGGGCGTGTCGTCGCTCGGCCTGAAGGAAGGCGGCGTCGACTACGCGATGGACGAGCACAACGCCAAGCTGGTGGCGCCCGCCGTCAAGGCCAAGGTGGATGCGGCCAAGGCCGACATCATCGCCGGCAAGATCCAGGTGGCCGACTACATGACCGCCAACGCCTGCAAGTACTGATGGACATGAAGACCGCCGTGGCGATGCGGCGGATCAGCAAGCGATTCGGTGCCGTCACGGCCAACCGCGAGGTCGACCTCACGGTGGCCGCCAGTACCGTGCACGGCATCGTCGGCGAGAACGGCGCCGGCAAGAGCACGCTCATGAGCATCCTCTACGGCTTCTACCAGGCCGACGAGGGCACGATCGAGATCGATGGCCGGCCGGTGGCGATCACGGGTTCGCGCGAGGCCATCGCGGCCGGCATCGGCATGGTCCACCAGCACTTCATGCTGGTCGACAGTTTCACGGCGCTGGACAACATCATGCTCGGCGCCGAACCCGGCTGGCGGCTGCAGCCCGCGCGCGCCGCCGTGCGCGCCGACCTCCAGCGCCTGATGGCCGAGACCGGCCTGCAGGTGCGGCTGGAACTGCCGGTCGAGGAACTGCCGGTGGGCGAACGCCAGCGGCTCGAGATCCTGAAGGCGCTGTACCGCGGCGCGCGCATCCTGATCCTCGACGAGCCCACCGCGGTGCTGACCCCGCAGGAGACCGGGCAGCTCTTCGAGACCCTGCGCGGCCTTCGCGCGCGCGGCACGACCGTGCTGCTGATCACGCACAAGCTCAGGGAGATCATGGCGCTGTGCGACGCTGTCACGGTGATGCGCGGCGGCGCGGTCGTGCTCGACACGCCCATCGCCGGGACCTCCGTCGACGCTCTCGCGCAGGCCATGGTGGGCCGGCGCGTGGACCTGGGCCGCCGCGGCCGCGAGGCCACCCCCGGCGCCGTGCTGCTGCAGGTCGACCACCTGACCTGGCGCGACGCCCTGGGCGTGGCGCGGCTGTCGGATGTGTCGCTTTCGCTGCGCGCGGGGGAGATCGTCGGCATCGCGGGGGTGTCCGGCAACGGCCAGAGCGAGCTGCTGGACGTGCTCTCGGGCCTGCGCGCGCCGCAAGAGGGCTCGCTCGACCTCGCCGGGCAGCACTTCACGCCCGGCCACTGGCTGACGCCGCAACAGGCCCGCGAGCTCAAGCTGGCGCACGTGCCGGAGGACCGCCACGCCCGCGCGCTGGTGCTGCCCTTCCCGGCCTGGGAATCGGCGGTCCTGGGCTACCACCGGCTGGCCGAGTTCTGCCGCCGCGGCTTCATGCGCACCGCGGCCATGCGCGAGGCCACCACCGGCATGATGCTGCGCTACGACGTGCGCCCGCCCGATCCCGGCCTGCGGGCCAGCAAGTTCTCCGGCGGCAACCAGCAGAAGCTGGTGCTGGCGCGCGAAGCCTGGGCCGGCCCGAAGGTGCTGCTGGTGGGGCAGCCCACGCGCGGCGTCGACATCGGCGCCATCGAGTTCATCCACGCCCGCCTGCGCGAGCTGCGCGATGCCGGCGGCGCGGTGCTGGTGGTGTCGTCCGAACTCGACGAGGTGCTGGCGCTCGCCGACCGCGTGATCGTCATGAACGCCGGGCGCATTGCCGGCGAGCGCCCGATCGGGCAGTGCGACGAGACCACGCTCGGCGTGCTGATGGGCGGTGGCCATGGCTGACACCGACGCCCTGCCGCGCTGGATGGACCTGGCGCTGCTGCCGGCCATCAACCTGACGCTGGCGCTGCTCGTCAGCGGCCTCGTCGTCTGGGGCGTGGGGCAGGACCCACTGCAGGTGCTGGGCCTGCTGATCAAGGGCGCGTTCGGGAGCCGCATCGGCATCGGCTACACGCTGTACTACGCCACCACCTTCGTCTTCGCGGCGCTCGCGGTGTCGGTCGCCTTCCACGGCGGGCTCTTCAACATCGGCGGCGAGGGGCAGGCCATGATGGGCGGGCTCGGCGCCGGCCTCGTGGCGCTGGCGTGGTCGGCCCATCTGCCGGCGGCCCTGATGCTGCCGCTGATGGTGCTGGCCGCCGCGCTCTTCGGGGCCGTGTGGGGAGCGATCCCCGGGGCGCTGCAGGCCTGGCGCGGCAGCCACGTCGTCATCACCACCATCATGTTCAACTTCATCGCGTCTGCGCTGCTGGCCTACCTGATGGTGGGCGTGCTGAAGGAGCCCGGCAGCATGACGGTGGAAAGCCGCGCCTTCGCCGATTCCGCCCGCATGCCGGGCGTGCACGAGGCGCTGGGCTGGCTGGGCATCGACTGGCCGGCGTCGCCGCTGAACCTGAGCGTGCTGCTGGCGCTGGCCGCGGCGGTGGGCGTGGGCCTGTTCCTGTGGCGCTCCGGCCCGGGCTATTCGCTGCGCGCGGTGGGTTTTTCGCCATCGGCCGCGCTGTACGGCGGCATCGCGCCGCCGGGGCAGATCGTCCGTTCGATGGCCTTGTCGGGCGCGCTCGCCGGGTTGGTGGGCGTCAATGAGATCGCCGGCGTTCACGGGCGCTTGATGCTTGACTACGTGGCCGGCGCGGGCTTCGCCGGCATCGCAGTGGCCCTGATCGGCCGCAACCACCCGCTGGGCATCTGGCTCGCCGCCATTCTCTTCGGCGCGCTGTATCAGGGCGGTGCCGAGATCGCTTTCGAGGTGCAGGGCTTCTCGCGGGACATGGTCTTCACGCTGCAGGGCCTGATCGTGCTGTTCGCCGGCGCCATGGCGCAGATGGCGGCGCCCCTTCTGATGCGGTTCACGAGGCGCGCCCATGGATGAGATCCAGATCGGTTCGCTGATCGCCTCCACGCTGCGCGTGGCCACGCCGTTGATCCTGTGCGCGCTGGCCGGCACGGTGAGCGAACGCGCCGGCGTGATCGACCTCGGGCTCGAGGGCAAGATGCTGATGGCCGCGTTCGTCGCGGCCAGTGTCGCGGCCGTCACCGGGTCCCTGCCGATCGCGCTGATCGCGGCCATCGCCATCGGGGTCGCGATGTCGATGCTGCACGCCTGGGGCTGCGTCAGCCAGCGCGGCGACCAGGTCGTGATGGGCGTGGCGCTCACGATGACGGCCGCGGGGCTGACCGTGGTGCTGGGCCTGGCCTGGTTTCAGCTCGGCGGGCAGACGCCCGCGCTGCCCGATGCCGTGCGCCTGAAGCCGCTGCTGGAGATCGACCCGCAGGCCTGGCCGCCGGGCCTGCGCGGCCTGATGCTGGCCTTCGCCGGGCACAACGTGATGGTGTACTTCAGCTTGCTGCTGGTGGGCGCCGTGTGGTGGCTGCTCTATCGCACACGCTTCGGGCTGCGCCTGCGGGCCACCGGCGAGAACCCGGCCATGGTCGACGCGGCGGGGGTGTCGGTGAAGGGCATGCGCTACGCCGCGCTCGCCATCAACGGCGTGCTCGCGGCGCTGGCGGGCTGCTATCTCGTGCTGGCGCTCAACGCCAGCTTCAGCCCCAACATGACCGCCGGGCGCGGCTACATGGCGCTGGCCGCGATGATCTTCGGCAAGTGGCACCCGGTGGGCGCGCTGCTGGCCTGCCTGCTGTTCGGCTTCCTCGACGCCTCGGCCATCCAGTTGCAGGGCGTGAGCCTGCCGCTCATCGGCGAGGTGCCGGTGCAGGCCATCCAGGCGCTGCCCTACGTGATGACGGTGGTGCTGCTGGCCGGCTTCATCGGCCGTTCGCGCGCGCCGGCGGCGCTGGGCCGGCCCTACCTGAAGGAACGCTGATGGCCGACGACACCCTGCTGCAGGCCGCGCTGGCGGTGCGCGCGAACGCCCATGCGCCGTACTCCGGCTTCGCCGTCGGCGCCGCGCTGCGCGACGAGCAGGGCCGCGTCCATGTCGGCTGCAACGTCGAGAACGCGGCCTACCCGCAGGGCCTGTGCGCCGAGGCCGCGGCGCTGGGCGCGCTGGTCGCGGCCGGCGGGCGGCGGGTCACGGCCGTGGCGGTGGTGGCCGATTCCTCGCCCACCGTCACGCCCTGCGGCGGCTGCCGGCAGAAGCTGCGCGAGTTCGCCGCCGAGGCCGTGCCGGTGCTGTGCGCGAACCTCGCGGGGGAGACCCTGGCCACCACGATGGGCGCGCTGCTGCCGCACTCCTTCGGCCCGGAGCATCTGCGATGAACGACCGCATCGAGGCGAGCGCCCGGGCCCTGCAGCAGCGCTGCGGCGGTCGCGTGCCGGGCATCGCGGTGCTGCTGGGCTCAGGCTGGCGCGTGCTGGGTGATGCGCTGGTGCCGCGTGTCGAGATCGACTATGCCGAGCTGCCCGCATTCCCGGTGCTCGGCGTGGCGGGCCACACGGGGCGCGTGCGTGCCGGCCTGCTCGGCGGCGCCGAGGTGCTGCTGCTCAGTGGGCGCAAGCACACCTACGAGGACGGCGACGCGGCTGCCATGAAGGGCGTGATCCGTACGCTGGCCGCGGCGGGCGTGCGCACCCTGGTTCAGACCAACGCCGCAGGCAGCCTGGACCCTGCCATGCCACCCGGCTCGCTGATGTGCCTGGACGACCACCTGAACATCGTGCAGCGCAGCCCGCTGCACGGCGAGCCCGGCAACGAGCGTTTCGTCGACATGGCGCGGGCCTACGACCCCGGGCTCGCCGCTGTGGCCGATGCGGCTGCCGCCGCGTGTGGCGTGCCGCTGCACCACGGTGTCTACGCCTGGGTGCTGGGCCCGCAGTTCGAGAC
>CAJAES010000076.1 GCA_903938815.1 uncultured beta proteobacterium
ACCGCCATCACCGGGTGCGAGGACACCATGGGCACCGGCTCGCCAAAACGCGCGGCAATGGCGCCAGCCCAGGCACCGGCACAGTTGAGCAGCTGGGGCGCACGCACCGTCAGCCGGGTGCCCGAGCGCAGGGTGAACAGCCGACCATCATGCGCCACCTCGTCGACCGGCGTGTACTCGCGGATGTCGGCACCCAGGGCGGCGGCGGCTTTGGCAAAGGCGGGCGATACCAGACGCGGGTTGGCGTGGCCGTCCTGCGGGCACAGCGAGCCGCCTACCGCCCGCGCTCCGAGCCAGGGAAAGCGCTGGCGCAGGGCCGGCGCGTCCAGCAGCTGCAGGTCCATGCCGAAGCCGGCGCTGCGTTCAAAATAGGCCTCCAGCGCGGCCATGTCCGACGCGCTGCGGGCCAGCTTGAGGTGCCCGGACTGCCGGTATTCACCGTCGACGCCGATCAGCTCAGGCAGCCGGGTCCAGATGCCTTGGGCGCGCTGCGCCAGCGGCAGCTGGGCCAGGGTGCGGCCCTGGCGCCGAACGCCGCCGTAGTTGACGCCGCTGGAACGCGAGCCACAGGCGTCACGCTCCAGCAGGGTGACCGACAACCCCATGCGGCGCAGGGCCAGCGCGGCCGAGGCGCCCACAATGCCCCCGCCCAGCACCGCCACGTCGCACGCCACCTGCGCTGTCATGGGGGCGGCTCCGGCGCCAGCGGGCGGGCCGCAGCAAAGGGAATCGGCTTGACCGGCGCCTGGCCGCGCAAGCGCCCCACCGCCGACAGCGGCTGCCCGGTGCACTGCGCCAAAATTTCGGTGGCGGCCACCGCGCACATGCGGCCCTGGCAGCGCCCCATGCCCACGCGTGTCAGCGCCTTGAGCCGGTTGATCTCGGTCGTGCCCGTGGCCCGGGCGGTGGCGCGCAGTTCGCCGGCGGTCAGCGACTCGCAGCGGCACACCAGCAGCTCGTCGCTGGCCTGTGCGGCCCAGGCGGTGGGAAAGGGAAACGCCCGCTCCAGCCCACGGCGAAAGCGCTGGGCACGGGCGAGGCGGCGCTCCAGCTGGGCCACACGTGCGGTATCCGCGGGCGTGAGCCGATGGCCGGTGTCGGCCAGCAGGGCCAGGGCGGCGCGCTCGCCAGCCCACTCGGCAGCAGGTGCGCCGAGGATGCCGGCACCATCACCGGCCAGGTAGACACCGGGCACACTGCTGCGCCCGGCCGCATCCCGCACCGGCAACCAGGCGCGTTGCAGCGCGTCGAACTCGAAGCGACAGCCCAGGATGTCCGGCAGTTGTGTCTCGGAGCGCAGCGCATGACCCAGGCCAATCGCATCACAGGCCAGGGTGTGCTCGCCCCGGTCGTCGCGCCAGCGCACCGCACTGACCCGATCGTCGCCCAGCACCTGCAGTGGCTGGATGCCACCATGCAGCGGGACGCCATGGGCGCGCAGCCAGGCCACGTAATACATACCGCGCGCCAGCAAGCCGGGCGCGGCCATCAGACTCGGCAAAGCAGCCACCTGGTCGGCCAGCGCGGCAGTGTCCAGCACGGCGGCCACGCTGGCGCCGGCTTTGGCGTACTGGTAGGCCACCAGGTACAACAGCGGCC
>CAJAES010000077.1 GCA_903938815.1 uncultured beta proteobacterium
CACGCTGCGGCCCAGACGGAGGTCGTGTGATGGGTAGGCCCGACGTCGCGGTGTTCATGGTGGCCGCTCATGGCAGACGTCCGCGTCACCGGCTGGCCCGTTGCGCCGGCGGCCAGTGATGGCGCATCCGGTGGTGGCGCTGTAATCGGCCCACACCGAGGTAGGCGGGCACGGCGGCGGCCCTTACCTGCAAGTTCGATCCGACCGCCGTGCCCTACACCGTGTCATGCGACAGCGGGTGCGGCGCCAGTGTTGCACCCGTGGACGATCCCGTCCAGCAGCACACCCTCGGCAACTCGCCGGGGTACACATGGGCGACGAGCCTGCGCGACGCTTCTTGTGCGCGCGCTGCCGCGCGCCGGCGCTGGTGTGCAGCCGCTGCGACCGGGGCCAGATCTATTGCGCCACGGGCTGTGCAGCGGTGGCTCGCTTGCAGTCGCAGCGTGACGCAGGCCGGCGCTATCAGTGCAGCCGACCCGGGCGCTTCATGCACGCCGCGAGAACTCAGCGCTGGCGCGAACGCCAAGCGTTGCTGGCCGTACCGCCGGCGGGCTCGGCGCTGGCGACACCGCAATCGGTGACGCATCAGGGTTCCCCGTCACTGGCCTCGGATGCTGTACTGATCGCCGTCCCCACACCCGTGACCGTCGCTGCTGCACCTGCCGCATCGGCGCCACCCGACCAGCCATGCATGACCCTCACCACCAGCGGCGCATCCTCGCCCGCTGCCACCTTGCCCCTGACCGCATCGGCGTGGTGCTGTCACTGGTGCCACACGCCCTGTTCGGCACGCGTGCGGCTGGATTTCCTGCGCCACAGCCGCTCTCCACGGTCCAGGCGCCGTGCCAGCGCACGGGGGGAGCCCAGCCGTGGCCATAGCCCCTGAACTGCGCGCGCAGATCCTGCGCCTGTACCAGGCCGAACGCTGGCGCATCGGCACCATCGCCAGCCAGTTGCACCTGCACCGCGACACCGTGCAGCGCGTGATCGCCCAGTCCTGCGTGATGCGCCCCGAGCAGCCACTGCGGCCCAGCCAGATCGACCTCTACCTGCCCTTCATCCGCGACACGCTGGCCAAGTTCCCCACGCTGGCCGCCAGCCGCTTGCACGCCATGGTGCGAGAGCGCGGCTACAGCGGTGGGCCCGACCACTTCCGCCACCTCGTGGCCTGCCACCGCCCGCGCCCTGCCGCCGAGGCCTACCTGCGCCTGCGCACGCTGCCGGGCGAGCAGGCGCAGGTGGACTGGGGCCACTTCGGCCACATCGTGGTGGGCCGCGCCAAGCGGCCCCTGATGGCCTTCGTGATGGTGCTGAGCTACTCGCGCCGCATCTTCCTGCGCTTCAGCCTGAACGCCCGCATGGACAGCTTCCTGCGTGGCCACGTGCTGGCATTTGCTGCCTTCGGCGGCGTGGCCCGGGTGCTGCTGTACGACAACTTGAAGAGCGCCGTGCTCGAGCGCGTTGGCGACGCCATCCGCTTCCACCCCGACTTGCTGGCGTTTGCTGCCGCCCACCGCTACGAACCGCGACCGGTGGCGGTGGCACGCGGCAATGAGAAGGGCCGGGTTGAGCGGTCGATCCGCTACATCCGCGACAACTTCTTCGCCGCCCGCACGTTCACCGACGTGGACGACCTCAACGCGCAGGCGCTGGTCTGGTGCGAGGGCGATGCCTGTGATCGGCGCTGGCCCGAAGATGACCGGCTGACGGTGCGCCAGGCTGTGCAGGCCGAGCAGCCCAGCCTGATGAAGCTGCCCGAACACGACTACCCGGTGGCCGAACGCCTGGAGGTCCACGCCGGCAAGACGCCCTACGTGCGCTTCGATCTCAACGACTACAGCATCCCCCACACCCACGTGCGCCGCACGCTCACCGTGCTGGCCGACCCCGACCGGGTGCGCGTGCTCGATGGGGCGACCGTGTTAGCCACCCACCGGCGCAGTTGGGACCGCAGGGCGCAGATCGAGCAGGAGGCTCACGTCCAGGCCCTGGTCGATCACAAGCGCGGCGCGCGGGCTCACCGCGCCACCGACCGGCTGGCCCAGGCCGTGCCGGCGGTAGCCGAATTGCTGCGGCGCGCCGCAGCGCGGGGCCACAACCTGGGCTCGATCACGGCCGCTCTGTCCAAGCTGCTGGACCGCTACGGCGCCAAGCCGATGCAGGCCGCCGTCGTCGAGGCCCTGGCCCGTGATGTGCCACACCCCAACGCTGTGCGCCTGGCGCTCGAACGTGCCCGCCATGCAGACCAGACGCCGCCGCCGGCGGACACCCCGTTGTCGCAGCGGGCGCGCTCGCTGGACGTGACGGTGCAGGCCCACGCCCTGGATGCGTATGACTCACTTCGCCCTGTGGCCGATCTCACCAGCGAACCAACGACAGATCCTGCTCCCAAGCCCGCCGACCCCAAGGACGAACCATGACCGCCGCTGCCAGCACCACATCGACCAACCCAGCCGATCCACCCCGGTTCAAGGAGCGCGCGCAGGCGCTACGCCTGATGGGCCTGCTGGCGCACTGGGACGCCGTGCAGAGTGACCCGGCACGGATCGCCTGGACCGCTGAGCTGCTGGCATGGGAGGAGGCCGAGCGCGCCCGGCGCAGCCTGGAGCGGCGGCTGCAAGCAGCCCACATCGGGCGCTTCAAGCCGCTGGCCGACTTCGACTGGGACTGGCCCAAGCAGTGCGACCGCGCCGCGGTGCAGGAGTTGATGACGCTGTCGTTCATGACCGACGCCACCAACGTGGTGCTGGTCGGCCCCAACGGCGTGGGCAAATCGATGCTGGCCAGCAACCTCGCCCACCAGGCGCTGATCGACGGCAAGACGGTGCTGTTCACCACCGCCGGGCAGTTGCTGGGCGACCTGGCCGCGCTCGACAGCGACTCCCTGCTGCGCCGGCGCATCCGCCACTACGCCGCGCCCGACCTGCTGCTCATCGACGAGGTAGGCTACCTGTCGTATTCGAACCGCCACGCCGATCTGCTGTTCGAACTGATCAGCCGGCGCTACGAGCACAAGAGCACCGTCATCACCACCAACCGGGCCTTCAAGGAATGGGGCGAGGTGTTCCCCAATGCCGCCTGCACGGTCTCGCTGATCGACCGCCTGGTGCACCGCTGCGAGGTGGTGGCCATCGAGGGTGAGTCCTACCGGCTCAAGGAGGCCAAGGCCCGCGCTGAGCTGAAGGCGGCGCAGCGCCGCACCGCGCGAACCAAGGCGGGCAAGTCGTGACGCGAGGGCGTGCCGTGCCTGTGGTTATCGACTTCACTCAGCATCGCGTCGTAGCCGGCTCCATCACGCTGCCCACCCACTGGTCGCCCGAGCAGGCCGCCGCAGTCTTCGAGATGCTCGACGAATTGCGCGAGCACGTCTGGGCTCGCTACGGCTTGCAGATCCAGCAGGTATTGCGTGATGAACGCAGCACGGCTATCACCGCCGCAGGCGACATCGCCATCGATGACGCCGACGTGCCGTTCTGATCGATGGCATTGCACCGGCACTGCAGCCGGTCATTGCACCAACGGCGCCAGTCAACCCTCATCCGGCCCACCAATCAAAACGCGGTCTCGCAGCCAGATTTGTGCGCTGGCTCACAACCGCCAACAACGGGGTCACGCTCGACGAATTCAAGGTGGATCGAATGACAGCGGGCGTTCCAGTGCTTGTCGGTGAGGTGCGCTGGAAAAGGGGTGAGCCGTTCACGATCTGGCGAGCGCTGAATCCCTTGGCAGAAGCGGTTGCCGAGTTGACGAGCCAACCCGTCGAGGCCCTGGCGGCCATGCCCGCCAGGGAAAGGATGGCCGGCATACGCCTCATCCGGCTGTTCTGCATGTTTGGCAAGCCCGCCACGGATGCGCCGATCGTGCAAGCGCGCTTGTACTTCCTGCGGACGCTGGGTGTGCCCGTCTGGCGAGCCCTGGCAGCCCCTGGTTTCGATGACCTTCGCGATGATCCTGGCATGTACGGCGAGCCTGCGATGCGCCGGCTAGAAACGGCACTGGTCGCAGGCATTTACGCCATCGACGGGGACACGATGACACCAACCACCGGCGAGTCAGTGGGAGTGCCGATCGCGCCGGGCGATCCAGAGGATCTCTTGCACACCGTCGTGGCGGCGAAATTCCCCACCTCACGGGACGACGGTGACAAAGCACAGCTTGCGCAATACGAGCCTTTGCGTCGCCCGATGCCGGTGGCGCGACTACCGACCCAGGCCGGGCTGGACGAAGCGCGCGCCGTTTTGCAGGCCGAGTTTCCTTGGGCCGAAGCTGCCCTTGCTGCGCTGTTCGACGAGCTGAACGGCCGGCGCGCCTTCGGCACCGTCAGGCTCGGCTTTCATCCGCTTCTGCTCGTGGGGCCGTCGGGGACCGGCAAGACGCGTCTGGCCAGGCGTCTTGCGGAGGCGTTCGGTATTCAGTCGATGACGATGTCCCTGGCCGGGATGACCGACGCCATGGGCATCCTGGGCACGGCACGGGGCTGGAACTCGGGCCAGCCGTCGCCCCTTTTGCGGCCGATGCTCAAAGGCTGTGCCTCGGTGTTGATGTGCTTCGATGAACTGGACAAGACGGCGGACAGCACACGCAACAGCCCCCCAGTTCAGGCGGCGTTGTTGTCCTTGCTCGAGCCAGAGGAGGTCCGGCGATGGCGGGATCCGTTCCTGCAGGTCGAGTGCGACCTGCGTCCGCTGCTCTACGTCTTCACCTGCAACGACACGACGCATCTGTCGGCGGCGCTGCGCAGCCGACTGCGCATCCTGGAGATCGACCGACCGACCTCGGCTCAACTGCAGCGCGCAGTTCCCTTCGTGCTGCGGGACGTGGAGCGGGAATGGGGACTGCCGGCCGGCGCGCTGGAGGGGATTTCCGTCCAGCCCAGGGCGCTGCGCGGCGTCACATCGCTGCGGGACCTGAGGCGGGCGGTGAACACCGCCGCACGCGTTTGGATCTCGAATGCGGCTAGTGCTCACCGGCACTAGGTGGTGCGCTCGAAGTCCTCGAGCCAATTGGCGCAAGGCAATGTCTGCTTCACCGCGCCCCAGCGGGCCGACCTGACCCTGTCGGCCATGGAGCACATGGTCGGAACTCGGTCAAGGTCTGCAATCTGGCCGAGACCGGCCGTTGACCTGTGCAAGATGGTCGGCGGCAACCGACCCGTTGCAGTCGGTCGCGTCGCTTCCGAGCAGTCGTTCGCAAGCCGTTACCCTATGATCCGCCGAACCAGTAAACCGACAGCGGCGGGGTCACTCACATTGGGGCTCGGTAGTTCGCAGACCGGCAAGTCAGTTGCGCGCTGCGGCATCGGACTGTCAGCGCGGCTGAAACATGATGAGGCCCATGCCCGTCAGTGCAACGGCGACGCCGGCCACGTCCCACGCAGTCGGCCTGATGCCGTCCACGAGCCACAGCCAGATCAACGCGACGCCGATGTAGACCCCGCCGTAAGCCGCGTATACCCGCCCCGCCGCCGCCTCATGCAAAGTGAGCAGCCAGGCGAAGAGGGCCAGGCTTGCCGCCGCCGGAACGAGCAGCCATGCGGTCCTGCCCTGTTTCAGCCACAGGTAGGGCAGGTAGCAGCCGGCGATCTCGGCCAAGGCCGTGGCAAGAAACAGGGCGAACGTCTTCATGTGGTCAGCGTACCGCCAGGTCGGCGATGAGCCTGGCCTTCAGTGCTCGCTCGCGGATCGAGTCCTCCGACTCGGTCGCCCAGGTGAACGTGCTCTTCCAGGTCCAGGCCATGCCATCGACCCGGACGAACCGCACCTCGCCCGCCTTGCCCTCCACGATCGTCGCTGGACGCTGCCCGTCGAAGTCGAAGGCGATCGTGTGCGAGCCGGGCTTCAGCTTGTAGCGCACCATCGTGTTCGGCAAGGTCTCGACGACAGCTCCGTCATCTGCCTGGACTTTCACGAAGTTCCGGCCGTCGCCCCAGTTGCGCCGCACGACGTACACGGTGAGCGCGTTCGGGTCGGGCGCGAACTGCTTGGCCTGCGCGTTGGCGTTCAAGCTCGGCACCGGGGCCGTGGTGCAAGCGATCACCCGGCCCTTGTTGGTCTTGTGGCAGTACGGAGCCTCGGCAGTGGGATCAGGCACAGGCGGCGTGGCGCAACCCGCCAGCAGTCCACCCACCAAGACCACCGAGGCACAAGTCAGTCGGCTGGCAGTCATGGCGTTCACTTCACGGTAAAGCGTGCGGTTGCCGGCTTGCCCGCGACCGTCACGACGGCCACGGCCTTGGTGCCGGGGCCGACCTTGAAGCTGCCGGTGGCTTCGAGCTTGTCGCCGACGGGCTTGAGTTCGACCTCCTGCTTCTCGGTGCCGGTTAGCAGTGTCACCTTGGCCGTGGCCTTGGACACGTCCGCCGCCTTGCCGTGGTCACGCAGGTGGAGTTGGATCACTGCAGGTTTGGCGACCAGTTCGTAGTCGATGTCTTTGACTTCGACGACCACGCCGCCGTGCATCGGCTTGTGCTCGTGCGCGTGGTCGTGCTTGTCGCCGGCCGCGAAGGCAGAGCCGGCCAGGGCCAGGGTGATGGAGGCGAGTAGGGCTTGCGTCTTCATGGATGTCCTTTCGGGTTGGTGGGTGTTAACAGGGGAAGAGATCAAAGCGCCTCGGCGTCCTTGTCGTCCATCAGTGCTTCGGCCGGCTGGCGCCCGAAGAGCCAGAACATCGCGGGCGTGAGGAAGGTGTCGAGCAGGGTCGAACTGATCAGGCCGGAGAAGATCACCACGGCGACCGGGTGCAGCACCTCGGTACCAGGCTGCTCGGCCTCGAACAGCAGCGGGGCGAGCGCAAAAGCCGTGACCAGTGCGGTCATCAGCACCGGGCTCAGCCGCTCCAGCGAGCCGCGCAGGATCATCTTCTGGTCGAAGGACTCGCCCTCGAAGCGCATCAGGTTGATGTAGTGGCTGACCTTGAGGATGCCGTTGCGCACCGAGATGCCAGCCAGCGTGATGAAGCCGACCAGGGCTGCCACGCTCAGCGGCTGGCCCGACAGCCACAGGCCGATCACCGCGCCGACCAGCGCGAGCGGGATGTTCACCATGATCAGCGCCGACAGCGCCGCCGACTTGTAGCGGCTGTAGAGCACCACGAACATCAGCGTCAGCGACACGATGGACAGCAGGCCGACGAGCCGCGAGGCTTCCTCCTGGGCCTGGAACTGGCCGCCCAGGGTGATGAAGTAG
>CAJAES010000078.1 GCA_903938815.1 uncultured beta proteobacterium
GCGCGCAGGCGTGCCGCGGGAAACACCAGACGAAAGCGGGAACCGCGGTCGGGCTCGCTGTCGATCTCGATCGCGCCGCCGTGACGCTGCATCACGTGCTTGACGATGGACAGGCCGAGGCCGGTGCCGCCAGTCTCCCGGGACCGGCTGCCGTCCACGCGGTAGAAGCGTTCCGTGAGCCGGGGAATGTGCTCGCGCGCGATGCCGACACCGCTGTCCGCCACTTCGATCTGACCACCGCCGTCAGGCCGTGAAAGCCACTGAACCTCGATGCGGCCGCCCTCGGGCGTGTAGCGGATCGCGTTGGTCAGCAGGTTGCCGATGGCGCTCATCAGTTCGGTCTCGCTGCCGGCGATCTCGATGCCGCGCACCGATTCGATGGTGATGCGATGCCTTCCCGCGGAAAGAGCCTTGGCGTCGCTCTCGGCACGCTGCATCAGGTCGGACACCGCGACCCAGCGGTCGGGCGGCGGACGCGGGCTGCCTTCCAGCTGGGCCAGGGTCAACAGGTCCGAGACCAGGGACTGCATGCGGCCGGTCTGCTGCTCCATCAGCGTCAGCACTCGGCGCCGCTCGGCTTCGGTCAGGGGCAGTGCGGCCATGGTCTCGACGAAGCCCGCGAGAACCGTCAGCGGCGTGCGGATCTCGTGCGACACGTTCGCGACGAAGTCGCGCCGCATGGCGTCGCTGCGTTCGCGTTCGGTGATGTCCTGAGACAGCACGAGCTTCATGCCGTCGCCGTAGGGACGGATGAGGACCGACAGGGTGCTGCGGCCGTTCGGTGCCACGAAGATCACAGGCTCCTCGAAGCGTCCGTCGGTCAGGTAGGCCTTGAACGCGGGCGCTCGCACGAGGTTGGTCACGCGTTGCCGCCGATCGCGGTCCGGGTGCAGGGCAAAGTGCTCGGCAGCCACCGAGTTGCACCAGTCGATCTGCTCGTTCGAATCGATCAGCAGGACGCCGTTCGGCGATGCTTCCATCGCCGAAAGAAACTGCTCCAGGCGGCGACGCTCCGTCTCGATGTCCTTCTCGCGCGCGCGAAGTGCCCGCTCGGTCCGGTAGCCGAGCTCGCCCCAGAAGCCGGTGTCGCGGGGAGCGGAGGCAACCTGCGCGCCGCGCAGCCACTTCAGCAGCTTGCGGCCACGCATGGCATCCGCGCCCACGATCATCGCCACGCCGACGGCCGCGCCCAGAACAGCGCCCGCCACGGGCCAGTCGCGCAATGCACCCGCAACGTAGCCCGCCGCAGCGCCGCCGGCGCCCGCTCCGAGCGCCGCGAGGACGCGCGGGAACAGGACGCTCATCCCGCCAGACTGTCCACGGGACGCGCCAGCCGATAACCGGAACCCCGCACCGTCTCGATGAGGCTCGCGCAGTCGACGGGCAGCAAGGCCTCGCGCAGGCGCTTGATGTGAACGTCCACGGTACGCTCCTCGATGAAGACGTGGTCACCCCAGACGCGATCCAGCAGCTGCGCGCGGCTGTGCACGCGCTCCGGGTGCGCCATCAGGAAGTGCAGCAACCGGAACTCGGTGGGGCCGATCTTGACCTCCCGCGGGTGCTCGTCGACCACACGCGTGACCCGGTGGGTGGCCGGGTCGAGCCGCAGGCCGCCGATGTCGATGGCCGCATCCAGCGCCTCAGGCGCCTTGCGGCGAAGCACGGCACGGATCCGCGCCAGCAGTTCCTTGGGCGAGAAGGGCTTGGTCAGGTAGTCGTCCGCTCCCGCGTCGAGGCCGACGATCTTGTCGACCTCTTCGTTTCGTGCGGTCAGCATGATCACCGGCAGCTCACGGGTGCGCGCCTGGGTGCGCCAGCGCTTGGCGAGCTGAAGCCCCGACTGCCCCGGCAGCATCCAGTCCAGAAGCACCAGATCGGGCAGCACGCGGTCCACGGCCGCCTGCGCCTCATCGGCCGTCGCAGCCAGGATCACCTCGTAACCCGAATGGCGCAGGTTCAGCGCCACCAGTTCGGCGATTGCAGACTCGTCCTCGACCACCAGCACACGGCTCATCGGCTGTCTCCCGGCCTCAACGGACCGCGTCCTCGACGTCCTGCATCGACGTGTGGCGCACATCGAGGCCCTTGACCACGTAGATCACCGCTTCGGCCAGGTTCTTCGCGTGGTCGCCCACGCGCTCGATGGCCTTGGCCACGAACACCATGTCGATGCTCGAGGAAATGGTGCGCGGGTCTTCCATCATGTAGGTGATGAGCTTGCGCAGCAGGCCGTCGAACTCGGCATCGATCTGGTGATCGTTCTTCAGCACATCGAGTGCCTGCTCGGTGTCCAGCCGGGCGAACGCATCCAGCGCCTTGCGCAGAGATGCAATCGCGAGGTCAGCCTCGAAGCGGAGGTCGCTCACGGGCAGGCGCAGGCGGTTCGGCAACCCGGTGTCCATCAGCCGCCCGACGGCGCGTGCGATACGCGCGGCTTCGTCACCTACCCGCTCGAGGTTGGCGATGGTCTTGGAGATCGCGATGAGCAGGCGCAGGTCGCGCGCGGTGGGCTGGCGTCGCGCGATGATGGCGGAGAGATCGCGGTCGATCTCCATCTCCATCTGGTTCACGCGTTCCTCCTGGCGCAGCACCTGGGATGCAGCGTCGGCGTTGAACTCCGCCAACGCGTTGACGGCGTGAACCACCTGGGCCTCCACCAGCCCGCCCATTTCGAGGACGCGGTTGGAAATGCCGCTCAGTTCGTTGTCGAACTGCGTGGATAGATGCTTTTCCGGCATGCCAGTCTCCCGTTCAGCCGAAGCGGCCAGTGATGTAGTCCTCGGTGTCACGCTTCTTCGGCTTCATGAAGAGGTCGGTGGTGGCACCGAACTCGACGAGGTCGCCGAGGTACATGTAGGCCGTGTAGTCGGAACACCGCGCGGCCTGCTGCATGTTGTGCGTGACGATGAGCACCGTGTAGTCGTGCTTGAGCTCGGTGATGAGCTCCTCGATCTTGCCGGTGGAAATGGGGTCCAGCGCCGAGCAAGGCTCGTCCAGGAGCAGCACCTCGGGCTTGATGGCGATGCCGCGGGCGATGCACAGGCGCTGCTGCTGACCGCCGGACAGGCCCGAACCGCTCTGACCGAGCTTGTCCTTGACCTCGTTCCACAGGGCCGCCTTCTTCAGCGCCCACTCCACGCGCTCGTCCATCTCCACGCGCGGAAGCCGCTCGAAGAGGCGCACGCCGAACGCGATGTTGTCGTAGATGGACATCGGAAACGGCGTCGGCTTCTGGAAGACCATGCCGATCTTCGCGCGGATCAGCGAGACGTCTTCCTTGCGGTCCAGGATGTTGCTGCCGTCGACGTTGATCTCGCCTTCGGCACGCTGCTCGGGGTAGAGCTCGAACATGCGGTTGAAGGTGCGCAGCAGCGTGGACTTGCCGCAACCCGACGGCCCGATGAAGGCCGTGACCTTGCGCTCGGGGATGTCGAGGTGGATGTTCTTGAGCGCGTGGAACTTGCCGTAGTAGAAGTTCAGGTTGCGAACGGCGATCTTGGCCTTTTCGCCAGGCGCGAGGGTCGAAGCTTGTTCCATGGTGTTGACCGTCGGTCCTCAGTGTTTGTTCTTGAACAGCACGCGCGCCAGGATGTTCAGCGCCAGCACGCCCACGGTGATCAGGAAGACGCCGGCCCAGGCCAGCTTCTGCCAGTTCTCGTAGGGACTCATCGCGAACTTGAAGATCGTCACCGGCAGGCTGGCCATCGGCTCGCCCAGGTTGGTGGTGAAGAACTGGTTTGACAGCGCCGTGAACAGCAGGGGAGCCGTCTCGCCTGCAATGCGCGCCAGCGCCAGGAGCACACCCGTCACCACCCCGGCCAGCGACGCCTTCAGCGTGACCTTGGAGATGACCTTCCATTTCGGCGTGCCGAGTGCGTAGGCTGCCTCGCGCAGCGAGTTCGGAATCAGCGAGAGCATCGTCGCGGTCGTGCGGACGACCACCGGGATCACGATGAGCGCCAGGGCCAGCACGCCAGCATAGGCGGAGAAGGTCTTGGCCTGCGCCACGACGACCGCATAGATGAACAGGCCGATCACGATGGAAGGCGCCGACAACAGGATGTCGTTGATGAACTCGGTGACCGTGCCGAGCCAGGTGCGCTGGCCGTATTCCGCGAGATAGATGCCGGCCAGCACGCCGATCGGGGTGCCCAGCAGCGTTGCCAGCGACACCATGATGGCGGAGCCGACGATCGCGTTGGCCAGGCCGCCCACCTCCGCCTGCGGCGGAGGCGTGGACTCGGTGAACACTTGGGCGCTCAGGCCGCTGAGGCCCAGGGTCACCGTTTCCCACAGGATCCAGATCAGCCAGAACAGGCCGAAGGCCATGGCGCCGAGCGCGAGCGCCAACGCGACGACGTTGACCACCTTGCGCCTGCGGTGCAGGGCAGCCCGGCGCGGGTCGAGCGAGAAGGCGCTCATGTGCGGCTCCCTTCGCCGCG
This sequence comes from uncultured beta proteobacterium, assembly GCA_903938815.1. GTDB lineage: Bacteria > Pseudomonadota > Gammaproteobacteria > Burkholderiales > Burkholderiaceae_C > Rubrivivax. Next base: position 4,443 of record CAJAES010000078.1, read on the forward strand.
CTTCAACCGGGCCAGCAACAGGCGCGAGAAGCTGAGGACGACGAACGTGATCATGAAGAGGATCAGGCCCAGGTAGATGAGCGAAGCCTGGTGCAAGCCTTCGCTGGCCTCGGCGAACTCGTTGGCCAGGGCGGAAGTGATGCTGTTGGCCGCTTCGAACAGGGACAGCGAATTGAGCTGGTTGAAGTTGCCGATGACGAAGGTCACGGCCATGGTCTCACCCAGCGCCCGGCCCAGGCCGAGCATGATGCCGCCGACGACGCCCGTCTTGGTGTACGGCAGCACGACCTTCCAGACCACCTCCCAGGTGGTGGAGCCCAGGCCGTAGGCCGACTCCTTCAGCAGCGCCGGCGTCACGTCGAACACGTCGCGCATGGTGGCGGCGATGAAGGGAATCACCATGATGGCCAGGATGATGCCGGCCGACAGGATGCCGATGCCCACGGGCGGACCGCTGAACAGCGCGCCAAGGATGGGTGTGGTGCCGAAGGCCGACTGCAGTGGGCCCTGGACGTACTCGGCCAGGATGGGGCCGAACACGAGCAGGCCCCACATGCCATAGACGATGGAGGGCACCGCAGCCAGGAGTTCGACGGCCACGCCCAGCGGCCGCTTCAGCCAGCCCGGCGAGAGCTCGGTCAGGAAGATCGCGATGCCGAAGCTGACCGGCACCGCGATGAGCAGCGCGATGAACGAGGTCATCAGCGTGCCGTAGATCATCACCAGGCCGCCGTACTTGTTCTGCACGGGGTCCCAGTCGGTGGACCACAGGAAACCGAGGCCGAACTCGCGTATCGACGGCGCCGCGCCGATGAACAGCGACACGATGATGCCGGCCAGCAGCAACAGGGTCAGCCAGGCGGCTCCCTGGGCCAGGACGGCGAAAGCCGCGTCTGCCCAGGGCACGTTCTGCCGCCGGGCGGGGGGCTCGCCTCGGGGGGCCGCTCGCTCCATCTTCTTGCTCTCGTCGTAGGGTGTGGCGGGCAGTGTAGCGGCCATGGAAGCTCCCGAGGCTGGCACCGGATCAGTCGGCGCGGGTCACTTGAAGGAGATCGCCTTGCCGGCCGTGTCCTTCAGGTTGTCGCTCCACTGCTTGCGCACGAGGCCCTTGACGGCATCGGGCAGCGGCACGTAGTCCAGGTCATCGGCCATCTTGTCGCCGTTCATGTAGGCCCAGTCGAAGAACTTCAGCGAGTTCGTGGCATTGACCGGCTTGTCCTGCGCCTTGTGCATCAGGATGAACGTGGCGCCGGTGATGGGCCAGCTCTCCTTGCCAGGCTGTTCCGTCAGGATCTGATAGAAGGACTTGGACCATTCCGCGCCGGCAGCTGCGGCCTTGAAGGCCGTGTCGTCGGGCTTGACGTAGGCGCCGTCCTTGTTCTGCATGAGCGCGTAGCTCATCTTGTTCTGCTTGGCGTACGCGTACTCCACGTAGCCGATCGAGTTCGGGAGGCGCTGGACGAAGGCGGAAACACCTTCGTTGCCCTTGCCGCCCGCGCCCGTGGGCCAGTTCACGGCCGTGCCTTCACCGACCTTCGCCTTCCAGTCGGCATTGACCTTGGACAGGTAGTTCGTGAAGATGAACGTGGTGCCGGAGCCGTCCGCGCGGCGCACCACGGCGATGGCTGCGTCGGGCAGCGGCACGCCCGGGTTCAGCGCCGCCAGGGCAGCGTCGTTCCAGCGGGTGATCTTGCCGAGGTAGATGTCGCCCAGGAGCTGGCCGTTCATCTTCACCTGGCCCGGGGCGATACCCTTGATGTTCATCACCGGAACGACGCCGCCGATGACCGTCGGGAACTGGATCAGGCCGTCCTTGGCCAGTTCAGCGTCGGTCAGGGGCATGTCGCTGGCGCCGAAGTCGACCGTCTTGCCGCGGATCTGGCGCAGGCCGGCGCCGGAGCCGACCGATTGGTAGTTGATGCGCGCGCCGGTGGCCTTGTTGTAGGCATCGGCCCACTTGGCGTAGACCGGGGCGGGGAAAGTGGCACCGGCACCGGTGATGTCCTGAGCGAACGAGACGCCGGCGAACAGTGCGGCGCCGATACCAATGGCGGCAACACGGGTGGAGACGATGTGCATGGAAGGCCCTTTCATGGCGGTCCTGAAGAATGCATCGAACTCTAGTGTCCGCATTTGACATTCGTGTGACACACCCTCATGACTGACATGAACGACGTCATTTCCTTGTCACGCGGCCGTCACGGACAGTCTCTAGCCTCTTGCCCCATCCAAACCGCCCCCAGGAGAACCATCATGATCGTCCGCCGCTCCCTGCTCGCACTGGGCGCTGTCGCGCTGGTGGCCGGCTGCGCGTCCACCCCGGCGCCCAGCACCATCACCGATACCGCGTCGCGCACCCCCCAACTGTCCACGCTGACCAAGCTGATCGCCGACGCCGGCCTGGCCGACACCCTGCGCGGCACCGGGCCGTTCACGGTCTTCGCACCTTCCGACGAGGCGTTCAAGGCCGTTCCCGCGAAGACGATGCAGGAACTCGCCTCCAACAAGGAACTGCTGAAGTCCGTGCTCAGCTTCCACGTGGTGCCTGGCAAGGTGATGGCCGCCGACGTGAAGATCGGAAACGTCAAGACCGTCCAGGGCGCGAATCTCGCGCTGGGCAAGGCTGGCACTTTCGTGACGGTCGAGGACGCGATGGTCCAGCAGGCCGATGTCCAGGCCACGAACGGTGTCGTGCACGTGATCGACCGGGTGCTGATGCCCCCGAAGCGCTGAAACAGCGCAGGAAACTGGCCCGGCTGGGCCTGGCCAGACCCGGCTAGGCGGCGACGGCGGCAGCCAGCCGCTCCGCACAGTGGCGGGACTGCGCCGCGTCGCGGGCTTCCACCATGACGCGGAGCACCGGTTCCGTGCCCGAAGCTCGGATCAGGACCCGCCCGTCGTCGCCCAGTTCCCGCTCGACGGCTTCGCGCTCGCGGATCAGGCCGGCGTGGCCCTGCCAGCCGTCGAGGCGCGGCAGGCGCACATTCAGCAGCGTCTGCGGGAAGAGCACCACGCCTTCCAGCCATTGGGCCAGCGACATGCCCGAGCGCTGCACGGCGTTGAGGATCTGCAGGGCGCTGACGATGCCGTCGCCCGTGGTGTGGCGGTCCAGCGCGAGCAGGTGCCCCGAGCCTTCGCCACCGAGTTGCCAGTCGCGGGCGACCAGTTCCTCGAGCACGTAGCGGTCGCCGACCTTGGCCCGAACCAGCGGAACGTCGCGCTGGCGCAGCGCCAGTTCGACCGCCATGTTCGTCATCAGGGTGCCCACCACGCCGGGTACCGGGCGCTTCTGCGCCAGGCGGTCCGCCGCCAGCACGTAGAGGAGTTCGTCCCCGTTGAAAAGGCGCCCGGCCCGGTCCACGAGTTGCAGGCGGTCGGCATCGCCGTCGAGTGCGACGCCGTAGTGGGCGCCGTGCTCGGCCACGGCCTTCACCAGCGCCGCCGGGGCGGTGGCGCCGACGCCATCGTTGATGTTCACGCCGTCGGGGCTGCACCCGATGGTGACCACGGTGGCGCCCAGTTCGTGGAAGACGTCAGGGGCCACGTGATAAGCCGCGCCGTGCGCGGCGTCGACCACGATCTTCATGCCGCGCAGCGACAGGCTGTGGGGCACCGTGCTCTTGCAGAACTCGATGTATCGGCCGCTGGCGTCCGACAGGCGGCGCGCCTTGCCGAGCGCGGCCGAATGAACCCACTGCGGTGGGTCCTCGAGCGCGGCTTCCACGGCGAGCTCCCAGTCGTCCGGGAGCTTGGCGCCCTGGGCCGAGAAGAACTTGATGCCGTTGTCGTCGAACGGGTTGTGCGAGGCACTGATCACGACACCCAGGTCCAGCCTCAGCGCGCGCGTCAGGTACGCCACGCCGGGCGTGGGGAGCGGTCCGGTCAGCAGGACGTCGACACCCGCGGAGGCGAAGCCAGCCTCCAGGGAGGACTCGATCATGTAGCCCGACAGCCGGGTGTCCTTGCCGATCAGGACCGTCGGCCGATCGTTCGCGGCACGCAGCACGCGCCCGACGGCATGGCCCAGGCGCAGCATGAAGTCAGGGGTGATCGGGGCGGTGCCGACTGTTCCGCGAATGCCGTCGGTGCCGAAGTAGCGTCTGCTCATGGTGTGTTCTCGTCAGCTTTTCTTGTTGCGGCCAGGACCTTCAGTGCGTCGACCGTGGCCGCCACGTCGTGCACCCGCACGATGGCGGCGCCGGCCTGCACGGCCAGGAGCGCCGCTGCCAGGCTGGCGGCCAGCCTCTCGGGAGCCGGCCGCCCGGTCAGGAGCCCGAGTGTGGACTTTCGCGACCAGCCCAGCAGCAGAGGTCGCCCGAGTTCCAGCAACTCAGGCTGCCGGCGCAGGAGCTCGAGGTTGTGCGACGGGGTCTTGCTGAAGCCGATTCCAGGATCCAGGACGATACGCTCGTCGCGAATGCCTGCGGCGCGTGCGGCCTCAAGGCGGCCGCGCAGGAAATCACGCACCGCGACCACCACGTCGTCGTAGACGGCCTCGGCCTGCATGGTGCCGGGCTCGCCGCGCATATGCATCAGGCACAGGCCTGCAGCGGGATGCGCCGCCACGGCCGCCAGCGCGCCGGGCCGCTGGAGCGAACGCACGTCGTTGACGATGTCCACGCCCATGGCCAGGGCCTCGCGGATGACCTCCGGGTTGCTGGTGTCGACTGACACCGGAACGCCCAGGCCCAGCACGCCGCGCAGCACGGGCCGCAGGCGGGCGAGTTCCTCGCCGGTATCGGGCGAACGCGCCCCGGGCCGGGTGGACTCGGCGCCGATGTCGAGGATGTCCGCACCTTCGCTCACCAGACGCTCGGCGTGAGCAACCGCCGATCCCGGATCAAGGAACCGACCGCCATCGGAAAAGGAGTCGGGCGTCACGTTGACGATGCCCATCACCCGAGGTTGCCGCAGGTCGATCAGGAAGCGCGAGGTCTGCCAGTGCATGTCATGAAAACGGGGCCTTGCGGCCCCGTGTGATGTCCCGGAAACAGCGAGCCGGTCAGGCCGCTGCAGGCGCGCCGTCGGGGTTGACCGGCGGCGTCGGGCCGCTCGGACGCGAGGACGAGGGAGTCCAGTCCTTCGGCGGGCGCGGGGGCTTGCCGTTCATGATGTCCTCGATCTGCTCGGCATCGATGGTTTCCCATTCGAGCAGCGCGCGGGCCATTGCGTGCATCTTGTCCTGGTTGTCCTCGATGTGCTTGCGGGCGATGGCGTACTGCTCGTCGATGATGCGCCGGATGACGGAATCGACCTTGCGCATCGTTTCTTCCGACATGCTCGTGGTCTTCGTGACGCTGCGGCCGAGGAAGACCTCGCCCTCGTTCTCGGCGTAGACCATGGGGCCGAGCTCGTCGGTCATGCCGTAGCGGGTGACCATGTCACGGGCAATGGCAGTCGCACGCTCGAAGTCGTTGCTGGCGCCGGTGGTCATCTGGTGCATGAACACTTCTTCGGCGATGCGGCCACCGAACAGCACGGAAATGGTGGAGAGCATGCGCTCCTTGTCCATGCTGTAGCGGTCGCCTTCCGGCAACTGCATCGTGACGCCCAGGGCCCGGCCGCGGGGGATCACGGTGACCTTGTGGACAGGGTCGGTCTTGGGCATCAGGCGCGCGACCAGGGCGTGGCCGGCCTCGTGGTAGGCGGTGTTCTTGCGCTCTTCCTCGGGCATGACCATGGACTTCCGCTCGGGGCCCATCATGATCTTGTCCTTGGCCTTCTCGAAGTCGACCATCTCGACGACGCGGCCGTTGCGGCGGGCAGCGAACAGGGCCGCTTCGTTGACGAGGTTGGCCAGATCGGCGCCACTGAAGCCCGGGGTGCCACGCGCGAGGATGTCGGCGCGGATGTCCTGGCCCACGGGAACCTTGCGCATGTGCACGTTCAGGATCTGCTCGCGGCCGCGGACGTCCGGGAGAGTCACGTAGACCTGGCGGTCGAAACGGCCCGGGCGCAGCAGTGCGGGGTCGAGGATGTCGGGCCGGTTGGTCGCCGCCATCACGATGACACCGAGGTTGGTCTCGAAGCCGTCCATCTCGACCAGCATCTGGTTGAGCGTCTGCTCGCGTTCGTCGTTGCCGCCGCCCAGGCCGGCACCGCGGTGGCGGCCCACCGCATCGATCTCGTCGATGAAGATGATGCAGGGCGAGCTCTTCTTGGCCTGCTCGAACATGTCGCGCACGCGCGCCGCGCCGACGCCGACGAACATCTCGACGAAGTCGGAGCCCGAGATGCTGAAGAACGGCACCTTGGCTTCACCGGCGATGGCCTTGGCCAGCAGGGTCTTGCCCGTTCCCGGAGGGCCGACCAGCAGCACGCCGCGCGGGATGCGCCCGCCGAGCTTCTGGAACTTCTGCGGGTCCTTCAGGAAATCGACCAACTCCTTGACCTCTTCCTTGGCTTCGTCGCAACCGGCGACGTCCTGGAAGGTGGTGGAGTTGTTGGCCTCGTCCAGCATGCGGGCCTTGCTCTTGCCGAAGCTGAACGCGCCGCCCTTGCCGCCGCCCTGCATCTGGCGCATGAAGTAGATCCACACGCCGATCAGCAGCAGCATCGGGCCCCAGCTGACAAGGATGCTCATCAGCAGCGAGGGCTCCTCGCGGGGCTTGACGTCGAACTTGACGCCGCTGGCGATCAGGTCGCCGACGAGGCCGCGGTCGAGGTAGGTGGCATTGCTGCGCAGGCGCTTGTCGTCGCTGGTCAGGGCGATGATCTCGGTGCCGCCAGCGGCGCCTTCCTGCAGGGTCACGGACTTGATGCGCTTGGCCCGGACTTCCTCGAGGAAGTCGGAGTAGGCGATCTGGTTACCCGTGGCCGCGCTCCGGTCGAATTGCTTGAACACGGTGAACAGCACGAGTGCGATCACCAACCAGACAGCGACTTTCGAGAACCATTGATTGTTCACCGCGGCTCCTATTGAAATACGACGGCCCGCGCACATGACCGGCGCCGGAAGAATATCCGGCAGTTGGGGACGATTCTAGTTCAGTCAAGGGTTTGATCCCCTTGATCGGGACTATCGGAAACATAGGCTTTCCACCGCCTATTCGGTGACTGCCGCTTTCTTCGGACCCAGCCCGACCAGAAAGGTTTCCGAGGATTTGTCACGCGAGGCCTTGGGCTTGTAGGGCTTGGCAATGCGAAAGCTGCTCTTGAACAGCGCAGCGAGCTGATCGTAGCCGCTGCCGTGAAACACCTTCGTCACAAGGGCGCCTTCGGGCCGCAGATGCCGCATGGCGAAATCCACGGCCAGTTCGACCAGGTCCGCCTGGCGGGCGGCATCGATCGAGGAAATTCCGGACAGGTTGGGCGCCATGTCGGAGAGCACCAGGTCCACCGGCTGGCCGCCCAGCACCTGCTCCAGCCGGGTGAGCATTTCCTCGTCGCGGAAGTCGCCCTGGAGGAAGGTGACGCCGTCCACAGGCTCGAAATCGAGCATGTCCAGCGCCACGATGGTGCCGGTGCCGCCGAGCTTGCGGCGGATGTACTGGCTCCAGGCCCCGGGCGTGGCGCCCAGATCCACCACCACCTGCCCCGGCTTCACGAGCTTGAAGGTCTCGTCGATCTCCTTGAGCTTGTACGCGGCACGGGCGCGAAAGCCCTCCTTCTGCGCCAGTTTGACGTAGGGATCGTTGATGTGTTCGTGCAGCCAGGCCTTGTTGACCTTCTTGGATTTCGACGATTTCATGCCCGGCCCGATAATACGCAGATGCCCGCCATCATCCTCACCCCATCGCAGCGCAAGGAACACCGCGCTGACGCCCACCACATCGACCCGGTCGTCGCCATCGGAGGCGACGGCCTCACCGATGCCGTCGTCAAGGAGGCGGACCTCGCCCTGAAGGCCCATGGCCTCATCAAGGTGCGTGTGTTCTCCGACGAACGCGAAACCCGTGAAGCCTTCTTTGCCCAGCTGGCCGACCAGTTGAACGCCGCCCCCATCCAGCACATCGGCAAGCTGCTCGTGCTGTGGCGCCCGATCCCGCCCAAGGAGAAGGTCGAGAAGGAAGACCGCAAGGCCGGCCCCCGCACGGTGAAGATCGTGAAATTCTCGAAGAGCGGCAACCACCGCGCAACGGTCAAGAAGCTCACGATCCTGGGCAACGAGCGCATCACCGTGGGCGGCATCGTCAAGCGTGCCAAGCCTCGGCCGGGCAGCGTCAAGAAGAAGACTCTGGGTTGAACGTCGTGCGCCACGCCAGCGTGGCCACCAGCGCGGCTTTCAGCACATAGAACGCCGCGCTGACGGCGTGCAGCTGCCCGAAGCTCAACGGGCCCTGCCCCAGGCGCGCCGCGGCCATCATCGGTTGCAGCGCGAAATACCCCGCAATCGTGCAGAACAGGGTGCCGATGGCCAAGGCCATCGGCAGGCTGAACTGCGACCCCGTCCCGGCCGCCACGGCGCGCCGTGCGGCGATGCGCTCGAGCACCAGCAGCAGGATGCCGAGCGCCAGGCTGGTATAGGCCTCCTGGGCGAGCATGCGTCCAACCACCCTGCCCGCTTCGGCCTGCACCAGCAGCGCGAACGGCGCCGGGGTGGCCAGCAAGGCCACGCACATCAGCCAGCCAGCCCAGAGGCCGGGAATCAGGCGGCGCCAGCGGTCCAGTCCCACGGTCAGACGTACCGGACCTCGATCACTTCCCAGTGCTTGATGCCGCCGGGCGCCTGGACCTCGGCCACATCGCCCGGGCCCTTGCCGATCAGGGCGCGCGCGATCGGGCTGCTGATGGAGATCAGGCCGAGCTTCAGGTCGGCTTCGTCGTCACCGACGATCTGGTAGGTGACGCGGGCGCCGGAATCCTCGTCCTCGAGGTCGACCGTGGAGCCGAAGACGATCTTGCCGCCGGCATCGAGCTCGGAAGGGTCGATGACCCGGGCGGCCGCCAGCTTGCCTTCGATTTCCTGGATGCGCCCCTCGATGAAGCCCTGCTTGTCCTTGGCGGCCTCGTACTCGGCGTTCTCGGACAGGTCACCTTGCGCACGCGCCTCGGAAATGGCCTGGATCACGGCGTGGCGCTCCTTCGTCTTCAGGAGATGCAGTTCGGCCTTGAGCTTCTCGGCGCCGCGCTTCGTCAAGGGGATGGTGACCATGGGGAAAGTTCCTGGAGTTCCAAAAGCAAGACCGCCGCAAGCGACACCCCGACTCGATGCTCGGGGGGCCCTTCATGCGGCGGGATCCATGCAATTCTAGGGCAGTTCGGCGTGCAGTTCCTGCAGGGAGAGGACAGCCAGATCGTCGTCGTGCTTCAGCGCCTCGGTCGCGGCCTCGCAGCCCGCCATCGTGGTGTAGTAGGTCACCCGGTTGGCCAGGGCCGCGGTGCGGATGTAGCGCGAGTCGGCGATGGACGTGCGGGTCTCGTCCACCGTCGTGAAGACCAGCTGGATCTCGCCCGCCTTGACCATGTCGGCGATGTGCGGGCGGCCGTCCTTGACCTTGTTCACCACCTTCACCGGCACGCCGGCCTGCGCGATGGCAACCGCCGTGCCACGGGTGGCCACGATCTGGAAGCCGAGATCGGCCAGGTCGGACGCCACCTTCACGGCGCGGTCCTTGTCTGTGTCCTTCACGGTGATCACCACAGTCCCCTGCTCCGGCAGCTTCGAGCCGGCGCCGAGCTGGCTCTTGAGCATGGCTTCGCCGAAGGTCCGGCCCACGCCCATCACCTCGCCGGTAGAGCGCATCTCGGGGCCGAGGATGGGGTCCACGCCGGGAAACTTGTTGAAGGGGAAGACCGCTTCCTTGATGCTGAAGTACGGCGGGATGACCTCGTGCGGCACGCGGCCGTCGCCGCCGCGCTGATCGCGCAGCTTCATGCCGGCCATGCAGCGCGCGGCGATCTTCGCCAGCGGCTGGCCGGTGGCCTTGCTGACGAAAGGCACCGTGCGGGATGCCCGCGGATTGACCTCGAGCACATAGACCACGGCCTCGTCACCCTCGCCCTGGATGGCGAACTGGGTGTTCATCAGGCCGATCACCTTCAGCGCCTTGGCCATCAGCACCGTCTGGCGGCGCAGTTCGTCCTGCAGCGCGGGCGACAGCGAGTACGGTGGCAGCGAGCAGGCAGAGTCGCCGGAGTGGATGCCTGCAGCCTCCACGTGCTCCATGATGCCGCCGATCATGACGTCCTCGCCATCGGAGATGCAGTCGACGTCGACCTCGATCGCGTCCTCCAGGAAGCGGTCGAGCAGCACGGGCGACTTCTCGCTGACGCGCACGGCCTCGCGCATGTAGCGCTGCAGGTCCTTGTCGCCGTGCACGATCTCCATCGCGCGGCCGCCGAGCACATAGCTCGGGCGCACCACCAGCGGGTAGCCGATCTCCTGGGCCAGCAGCAGCGCCGCCTCTTCGGTGCGCGCCGTGCGGTTGGGCGGCTGCCTCAGGCCGAGTTCATGCAGCAGCTTCTGGAAGCGCTCGCGGTCCTCGGCGATGTCGATGCTGTCGGGGCTGGTGCCGATGATGGGCACGCCGGCGCGTTCGAGGTCGAGCGCCAGCTTCAGTGGCGTCTGGCCGCCGTACTGCACGATGACGCCGACCGGCCGCTCCTTGTCGACGATCTCGAGCACGTCTTCCAGGGTCACAGGCTCGAAGTACAGCCGGTCGCTGGTGTCGTAGTCGGTCGAGACGGTCTCGGGGTTGCAGTTGACCATGATGGTCTCGTAGCCGTCCTCGCGCATGGCGAGCGCGGCGTGGACGCAGCAGTAGTCGAACTCGATGCCCTGGCCGATGCGGTTCGGCCCGCCGCCCAGCACCATGATCTTGCGGTTGTTCGTCGGCTCGGCCTCGCACTCCTCGTCGTACGTGGAGTACATGTAGGCCGTTTCGGTGGCGAACTCGGCCGCGCAGGTGTCCACGCGCTTGTAGACCGGGCGCACCGCCATGGTGTGCCGCGCCGCACGCACGGCGTGCTGGTGGGTGCCCATCAGCGTGGCCAGGCGGCGGTCGGAGAAGCCCATGCGCTTCAGGTGGCGCAGCTCGGGCGCGGTCAGGCTCTCCAGCGTGCGCGTCCTGACCGTGGCTTCCGTGGAGATGATCTGCTCGATCTGCGCCAGGAACCACGGGTCGATCGCGGTCTCCTCGAAGATCTGTTCCAGCGTCATGCCGATGCGGAAGGCGTCGCCCACGAACAGGATGCGCTCGGGGCCGGGCTCGCCGATCTCCTGGACGATCTCCTCGCGGTCGGTGCTGCGCTCGCTGAGACCGTCGATGCCGGTCTCGAGGCCGCGCAGCGCCTTCTGGAAGCTCTCCTGGAAGGTGCGGCCGATGGCCATCACCTCGCCGACGGACTTCATCTGCGTGGTCAGGCGCGAATCGGCGGCGGGGAACTTCTCGAACGCGAAGCGCGGGATCTTCGTGACGACGTAGTCGATGCTGGGCTCGAAGCTCGCGGGCGTCGCGCCGCCGGTGATGTCGTTCTTCAGCTCGTCGAGCGTGTAGCCCACCGCCAGCTTGGCGGCGATCTTCGCGATCGGGAAGCCCGTGGCCTTGGAGGCCAGCGCAGAGCTGCGGCTGACGCGCGGGTTCATCTCGATGACGACCATGCGCCCAGTGGCAGGGTCGATCGAGAACTGCACGTTGGAGCCGCCGGTGTCGACGCCGATCTCGCGCAGGATCGCGATCGAGGCATCGCGCAGCAGCTGGTATTCCTTGTCGGTCAGCGTCTGGGCCGGCGCCACGGTGATGGAGTCGCCTGTGTGCACGCCCATCGGGTCGAGGTTCTCGATGGAGCAGACGATGATGCAGTTGTCCGCCTTGTCGCGGACGACCTCCATCTCGTATTCCTTCCACCCGATGAGGCTCTCCTCGATGAGCAGTTCGCGCGTCGGGGACAGGTCCAGGCCGCGCTTGCAGATCTCCTCGAATTCCTCGGGGTTGTAGGCAATGCCGCCACCCGTGCCCCCGAGCGTGAAGCTGGGGCGAATGACAGTGGGGAAGCCATTGCTGCCGGTCTCGCCCTGGATGCGCTTCTGCACCGTCCAGGCTTCTTCCATGGTGTGCGCTATGCCGCTCTTGGCCGACCCGAGCCCGATGCTCGTCATCGCGTCCTTGAACTTCAGCCGGTCCTCGGCCTTCTCGATGGCGTGCTCGTTGGCGCCGATCATCTCGACGCCGTACTTCGCCAGCACGCCATGCTTGTGCAGGTCGAGCGCGCAGTTCAATGCCGTCTGGCCGCCCATCGTGGGCAGCACGGCATCGGGCCGCTCCTTGGCGATGATGCGCTCCACCATCTGCCAGGTGATGGGTTCGATGTAGGTGGCGTCGGCCATGCCGGGGTCGGTCATGATCGTCGCGGGGTTGCTGTTGACCAGCACCACGCGGTAGCCCTCCTCGCGCAGGGCCTTGCAGGCCTGTGCACCGGAGTAGTCGAACTCGCAGGCCTGCCCGATGACGATGGGGCCTGCGCCGATGATCAGGATGGTCTTGAGGTCTTGGCGCTTGGGCATGTCAGCGTTGCTCCATCAGCGAGACGAAGCGGTCGAAGAGGTAGGCGATGTCGTGCGGGCCGGGGCTGGCTTCGGGGTGCCCCTGGAAGCAGAAGGCCGGGCGATCGGTACGGGCCAGGCCCTGAAGCGTGCCGTCGAACAGGCTCAGGTGCGTCGGGCGCAGGTTCGCGGGCAGCGTGGCCGCATCGACCGCGAAGCCGTGGTTCTGGCTCGTGATGCTGACGCGGCCGGTGTCGAGGTCCTTCACCGGGTGGTTGGCACCGTGGTGGCCGAACTTCATCTTGAAGGTACGCGCGCCCGATGCGAGCGCCATGATCTGGTGCCCCAGGCAGATGCCGAAGGTGGGGCGGCCCTCGTCGATGAGTTCGCGGGCGGCGGCAATGGCGTAGTCGCAGGGCTGCGGGTCGCCCGGGCCGTTGGACAGGAAGACACCGTCCGGGTTCAGGGCGCGCACCGCCGCGGCGGGCGTCTGGGCCGGCACCACCGTGACGCGGCAGCCCCGGCTGGCGAGCATGCGCAGGATGTTGTGCTTGACGCCGAAGTCGTAGGCCACCACGTGAAAGCGCGGCGACTCGAGCTGCCCGTAGCCCTGGCCCAGCGCCCACTCGGTGGTGCGCCATTCGTAGGTCTCGGGCGTGGAAACCACGCGGGCCAGGTCCAGGCCGGCCATGGGCGGCGCGGCCTGGGCGGCCGCGATGGCGTCGGCGATCTGCGCCGGGCCCACCACCGTGCCCACCGGGTAGCCCACGATGCAGCCGTTCTGGGCGCCCGTGGTCCTCAGCACGCGCGTAAGGCGGCGCGTGTCGATGTCGGCGATGGCCACCGTTCCCTCGCGCTGCAGGTACTGCGCCAGCGTGAGGGTGGCTCGGAAGTTGGAGGCTCGCACCGGAAGATCGCGGATGACGAGACCGGCGGCGTGAACTCGGGTGGCTTCGACGTCTTCCTCGCTGACACCATAGTTGCCGATGTGCGGATACGTCAGGGTGACGATCTGCCGGCAGTAGCTGGGGTCGGTGAGGATTTCCTGGTAGCCGGTGAGCGCGGTGTTGAACACCACCTCGCCGACGGTACGACCGGCGGCGCCGATCGAGGTGCCCAGGAAGGTCGTGCCGTCTGCGAGTGCCAGGAGTGCGGGGGGCAGGACGGGCAGCAAAGGAATGGCTCCGGGTGTTCGCGGCCCAGCACGGCAAGGATTCCTTGCCGTCCAGGGGGAAACCGGTGCGGAGTTTCGCTAGGCTGCGGTGTTGACGGGTAAACCGCCGGAGTATAGCCGATCGGGCCGGAAATGCAGGGTCAACCCGCGGTCAGCGCGGCAATCCCCGCGCGCGCCACCTGCGCGTCTTCGGTCGACTTCACGCCGCTGACGCCCACCGCGCCCACGCACTGGCCCTCGACAAGGATCGGCACGCCACCTTCCAGCATGCCCTGCAGCATCGGGACGCTCAGGAACGAGTTGCGGCCCTGGTTGATGACGTCCTCGTAGACCTTGCTTTCACGGCGGCCCAGTGCGGAAGTCTGTGCCTTGGCCGGCGCGATGTGCGCCGAGACGGCCGCTGCGCCGTCGAGCCGCTGCAGCCACAGCAGATGACCACCGTCGTCGACGATGGCGATGCTGACGGCCCAGTTGTTCTCGAGGGCTTCGGCCTCGGCGGCGGCGGCAATGCGCTTGACGTCGGCGAGCTGGAGTTCGTGCTTGGTTCTCATCGGGCGGGATTCCTTGATTGGATTATGGACAACGATAGCAGCGCCAAAGGTCACGGGAACTAAAATGCGACCGCCGAGTCACATGCCCGGTCCCTTCTACTACCTGGAGTCAACACGATGTCCGAAAACGTGCAAACCTACCCTGGCTTCGCTGGAGCAGGCGCACTGTCGGCGCAGCGCAACCGCGTCCTGCGCAACACCTACTGGCTGCTGGCCTTGTCCATGGTTCCCACCGTGCTGGGCGCCTGGGTCGGCATCTCCACGGGTCTGGCACGCGCCATGACACCGGGCATCGGCTTGGTGGTGTTCCTGGCCGGCGCCTTCGGGTTCATGTTCGCGATCGAACGCACGAAGAACTCGGCAGCAGGCGTACCCGTGCTGCTGGCCTTCACGTTCTTCATGGGCCTGATGCTCGCACGCCTCGTGGGCGTGGTGCTGGGCCTCGGCAACGGCGCCAGCCTGATCATGATGGCCTTCGCAGGCACCGCCGCGATCTTCTTCGCGATGGCGTCGGCCAGCAGCGTGATCAAGCGCGACCTGAGCTCGATGGGCAAGTGGCTGATGATCGGCGCCGTGATGGTGATGGTGGCGGGCATCGCCAACTTCTTCATCCAGTCCAGCGCACTGATGATCACCCTGTCGGTGCTGGTGATCGGCATCTTCTCGGCCTTCATCCTGCATGACCTGAAGCGCGTGCAGGACGGCCTCGAGACGAACTACATCACCGCAACGCTGGGCGTCTACCTGAGCATCTACAACGTGTTCCAGGCGCTGCTGTCGCTGTTCGGCATCTTCGGTGGCAGCGACGACTGATCTTCGCTGAGCGCCGAGACTGAAACGACGGGGCCCTTCGGGGCCCCGTCGGCATTTCAGGGCCGTTCGAAGACCGCCATGCTTTCCACGTGGGCCGTGTGCGGGAACATGTTCACCACGCCGGCCTGGGTGCAGCGGTAGCCGGCCTGGTGCACGAAGAGCCCGGCATCCCGCGCCAGGGTCGACGGGTTGCAGCTCACGTAGACGATGCGCCTGGGAGGCACCCAGTCGCTGCCGGATTGAACCAGGTCGGCCGTGGCCTTGGCCAGCGCGAAGGCACCCTCGCGGGGCGGGTCGATCAACCAGCGGTCGACCGCACCCAGCGCCTTCAGATCGTCGGGGGTCAGCTCGAACAGGTTCCGCACCTCGAAGCTCGCATCCAGGCCGTTCAGCGCGGCGTTGGCGCCGGCTCGCTCGACGAGAACCTTGCTGCCTTCGATTCCGAGCACGCTGGCGCCGCGGCGTGCAATGGGCAGCGTGAAGTTCCCGAGGCCGCAGAACCAGTCGATGACGCGTTCGCCCGGCTGCGGCGCCAGGCGGCCGAGCGCCCGCTGCACCAGCACGCGGTTGATGTGCGGGTTGACCTGCGTGAAGTCGGTCGGCTTGAACGGCATGCGCACACCGAACTCGGGCAAGGCGTAGCTCAGTTCCGGGCCGCCCTCGTCCAGCAGGTGCACGGTGTCGGGGCCCTTGGGTTGCAGCCACCACTGGACGCCATGCTCGGCCGCGAAGGCGCGCAGCAGGGCCGTGTCGGCCTCCGGCAGGGGCGCGAGGTGGCGCAGCACCAGCGCGATGACCTCGTCTCCCATGGCCAGCTCGATCTGCGGCAGCCGCTCGCGCTCGCTCATGGCGGCGATGAGCGTACGCAGCAGCGGCAGCATGGCGCTCACCTTGGGCGGCAGCACGTGGCATTCGGACATATCGGCCACGTAGCGCGACTTGCGCTCGTGGAAGCCCACCATCACCACGCCCTTGCGCGCCACATAGCGCACGGACAGACGGGCGCGAAAGCGGTATCCCCAGGCCGGACCTTCGATAGGCCGCAGGATCTGCTCCGCATGGACCTTGGCGAGGTGCCAGAGGTTGTCCTCCATCACACGCTGCTTGGCAGCCACCTGGGCGGCAGGGTGCAGGTGCTGCATCTTGCAGCCGCCGCAGGCCTCGCGGTGGAGGCCGAAGTTCGGGCAGCCTGGCGCCACGCGCTGGGAACTCTCGCGACGAAACGCGGTGGCCTGGCCTTGCTCCCACTGGTTCTTGCGTCGGCCGACGTTCACCTGGACCTGCTCGCCAGGAAGCGCGCCCTCGATGAAGACCACCTTGCCGTCGGCGCGATGCGCGACACCCTGCCCCTCGAGATCAAGCGACTCGACGGACAACCATTCGTTGGAATCTATGGACATAGGAGGCGGATTATCCGGGGCCTTCAAGCACAAGGGCCGCCTTGCGGCGGCCCTTGCTCTGACCGGGCTTGCCCGGGTTCAGTTGATGTAGTCCGAAACGACCTTCCAGCGGGCTTCCTGCAGCTGGGACAGGCGAGACTTGTCGTTGCCAAGGCGCTTGGTAGCGGTCCAGGTGCCGGCCGGGCTGCCGAAGATGTCAGCCGGGATGGTCGTGCTGTCCATGGCCTTGACGAAGGTGTCGGTCGTCAGGTTGGCGCCGGCCTTGTTCGCGGCGGTGGCGAAGGCGTTGATGATGGTGTAGCCGTAGACCGAGAAGACCGTGGGATCCTCGTTGAACTTGGTCTTGTACTTCGAGGCCCAGAACCGGATCGGCTGCGATGCCTCGTCCAGGTACGGGTGCTGCGCGGTGTGGGTGGCGTAGAAGCCGTCCATCGCCTTGCCGCCGAGCTTGTGGATCAGGTCGGTGTAGGCGCCGCTGGAGCCGATGAAGGTGGGGTTGAAGCCCAGCTTGCGCGCCGTGGCGATGCCGCCGATGGTCTCCCGGATCAGGGTGCCCATGACGACGAAGTCGCAGTTGGCCGCCTGCAGGCGGGCGATCTGGGACGAGAAGTCCGTCGCGCCGCGCTTGTAGGAGGTCTTCTCGGCGATCTCGATGTTGACCGCCTTCAGGCCCGCCTCGGCGCCACGCAGGACTTCCAGGCCGAATTCATCGTCCTGGTACATCGAGCAGACCTTCTTGGCGCCCTTTTCCTTCACCAGCTTCGGCACCGCAGTGCGCATCTGGTCATAGTAGGTGGCGGCGAAGGCGTACTTGAGCTTGTGGTACGGCTCGTACATCTCGCGCGCGGCCGTCACCGGGAAGAAGTTGACGACGTTCTTCTCGAACTGCACAGGCATGGCAGCCATGTTGTGGGCCGTGCCGATGTGGCCCACCATCGCGAAGATCTTGTCCTGGTTGACCAGCTTCTGGGCGCCCAGGAAGGCCTTCTTCGGGTCGTAGGCGGAGTCCTCGACCAGCAGCTTGAGCTTGCGGCCACCAACGCCGCCCTGCTCGTTGATCTCGTCGACCGCCAGCATCATGCCCAGGCGCACCTGCTTGCCGAAGCCGGCGATGGGGCCGGACAGGTCCTGGATGGAACCGAGAAGGATCTCGTTCTTGCTGACGCCTTGCTGGGCAAAGGCAGCCCCGGTGGCCAGCAGCGCCGCAGTGGCGATCAGGTGGCGGATCTTCATGTTGCTTGTCTCCAATAGAGGTCGAACAGTGAGATGGTCGCACCGCACGGGCGGGCTTCCCATAGGCGTTATCGCTGAATACCGGGTCAACCGGTGTACATGGCGTCGATCTGGGGCTTGTACTTCGTCTGCACCAGCTTGCGCTTGAGCTTCATCGTCGGCGTGAGTTCCTCGTCCTCGGCGGTGAGCTGCGACTCGATGAGGTGGAACTTCTTGATCTGCTCGACGCGGGCGAACTTCTTGTTCGCGCGGTCCACCTCGGCCTGGATCAGCGCCCTCACCTCGGGCGCCCGCGTGAGGCTGGTGTAGTTGCTGAAGGGAACGTCGTTGTCCTGTGCGAACTTCTCGACGTTCTCCTGGTCGATCATGATCAGCACGACGAGATAGGGCCGCGCATCGCCGATCACCACTGCGTCGGTGACGTAGGGCGAGAACTTCAGTTCGTTCTCGATCTCGGTGGGCGTGACGTTCTTGCCGCCGGCCGTGATGATGATGTCCTTCATCCGGTCGGTGATGCGGAACATGCCCTCCTCGTCCACCGAGCCGACGTCGCCCGTGTGCAGCCAGCCGTCCTTGTCGATGGCCTCGGCGGTCTTCTCGGGCTGGTTCAGGTAGCCGATGAAGACGTTCGGGCCGCGCACCAGGATCTCGCCGGTGGCCGGATCGATGCGGACCTCGTTCCAGGGCGCGGCAATGCCGATCTTCCCCGGGCGGATGCGGTCGGGCGGCGTGTAGGTGGAGACACCGCCCGTTTCGGTCATGCCCCAGACCTCGGCCATGGGCACGCCCAGGGCCATGTACCAGCGCACGAGATCGGGTGAGATGGGCGCGGCGCCGGTGACGCAGAAGCGTGCGCGGTGGATACCGATCATCCGGCGCACATTGTCCAGCGCCAGCACGCGGGCCACCCGGAACTGCAGCTTCAGCAGAGCCGGCACCGGCTTGCCCGCCAGCACGAGCTCGACCACCTTCATGCCCACGCTCAGGCCCCAGCCGTAGGCCAGTTGCTGCAGGCGGCTCGATTCCTTGATGGCGATGGTGACCGCCGAGTAGAACTTCTCCCAGACCCGGGGCACGGCCACGGCCACCGTGGGGGCGATCTCACGCACATTCTCGGGCACGGTGTCGGGGTTCTCGACGAAATTCAGCTTCGAGCCGGTGTACATGGCGAAGTACTCGCCGCCCATACGCTCGGCGATGTGGCACAACGGCAGGAAGCACATGCGCTCGTCGTTCTCGTCCTGCGCGGTCGTCAGGTTGTAGCCGCGCATCGAGGTCACCAGCGTGCGGTGGCTGTGCATTGCGCCCTTGGGCTTGCCGGTGGTGCCCGAGGTGTAGACCAGGATGGCGAGATCGTCGGTCTGCACGGCCGCGATGCGCTCGTCCAGCGCCTTCGGGTGCGCGGCAAGGTGCTCGCGGCCCAGCGCGCGTAGCGCATCCAGCCCGATCACGCCCGGGTCGTCCAGGTCGTGCAGGCCGTCCATGTCGAAGACGATGATCTTGCGCAGCTTCGGCAGCTGGTCCCGGATCTCCAGCGCCTTGTCGAGCTGCTCGTCGTCTTCGACAAACAGCATCACGGAGCTGGAATCCTCGCAGAGGTAGTGCGCCTGGCTGGCGGCATCGGTCGGGTAGATGCCGCTGCAGACGCCGCCGCAGCTCAGGACCGCCACATCGGCCAGCACCCACTCGACGACGGTGTTGGACAGGATGGATACCGTCTCGCCGCGCTCGAAACCCAGCGCCATCAGGCCGTGGGCGATCTCTCGCACGGCCTGGGCGGTCTGCGCCCAGGTCCAGGCGCGCCAGATGCCCAGTTCCTTCTCGCGCATCCAGACCTGGCTGGCGCGCCGTTCGGCGGCGTTCCAGAAGATGCGCGGCACGGTCTCGCCGGGCACGACGATCGCGTCGTTGCCGCGCATGTTGGCGTGGTCCCAGAGGTTCGACATGTCAGCTCCGCTGCGCCGCCCGGAAGCACCGGGAAAAGGGCTCGCCGGCTTGCGAAAGAAGTGTGCCAGGGGACTTCATGCAGGACTCCATCAGCGCCACGTCTTCTTCTTCTTCCAGCGCCGCTCGCCGCGCACGCCGGCTTCCTTCATGCCGAGGTAGAACTCCTTGACGTCGTCCTTCTCGCGCAGGACGGCGCAGCGATCCTCCATCACGATCCGGCCGTTCTCGAGCACGTAGCCATAGTCGGCCACGTTGAGCGCCATGTTGGCGTTCTGCTCGACCAGCAGGATCGTCGTGCCGCGCTCGCGGTTGATGCGCACGACGATCTCGAAGATTTCCTTCGTCAGCTTCGGGCTCAGGCCCAGACTGGGCTCGTCGAGCAGGATCATCTGGGGCGCCGCCACCAGAGCGCGCGCGATGGCCAGCATCTGCTGCTGCCCGCCCGAGAGCAGCCCGGCGTCCTGGCGCTCGCGCTCGCGCAGGATGGGGAAGTAGGTCAGCGCGAGCTCGATGTCGCGCGCCACCGCATCGCGGTCGCTGCGCGTGTAGGCGCCCATCAGCAGGTTGTCGTGCACCGACAGCAGCGGAAAGACCTCGCGCCCTTCGGGCACGTGGCTCAGTCCCAGGCGGACGATCTGCGCGGGATCGCGCGCGGTGATGTTCTCGCCCCGGAAGCTCACGCTGCCGCGGCGCGGGTCGATGATGCCGGAGATGGTCTTCAGGATCGTCGTCTTGCCGGCGCCATTGGAGCCGAGCACGGTGGCGATCTCGCCCTGGCGAACCTTCAGGCTCACGCCGCGGATCGCCTTGATGGGGCCGTAGGCGCTCTCGACGTTGGACAGGACCAGGATGTCTTCGCTCATGCGGTCCTCCGCAGCGACGAGACATCCTCGATCGAGCCCAGATAGGCCTCGATCACGCCCGGGTGCGCCTGCACCTCGGCCGGGGTTCCGAGAGCCAGCACCTCGCCCTGGTTCATCGCCAGCACGCGGTCGGAGACACTGGAGACCAGCGACATGTCGTGCTCGACCATCAGCACCGTCACGCCGTACTCGCGCCGGATGTCGTCGATCCAGAAGGCCATGTCCTGCGTTTCCTCGACGTTCAGGCCAGAGGACGGCTCGTCGAGCAGGAGCAGCTTGGGTTCGGCGCACAGCGCGCGCGCCAGCTCGACGACCTTGCGCACGCCGTAGGGCAGCCCTGCGATGAGGGTGTCGCGGTAGTGCTGGAGATCGAGGAATTCGATGACCCGCTCGACCTTCTCGCGGTCCTGCAGCGCGGCCTGCCGCGCCCGCTTCGTGAAGAGGATGTCGTCCAGGAGCCCGGTCTGGCGATGCGTGTGTCGGCCGATGAGCATGTTCTGGAGAACGCTTGCGTGCTCGAAGAGCTCGATGTTCTGGAAGGTGCGCGCGATGCCCAGCTTGGCCACGGCGTGCGCCGGCTGGCTGGTCAGGTCCAGGCCCTCGTACTCGATCCGGCCGCTGGTGGGCGTGTAGATGCGGCTGATGAGGTTGAAGACCGTGGTCTTGCCCGCACCGTTGGGGCCGATCAGGGTGAACACCTCGCCGCGCTGCACGTCGAAGCTGACCTTGTTGACCGCCAGCACGCCGCCGAAGCGCACGCTGATGTCCTGGGCCGACAGCAGGATCCCGTTGGTCATGGCGGCGGGCTTCATTTCAGGCGATCCGATTTCTGGAACGACTTCTGCCGCTTGAACATGCCCTTGCGGTAGAACGGGAACACTTGGAAGAACGTGCGGATCTTCAGCCAGCGTCCGTACAGCCCCATCGGCTCGAAGAGCACGAAGCACACCAGCACGAGGCCATACACCGCCGATTGCAGCCCCGGCGCCTGCCCGATGACGGCCGGGAGGTAATCCTTGCCCAGGGCGATCATCTGCGGCATGGAAATCAGGAAGATCGCGCCCAGGAACGCGCCGTGCACCGACCCGAGGCCCCCGATCACGACCATCAGCAACAGGTCGATCGACTGCAGGATGTTGAACTGCTCGGGCGACAGGAACTGGATCTGATGGGCGTAGAGCGCGCCGCCCAGTCCCGCCAGGCCCGCGGAAAGGCCGAACGACAGAGTCTTGTAGCGCGCCAGGTGGATGCCCATGCTCTGCGCAGAGATCTCGGAGTCACGAATGGCGACGAACGCCCGCCCGGTGGGCGAACGCAGCAGGTTCAGCACGGCCAGCGTGGCGCCGACCAGCACGATCAGGCACAGGAAGTAGAACGGCGTGCCTGACTCCACCTGCCAACCCGCGATCTGCGCCGGCTTGACGTGCAGGCCCGCGTTGCCGCCGGTGACCGACTCCCAGCGCGCGAAGACCTCCTCGACGACGAAGCCGAACGCGAGGGTCGCGATGCCGAGGTAGATGCCCTTCACGCGCAGGGCCGGCATGCCGACCACCACGCCCACCAGCGCAGAAAGGGCACCCGCAGCGGCCAGCGCAAGCGGGAAAGGCACCCCGGCGTTGTTGAGCACCGCCTGGGTGTAGGCGCCTACCCCGAGAAAGGCCGCGTGACCGAGGGAAAACAGGCCCGTGAAGCCGGCCAGGAGCATCAGCCCCAGACCCACCACGGAATAGATCAGGACGAAGGTCAGCTGCGCGAGCCAGTATTCCGGCAGCAGCCAGGGAGATGCGGCCAGGAACACCCCGAGCACGGAATACCAGAAGACGTGCCCGTCGTGCTTGGCGAGGTTGATGTCCTGCTCATAGCTGGTCTTGAAGATGAATCTCACGGGTTCAGACCTTCTTGCGCAGCTTTTCGCCGAACAGCCCGTTGGGCTTGACCATCAGCATGATCAGCACCACCACATACGCGGCGATGTCCTTGAAACCCTCGGGCAGATAGAACCCGGCGAGCGCTTCCACCACGCCGATGATCAGGCCGCCGACGATGGCGCCGGGCAGGCTGCCGAAGCCGCCCACCACAGCCGCCGGGAACGCCTTCAGGCCGATGAATCCCATGTTGGCGTGCACGAACGTGATCGGCGCCAGCAGCAGGCCCGCGATGGCCGCCACCGCAGCGGCCAGGCCCCAGACCATGCCGTTCAGGCGCTGCACCGGAATGCCCATGTAGTAGGCCGCGAGCTGGTTCTGGGACGAGGCCTGCATCGCGATGCCGATGCGGCTGTACCTGAAGAGCGCGAACAGCGCGACGCACAGCACCGCAGTGACCGCGATGACCATCATCTGCTCGACGTTCAGCATCAGGCCGCCGATGCGCCAGATCTCGTCCTTGTAGGGGACCGGCAGCACGTGGGTCTCGGTGCCGATGCCGGGAATCATCGTGATGAGGCCGCGTGCGATGTAGCCGATGCCGATGGTCAGCATCACGATCGAGAACGCAGGCTGCCCCAGGATGGGGCGAATGACCGCACGCTCGGCGAGCATGCCGAAGACGGCCATCGCCGCGATGGACGACAGGATCGCCAGCCAGAACGGCCAGCCAAGAAATGTCATCGCGGCCAGGCCGCAGAAGGCGCCGAGCATCATCAACTCGCCCTGGGCGAAGCTCACCGTTTCGGTGGCCTTGTAGATGAGCACGAAGCCGAGCGCGATCAGGCCATAGATGCAGCCCTGCGCGATACCGCCGATGACGAGCTGAACCAGTTGCAAGCAGACTCCCTTGTGCCAGAGGCGGGCGGATGCTAGCCCGCCGGGGGAGCCTGGACACTTCAGGGAAACGCTGACGCGCAGGCGACAGCGACCCTAACACCCCCTCAAAAGAGGGCGTCGCGGTCGACACCTTCCCGGGCCATCCGGCGCCTGAGCTTCACCAGGGCTTCCTGCTGGATCTGCCGGATGCGTTCGCGCGTGAGCCCCAGCCGTTCGGCCAGGATCTCGAGGGTCTCGGGCTCGCGGTCGGCCAGTCCGTAACGGCCGGCCAGCACTTCGCGCTCGCGCTCGTTCAACGCGGCCAGGGCCCGCTCGAGCAGTTCTCCGGCTTCGTGGCTCAGGGTCAGGCCCAAAGGGTCCTGGGTCTGATCGTCGGCCACGGTGTCCAGCACCGAGTCGCTGCTGCCCTGCGCCATCGGGGAGTCCAGGGACGACGGCTGCTCGGCCAGGCGCAGCAGTTCCGAGATCTCCCGGACCGGGCGGCCCAGGCGGCCTGCGACCTGCTCGTCGGTCACGGACCGGTCACTACCTGCCGCACGCGCGTCTTCGCCCTCCAGCGCCCTGCGCGCCTTGAGGACCTGGTTCAGCTCGCGCACCACATGCACAGGCAGCCGGATCATCCGGGCCTGATGCATGATGGCCCGCTCGATGCCCTGGCGTATCCACCACGTGGCGTAGGTCGAGAATCGAAAGCCCCGCTCGGGCTCGAACTTCAGCGTGGCGTGCATCAGGCCGAGATTTCCCTCCTCGATGAGGTCGCTCATCGGGAGTCCGCGGCCGAGGTAGTGCTTGGCGATGCTGACCACGAGGCGCAGGTTGTGCTCGATCATTCTCTGGCGCGCCGGGAAGTCCCCGGCACGCGCGAGCCTGGCCGTCTGCTGCTCGTCCTCGGCGCTCAGCAGCGGCGCGCGCCGGATCTCCCGGAGGTAGCTCTGCAGAGTGTTGCCGGATTCCGGCCCGGCCTCGGCGGCGTGCGGGTGGGCAGCGCCGGAGGCTGGATTGGCTGGCGATTCCGCCGGCTTCGCGGCCGCATCTTCCGCAGTGTCATGCGCAGTGTCATCCGCAGCAACTTCCGGCGGATCGTCCTCCGGGTCTGCTGACAGGCCAGCCGCCAGATCGGCGGCAATCTGCTCCGTCAGCGGGTCGGGCGGAGGAGCGGATCCATCGGCTGCATCGTGCGGGTTGGCTGACATGGTCGCTTCACCCGCACACGTTCGACCCGGCGAGCGGGCCCGCTATCGAGCCGGAAGGTAGCGCGCCGGATCGACCGGCTTGCCCTGGCGACGGATCTCGAAGTGCAGTTGCACTCGCTCGGCGTCGCTGGAACCCATCTCGGCGATCTTCTGCCCGCGCCTGACCACCTGGTCCTCCTTGACCAGCAAGGCCTGGTTGTGGGCGTAGGCCGTCAGGAAGGTGTTGTTGTGCTTCACGATGACGAGGTTGCCATACCCGCGCAGGCCCGACCCTGCATAGACCACGCGGCCATCGGCCGAGGCGAGCACCGCATCGCCCTGCTTGCCACCGATGGCCACGCCCTTGCTCTTGGCGTCGTCGAAGGTGGCCAGCACGGGGCCGGTCGCCGGCCACAACCAGTTCAGATCCTCGTCCGGGTCCTTGGCCGGCCCAGCCGCAACCGGCGCCGAGACCGAGGGGGCCACCGCCGTTGCGGCGGCTGGCGCCGAAGCGGTGCCGGCAACCGCCAGCGGCCGGGCATCCGGGCGGGTGGCAGCGGCCACGGGTTGGCTCACGGCAGCGCCGGGCTCGACGCCGGGCGGGACCACTCGCAGGGCCTGGCCGACCTCGATGACGTTGGGGTTCTCCAGACCGCTCCAGCGGGCGATGTCGCGCCAGTTCTGCCCGGTCTCCAGGCCGATGCGGATGAGCGTGTCGCCAGGCTTGACGACGTAGGTGCCCGGTTTGGGCGCACCATCGTTCGGGACGGTCGGGGTGGTTCGCGGCTCCGCGCTGGCCGCGGGCACGCTGCCCTGCGGCTGCGCGGCCACGGCCGCCGGACGAGAGGCCGCTCCGCGCTCCTCGACGGGAGCCCGGTGGCGGGGTGAGGTGCAGCCGGCCACCAGAAGCGCCAGCGAGAGCATTGCAAGTGTGATGGACTTCATTCGAAGCCGGATTTTAAGGGGACGAACAGCACACCTTCGAACCGTTGCCGCGTGTAACGATCCCCCTGGCGGTCGACCACCAGCAGCGACTGCCGGCGGCTGCCCGGTTCCTGCATCGGCGCCACGAGCCGGCCGCCATCGGCCAGTTGCTCGAGCCATGCGGGCGGCAGGTCCTCGCCGCCGGCCGCAGCGACGATGCTGTCGTAGGGCGCCATCGGCGCATGGCCGGCGCGGCCGTCGCCCCACAGGAGGCGCATACGCTGGTAGCCGCGGCCGTCGTCGAGATTCAGGCGTGCCTTCTCGTGCAGCGGCCGCAGCCGTTCGATGGACACCACATGCTTGGCCATCCGGGCGATGAGCGCGGTCTGATAGCCGCAGCCCGTACCGATTTCCAGCACCCGCCCGAGGCTGCCGCGTTCGCGGGCCGACGGCGTCTCACCCAGCAGTGCGAGCATGCGGGCCACGACCGAAGGCTTCGAGATGGTCTGCTCCAGGCCGATGGGCAGGCTGGTGTCCTCGTAGGCCTGGGTGGCCAGCGCGCTGTCGACGAAGCGGTGCCGCAGCACGGCGCCGAACGCCGCGAGCACGGCTTCATCGGTGATGCCATCCACCCGCAGGCGCTGCACCATGCGGGCGCGCACGGCGTCGGAATCCATCCCCAGGCCCGACGGGGGCGCCTGCCGCGCGGAATCGAGCGCCGCCTGCTGCAAGGGGCGCTGCGGGCGCACCAGGGTCTGGCCGCCTGTGGGCGAGCCTGTCGACGCACCGCCCTGCCCGCCGGAATGCCCGCCGGAATGCCCGCCGGAATGCCCGCCCGCCCGTCCGCCGCCCTTGTGCGCACCCGCACCGGCAACGCGGTCCAGGGCCAGAGGAAACCGCGGCCGGCGTGCGGGTTCCGTCATGGGCCGGCCTTGCGCAGGCGCTGGGCCCACGCTCCGAGGCCGGCGTGATCGGTCAGGTCGACCTGCAGCGGCGTGATCGAGACCTGGCCATTCGCGGCGGCGTGGAAATCGGTGCCCTCGCCTGCCTCCTTGGCGTCCCCCGCAGGGCCGATCCAGTACAGAGGATCGCCACGCGGGCTGTCCTGCCGGATGACGGGTTCGCTGGCATGGCGGCGGCCCAGCCGCGTGACGAGCCGGGGCAGTGTCTCGGCGTCGGCATGGTTGGGGATGTTCACGTTCAGTAGCCAGTGGCCTTGCGGCATGCCGCCGGCCAGCACCTGGTCGATCACCGAGCGGGCGGTGCGCGCGGCCGCATCCAGATGGCCCCAGCCCTTGTCGACCAGCGAGAAGGCCATGGACGGAATTCCGAAGAGGTAGCCCTCCATCGCGGCCGCCACGGTGCCCGAATACAGGGTGTCGTCACCCATGTTGGCGCCGTTGTTGATGCCCGAGAGCACGAGGTCCGGGCGACGCGGCATCAGCCCGGTGAGGGCCAGGTGAACGCAGTCGGACGGCGTGCCGTTGATCACCTTGAACCCGTTGGATCCCTCGAAGACCGACAGAGGGCGGCTCAGCGTCAACGCATTCGAGGTGCCGCTGGCGTTCTGCTCGGGCGCCACCACCTCGATGGTGCCGAGACCCTCGCAGGCCCTCACCAGTGCGGCGATGCCGGGAGCCAGGTAACCATCGTCGTTGGCGATCAGGATATGCATGGTTGCATTGTAGGCAGCCGACTGCGGTGTCGCGGTCCGTATCATCGGCGCCTGGGACAAGAACAGAAACGAGGCGGCTGGATGATCGCGTGGTGGTGTGACAAGCTCGAAGGCGTGGCTTCCCTGCAGTGGCGCGAGGCGCCCACACCGGAGCCCGGCCCGGGCCAGGTGCGTATCGCCATCCGCGCTGCGAGCCTGAATTTTCCCGACCTGCTCACGGTCGAGGGCAAGTACCAGTTCCGGCCGCCGCTGCCCTTCGTGCCCGGTTCGGAGTTCTCGGGGCATGTCGATGCGCTGGGCGCCGGCGTCACCCATGTGAAGATCGGCGACCCCGTGGCCGCCATCTCCAATTCGGGCGGCTTCGGCAGCCATGCCGTGGTCGACGCGCCGCGCGTGCTGCCGCTGCCGCCGGGTTTCGCGCTCGAGGACGGCGCGGCATTCGCCTTCACCTACGGTACGTCGCACCACGCCCTGATGGACCGTGCCGCCCTGAAGCCCGGAGAGACGGTGCTGGTGCTCGGCGCAGCAGGCGGCGTGGGCAGCGCGGCCATACAGATTGCCAAGGCTGCGGGCGCGCGCGTGATCGCGGGCGCTTCCACCGATGCCAAGTGCGGGTTCTGCCGCTCGCTGGGCGCCGACGAGACCATCAACTACACGCGAGACGACCTGCGCGCCGCACTGAAGACGCTCACCGCCGGCAAGGGGCCGGACGTCGTCTACGACCCCGTCGGCGGCGCGCTGGCAGAGCCCGCCTTCAGGTCGATCGCCTGGCGCGGCCGCTACCTGGTCGTGGGTTTCGCGCTGGGCAGCATCCCGTCGTTGCCACTGAACCTGACCCTGCTGAAGGGCGCGTCGATCGTCGGCGTGTTCTGGGGCGATTTCGTCGCCCGCGAACCCAAGGCCAGCGCGGCCGGCATGGCGCAACTGGCCGACTGGTATGCGCGGGGCCTCGTGAAGCCGGCCATCGACTGCCGGTTGCCGATGTCGGAGCTGCCCGCCGCCTACGCCCGCATGGCGACACGCGAGGTGCAGGGCAAGGTGGTGATGGTGAACGCCTGACCCCCCATCGGGGTGAGCTCGCGGCAGATTTGCTGCGCTAGCATTCTTGGTTGTCCCGGCCGAGGATGAATACGAGGAGGCCGCCATGGCTGTGAAGGTCCTGATACTGGAAGACAACCCCGTTGCGCGGAGCTTCCTGTGCCGAGTCGTTCGCGAAAGCTTCAGCGACGCCAATGCCATCACCGAAGCCGGCGACCTGGAGACGGCCCGACGGCACATCAACCTCACCGGCGGCGACCGCGGCCTGCACGGCGTCGACCCGTTCAAGCTGATCCTCGTCGACCTGGAATTGCCCGACGGCAACGGCATGGAACTGCTGGCCGAGCTCACGCATTACCCCGCCACCAAGATCGTCACGACGCTGTATTCCGACGACGACCACCTCTTCCCGGCGCTGCAGCGTGGCGCCGACGGCTACCTTCTCAAGGAAGACCGCTTCGAGGTGCTGGTCGAGGAACTGCAGAAGATCGTGCGCGGCCAGCCGCCGCTGTCCCCAGCCATCGCCCGGCGACTGCTCACCCACTTCCGGGACTCCACCGCCTCCGACTCGCAGGCGCCCGACTCCGGCCTGATGCGCGCCACGGGGTTCACCAGCAGCAAGCCGGTGCCCATGGAGAAGATGCCTGACCACGAGCGGCTCACCCCGCGCGAGAGCGAGGTTCTCACCTACCTGAGCAAGGGGTTCACGATCAAGGAGATCGCGAGCCTGATGGGCATCAAGTGGTTCACGGTCAACGACCACATCAAGTCCATCTACAAGAAGCTCAACGTGTCCAGCCGCGCCGAGGCTGCGGTTCTCGCCAGCAAGCAGGGCCTGGTCTGACCCCCGGCGACCATGGCCCATTCCGCGCGGGGCAGGGCCGCCTCATCTGACGACTCGCTCTTCGAGGCGAGTTCCTTCGAGCGGGTGCTGTCCGCACGCCGGCCGTCCCGCTGGATGGGCTGGCGGCGCAGACTTCTCGTGGCGGTGGCGCTGGCAGGCTGCCTGGGCCTGTTCCTGCTGGTTCGCCTGCTGACGCACACGCCGCTGATCGACGCGCAATGGCAGCCAGGACCGCGCGGGCAGCTGATCCTGAAATCCAGCAGCGATCCCGCGCTCTCGGCCTACACCGGCCTGACGCTGCTCGTGGCGAGCGCCGGCGACACCGTGCTCGACCTGCGCGGCGGCCTGCGCCTGGGCGCGCCGCGCTGGACCGTGGACGACACCGAGCGCAGGATCCAGGTCCAGGCCCGCAACAGCGTCAACCGCCTCTTCGCATCGGGCCCCGTGTCCCTGCGCTTCGACGACGGCTCCGTGGTCGTCGTGACGCCGAAGGCACGCGGGTTCGGCGGTCTGGGGGCCGCGTTCTGGCTTCTGGCGGCGCCGGCGCTGATGCTCTTCCTGGTGGGCGCCGTGGTCGTGCTGGCCAAGCCGATGAAGGTGAACTACCTCTTCGCGCTGATGGCGGGTTGTCAGTCGATCAGCCTGCTCTGGATAGGCTTCGACTCCGGCGCCTCGCTCGCACCCGTGGTGCCGCTGTTCGTCGACGACACGCCATGGCGCCTGGGGCTCGACCTGGTCACCAGCGCGGCTGCGGTGCATGGGTTCTCCATGTACCCCCGGCGCATCCGGGGCAGCGGCGCCATCGGCATGGCAGTGTGGGGCACGGTGGCGGTCGCGCTGCTGGTGATCTCGCAGGTCGAGGTGCCGGGCCTGTGGTGGTGGGGCCAGGGCCTGATCCTGTTGCTCGGACTCATCGCGGTCTGGGTCCTGACGCTCTCCTATCGGGAAGAGCCCAACCCTTTCGCCGCCGTGATGCGTCGCTTCGCCGTTGCTGCACTGGGAACGATGGTCGTCGTCGATTCAGCGCTGGTCGCGGCCGACTGGCAGCCGGCGATGGCCCAGGGCGTTGCCGCCTCGGCGGTGCTGGTGTGGTCCTTGTTCCTCGCGTCGCTGATGGTGCTGGTGCCGTTCCTGTCGAAGGCGCGCCAGCTCCTGCGCGAGTTCGCCATGCTGGCGGGCCTGTCGACCTTGGCCACGTCGCTCGACTTGCTCTTCATCTCGCTGTTCTCGCTGGAGCAGTTCGCGTCGCTCACCCTCGCGGTCTTCATTGCGCTGGCGGCCTATGCCGGCGCGCGCCAGTGGATGCTCGACCAGATGCTCGGAAGCCGGGTGCTCACGACAGAGCGCACCTTCGAGCAGCTCTACCGCATCGCGCGCGAGGTGCAGAAACAGCCCGAGCGGCGCGCCGTGCTGCTGTCCCAGTTGCTGCGCGAGCTCTTCGAGCCGCTGGAACTGCTGCACGTGCCGCACGCCGCGCCGCGGGCACGCGTGCTGGCCGACGGCTCCGCCCTGGTGGTGCCGGTTCGCGGCGGAGGCGCGCCGGGTGACGAAGGTGAGCCACTGTCGCTGGTGCTGCGCTTCGCGCGGCGCGGTCGGCGCATCTTCACGCGCGAGGACGCGCGCCTGACGGACCGGATCGTGGAACAGCTGCGTCGCGCGGTGGCCTACGACCGGGCCGTGGAACGCGGCCGCACCGAGGAGCGCATGCGGCTGGCACAGGATCTGCACGACGACATCGGTGCACGTCTGCTGACGCTGATGTACAAATCCCAGGATCCCGAGATCGAAGACTATCTGCGCCATACGCTGCAGGACCTGAAGACGCTGACGCGAGGCCTCGCGGCCAGCAACCACCGCCTCTCGCATTCGATCGCCGAGTGGAAGTCCGACATCCAGCAGCGCCTGACGGCGGCCCACATCGAGCTCGCCTGGTCGTTCGTGTTCGACGAGGACCCCGAACTGTCGGTCGTGCAGTGGTCGGGCCTGACACGCGTGCTGCGCGAACTGGTCAGCAATGCGATCTATCACGCGCGTGCCAATCGGCTCGAGATCCGGGCCAGCCTGGAGGGCGGAAAGCTCCATCTGGTGGTGGCCGACGACGGCATCGGCCGCGACCCGGGTGCGTGGTCGCACGGGTTGGGGCTGGGCGGCGTGCGAAAGCGCGTGAAGCAGCTCGGCGGCCAGGTGGCCTGGCGTGAGAACGACGGGCAGGGAATCGTGTGCGAGGTGAGCATCCCCGACCTGCTGCGCCGGGGCTGACGCGCCGGGCTCGTGCACTCACACGCCTACCGGGCGCGGCCCCAGCGACGCTTCAGGTCGACGGCGTGAACGACACCCGATGCGGACAGCCAGCCCAGCACCCAGAGCATGCCCCAGCCTGCCACGGCGCCTCGCAGGGCCGCCATGAGGCACAGGCCCGAGAGCCAGTTGAGCGCGAAGTCGCGCGGCGGGATTCCCGGCAACCCTCGCCTGTGGCGGCGCCACAGCCACAGGCCTTCGAGCACCGTGAGCACGATCACGGCGTCGATCCAGCGGGGGTCGAGCGTCATGCCGCAGGCCCGAACGGACCGTTGAGCTGCACCACGGCCGCATTCAGCGTCGCGGCGAAGGCCACCCACACCAGATAGGGCAGCAGCCACAGGCCGGCCTCACGCGAACGGCGGCCGCACACGATCACCAATGCCAGCACCGAGAGCCAGAGCAGGCCCACTTCCATCAGAGCCCAGTCCGGCCGATGCAGGCGGAAGAAAAGCAGGCTCCACACGACATTGAGCACGCCATTGATGGCGAATGCCAGGACCACGGCACGCCGGCCGGCAGCATCGCCGGCCAGCCAGGCCTTCACGCCGCCGAGGGCGGAGCAGGCGTAGATGATCGTCCAGGCCGGGCCGAAGGCCCAATCCGGTGGTTTCCAGGCCGGCTGCTTCAGCGCCTGGTACCAGGGCCCGATCTCGGTGGCCAGACCGCCCAGCAGCGCGATGCACAGGGCAGCCGCGGCCGCGGCCGTCCACGCACGGCCGCGCACGGTCATACGCGCGCCAGACCCAGCAGGTGCGCCATGTCCTTGAAGAAGATGCGAACGTGCGCCATGGGCTCGCTGCGCACGAGACGCTTGTTCATGTAAGAGTCGAAAGTCAGGCGCTGCACGTCGCGGTCCTCGCACATCTTGACGAAGCGCTCGCGGCGGCGGTCGTTGGCATACCAGAAGCGCTGCATGATCCCGAGCACCCAGAAGACGCGACCATGCTCGCCCATGAAGCGCTTGCGAGCCTGCCGCAGCACTTTCCCGTCGCCCGTGACAAGGCTCTCGTGCACGGCCTCGGCCGCCATCCGGGCCGCGGCCATCGCGTAGTAGATGCCCTCGCCCGACGACGGCGCCACGACACCCGCGGCGTCGCCCGCCAGCAGCACGTCGCGGCCGTTGTCCCAGCGCGGCAGCGGCTTCATCGGCAGGGGCGCGCCTTCGCGGCGGAGCACTTCGGCGTTCTGCAGCCCGGCCGTCTGGCGCAGGGCGCCCACCGCATTGCGCAGGGAGAAACCCTTGTCCGCGCTGCCGGTGCCGACACTGAGCGTGTTGCCGTGCGGAAAGACCCAGCCGTAGAAATCGGGCGAGAGCGTGCCGCGGTAGTAGACGTCGCAGCGACCGCCGTCGTAATCGGCGGGGCGCTGTTCGGGAACGCGAAGGATCTCGTGGTACGCGAAGACATACCGCGTGCGCTCGGCACCGGCGATCGTCTGGCGCGCCACTTCCGAGCGCGCGCCGTCGGCGCCCACCACGCGACGTGCGCGCACGCCGACGACGGGAACCTCGCCCTCGGCCTTGCCCTCGCGCGGGCGGTAGGCCACGATGGCCGTTCCGTCGGTGTCGCGCTCGATGCGCTCGAAGACCCCGGTACGGCGCTCGGCACCGGCCATCCGGGCGCGCTCACGCAGCCATTCGTCGAACTGGTCGCGGTCGACCATGCCGACGAAGCCGTTCTCGATGGGAATGTCGACCCGGTTGTCGCTGGGAGAGAGCATCCGCGCCGACGTGGCCTTGGCGACCAGGAGTTCGTCGGGGATCGCGAAGTCCTTGATCAGGCGCGGCGGGATCGCGCCCCCGCAGGGCTTGATCCGGCCGGCGCGGTCGAGCAGCAGCACGCTGTGCCCCTGGCGTGCCAGTTCATGGGCGGCCGTGGCACCCGAAGGGCCTCCGCCGATCACCACCACGTCGAAGATCTCGCCGGTCTGCATCATGTCGTACTCCTGCGCAGGCCGGCCGCGGCCGGCGATACCTGCCGTGCTGGCAGTGAAACGCCGAGCGCGAGCAGCGCTGCGACGATGAAAAGAACCGCTTCCGCGGTGAAGACGGCGCCGTAGGCCGGCACCGCGCTGCCAAGCAAGGCCCGCGTGGCATCGCTGCCCGCTGCGCCGATCAGGCCGCCCAGCCCGAAGGCGAGTGCCTGCGCCGCGCCCCACAGGCCCATGCGCACGCCTTCGCGCGCCGCAGGGCCCTCGCCCGCCATGCGCATCATCGAACCGATGGCCGCGATGGAGAACGCACCGTTGGCGGCGCCCAGCAGCATCACGGCCGGGCGCAGGGCCTCGGGCGCCTGCAGCCAGCCCGTGGCCGCGATGGCCAGCAAGGCGATGGCCGAGACCACGCAGCCGCCGGCGCACCAGGCGCGAAGCGAACCCCAGCCCAGCCGTCCGGCCGCGGCCACCAACAGCATGCCCAGCAGCACACCGCCGTGCTGCATGCCCGCCAGAGCGGTGGTCTGCCCAGGCGTCCAGCCGAAGGCGGCGCCGGCGAACGGCTCGAGGATCAGGTCCTGTGCGCTGAAAGCCAGCATCGAGACGAAGACGAAGATCGTGAAACGCCGGGCCGGCGGATCGGCCCAGACCTCGGCCAGGGCGACCCGGAACGACGCCCGGCGCGCCGTCTCGGGCGCAGCGACGTGCGCGCCTTCCAGGCCGCGCAGCGCCAGCATCGCGATGGCGAAGGCCAGTACCGAGACCGTGGCGCTCACCGTCATGAGGCGCTCGGGCGTGTAGGGATCGAGGAAGCGTCCGACCAGGGTGGCCGTGAGCGCGAACCCGAAGATCATCATCAGCCAGACGAGCGTGGCGGCCGGCGCGCGGCGCGGCGCATCCACCCGCTTGGCCAGCAGCACCAGCAGCGAAGTGCCCGCGGCGCTCACACCCAGGCCGATGGCCACGAACGACAGCACCGCCAGCGCAAGACCGGCATCAGGCGCCGTGGCCATCCAGGCGGTCGCCGCCGCAGCGCCGAAGCCGCCGAGCGCCAGGACGGCCATGCCGCCGACGATCCACGGCGTGCGCCGTCCGCCGACGTCGCCGCCGAAGCCCATGCGCGGGCGGACCCACTGCACCAGGTAGTGCAGCGCCACCAGCAGGCCGGGCAGCAGCGCGGGCAGCGCCAGTTCGATGACCATCACGCGGTTCAGGGTGGACGTGGTGAGCACGACCACCGAGCCCAGGCAGGCCTGGACCAGACCCAGCCGGGCAATGCCCCACCATCCGAGTGCGTTCATTGGCCACCTCCGATGGCAGCGGCGCTGACCATCATGCCGCTGACAAAAAGCGGGACGCCGAAGCCGCTGTACCAGAGGGCGCGCTCCACGGGCGCCTGCACGAAACGACGCATCATGACGGCCTGCACTGCCAGCAGGCCCAGCACGGCGGCCGCGTGCCAGGGCCGGTCCCAGTGCAGCAGCAGCGCGGCCACGGCGAGTTGCGGCACCGCCATCGCCCAGCTCGCGACCTCGGCGGCGCGGTTGATGCCCAGCATCACCGGCAGCGAACGGATGCCCATCTGGCGGTCGCCCGTGACGGCCTTGAAGTCGTTGAGCGTCATGATGCCGTGCGCCCCGGCGCTGTACAGCGCAGCGAGGATCAGGCTCTGGGCCGTGGGCATCTGGCCGCCCGCCATCACGGCGGCACCCGTCACCCAGGCCAGGCCTTCATAGCTGATGCCGCACGCGGCATTGCCCCACCAGCCGTTTCGCTTGAGCCGCAGAGGCGGCGCGCTGTAGGCCCAGGCGAGAAGCAGGCCCAGAGCGCCCGCCGCAAAGCCCCAGGGCCCGAGCACCGTGGCCGTGAGCAGCGACAGCGCCGTCCAGGCGATGGCAACGCCCAGGCCCCAGCGGCCCGGCAGGCGGCCCGAGGGGATGGGGCGTTGCGGTTCGTTGATGGCATCGACGTGGCGGTCGAACCAGTCGTTGACGGCCTGGCTGGTGGCGCAGACCAGCGGCCCGGCCAGCAGCACGCCCACCAGGGCGAGCGGCCAATGCGTCGAAAGGGGGACGCCCGAGGCCACGACGCCGCAGGCGAAGGCCCACATCGGCGGAAACCACGTGATGGGTTTCAACAACTCGAGCACCGCTGACAGCTGGGGCCTGGACATTCATGATTCTTAAACTTGACACCCAGTAGTGTCAATCAAGATTTACAGCATGTGTCAGGTCAGGCTGTCAGCCAAAGCCGACACTCTGGCAATTCCCCGGCCTACTTCTCATCCTCGATGCCGAGATCCTTCAGGCCATAGCGCCGGAGTTTCACGTACAGGCTCTGCCGGGACAGGCCCAGCATCTCGGCGGCAGCCGCACGGTTGCCGCGCGTGAGCTCCAGCGCGGCTTCGATGCAGAGCTGCTCGATCAGGTCCGTCGTCTCGCCGACGATGTCCTTCATCGGCACCCGGCCCACCAGCTCGGTCAGCTGTTCGACCGACTTGGGCAGCTCCTGCAGCCCGCGCGGGGATGCGCTGATGCGGCGGCCGACGTCGCGCACGGTGAAGCCCAGCACTGCGGGCGACTCTGACACCTGCACGGCCGCGATCTCGACCTCGGTGATGGAACCGAGCTCGCCGCGCAGCTTGGTTGCGAAGAGCCGAACCATCCCGCGCTGGCGCAGGTTGGACAGCAGAACACTCAGGTCGACGCCGCTGCGGCCGAGCCAGCGGTCCAGCGACTCACCCCGGACCTGCTCTTCCGCACCCAGCTGCGCCAGTTCCAGGAAGGCGCCGTTGGCGGCCAGAACCCGCCCGTCGGGGTCCGTCAGGACCAGGCCGTCCGGCGTGGCCCGCACGAGATCGGTCCAGGTGGCGGTGCGTTCGCCGCCTGCGGCGTCGGCCGTGTGGCGCAGCAGGCGAACCAGCAGATGCGCGGAGCCAGCCTGCCGGTACGCTGTGGCCGACACCAGCACCTCGATGCGTTCGACACCCAGGGTGGCCTGAGTCTCGGCATGCCGCCCGGCTGCCCGCACCCCGGCCAGCAGAGTCAGCACCGTGCCGGCGTCCGGGCCAAAGCATTCGGGCAAGGGCCGCCCCACCAGCGCGTGGTCGTCGAGCTCGAGCAGGCGGCAGGCGGCCGGGTTGGCCTCGATCACGGAAAGCGTGTCGGAATCCAGGACGAGCACGCCCTCGGACGACGACTGGAAGAGCTGGCGGTAGCGAGTCTCGGCGTCGCGAAACTGCCAGTAGTCGCGCTCCATCGCCTGCTGCGCCTGGACCAGGCGCTGCTGCAGTTGCGCCGTGGCCTGCAGGCTTCGCCCGACGATCACGCAGCGGCCGTCTGCGTGCAGTTGCACGCAGGCGCACTGCATCATCAACGCCTCCTGGCCATCGGCCAGAAGATTCACCTGACGCCAGCGCAGCCCGACCGACGCATCGGGGGCATCGGGGGCATCGGCTGCCTCGAGCAGTTCCTGAAGCTTGGAAAGGCTGTCGGCAGCCACGATCTGGCGCACCGGCCGCCCGATCCAGGCTTGCACGGCCGCCGGCGGAACCTCGTCACCCGTCAGGGACAGATCGCGAACGACGCCCTGCGCGTCAAGGACCAGACAGACATCACCCGCCACGCCCGCCAGGCGCGCAGCTGCGTCGCTGGACATGCCGGCAAAGGCCACGGAGGCCCTCATGAAGGCCTTCATCGGGGCCAATCTCCTGGAGTCGGGATGGTCGGGAGCTTCAGAGTCTAAGCGCGCGGGAGCCCAGCAGGGCTTCGGCGAACTCGGGGCCACGCTGGCCTTCCGTCACGACCGCGTCGCAACCGACGACATCGCCGCAGGCCGGATCGGTGATGAACAGAGGGCCGCCGACGATCACACCGATGCCCCGGTTGCGCGACACCTGACGGACTGAGGAGATGCAGTCACGCATCCAGTCGATGCGGACATGGTGCCCCGCCGACAGCCCGAGGATGTCGAACCACTCCGACTGCACGGCCTTGACAGGGTCGAGGCCGGAACCGCCGACGCCGCCGACGACGTCCCAGCCGGCACGCCGGAAGAACTCCGCCACCATCGAGGCACCCAGCGTGTGCTGTTCGCCTGGCGCTGGCAGCAGGAGGATGCGGCGACCATCGGCAGGGTGATCGACCTCGGCACCGAAGGCCGGGCTGAGTTCGCGCAGCAGCTGTTGCAGCCGCCCGACGCCGACCGTGACATCGGTGAAATCGCAGCGGTCGTCTTCCCAGAGGCGGCCGAGCTCCCGTGCGGCCGGCCCCAGGAGCTCCAGATACAGGCGCTCCACGGGCACACCGGCAGCGCGCAAGCCGAGAACCACCGCATGCATGGGGGTCTCGTCGGGTGCGTGGCACATGCGGGCGAAGTCGTCCAGCGCGGGCCAGACTACGGCAGCGGGCTCCGGGAGGCCCGGGGTGGCCGGGCGGTGGGCCTTGACGAGCCGCGGGATGATGTCGGATTCGAGCGTGTGCACCAGGCGCGCGATGCGCCGCTGGGCCTGGGTGGGCTCCCCGGGCGTGGCGGGCTGCGGAACACCGGAAAGGCCGAGTCTGGCCAACTGCTCCTGGCAGTCTGCCTCGTCCTCCGCCCTCTCCGGCTGAAACCTCTCGTTCGCGGACCGGTCCATTTGACCCAGCTCCTTTGGCGGTCGGGGGTGCATCCGGTTCGTGCACCTCCCCCACTTTTGCCGGATTGTGAACCCGTCCGCGTGACCCGCACTCGGTATGGACCCACCCCCGGCAGATCACGGCTGCACAAACTTATTGCAGGGACACGCCCGTCTTCGACTGCAGTTCCTCGCGGGTCACGCCCGGCGCCATTTCCACCACCTTCAGACCGTGCGGGGTGACGTCCAGCACCGCGAGGTCGGTGATGATGCGGTCGACCACGCCCACGCCCGTCAGCGGCAGGGTGCAATGCGGCAGGATCTTCAGGTCGATGGTGCCGTCCTTCTTCTTCGCGACGTGCTCCATCAGCACCACGACGCTGCGCACCCCGGCCACGAGGTCCATCGCGCCGCCCATGCCCTTGACCATCTTGCCCGGGATCATCCAGTTGGCGAGGTCGCCCTTCTCGCTGACCTGCATCGCGCCGAGGATGCTCAGGTTGATCTTGCCGCCGCGGATCATCGCGAAGCTGTCGTGGCTGCCGAAGATGCTGCTGCCCGGCAGCGTGGTGACGGTCTGCTTGCCGGCGTTGATGAGGTCGGCATCGACCTCGTCCTCGGTCGGGAACGGGCCGATACCCAGCATGCCGTTCTCGCTCTGCAGCCAGACCTCGATGTCGGCCGGCACGAAGTTGGCCACCAGAGTGGGCAGCCCGATGCCCAGGTTGACGTAGAAACCGTCCTGCAGTTCGCGGGCCGCGCGGGCGGCCATTTCGTCATGTGTCCAGGCCATGGTCAGACTCCTGCCTTCTCGGTGATGGTGCGCTTCTCGATGCGCTTCTCGGGCGTGGCGTTGAGCACCAGCCGGTGCACGTAGATGCCGGGCAGGTGCACGGCGTCCGGGTCGAAGCTGCCGGTCTCGACGATCTCCTCGACCTCGACCACGCTGATGCGCCCAGCCATGATCACGGCGGGGTTGAAGTTGCGCGCCGTGCGGCGGAAGATCAGGTTGCCGCTGCGGTCGGCCTTCCAGGCCTTGGCCAGGGACACCTCGGGCGTCAGCGAATGCTCCATGACGTAGGTATGGCCGTCGAACTCGCGCAGTTCCTTGCCTTCGGCCACCAGGGTGCCGACGCCGGTGCGCGTGTAGAACGCCGGGATGCCCGCGCCGCCGGCGCGCAGCTTTTCGGCCAGCGTGCCCTGGGGCGTGAATTCCAGCGCCAGTTCGCCCGCCAGGTACTGGCGTTCGAATTCCTTGTTCTCGCCGACGTAGCTGGAGATCATCTTGCTGATCTGGCGGGTCTCGAGCAGCTTGCCGAGGCCGAAGCCGTCGACGCCCGCGTTGTTGGAAATGACGGTCAGGTCGCGCTTGCCGCTGCCGCGCAGGGCATCGATCAGGGCTTCGGGAATGCCGCACAGGCCGAAGCCGCCGACGGCAAGCAACTGGCCGTCGCGGACGATGCCGTCCAGCGCCGCTGCAGCACTGGGGAACAGCTTGTTCATGCGTGAGATCTCCATTGGGCGAGAATGCGAGCGTACTGCGTAATGCATTAAGTAGTCTTTACGTCAAATCGCTTAATGGAGGGCACGGGGATGGCGCTGATGGAGATGCTGGCTGGCGTGCTGGACGATGTGACGGCACCCTTCGTGAAGACGCTCGGCCTGAGCCTGGTGGCCGCCGATCCGAAGCAGGTCACGCTGCGCATGCCCGTCACGCCCGCCCTGGTGCACGGCGGTGGGGTGGTGTGTGGCCAGGCGCTGATGGCGGCGGCCGACACGGCGATGATCCTGGCGGTGGCCGCGAGCCTCGGGGAGTTCCGGCCCATGACGACGGTGCAGCTGCAGACCAGCTTCCTGAAGCCCGTGCCCGGCAACGCCACCGAGGTCCGCGTGGTCTGCACTCTTCTGCGGCGGGGCAAGTCGCTGGCGTTCGGCGAGATCGAACTGCTGACCCCCGAGGGCCAGCTGGCGGCGCACGCCACCACCACCTACGCCCTGCTTTGAACACCGGGCCGGTGGATTACCGGACGGCCTTCGAGCTGGCGCCGATCGGCCTCGTGCTGTCGCGCCAGCGCCTCATGGTGGACGTGAACCGCGAGGTGCTGGCGATGTTCGGCGCTGACCGTTCGCAGTTGGTCGGGCAGTCCTTCGGCGTGCTGTACCCGACGGCCGAGGAGTTCGAGCGGACGGGCGAGCGCATCACCGCCCGGCTGGACGCCAGCGGCCGCTATGCCGACGACCGGGTCATGAAACGCATGAACGGCGAACTCTTCTGGTGCCACGTGACCGGCCGCGCCCTGGACCCGGCGGCGCCGCACGCGGCCGGCATCTGGAGCTTCGAGGACCTGTCCTCGCGCCGGGTGCTCAAGGTGGACCTGACCCCGCGCGAACGCGAGATCGCAGCGCTGCTGGTGGACGGTCTCACCAGCAAGGGCATCGGCAAGCGGCTGACCATCAGCCCCCGCACCGTGGATGTCTACCGCGCGCGGCTGATGCGCAAGCTCGGGGCGTCCGGCACCACGGACCTGGTGCACAAGCTGCTGTCAGGCTGACCGCAGCCCAGCACGGCGCGGCCACCGAATCATCAAGAGCGGCGGCCCGTCGCCAGCACCGGCCCCTACACTGCGGCGCATGATCATCGTCCACCACCTGGAAAACTCCCGCTCGCAGCGCGTGCTGTGGCTGCTCGAGGAACTCGGCCTGCCGTACGAGGTGAAGCGCTACGCGCGCGATCCCAAGACGATGCTGGCGCCGCCGGAGCTGATGAAGGTGCACCCGCTCGGCAAGTCGCCCGTCATCACCGACGTCGACATCGCCGTGGCCGAGTCCGGCGCCATCGTCGAGTATCTCGTCGACACCTATGGCCAGGGTCGCCTGAAGCCGGCCGCGGGCACGCCGGAGCATCGGCAATACGTGTACTGGCTGCACTTCTCCGAAGGCAGCGCCATGCCGCCGCTGCTGATGAAGCTCATCTTCGACAAGGTGCGCAGCGCCAAGGTGCCGTTCTTCATCCGGCCGGTCGTCAAGGGCGTGGCAGACCAGGTCACGAAGGGCTTCATCGCCCCGAACCTGCTGCGCCAGTTCGTCTTCATGGAGTCCGAACTCGCGGAGCGGCCCTGGTTCGCCGGCACCGAATTCAGCGCCGCCGACATCCAGATGAGCTTCCCGCTCGAGGCGGCGCAGGCCCGCGCCGGCATGGACACGGCCTACCCCAAGCTGACCGACTGGCTGGCGCGCATCCATTCCCGCCCTGCCTACCAGCGCGCCCTGAAGCGCGGCGGCCCCTACAGGATCCTGGACTGATCTACTCGACGAGCGCCCGCAGCCAATCGGGCATCGGCGCCGACTTCTGGGCCTTGAAGTCGGTCCAGACGGTCTTGGACCCGCCTTCGGCATAGACCACGCCGGGAGCGTCGGCACGTTCCAGCGTCACGTAGGTGTCGAAGCTGCTGCGGCCGGGGTTGGCCACGTAGTGCCGGGCCCGGATGTCGCCCGGAAACTCAAGCTGGCGGATGAAGTTGCAGAAGGCGTTCACGATGACCGGGCCGCAGCCCTGGGGGTCCGGCCGGGCGCCGACGGCGTAGAGCCACTCGAGGCGTGCGATCTCGATGTAGCGGAAGTAGAGCGTGTTGTTGACATGGCCCATCGCTTCCATGTCGCCCCAGCGAATGGGAATCACCATCTCGTGGGTGAGCTTCTTCTGCTCGGGAACGGTGAAGCGCATGCCCTGCCCCGTCAGGATGCGATGCCGAGTTCGGCCGCCATGCGGTGCACCAGCACGCGCAGAGATTCGATCTCGCCGGCCTGGCGCGCGAGCTCCGCCTTCAGCGCGGACAACTCGCCCGCGCTGACATCGTCGGTCGCGGCGGCCGGGCCGGCAGCGGCGGCCACCTCGCCGCACAGCAGGTGCGCCCAGCGTGCCTCGCGGGCGCCGGCGGCACGCGCGAGCTTCACCACGCGCGGCGGGTCCTTCACGGCGAGCTCGTCCAGGAACCCCTCCACCGACGAGATGTCGGCGAAACGGTGCAGGCGCTCGCAGTTCAGGCGCAACTCAGCCGCCGTCTGCGGGCCGCGCAGCATCAGCACCGTCAGGATGGCGACCGCCGCCGACGGCACGCCCAGCACGCGTGCCGTGTTGTGCTCGAACTTCACCACGCGGCTGCCGCTGCCCTCGTACACCAGGCTCAGGGCCTTCAGCCCGTCGACCGCCGTCAGGACCTCGGCGTCGGTGGCCTCGATGACGGGGCTGCGCGCCGTCTTCTGGTTGCAGCCCGCCACCAGCGCGTTCAGCGACAGCGGGTAGGTGTCCGGCACGGTGGCCTGCTTCTCGACGAGCACGCCCAGGACGCGCGCCTCCAGCGGGGTCAGCAGCCTCATGCGCTCAGACGCCGAACCCGTCGTCGGCGGAGATGATGGCGCCGTTGACGAAATGGCTCTCGTTGGCGCACAGCATCATCAGCACCGCGTCCAGGTCCTTCGGCTGGCCGACGCGCTTGCGCGGCAGCATCTGCACCAGCTTCTGGCCGGCTTCGGTCTGCCAGTGGTGGTGGTTGATCTCGGTGTCGATGTAGCCCGGGCACAGCGCGTTCACGTTGATGCCGTAGCGGCCCCACTCCAGCGCCATGGCGCGGGTCATGTGGATCACCGCCGCCTTGCTCATGGCGTAGACGCCGATCTGCCCCAGCACCCGCAGGCCGGCCATCGACGCGACGTTGACGATGCGCCCGCCGGTGAACGTGCCCGGCGCCGCGCCGCGCGAGCGGGCGATCATGCGCTTGCCCACTTCCTGCGCGACGAAGAACGCGCCGCGCGTGTTGATGTCCATGACGTAATCGAAATCCTCGGGCGTCACGTCGATCAGCTTCTGCGTGGTGCTGACGCCGGAGTTGTTGACGAGGATGTCGATGGTGCCCATCTCGGTCTCGGCGTGGGCCACCGCGGCCTTGATGCTGTCGGGGTCGGTGACGTCGAGCGTGACCACGTGGGCGTCGCCGCCGTCGGCCTCGATCTCGGCGCGCAGGGTCTTCAGGCGATCCATGCGGCGAGCGGCCAGCACCACGCCCGCGCCCGCCTTGGCCAGGGTGCGGGCGAACTGGGCACCCAGGCCGCCCGAGGCGCCGGTGACCAGCGCGACGCGCCCGGACAGGTCGATGTCGTAGCCCATGTCTTCTTCTCCAGAGAACTGCACCTAATGATGCGGGAAACGATAGCACGCGCCCTCCTAGAATCATCGCCACAGGAGTGACACGCATGACATCGCAGGAACTGCTCGCGCAACACGGCCCGCGCGAAGCCATGGAATACGACGTGGTGGTCGTCGGTGCCGGCCCCGCAGGCCTGGCCACGGCCATTCGCCTGAAGCAACTGAACCCGGAAACCTCGGTTGTGGTGCTGGAGAAGGGCTCCGAGCCCGGCGCCCACATTCTGTCGGGCGCGGTGATGGACCCGCGTGCCATCACCGAACTCTTCCCCGACTGGAAGGAGCGCGGCGCGCCGCTGAACCAGGCCGTGACCGAGGACGAGGTCCTGTTCCTGGACGCCACCGGCGCCAGGCGCACGCCGCAGTGGCTGATCCCGGGCTGCCTGCACAACCACGGCAACTACGTCATCAGCCTGGGCGCAGTCAGCAAGTGGCTGGGCGAGCAGGCCGAGGCCCTGGGCGTCGAGATCTTTCCCGGCTTCACGGCGGCCGAAGTGCTGTACGCCGAAGACGGCTCGGTGCGCGGTGTTGCCACGGGCAACCTCGGCATCGGCAAGGACGGCGAGCCCCACGGCGGCTTCCAGCTCGGCATGGAACTGGTGGGCAAGTACACGGTGTTCGCCGAAGGCGCGCGCGGCCACCTGGGCAAGCAGCTCATCGCCCGGTTCGCGCTCGACAAGGGCCGGGACCCTCAGAGCTACGCCATCGGCGTGAAGGAGCTTTGGGAGATCGACCCCGCCAAGGCCAGGCCCGGCCTCGTCGTGCATACCGCGGGCTGGCCGATGGACCAGCAGACCTATGGCGGCGGCTTCCTGTATCACCTGGAGGGAAACCAGGTCACGCTGGGCTTCGTCACGGGCCTGGATTACCAGAACCCCTGGATCAGCCCCTTCGAGGAAATGCAGCGCTGGAAGGCGCACCCGGCCATCCGGGCGCACCTGGAAGGCGGCAAGCGAATCGGCTACGGCGCG
Organism: uncultured beta proteobacterium; assembly: GCA_903938815.1. Lineage (GTDB taxonomy): Bacteria > Pseudomonadota > Gammaproteobacteria > Burkholderiales > Burkholderiaceae_C > Rubrivivax. Next base: position 48,285 of record CAJAES010000078.1, read on the forward strand.
CGCGCCATCACGGCAGGCGGCCTGCTGAGCCTGCCCAAGCTGGTATTCCCGGGCGGCGCCCTGGTGGGCTGCGATGCCGGCACGCTGAACGCCGCGCGCATCAAGGGCAGCCACGCCGCCATCAAGACGGGCATGCTCGTGGCCGAGGCGATCGTGCCCGCGCTGGCTGCCGGCCGCAGCGGCGATGAGCTCTCCGCCTACCCGGAGGCCTTCGACAAGAGCTGGCTGCACGAGGAACTGAACACCAGCCGCAACTTCAAGCAGTGGTTCAAGCAGGGCAACCTGGTCGGCACCCTGATGACAGGCATCGAGCAGTGGCTGTTGCCCAAGCTGGGCCTGAAGAGCCCGCCCTGGACCATCCACCGCAAGACGCCGGACCACGTGCGCATGCACGCGGCCTCGGCGTGCGAACCCATCCACTACCCCAAGCCGGATGGCCGGATCACCTTCGACCGCCTGAGCTCGGTGTTCATCAGCAACACCAACCATGAAGAGAACCAGCCGGCGCACCTGACGCTCAAGGACGCATCGGTGCCGGTGGCTATCAACCTGTCGCGCTACGCGGGCCCGGAGAGCCGCTACTGCCCGGCCGGCGTCTACGAGTACGTCAACACCGACGGCCAGGACCGCCTGGTGATCAACGCCCAGAACTGCGTGCACTGCAAGACCTGCGACATCAAGGATCCGACGCAGAACATCGCCTGGGTCACGCCCGAAGGCGGCGGCGGGCCCAACTACGCGGGGATGTGAGCCTGGCGCTGCCGCGCCCCGGCAGCGGTCAGTTTCGGGCCCAGTCCGGTGGCCGCTTCTCGATGAAGGCCTGCACGCCTTCCAGAGCCGAGGCCTCCATCATGTTGCAGGCCATGGTGCGGCCGGCGTCGGCATAGGCGGCCTCGATGCCGGTCTCCAGCTGGCGGTAGAACAGGCCCTTGCCGGCCGCGATGGCGGCCCGGGGCTTGGCGACGATGCTGGCCACCAGCCGGTCCACCTCGGCGGCCACTGCGTCGGGTTCGGCCACGCGGTTGACAAGACCCTTCTCGCGCGCCTGCTCGGCCGAGATGAACTCGCCCGTGACCAGCATCTCGAAGGCGGCCTTGCGCGACAGGTTGCGGCTCAGCGCGACGCTGGGCGTGCTGCAGAACAGGCCGAGATTGACGCCGCTGACGGCGAACCGCGCATCGCGCGCGGCCACGGCCAGGTCGCACATCGCCACCAGCTGGCACCCTGCCGCCGTGGCGATGCCCTGCACCTGCGCGATCACCGGCACCGGCAGTCGCTGGACCGTCATCATCATGCGGCCGCACTGGGCGAAGAGCCGCTCGTAGTAGCCCAGCGAGGGCTCGGCCCGCATTTCCTTGAGGTCGTGGCCGGCACAGAAGGCCTTGCCCGCGGCGCGGATCACCACCACCCGCGCGGCAGCGTCCGCCGCCACGCGGTCGAGTGCCGACTGCAGCGCCTCGAGCATCGCTTCCGACAGCGAGTTGAAGGCCGCCGGCCGGTTCAGGGTCAGCGTGACCACGCCGCGATCGTCCATCTCGTGCAGCACGAGGTCCATGTCGGTCTCCTAGTCTTCGTGGGTGGCGTTGGCGCGGGCGCGCTCGCGCAGCTGGAACTTCTGGATCTTGCCGGTGCTCGTCTTCGGGATGTCCTCGAAGCGGATGTCCCGCGGCACCTTGTAGCCCGCCAGCAGCGTCTTGCAGTGCGCGATCAGTTCCGCAGCGGTGACGGTCGAACCGGGCTTCAGCTCGACGAAGGCCAGCGGCGCCTCGCCCCACTTCGGGTCGGGCCGGGCCACCACGGCGCAGGCCATCACGGCGGCATGCCGGTACAGCGCGTCCTCGACCTCGATGGAGCTGATGTTCTCGCCGCCGCTGATGATGATGTCCTTGCTGCGGTCCTTGATCTTCACGTAGCGGTCGGGTTCCAGCACGGCCAGGTCGCCGGTGTGGAACCAGCCGCCGGCGAACGCCTTGTCGGTGGCCGCCGGGTTCTTCAGGTAGCCCTTCATGACGATGTTGCCGCGGAACATGATTTCGCCCATGGTCTGCCCGTCGGCCGGCAGTTCGTCCAGTGTTTCCGGGTCGCGCACGGTCATGCCTTCCTGCAGCGGGTAGCGGACACCCTGCCGGCCGTTCAGCCGGGTCTGCTCCGAAAGGCTCTCGTCGGCCCAGGCACTGCGCTTCGTGGCCACGGCGGCAGGGCCGTAGACCTCGGTCAGCCCATAGACATGCGTGATGTCGAAGCCGATCTTCGCCATGCCCTCGATCATCGATGCCGGCGGCGCCGCGCCGGCCACCATGCCGCGCACCTGCTGCCCGATGCCGGCCCGCAGCGCCGGGTCCGCGTGGATCAGCAGGTTGTGCACGATCGGCGCGGCGCAGTAGTGGTCCACGCCGTGTTCGCGCATCGCGCCCAGGATCGCGGGCGCCTCCACGCGGCGCAGGCACACATGCACGCCCGCCTGCAGCGCCACCGTCCAGGGAAAGCACCAGCCGTTGCAGTGGAACATCGGCAGCGTCCACAAGTAGCGCGGGAACTGAGGCATCGTCCAGGTGACGGCGTTGCAGACGGCGTTCAGGTAGGCGCCTCGATGGTGCGTCACCACGCCCTTGGGGTCGCCGGTGGTGCCGCTGGTGTAGCTGACCGCGATGGCGTCCCACTCGTCGGCTGGGCCTTCCAGGCGCGGCAACGGGTCATGCGCTGCCAGCAGGGCCTCGTATTCGTGGTCGCCTACGGGCTCGCCGGGGCCGGTGAATTCGGTGTCGGCCACGTCGATGACGACGACCCGGCGACCGTGCACGTCGCGCAGCAGGCGCAGCGCCTCGGCCATGACGGGCGCGAATTCCCGGTCGGTGATCAGCACCTGCGCTTCGCAGTGGTTCATCTGCCAGGCGAGCAAAGGAGCGTCCAGCCGGGTGTTCAGCGTGTTCAGCACCGCGTTCAGGGCGGGCACGGCGTAGTGCGCCTCCACCATTTCCGGCGTGTTGGGCAACATCACGCTGACCGTGCTGCCCCGGGCCACACCCAGCGCCCGCAGGGCCGCCGCCAGCCGGGCGGAGCGGTCCCTCAACTGCGACCAGTCATAGCGCCGCGCGCCATGGATGACGGCGGGCAGGTCACCGAAGATCTCGGCGCTGCGCTCGACGAAGGCCACCGGGCTCAAGGCGGCGAAGTTGGCCGCGTTGCGGTCCAGGTGAGAATCGTAAATGCTACTCATGCGGGCGCGCTCCGAATCGTTTCTCGCAAATCCTAAAGAACGGTCTGCGAGAGCCGACAATCCTAAGGCCATGCGCTTATTCGCCCTCCTCGCCATCCTGCTGCTGTGCGCCCTGCCGCCAGCCGCGGCGATGCCGTCTGCCGTCGAATCGCTTCTGATGCAAGCGGATGACGACCCGCGCAAGGCACTCGACGACATCCAGCGCCAGATTTCAGCCGCGGCGACCCGCAAGGACGGCGAAGCGCGGTTCTGGTGGATGCTGGCGGCGGCCCGGGTCCAGGCCAAGCTGGAGCGGCACGGCGATGCGGAAGCCAGCGCGGCCGGCGCGGCCGCCTTGCTGAACGACATTCCGGGCGTGGCCGAGAAGCACCGACTGTGGCTGCAGTTCGTGCAGCTCGACGCAAGCGCGGGTACGTCCGAGGAAAGCCGGCAACTGCCGGTGCTGCTGCGGGTGCGCCAGCGGGCCGAAGCGCTGGGCGAGGCGCGGCTGGTCTGCGAAGCGCGTGGGCTGGAACTGTGGTTCCTGCTGAACCTGCGCAGCGACGACGAGGCCTGGCTGGCGGCCGAGGGCCAGGAACGCTGCGGGCTCCAGCTCGGCTGGCCGGAACAGGTGGCCTCCGCGCAGCTGTCGTTCGCGACGCTGGCGCGCAATCGCCTGGCAGACGGTTCATCCGGGCAGAGCCCGGAACAGCATCTGGCACGCGCACTGGAGGTTCTGGGCGACCGGCCCGCTCGCTTTCTGCGCAGCCTGGTCGAATGGGAGGCGGGCATCAGCCTGCGCCACCGCCGCGCGCTGGAACAGGCGCTCGAGCGCCTGCAGCGTGCGCGCCTGCTGAGCCAGGAACTGAACGACGATGCCGGGGTAGCGGCCGCCAACCTCGAAGTCGCCGCCGTGCTGACCGAGATCGGCCGGCCGGCCGAGGCGCTGCCCCTGTTGGGCGAGGCCCACCGGCTTCTGGCGGCGGGCGGCGAAGGCGACCTGGCCTTCCGGTTGCCCCGTATCCTCGAACTCAACATCCTGGCGCTCGCGAAGCTCGGGCGTGCGCAGGTGCTGGATGAAGTCGACCGCGCGCGCGTCTGGCTCGGTCGCGAGCCAGACGCCATCGACCGTGCCCGGCTCCAGAACGCGATGGCCCAGGGTCTGGCATCGCAGGGTCGGCATGCCGCCGCCTACGACATGCTTCGCTCTTCGATGGCCAGCGAACAGGCATCTCGGTCCGCGGCCCGCGATTCGCAGGTGCTGCGCCTGCAGGCCCGCTACGACACGGCACGGCGCGACGCCGAGAACGCCGAACTGAAGTTGCGCAGCGAGGCTTCGCGCCTGCAGGCGCAATCCGAAGCCGACCGCAGCCGCACGCTGTCTGCCGGGCTGGTGGCATTCGGCGCGCTGGCCCTGCTGGGCTTCACGTTCGGCGGGCGCGAACTGTCCCGTCGCCGCCGCATGGCGGCGCTGGCGATGCGCGACGAACTCACCGGGCAGCCGAACCGGCGCGCCGTGCAGGCCTATGCGCAGGAGCAGTTCGAGCAGGCCGGGCGCCTCGGGCTGCCATTCGCGATCGCCTTCATCGACTTCGATCACTTCAAGCAGGTCAACGATGTCTACGGGCATCCGGCCGGCGACGCCGTGCTGCGCGCATTCGCTCAGGCCGCTGGCGGCGTCCTGCGCGGGCAGGACCGTCTCGGCCGCTGGGGCGGCGAAGAGTGGCTGCTCGTGATGCCCGGCACCAGGCTCGCGGAAATCGATTCGGTCTTCGAGCGCCTGCGCGAGCGTTTCGCGATCACGCTGGTGCCGGGCCAGCCGGCGGCGGCGCGCTGCACCTTCTCGATGGGTGCGGCCGAACTCGGACCGGACTCGACGACCCTCGAAGCCATGATCGAGGCCGCCGACCGCGCGCTGTACCGCGCCAAGGCAGACGGCAGGAACAGGCTGGTCAACGCGCCTCTGCCCGTGGCGGCCTGACCTGGCCGAGTGCCTCGCCTGAATACGCCCTTCGTCAAGGATCACGATCCGGTCCAAGACCTGCTGGCATGGCTTCGAAGCCAGCAGTTCGCCTTGGCGGAGTCTCTCGCTGGCGAGTTGCTGGCCACGGCGACCACTGCCCAGCGGCCTGCACTCGAAGCCTGTCGTCAACTGGCGGGTTGGCTGGGGCCCGCGCTTTCGGGCAAGGGCGAGCCAGGCCTGCCACACGCGATCGCGAGCGTCACCGTGCTCGAACGCGAGGGCTACGGGGCGGATCTTGCCTGGACCTGTTCCGCCGTCGGCTTCTGCATGGGGTTGCTCGGCCACGTCGAGGCCGGAATGCAATGGATCGAGCGGGCCATCGGCAGCGCCCGCAGAGGCAGCGATCTGTCAGACTTGAGCTCGGCGCTGGGCGACAAGGCATCCCTGCTGACGCTCCTGGGCAGCTACGACCGGGCCCTGTCTGTTCATGCCGAAGTGGGCAAGATCGCACGTGACCTGGACGACTTCAACTGGATCGCGCATGACAACAATTTCGCGGCCTGCAGCATTCTCGCGGCCCGCGAGTTGCCGGAATGCGACCCTCGCCGTCCGGTGCTCGCATCGCACGCCCTCGATCTCGTCACCGGCGCCCTGCAGGCTCTGGAGCCGGGTCGTCAGACCTGGGAATCTGGCTGGTCCCTGAGCAACCGGGGTCACGCACTCCGGATTCTGCAGCGGTGCGACGAGGCACAGGCCGCCTACGAGCTGGCCCTCTCGATGACTGAAGTCCGCGGCCGGTACCTGACCGACGCGGCGGGCAATCTCGCCGCACTCTTGACGGACCGCGGCCGCCACTTTGACGCGCAGCGCTGGCTGGACGTCGCTCTCGCGAATGCAGATGCATCTTTGCATGACGTGTCCTTCGACCTCATCCTGGAGACACAGGCCCGGCTGCACGCCGCCGCCGGACGGGCAGCCGAAGCGCTGGCATCGTCGGAACAGCGTCATCACCGCTTGCAGCGGCGCTACCGCCTGCGCGTGGAGAACTCTCTCTCCGACGAGGTGATGCGCGAGTTGGAACACGCCCGGCACGCAGAACACAGCGCCAAGGAGCAGGCGCGCACCCTGCAGGCGACGTCGGCTGCAAAGACCGAGTTCCTGGCCCACATGAGCCACGAGATCCGCACCCCGATCCATGCGATCCTGGGTCTGGCGCAGCTTCTGGATGCCGAGGCCCTGGCACCAAGGCTGGCCGAGAAGGTGGCTGGCATCCTGGAGGCGGGCGACCTGCTGCAGCGCGTGGTCGACGACATTCTGGACCTCTCCAAGGTCGAGGCAGGGCAACTGCGGACGGAATGCATTCCCTTCGCTGTCACCGAGGTGTTGGACCGCGTCGAACGCCTTCTAGGCCCGCAAGCCCGGGCCAAGGGGCTGGAGTTCATCGTGGATGCCACCGAGCTGAAAGGTCTGTGGCTGACTGGGGACCCGTACCGGATCGAACAGGTACTGGTGAACCTGGTCGGCAATGCCGTCAAGTTCACCGAACGTGGCCACATCGAGGTGCTGGCGACAAGAAGGGATCTCGCCAGCGGGCAAGTCGAACTGCGCGTTCAGGTTGCGGACACTGGCATCGGAATTTCGCCCGAGGTCATGGGCCGGTTGTTCCAGCCCTTCGTGCAGGCGCACAGCGGCGTGGCGCGGCAGTTCGGCGGCACCGGCCTCGGCTTGGCGATCTGCCAATCCGTCATCGAGCACCTGGGCGGCCGTATCGGCAGCGGCAGTGAAGAGGGGGTCGGAAGCCAGTTCTGGTTCGAGATTGCGCTTCCCCGGTCCGAACCGGGGTTGGCGCCATCTTGCGCCGAAGCGCCCCGACGGGATGGGCAACCGCGGCTCCGGGGCCTGCGCGTGCTCGCGGTGGACGACAACCGCATCAATCAGCTCGTCGTCCGGCGGCTGCTGGAACGCGAGGGCGCCCTGGTGCGGCTGGGGCAACATGGCGGCGAAGCCCTGGCCATGCTGGCCGCCGAACCCGCAGGGTTCGACATCGTCCTGACGGACATGCAGATGCCGGTGATGGACGGCCTGCAGGCGACACGCGCCATCCGCGCGGACGCGCGATGGGCCTCGCTTCCGGTCCTGGCCCTGACCGCCAGCACGATGGCCCAGGACCTGGCGGCAGCCGAAGCGGCCGGCGTCACAGGGCACATGGCCAAGCCGATCAAGCTGGAGCGGCTGGTTGCCGCGCTGCTCAATTACGTGCCGCCCCAGGGCTCGAGCCCCAGCCTGCCGGGCTAGCGGCTGGCGATGTCCAGGGCCTGATCGACGTCCCAGAGGATGTCGTCGATGTGCTCCAGGCCCACCGAGATGCGGATCATGTCCGGCTTCACGCCGGCGGCCAGTTGCTGCGCGTCGTCGAGCTGGCGGTGCGTGGTGCTCGCGGGGTGGCTGATGAGCGTGCGCGTGTCGCCGATGTTGACGAGGTGGCTCATGAACTGCGCGCCCTCGATGAACTTCACGCCAGCGGCGGCCCCGCCCTTCACGCCGAAGGCCAGCAGGCCCGAGCCGCCGCGCATCTGGCGCAGCATCAGCGCATGCTGCGGGTGCTCTGGCAGGCCCGGGTAGCTGACCCAGGAAACCCGTGGGTCGTCCTGCAGGAACCTGGCCACCGCCAGCGCGTTGGCGCAATGCCGCTCCATGCGCAGCGGCAGCGTCTCGACCCCCTGCAGGATCTGCCAGGCGCTCATCGGGCTCAGCGCGGCGCCGAAGACCCGCAGCGCCTCCATGCGGCAGCGCATCGTGAAGCCGAAGTCGCCGAAAGTCTCGTAGAACTTCACGCCGTGATACCCGGGCGAAGGCTCCGTCATGCCGGGGAACTTGCCGTTGTCCCAGGGGAATCGGCCACCCTCCACGATGACGCCGCCGAGCGTGGTGCCGTGCCCCGCCAGGTACTTGGTGGCCGAGTGCACGACGATGTCGGCCCCCAGCGCCAGCGGGTTGCACAGTGCGGGGCTCGGCACGGTGTTGTCGATGATCAGCGGCAGGCCGTGGGCGTGCGCCACCTCGGCCACGGCAGCGATGTCCAGCACCACCAGGCTCGGGTTGCCCAGGCTCTCGGCGAAGACAGCGCGCGTGTTCGGCCGGATGGCGGCGGCAAAGGCAGTGGGGTCTGTCGCCTCGACGAACGTGGTCTCGATGCCGAACTTGCGCAGGTTCACGGCCAGCATCGTCACGCTGCCGCCGTACAGCGCACCCGCCGCCACGACATGGTCGCCGGCCTGCAGCAGCGTCATCAGGGCCATGGCCTCGGCAGCCATACCCGAGGCGGATGCCACGGCCGCTCGCCCGCCCTCCAGCGCCGCGACCCGCTCTTCCAGGGCCGCCACGGTGGGGTTGCTCAGCCGTGAATAGACGTTGCCGAAGGTCTGCAGGTTGAACAGGCTGGCCGCGTGGTCGGCCGAGTCGAAGACGAAGCTCGTCGTCTGGTAGATGGGCAAGGCACGGGCGCCGGTCGCGGCGTCGGGGATCTGGCCCGCATGAATGGCCAGGGTCTCGGGGCGGAACTGACGGTCGGCCATCAGACGGGTCTCCGTGCCGAGATGACCCGCGTGTTCACGCCGGCCCAGTTCAGGCCGCCGAAAAGCCGCGCATGCTCGATCTTCGTGCAGCGGTTCATCACGCTGTCCAGGCCAGCGGCCCGCACGGCGGCGTCCGCCTCGGCGTTGGCCACGCCGATCTGTTGCCACAGGCACTTCGCGCCCATGCGGATGGCCTGCTCGGCGATGGGGCCGACGTCCTCGCTGCGGCGGAACACATCGACCATGTCCACGGGCTCGGTGATGTCGGCCAGGCTGGCGAACACCGGCTCGCCCAGGATCTGCCCGCCCGCGTAGCGCGGGTTCACGGGGATCACGCGATAGCCGTGCTCCTGCAGGTATTTGGCCACGAAGAAGCTGGGGCGGTGCCACTCGGCCGACAGCCCCACCACGGCCACGGTGCGGCAGGTCTTCAGGATTCGGCGCAGGCTCGCGATGTCGTCGCTCATGCGGAAACTGTAGCGTGGGGCGGAATGAAACATTTGGATCATTGCCGCAGTCTTGATACAGTCAGCGCATGCACCCGCCCGAATCGGCCGCGCTCGAGCACACCATCGACCGCAACTTCGACACCCTCAGCCCGGAGCTGCAGCGCGCGGCGCGCTGGCTGCGGCAGAACGGGCCCGCGGTGGCGCTGCACTCGATGCGCCAGTCGGCCCGGCTCGCGGGCGTGGCGCCGGCCACCATGACCCGCCTGGCCCGGCGCCTGGGCTACGCCGACTTCGACAGCCTGCGCCTGCCCTATGCCCGCCGCCTGGCGCCCACCCATGCACCGGCCGCGCGCAGGAAACCCGGCGCAAGCGGCCTCGCGGCCGCGCTCGCCGCCTTGAACGGCACCCAGCGCGACCACGTGGCGGCCGTCCTGGCCCACAACCCGCCCGAGCGGCTGCAGGCTGCGGCGGCGGCGCTGCTGGCGGCGCCCCGCGTGGCCTTCCTGGGCATGCGCATCTCGCACGGCGCGGCCTTCCAGCTGAACTACGGCTACGGCCTGCTGGCCCCAAACGGCAGCCTGCTCACGGACCTCGGCGGCACGCTGTCCGACCAGCTGGCGCAACTCGGGCCGGGCACCGTGCTGGTGGCGATCAGCCAGTCGCCCTACACCCGGGCGGTGGTCGACGCCGTGGCGCAGGCGCGGGCCCAGGGTGCGGCCGTGCTGGCGCTCACCGACAGCCCTCTGTCGCCCATCGGCCGCGACGCCGCTCACACCCTTCTGTACGGGGGCGGCTCCGAAGGCCTGCTCCACTCCACCTGCGGCGCCCTCGCCCTCATCGAGACCCTGCTCGCCGCCGTGGCGCACCAGGGCGGCGCACCGGTGCAAGCGCACTGGGCTGGCCGACAGCGCCAGCTCGCATCGGCCCGCGCCTACTGGGAACAACCCAAGGACACACCGTGACTTCCATCCTGCACCGACAGATCCGCCACACCCTTCCAGTCGCGGTCAGCGCGAAGGGCATCCGCATCCAGGACAGCCAGGGGCGCGAATACATCGACGCCAGCGGCGGCGCCGCCGTCTCCTGCCTGGGCCATGGCCACCCAGACGTGCTGGCCGCCATGCACGCACAGACCGACCGCCTGGCCTACGCGCACACCAGCTTCTTCACCACCGAAGTGGCCGAGCAGCTGGCCGACCAGCTGGTCCGCACGGGCCCGGCCGGCACCAGCCATGTGTACTTCGTCTCCGGCGGCTCGGAGGCCGTGGAGGCCGCGCTGAAGATGGCGCGCCAGTACTTCGTCGAGATCGGCCAGCCGCAGCGCGAGCACTTCATCGCCCGCCGCCAGAGCTACCACGGCAACACACTGGGCGCGCTGGCCGTCAGCGGCAATGCGTGGCGGCGCCGCCAGTTCGCGCCGCTGCTGATCCCCGTGACGCACGTGTCGCCCTGCTACGAATACCGCGGCCGCGAGGCGGGGGAGACGCTGGAAGCCTACGGGCAGCGGCTGGTGGCCGAGCTCGCCGAGGCGATCGACCAGCTGGGGGCAGGCAACGTCATCGCGTTCATCGCGGAGACGGTCGGCGGCGCTACGCAGGGCGCACCGACGCCTGTGCCGGGCTACCTGAAGGGCGTGCGCGAGCTTTGCACGCGGCACGGCATCCTGCTGATCCTCGACGAGGTGATGTGCGGCATGGGCCGTACCGGCACGCTGCACGCCTGCGAGGCCGAGGGCGTGGTGCCCGACCTGCTCGTCATCGCCAAGGGCCTGGGCGGCGGCTACCAGCCCATCGGCGCCGTGCTGGCGCAGCACCGGATCGTCGATGCCTTCGCGCAGGGCTCCGGGATGTTCCAGCACGGGCACACCTACCTCGGGCACCCGGTGGCCTGCGCGGCGGCGCTGGCCGTTCAGCAGGTGATTCACCGCGACGGGCTGCTGGCGCAGGTGCAGCGCCTGGGCCACGGCCTGCGCGAACGGCTGGTGGCGGCCTTCGGCGCGCACCCCAATGTCGGCGACATCCGCGGCCGGGGCCTGTTCCAGGCCATCGAGCTCGTGGCCGACCGCGCATCGAAGGAGACCTTCGACCCGGCTCGAAAGCTGCATGCCAGAATCAAGGCGGAAGCCATGGCACGAGGGTTGATGGTCTACCCGATGGGGGGCACCATCGACGGCTCCCGCGGCGACCATGTCCTGCTGGCCCCGCCCTTCATCGCCACGGACGACGACCTGGACCAGATCGTCGAGCGGCTGGCGGCGGCGGTCGCCGCAGCCCTGTGAACCCGGGAATTCCCCATCGCGCAACCCCATCCTGGCACGTATCGTGCTGAGTTCCCTGAAGGAGTGATCACCCCATGAAGCTGAAGTCCACCCTGGCGCTGGCCGCCACCTTGGCGCTGGGCCTGCCCGCGCTGCCCGCCGCCGCCCAACAGAAGTTCATGACCATCGGCACCGGTGGCGTGACGGGCGTGTACTACGCCGCAGGCGGCGCCATCTGCCGCCTGGTCAACAAGGACCGCGCCAAGCACGGCATCCGCTGCTCGGTCGAATCCACCGGCGGCTCGGTCTTCAACGTCAACACCATCAAGGCCGGCGAACTGGACCTGGGCTTCACCCAATCCGACGTGCAGTACAACGCGCTCAAGGGCGTGGGCCAGTTCAAGGACGCCGCCTACGGCGACCTGCGCGCCGTGTTCTCGGTGCATCCGGAGCCCTTCACGGTGCTGGCCCGCAAGGAAGCCGGCATCAAGAGCTTCGCCGACTTCAAGGGCAAGCGCTTCAACGTCGGCAACCCCGGCTCGGGCACGCGCGCTTCGCTAGAAGAGCTGATCGGCGCACTGGGCTGGAAGCTGACCGACTTCTCCCTGGCTTCCGAACTGAAGGCCGACGAGCATGGCCCGGCGCTGTGCGACGGCAAGATCGACGGCTTCTTCTACGGCGTCGGCCACCCCAGCGCGAACATCCAGGACCCCACCACCTCCTGCGGCGCGCAGCTGGTGTCCATCACCGGCCCGGCCGTCGACAAGCTGATCGCCGACAAGCCCTACTACGCCAAGGCCACGATCCCGGGCGGCCTGTACCCGAACAACCCGAACGGCGCGCAGACCTACGGCGTGCTGGCCACGGTGGTCGCGTCCAGCAAGGTCTCCAACGAAACCGTCTACCAGGTCGTCAAGGCCGTGTTCGACAACTTCGACGAGTTCAAGAAGCTGCACCCGGCGCTGGCGAACCTGACGCCTGAAGCCATGGTCAAGAACGGCAACTCGGCTCCGCTGCACGAAGGCGCCGTCAAGTACTACAAGGAAAAGGGCTGGATCAAGTAATCCAGTTCCGCCGGCAGTACCAGGGGCGAAGCGCCACTTCGCCCCTTTTCATTTGGAAGTGAGGAGCGCACATGGCGACCGACCTGGAAAAGGCCCCTGAATCGCTGCAGAAACTGGTGGCGGACACCGACACCGGCGGCCGCAAGCCGACGGGCGTCACTGCGGCCGTGATCTTCGCGGTCTCCATCGCCTGGGCGCTGTTCCAGCTCTGGTACGCCTCGCCGCTGCCCTTCACTTTCGGCTTCGGCATCCTCAACGACACCGAGGCCCGTGCGCTGCACCTGGGCTTCGCGCTCTTCCTGGCCTTCACGGCTTGGCCTGCGTTCAAGTCCTCACCGCGTGCCCATGTGCCGCTGGCCGACTGGGCGATGGCGCTCGTCGGCGCCTTCGCGGGCGCCTACCTGCTGCTCTTCTACGGTGAGCTGGCCACGCGGCCGGGCCAGCCGAACCTGCAGGACATCGTCATTGCCAGCGCTGGCCTGCTGCTGCTGCTGGAAGCCACCCGCCGCGCGGTCGGCTGGCCGATGTCGGTTCTGGCGGCCATCTTCATCGCATACGCGATGCTCGGCCCCTACATGCCCGACGTGATCTCGCACAAGGGCGCCAGCCTGAACCGGCTGCTGTCGCACCTGTGGCTCACCACCGAAGGCGTCTACGGCATCGCGCTCGGCGTCTCCACCGGCGCCATATTTGTGTACGTGCTCTTCGGCACGCTGCTCGACCGCGCGGGCGGCGGCAACTACATGATGCAGGTGAGCTTCGCGGCCCTGGGCCACCTGCGCGGCGGCCCGGCCAAGGTGGCCGTGGTGTCGTCGGCACTGAACGGCATGATCTCGGGCAGCTCGGTCAGCAACGTGGTCTCGGGCGGCATCTTCACCATTCCGCTGATGAAGAAGGCGGGCTACGGCGGCATCAAGGCGGGCGCCATCGAGACCATGAGTTCGGTCAACGGCCAGATCATGCCGCCCGTGATGGGTGCGGCGGCGTTCCTGATGGTCGAGTACGTGGGCATCCCCTACTCCGAGATCATCCGCAATGCCATCCTGCCGGCCACGCTGAGCTACATCGGCCTGCTGTACATCGTGCACCTCGAGGCACTGAAGATGGGCATGAACCCCATCATCGCGCGCGCGCCCAAGACCTGGAGCGAGGTCGCCACCCGCTTCGGGCTGGGCCTGTCGGGCAGCGCGGCCGTGGTGTGCGGGCTCTACTACCTCTTCGCAGCCTTCAAGGCGATGCTGGGTGCTGCAGCGCCCTGGGCCATCGGCGCGGTGGTCCTGGTGCTGTACGGCATCAGCATCCAGCAGGCGGCGCGCAGCCCCGACCTGCCGGACGACATCGACATCGAGAACCCCAAGGCGCTGGACACCTGGCCCACGGTTCGGGCCGGCCTGCACTTCCTGATGCCCATCGGCACGCTGATCTGGTGCCTGATGGTCGAGGAGATGTCGCCGTCGCTGTCGGCCTTCTGGGCCATCGCGGTGCTCATCGTGCTGATGCTCACGCAGCGGCCGATGATCGCGCTGCTGCGCGGCCTGCCGTCGGGTGACTCGTGGATGATCGGTGCGCGGGAGGTGATCGGCGGCATGACCGACGGCTCGCGCAACATGATCGGCATCGGCGTGGCAACGGCCACCGCCGGCATCATCGTCGGCGGCATCACGCTCACGGGCCTCGGGCTGCGCATGACGGAGTTCGTCGAGTTCGTCTCGCAGGGCAACGTGATGGTGATGCTGCTGTTCATCGCCTTCGTGTGCCTGGTGCTCGGCCTCGGGGTGCCCACCACGGCCAACTACGTGCTGGTGGCCACGCTGATGGCGCCGGTGGTGGTAGAGCTTGGCGCGCAGAGCGGGCTCGTGATTCCGCTGATCGCGGTGCACCTCTTCGTCTTCTACTACGGGATCATGGGTGACATCACACCCCCCGTGGGGCTGGCCACCTTCGCGGCTGCAGCCATTTCCGGCGAGGACGCCATCAAGACCGGCATTCAAGGCAGCCTGTATGCGCTGCGCACCGTCATCCTGCCGTTCATCTGGATCTTCAACCCGCAACTGCTGCTGCTGGAGATCGACTCGACCATCTCGCTGATCATCGTCATCGCCGGCTGCACGCTGGCGATGCTGCTGTTTTCCGCGCTCACGATGAACTGGCTGCGGGTGAAGATGGTGTGGTGGGAATTCGCGCTGGTCGCGGTGGCGGTTGCGCTGTTCTTCCGCCCCGATTTCTTCATGGACCGGATCGCCCCGGCCTACCAGAACGCCTCGCCCGCGCAGGTGCTGGACATCGCCCGCGACGCGCCGGACGGCGGCCGCATGGTGATGGTGATTGCCGGCACCACGATCGAGGGCGACGACGTCGTCAAGACCGTGGCCCTGCGCCTGGGCGACCGGCCCGCCGAGGGTACGGCCGACGGCCGCAAGCGCCTCACGGAATCCGGCCTCACGCTGGTGACGCTGGGCGGAGAAACCCAGATCGCCCAGGTCAAGTTCGGCAGCCGCGCGCAGAAGAGCGGCTTCGAGCAAGGCTGGGCCGTGCAGACCCTCAAGATGCCGGCCGACCGCCCCGACCCGCACTGGTTCTACCTGCCCGCCCTGCTGCTGGCCAGCCTGGTGTGGTGGAACCAGGGCCGCAGGATGAAGACAGCATGACGCGCATCGCCCTGATCCACGCACTCTCGCATTCGCCGGGCCCCATCAACGAGGCCCTGGCCCGCGACTGGCCCGACGCCGAGCGCATGAACCTGCTCGACGACAGCCTGTCGGCCGACCTGGCCCGCACGGGCAGGCTCGATGCGCGCATGACGCAGCGCTTCATGGCGCTGGCCGACTACGCGGTCGGCACCGGCGCGCACGGCATCCTGTTCACGTGCTCGGCCTTCGGGCCCTGCATCGAGGCCGTGGCGCGAAAGCACGTCACCATCCCGGTGCTCAAGCCCAACGAGGCCATGATCGACGAGGCTCTGGCCCTGGCCGGAGCCGACGGGCGCATCGGACTCGTGGCCACGTTCGCGCCGACGCTGCAGTCCATGCCGCCGGAGTTCCCGCCCGGGACGGCCTTGAAGACCGCGCTGGCCGACGGCGCCATGGCCGCGCTGAACCAGGGCGACCTGGCCACGCACGACCGGCTGGCCGTCGAAGCCGCGCTGCGGCTGGCGGCGCAGGGCTGCACCGTGATCGCGCTCGCGCAGTTCAGCCTGGCCCGCGCGCGCGACGCCGTGGCCCTGGCCACCGGGCTGCCTGTCCTGACGACCGTGGATTCCGCCGTGCGGCGGCTGCGCCAGCGGCTGGTGTAGGCCTTCGAGCGCAGGGCCTGACCCAGTCGGCCGCCGCCGGGGTCAGGGGTGGAGCAGTCCGGAGCGCGCTGCGGAAAGAACCGCGCGGCTCAAGCCATCGAGCAGCACCGACGCCGCGCGCGCGTGCTGCCAGTACAGTGGCACGTCCAGCGGCGCACCCGGCACCAGTTCGACGAGCGAGCCGTCCGCCAGGTGGGGCGCGACCAGCGTCTGCGGATGCAGGCCCCATCCCATGCCGGCCAGGGCCGCGGTGACAAAGGCCTCGGGCGAGGGCCAGGCGTGCCGGGGCAGTTCGACATGCCGGTGGCACAGGCGGCGCACCCAGCGGTCCTGCAATTCGTCCTTCGTGTTGAAGACGAGGCTTGGCGCCCGGGCCAGCGTCCCGGCGCCGACGCCTGCCGCGAAGTGCCGCGCCACATACGCCAGGCTGGCAACGGCGAGGTAGCGCATCGAACCCAGCGGGTGGCTGTTGCAGCCGGTGGC
Organism: uncultured beta proteobacterium; assembly: GCA_903938815.1. Taxonomy (GTDB): domain Bacteria; phylum Pseudomonadota; class Gammaproteobacteria; order Burkholderiales; family Burkholderiaceae_C; genus Rubrivivax. The sequence continues at coordinate 64,564 of CAJAES010000078.1, forward strand.
CGGGCGGGCTGCCGCTGTCACGGCAGCCAGCACCGCACCGCTGCGCAACCACCCGGTGGTGTGATCCTGGTCGTCCACCGCCACCTCCACCAGCACCGGTGTATCGGCCGCGAAGGCCGCCACGGCAGGAGCGAACCACGTCGCGAAGCTGTCGGCGTTCACCGCCACGGGCAGCGCCACGCGCGCAACGCCCTCGGGCGCCAGTGCCGGAAGCGTGCCCTGCAGTTCCTGCTCCAGCAGGCGCACGCGGTCCACGTGCTGGCACAGGCGCCGGCCGGTCTCGGTGGCCCGGCAGGGCTGGTCACGCACCACCAGCGCGCATCCCACCCGTTCCTCGAGCGACCGGATGCGCTGGGATACCGCGGAGGGCGTGACGTGCAGCGCGAGCGCCGCACGCTCGAAGCTGCCTTCCCGAATCACGGCGGCCAGGGCGGAGAGCGCGGAGTAGTCCAGCATGGTTTCAGTTTCTCTAATGTGAACTTAGCGATCTGAGTTTGGCTTCATCAAAGAAGGCTGGCAAGCTCGGCACCGCATGACGCCTCAACCATCCATCGTGCTCGCCTTCCCCGTGTTCCTGCAGGGCCTGACCCTGGGCCTGGGCCTGATCGTGGCCATCGGCGCGCAGAACGCCTTCGTGCTGCGGCAGGGCCTTCGGCGCGAACACGTGGCCGGCGTGGTCCTGTTCTGCGCCGTGGCGGACGCTGTCCTCATCGCCGCGGGGGTGCTGGGCATGGCGCAGGCGCTGGCGCAGAGCCCGGGCCTGGCGCGCGTGCTGGCGCTGGCCGGTGCCGTCTTCCTGGCGGCCTATGGCGTGCAGGCCTTGCGCCGGTCACGCCGGGCGCAGGCGCTCGAGGCGGCAGCGGGCGGCGCAGGCCTGGGCCGCGGCGCCGCGATGGCACAGGCGGCGGCGTTCACGCTGCTCAACCCCCATGTCTATCTGGACACGGTGCTGCTGGTGGGCAGCATCGGCGCGCAGCAACCGGCAGGGCTGCAGGGCTGGTTCATCGCCGGCGCCAGCGGCGCCAGCTTCGCGTGGTTCACGCTGCTCGGCTTCGGGGCGCGCTGGCTGGCGCCGTGGTTCGGCCGGCCGCGAGCCTGGCAGGTGCTGGACGGCCTGATCGGCGTGACGATGCTGGTGTTGTCGGCGCTGCTGGTGCGCCACGCCCTGGCCGGTCTCTGAGGGCCCGGCCGTGTACATCGACCCTCGGCATGCGCTGGACGATCCCGAGGCACTGCTGGCGCTGCTCGGGGAATTCCCGCTGGGTGCCTGGGTCTGCCAGGGGCGGGACGGCCTCGTCGCGAACCATGTGCCCTTCCTCCTCGACCGCAGCCGGGGCCCGCACGGCACTCTGATGGGCCATGTCTCGCGCGCCAACCCGGTCTGGCGCGAACTGGATTCCGCCGCGCGCTCGGTCGTGATGTTCCAGGGGGCGCAGTCCTACATCACGCCTGCCTGGTACCCGGGCAAGGCGCAGCACGGCCGGGTCGTTCCCACCTGGAACTATGTGGTGGCGCACGCGCATGGCGTCGCGCGAGCCGTGCACGACCGTGTCTGGCTGCTCGACATCCTGAACCGGCTGACAGACGTTCACGAGGCAGACCAGCCGGCGCCCTGGCGCGTGAGCGACGCGCCGGAATCCTTCATCGACGACTTCCTGGGCGCGATCGTCGGCATCGAGTTGCCGATCGACCGTCTGGAGGGCAAGCTGAAGGCCAGCCAGGACGAGGCGGTGCAGGATCGCGTCGGCACGGTCTGCGGTCTGCGGGCGCAACAGACCGCCAAGGGAGATGCCATGGCCGCATGGGTCCGCAGGGCCCTGGATGACGGCCCACACCCCTGAACACCAACGAATCGATGCCTTGCACCGACCTGTCCGCAGCCGTTCCGGGTAGTCGCGCTGCTACACTCCCAGCACCAGGAGAGAGCTTCCCAGCGAAGCCGCCGAAGGCGCAGGGCAAGGCCCGAACGCTCAGGCAAAAGGACTGGTTCAGATCACCTCACTGGAGAGAGGTGCCGGCCCCGGCCGGCATCCACCGAAGGGGCAAGGACCGTCACCCGGGCGGCTCCGAATCTCTCAGGTAAAGCGGACAGCGAGGGCCCCCTGCTTCGACGCCGGCAATGGCGACGGCGCAGGGTCAGACGCCCTCGAAGGATTCCGCCATGACCGCCGAACTGCTCCAGACCCCGTTGCACGAACTGCATGTGCGCCTCGGCGCCCGCATGGTGCCCTTCGCCGGCTACGCGATGCCGGTGCAGTACCCGGCAGGCATCCTGGCCGAGCACCGGCAGTGCCGCACGGCGGCCGCGCTGTTCGATGTCTCGCACATGGGTCAGTTGCGCCTGGTCGGCCCTGACGCAGCGGCGGCACTGGAGAGCCTGGTGCCGGTGGACATCGTCGACCTCGGGGTCAACCGCCAGCGCTATGCGCTGTTCACGAACGCCAGCGGCGGCATCCTCGACGACCTGATGGTCACGCGGCGCGAGAACGATCTCTTCGTCATCGTCAACGCCGCCTGCAAGGACGCGGACACGAGGCATCTGATCACGAACATCGGCCACCGCTGCACCGTGGTGTCGATGCCCGAGCGGGCCTTGCTCGCCCTGCAGGGTCCGCAGGCCGTCACGGCGCTCGCGCGGCTGAACCCGGCCGTGGCGAGCCTCGTCTTCATGACCGGCGGCAGCTTCACGCTGGCCGGCGCCGAGTGCTTCGTCACGCGTTCCGGCTACACCGGCGAAGACGGTTTCGAGATCTCGGTGCCCGCAGAGTCCGCCGTGACGCTGGCCGAAGCGCTGCTGGGCCAGCCCGAGGTGGCGCCGGCAGGCCTCGGTGCCCGGGACAGCCTGCGCCTGGAGGCCGGCCTGTGCCTTTACGGGCACGACATCAACGAGACCACCAGCCCGGTCGAGGCCGGCCTGAGCTGGGCCATCCAGAAGGTGCGCCGCCCCGGCGGTGCGCGCGCCGGCGGCTACCCCGGGGCGGCCGTCATCGAGGCCCATCTGGCCGGCGGCGCACCCAGCAAGCGGGTCGGCCTGATCGGCCTGGAGCGCGCGCCGGTGCGCGAAGGCACCACGATCGTCGACGCGAACGGCCACAAGCTCGGCACGGTGACCAGCGGCACGCTGGCCCCCACCGTCAACCAGGCCGTCGCGATGGCCTATCTTCCGCTGGACCACGCCGTGGCCCAGCACGAGGTCTACGCCGAGGTGCGCGGCAAGCGCCTGCCGATGCGCGTGAGCCCGATGCCCTTCAACCCCCACCGCTACTTCCGTGGCTGATCACCCAGGAGCAAGACCGATGACGACCAAGTACACCCCCGACCACGAGTGGATCGAGATCGACGATCCCCAAGCCGCCATCGTCGGCATCACCGTGCACGCGCAGGACGCGCTCGGCGACGTCGTCTTCGTCGACCTGCCCGAAGTGGGCCGCAGCTATGCCAAGGGCGAGGTCGCGGGCGTCGTCGAATCCGTCAAGGCCGCGGCCGACATCTACATGCCTGTCACGGGCGAGGTGGTCGAGGTCAACGAGGCCCTGCGCGGCGACCCGTCTCTGGCCAACACCGACCCCCTGGCCTCCGGCTGGTTCTTCAAGGTGCGCCTGGCGCAGCCTGCCGAACTGGACGCGCTGATGGACGCGCCCGGCTACGACGAACTGCTGAAGACTCTCTGACGTCCCGGCGGCGCCCTTGTGGCGCCCCGTGGTGTGCTTGTTGTGCGCTTGTCGTGTGCATGTTGTGCGCTTGTGGCGCCCATGCCGCCCCTGCCACCCTTGCCGCCCTGTGACGAGCCCGTGATTACCGCCTGAAAGTAGCGCCATGCTGATGTCCGCCCTGCCCTCGCTCGCCGAACTCGAGAACACCGGCGAGTTCGTTCCCCGCCACATCGGCCCCACCGAAGCCGACGAACAGCACATGCTGTCGGTGATCGGGGCGGCATCGCGCCGTGCGCTGATCGAAGCCGTGCTGCCGCCGGCCATCGCGCGCACGCGCCCGATGGCGCTGCCGGCGCCCGTGGGCGAAGCGCAGGCGCTGGCCGAACTGAAGGCCATCGCAGGGCGCAACCAGGTGCTGCGCAGCTTCATCGGCCAGGGCTACCACGGCACGCACACGCCGGGCGTCATCCTGCGCAACATCCTCGAGAACCCCGCCTGGTACACCGCCTACACGCCGTACCAGGCCGAGATCAGCCAGGGCCGCCTGGAAGCGCTGATCAACTTCCAGACCATGATCACCGACCTCACCGGCCTGGCGGTGGCCAACGGCTCGATGCTGGACGAAGCCACGGCGGCGGCCGAGGCCGTGACGCTGGCCCGGCGAAGCGTGAAGAGCCGCAGCGACACCCTGCTGGTGGCGTCCGACTGCCACCCGCAGACGATCGAGGTGATCCGCACGCGCTGCGAGCCGCTGGGCCTGGACGTCGTCGTCGGCGCCATTCCGGAACTGCTGGCGCAGCACGACTGCTTCGCGGTGGTGGCGCAGTACCCGTCCACCACCGGACTCGTGCACGACATGGCGCCCTACGTGGAGCAGGCGCACGCCAAGCAGGCGGCCTTCATCGTCGCGGCCGACCTGCTGGCGCTGACGCTGCTGAAGGCACCCGGCGAGTTCGGGGCCGACATCGCGGTCGGCAACACGCAGCGCTTCGGCGTGCCCATGGGCGCGGGCGGCCCGCACGCGGCCTACCTGGCCTGCCGCGACGAATTCAAGCGGCAGATGCCGGGGCGGCTCGTCGGCGCCAGCATCGACTCCAACGGCAACCCGGGCTACCGGCTCGCGCTGCAGACGCGCGAGCAGCACATCCGCCGCGAGAAGGCCACTTCCAACATCTGCACCGCGCAGGTGCTGCTGGCCGTCATCGCCAGCATGTACGCCGTCTACCACGGGCCGAAGGGCCTGAAGCGCATCGCGCAGCGCGTGGCCAGTTTCACCGCCATCCTGGCCGACGGCCTGAAGGCGATGGGGCAGAACGTGCTGACGGCGCACGCCTTCGACACGCTGACGGTCGAGACCGGCGGCGCCACCGAGGCCGTCCTGGCACGCGCCCGCGCCGCCGGCGCCAACCTGCGCCGGGTGTCGCCCACGCACGTGGGCATCAGCTTCGACGAGACCACCACGCGCGACGACATCGCCGCGGTCTGGTCGTGGTTCGCCGCGCCGGGGCAGACGCTGCCTGCGGTGGCGGCCATCGAGCGCGGCATCGCGACGCTCATTCCCGAGGCGCTGCGTCGCACCAGCGAGTACCTCACGCACCCGGTCTTCAACACGCACCACTCCGAGACCCAGATGCTGCGCTACATCCGCAGCCTGTCGGACAAGGACCTGGCGCTGGACCGCAGCATGATCCCACTGGGCTCCTGCACGATGAAGCTCAACGCCACGGCGGAGATGATCCCCATCACCTGGCCCGAGTTCGCCGGGCTGCACCCGTTCGCGCCGGCAGACCAGCTGGCCGGGTATGCCGAGCTCAACGCACAGCTCACCGGCTGGCTCTGCCAGGCCACGGGCTATGCCGGCATCAGCCTGCAGCCCAACGCGGGCTCGCAGGGCGAATACGCCGGCCTGCTGGCCATCCGAGGCTGGCACCGCGCGCGCGACGAGGGCCATCGCCGCATCTGCCTGATCCCGGAATCGGCGCACGGCACCAACCCGGCCAGCGCGCAGATGGTGGGCATGCAGGTGGTGGTGGTGAAGTGCGACGCCGCAGGCGCCATCGACATGACCGACCTCGCGGCCAAGTGCGAACAGCACAGCGCCAACCTGGCCGCCATCATGATCACCTACCCGAGCACCTACGGCGTGTTCGACCGCAACGTGAAGGACCTGTGCGCGCTCGTGCACCAGCACGACGGCCGCGTCTATGTGGACGGCGCCAACATGAATGCGCTGGTCGGCCTGGCCGCGCCCGGCGAGTTCGGCGGCGACGTGAGCCACCTGAACCTGCACAAGACCTTCTGCATTCCGCACGGCGGCGGCGGCCCGGGCGTGGGGCCGGTGTGCGTGGTGGAAGACCTCGTTCCCTACCTGCCGGGCCACGCCACGGCCACCGGCGTGGAGTCCCCCGTGGGCGCGGTCTCGGCCGCGCCTCTGGGCAACGCCGCGGTGCTGCCGATTCCCTGGATGTACATCCGCATGATGGGCGTCGAAGGCCTGCAGGCCGCCACCGAGACCGCCATCCTCTCGGCCAACTACGTGGCCGCCCGCCTGGCCGACCACTACGAGATCCACTACAGCGGCAACGTGCCCGGCCTGAAGGGCGGCGGCGTGGCGCACGAGTGCATCCTCGACGTGCGGCCGCTGCAGAAGACCAGCGGCGTCGGCGCCGAGGACGTCGCCAAACGCCTGATCGACTACGGCTTCCACGCGCCCACGCTGAGCTTCCCCGTGGCAGGCACGCTGATGGTGGAGCCTACCGAGAGCGAACCGCTGGTCGAACTGGACCGCTTCTGCGACGCGATGATCGCCATCCGCCACGAGATCGCCCGGGTCGAGGCCGGCGCCTGGCCGCAGGACGACAACCCGCTCAAGCACGCGCCGCACACCGCAGCCGCGCTGCTGGCGGCCGACTGGACGCGCCCCTACACCCGCGAGGAAGCCGCCTACCCGGTGCCCAGCCTGAAGCGCGCCAAGTACTGGAGCCCGGTGGGCCGCATCGACAACGTGCACGGCGACCGCAACCTGTTCTGCAGCTGCCTGCCGGTGGCGGACTACAGCTGAAGCCATGGCCGTCTCGGTCTTCGACCTCTTCAAGATCGGGATCGGCCCCAGCAGCTCGCACACGGTGGGGCCGATGCGGGCAGCGCGGCTGTTTGCCGCCCGCCTGCTGCACGACGGCCTGCTGCCACGCACCGCCCGCGTGACGGCGCAGCTCTACGGATCGCTCGGCGCCACCGGCAAGGGCCACGGCAGCGACAAGGCCGTGCTGCTGGGCCTGGCCGGGCACGAGCCCGACACCGTGGACGTGAACGCCGTGCCGGCCCTGCTGGCGGCGCTTCGGCAGGACAAGCGCCTGGCGCTGCTCGGCGAGCAGGCAGTGGCCTTCAACGAGCGCGAGGATCTGAAGTTCCACCGCCGCGAGACCTTGCCCTTCCACACCAACGGCATGCGCTTCACGGCGTTCGACGGTGAGGGCGCGGAACTCGCGAACCGCGTCTACTACTCGGTGGGCGGCGGCTTCGTGGTCAGCGACGAAGTGGCGGCGGACGGCAGCCGGCAGAAAGTGATCGCGCCCGACGCCACGGTCCTGCCGCTGCCGTTTCGCAGCGGCGACGAACTGCTGGTGATCGCGCGGCGCGAGGGCTGCAGCATCGCCGGGGTCATGCGCCGCAACGAGCGGCACTGGCGCACCGACGCCGAGATCGACGCCGGCCTGATGCGCATCTGGCAGGTGATGCAGGACTGCGTGGCCCGGGGCTGCGCCACCGACGGCCTCCTGCCCGGCGGTTTCAAGGTGAAGCGCCGCGCGGCGGCCCTCAAGCGCGCGCTGACCGAGCACCCCGAGCAGGCGCTGCGCGACCCGCTGCAGGTGCTGGACTGGGTGAACCTCTACGCGCTGGCCGTGAACGAGGAAAACGCCGCCGGCGGCCGCGTCGTGACCGCCCCCACCAACGGCGCGGCGGGCATCGTGCCGGCGGTGCTGCACTACTACCGGCGCTTCGTGCACGGCGCCACGGACGCAGGCGTCGTCGACTTCCTGCTCACGGCCGCCGCCATCGGCATCCTCTACAAGGAGAACGCCAGCATCAGCGGCGCCGAGGTGGGCTGCCAGGGCGAGGTGGGCGTGGCCTGCAGCATGGCCGCGGGCGCGCTGTGCGCGGTGCTGGGCGGCACGCCCGAGCAGGTGGAGAACGCCGCCGAGATCGGCATGGAGCACCACCTGGGCCTGACCTGCGACCCGGTGGGCGGGCTCGTGCAGATCCCCTGCATCGAGCGCAATGCCATTGCGTCGGTGAAGGCCATCAACGCCGCGCGCATGGCGCTGCGCGGCGACGGCACGCACTTCGTGAGCCTCGACCAGGTCATCAAGACCATGTGCGAGACCGGTGCCGACATGATGACCAAGTACAAGGAAACGGCCCGGGGCGGGCTGGCGGTGAACATCGTCGAGTGCTGAGACGCGGAAGTCAGGTCGCCAGCCCGGCAGCAGCCCGGCAGCAGCCCGGCCGCAGACCGACAGCAGTCGGGCAGCAGCACGGCTCAGAACAGCGTCGTCACCTTCACCGTCCCGCCGAGGTTCTCCACCTCCACGCCGCCCGCGCCGCTGCGCGCCAGGCGGATCATGCGGTCGTTGGTGGCCAGGATCTCGGCCACGAAACCGCGCACGCCGCGCGCCTGCGCGTGGGCAGCGAGCCGGCGCTGCAGCAGCGCCCCGAGGCCGGTGCCCTGCCAGTCGGGGTGGACCATGAACGCGGTCTCGGCGAGGTTGGTGCTGGGGTCGACCACGTAGAGCGCGTGCGCGACCACCATCGGGTTCTCGCGCGCGCCGGTGACGGCCACCAGGGCGACCTCGGTCTCGTCGTCGAGGTTGCACAGGCGCTGCACGTCGCGCAGCGACAGCCCCTTGATCTTGCGGAAGAAGCGCGTGTAGACGTCGCGCTCGGGCAGTCGGTGGAACAGGTCGCGCACGGGGTCGCCGTCGGTGGGGCCAGCCGGGCGAAGCAGCACATCGCGGCCGTCCTTCAGTGTCGCGGCGTGTTCCTCGTGCACGGCGTAGGCGCGCAGGTTGCGCAGCACGTGGTCGTCGGGGATGTAGCCGAGCGCCCGCGCTTCCTCGGCGAGCGCCGCCCGATGGTCGGGGTGCGCGATCTGGATCAGCGCCACCGCGCGCTCCCGGATCGAACGGCCGAAAAGGTAGGCGATGCCGTATTCGGTGACGACGTAGTGCACGTCGGAGCGGGCGATGGTGGCGCCCTCCCCCGCCGCCAGCGTGGCGCGGATGCGCGAGCGCTGGCCGTCGCCCTCCAGGGAAGCGAGACAGATGATGGCCTTGCCGCCCGCCGAACGCGAAGCGCCCTGCAGGAACTCCAGCTGAGCGCCGAGCCCGCCGTAGAAGCCGCCGTCGAGCTGGTCGGCGCAGACCTGGCCCGTGAGGTCGACGGCGAAGGCCTGGGTCACCGACACCATGCGGTGCTGCGCGGCAATGACGGCCGGGTCGGCCACGGCGTCCAGCGGCTGGAAGCTGAACAGCGGGTTGCGGTCGATCAGGTCATAGAGCCTGCGCGAGCCCATCGCCATGCTCGCGACGATCTTGCCGGGCTGGTGCGTCTTGCGCCGGCCCGTGATGACGCCACGCTCGATCAACGGCAGGATCGCGTCGGTGATGACGTCGGAGTGGATGCCGAGATCCTTCCGGTCTGACAGGAAGGCCAGCGCCGCATGGCTGAAGCGGCCGGGGCCGACCTGCAGCGTCGAGCCGTCGTCGATGATGCCGCTGATGTAGCGCGCGATCTGCTCGACGACCGGCTCATCGGTGCGTGGGTGGTGGTACTCGATGACGGGCGTGTCCACCGGCACCAGGTAATGGATCTGCCCCACGTGCAGCATCGAGTCGCCCATCGTGCGGGGCATCGCGGGGTTGACCTCGGCGACCACCAGACGCGCCTTGGACACCGCGGCCATGACCACGTCGACCGACACCCCCAGGCTGACGTAGCCGTACTCGTCGGGCATCGAGACCTGGATCAGCGCCACGTCCACCGGGATGCGCCCGATGGCGATGAGCTGCGGCACGCGCGCCGCCGACACCGGCACGTAGTCGGCAAGACCCCGGCGCACTGCGGTGCGCAGGTCCTGGCCCACGTAGAAGCAGCGGTGGCGGTAGCGCGTCTGCGGCAGGCCCTCGGCGTCGAGCGTGACGGCGCCATCGGTCAGGAAGTGCAGCAGCTCGAGGTCGGTGCGCCAGGGCGTCAGCTCGTCGAGCGCCGCCACCAGCGTGCGCGGCGTGGCGCAGGCGGTGCCGACGAAGACATGGTCGCCGCTCTTCACCGACTGCAGCGCAGCGTCGGCGGTGCAGACCTTGGCGGCACAGGACGCCAGGCGAGGGTCCGGCGCCGCTGCGGGCGCAGTGTCGGTCGTGGTGGCGGGCGCGGTGTCTGCAGAAGCAGCGGGGCGGCGTTGCCAGGCGGCGGTCAGGCGGTCCAGCAATTGGCGGGCACTCATGGCGAATCCTTTCCGTCCAGCACACCGACGGCATGCTCGTAGCCCTGGCGCACGATCTCGTCGAACCGGTGCCAGTCGAGCATGCCGACGCGCGGCAGCGGCGGGTTGAAGTAGAGCTGCGTCAGTGCGCGCGACTGCCGCTGCCGCGAGGTGCTGTACAGCAGCGTGACGTTGACCAGGTAGTTCACCAGCGAAGGGAACCTGTAGCGGCGCCGGGCCCGCGGCCGCAGGCTGTCGCGCAGAAGGTCCCAGGTGCCGGGCACCTTGTCGGCATCGAGCCGTCCGGGCTCGCGCCCGCTGAGGTCCACGCCGATCACGCGCCCGACGCCGCGCCACTGGCGCATCACGTCCACCGGAAAGTTGTTGAAGGTGCCGCCGTCGCACAGCAGCTCGCCATCCACCAGCACCGGCGGCAGGGCGCCCGGAATGGCCACGCTGGCCATGATGGCGCGCTTCAGCGGCCCGGCGCGCAGCACCACCTCGCAGGCACGTGAGTAGTTGGTGGCGATGCAGTAGAAGCCCTTCCAGAAGTCCTCGATGTCGGCGGCGTGGCCCAGCGTGCGCTGGATCGCTTCCTTCACGATGCCGGCCAGGCGGCGCCCCTTGATCAGCGACATCAGGGGCAGCCAGTTGTAGTCCCCCGTGGGCCTCGACATCATCGACCAGCGCGCGATGCGCAGCACGCTCTCCTCGTCGCGGTCCGAGGCGACGAACGTGGCCATGATGGACCCGATGCTGGTGCCGCCGACCACGTCGATCTCGATGCCGCGCTCCTTAAGCGCACGGTGCACGCCCAAATGGGCCAGCCCGCGCGCGCCGCCGCCGGCCAGCACCAGGCCGACGGCCGTGCGGCTCTGCAGGCGGGCGAGCCGGGCCATGTCGCGGTCCAGCGTCGGGCGGATGTGCGCATGGTCCGCCAGGGGCCGGCGCGCCAGCCACGCGGCGGTGCCCTTCGGCGAAGGCCGGTCGGCGGGATGCAGCAGCACGAGCACTTCGGTGGCGTCGGTGCGCGGCGGGCGGGCCACCAGGCACTCCGACTCGATCGCGTGCAGCACCGGCGGCGCCTCGGGGTCGGCCAGCAGCAGCAGTTCATCGCAATGACGCGTGCAGCGGGTCGTCCAAGGCGTGGCGGTGGCGTCGCTCAGCAGCAGCACGAAGTCATGGGCCGCCTCGATCTCGTCGAGCCGTACCGCGATGCGGCGGTTTGCATCGATGTCGGTGAAGGGCCGCCCGGTGATGCCGGGCTCCCCCAGTTCGGCGTCCAGCGTCGCGGCATCGATCACGGCGGTCCGGCCGTGCTGCGCGAGGTGGGGCGCCAGGCGGCGCACGAAGTCCGCCTGGTCGACGCCGTCGCTGATGGGGATGACGCCCATCGTCACGGGGCGGTCGAGCACCGAGCGGGCTCCTTCGGTCTGCAGGCGCTGGATGATCTGGCGCGTGAGCGCGATCGATGCCTGCGCGCTGAGGGACAGCAACGCCAGGAACTCGGCCTTGCCCAGCCGCACGAGTACCGAATCGCGGATGGCCACCAGCGTGGCGGAGCGGGGCTCGTCGGTGTACAGGCTCATCTCGCCCACCACCTGCCCGCGCGAGATCTCGCGCACCACGCGCTGGCTGCCGTCGTCCTGCCGTATGTAGGTTCGCAGCCTCCCGCTGACCAGCAGGTACATCGCGTCACCCGGTTCGCCCTGGGTCATCAAGGGCTGGCCACCGGCCACCTCGACCCAGCTCAGATGGGATCGCAGCAATGCAATGGCGGCGGGCTCGAGGTCTGGCAATGCGGCATGGAGATGCTGCCGCAGCAATGCGTCCAGATAGTGGGGTCGCTCTTCGTTTTGGTTCATTCGGCGGTTGCACCCAGGGCTCGAGGCACTTTACCCGAGCCAGCGAGATCAACTGCCGATTCAACCGCCGATTGCGTTACATCAGGGAATGCCCGGGCCTTGCTTCACCTTCATGCGAACCCGCCGATAGTCCATCATCGACGGCCTTTGTCCCGAGGCGCCGCCCCGTCATCGCCGACAGCAAGAATCGAGTCCATGAGTGTTCACGCCGTCCCCGATGCCAGCCACCCACCGGCGTTGCGCCATGGCCATGTGCCGGGCGCGAAGGTGCTGGACGTCGGCCAGGACATTGCCTTCGACGACATCACTGCGCTCGCCGCCCAGATATGCGGTACGTCGACGGCACTGATAGCCTTCGACGATGGGGACAGGTTGTGGATCAAGGGCAGCTCGGGTCCGGCCGCGCCGCAGTGGGCAACCGACCGTGCCTTCCTGGCAGCTGCCCTCGGGAGCCCCGAGATCTTCGTGGTGGCGGACGCCACTCAGGACACGCGCTTCAGCGGCCACGCACTGTTCGCGCAGGACCCGGGCCTGAACTTCTTCGTGGCCTGCCCACTCATCACGGCGGAAGGAAAGACGCTAGGCTTGCTGTGCGTGCTCGATGCCGCAGCGCGGCCGCTGACAACGGCTCAGGGCGGCGCGCTGATGCGGCTGGCCCGACAGGCGATGCACCTGATCGAACTCCATCGCGCGCGGCAACAGGCGCACGATACGCAGGGCGAACTTCGCCGCCTGGCGCTGGTGGCCGAACGCACGCGCAACGTCGTCATCCTGTCCGATATCGATGGCCGGGCGACCTGGACGAACGACGCCTTCACCCAGGTCACCGGTTTCGAGGCACACGAACTGATCGGCCACAAGCCGGGCGAACTGCTGCACTTCGCAGGCACGTCCCCCGAAGCGTCGGGCGCACTGCGCGAAGCCATCCGGAACCAACGGCCCTGCAGGGTGCAGTTGCTCAACTTGAGCAAGCAGGGGCGGCCGTACTGGATGGATGTCGACCTGCAGCCGCTGCACGACAGCCAGGGCCACTGTGAGGGTTTCGTCGCGGTCGAGACCGACATCACCGAACTGATGCTGGAGCGCGAGCAATCGCGCACGCTGCTGGACGCCTTGCCGGTGGGCGTGCTGCTGCAGGGTGTCGACGGCGTCACGCGGCGCGTCAATCCGGCTGCAGCACGCATCCTGGCGGTGCCGGAGAGCAGCCTGATCGGCGCCACGACCCAGGCCGCACGCTGGAAGACCGTGAACGCCGAGGGCAAGCCGCTCACCGACGAAGAGCGCCCCCTGAGCCGGGTGCTCCAGACCGGCGCGGCCACCGCGCCCGAACGCCTCGGAATCATCACGCCGGCGGGCGAACGGCGCTGGCTCGATCTCAGCTGCGTGCCGCTGCCCGGCGCCGATGGCCGACTGGCAGGCGCGATCACCTGCTTTGCGGACGTCACCGACAAGGTCCAGGCAGATGGCCTGCTGCGGGCATCGATGCTCGCCGCCGACCTCGGCCCCTGGAGCTGGGAGCCCCATACCAACCATTGGACGCTGTCGCTCGCGTGGGCGGAGCGATTCGGCCCCGGCGGGCAGGCGCCCGACTGGCTCAAGCGCGTGCATCCGGACGACATCGCTGCCGCACTCGCGAGCCTGCGCAGCATGATCCGGGGCGAAGCACCGGTCTACCGGGCGGAGTTCCGCATCCGGATGCGCGACAACCAGTACCGCTGGCTGCTCTCGTGTGCCGCCGTGAGCGAGCGCGGCGCCGACGGCCGCGTCCACCGCGTCACCGGTGTCCTGATGGACATCGACGAACGCAAGCGGGCCGAGGAGGAACTCGCCATCGCGGCCTCCACGGATGCGCTGACAGGCCTGCCCAATCGCAGCCTGCTGCACGATCGCCTGAGCCGGGCGCTGCAGGCGGCCCGCCGTCACGACCGCAAGGGCGCCCTGCTCTTCCTGGACCTCGACCACTTCAAGCGCGTGAACGACAGCCACGGGCACCCCATGGGGGACGCGCTGCTCAAGCAGGTGGCCCTGAGGCTGCGCGAAGCCGTGCGCGCCGAGGACACGCTCGCCCGCATGGGCGGTGACGAGCTCATGGTTCTGCTGCCGGAACTCGGCGGCGACATCGCTTCCGCGTCGCTGGCGGCGCAGCAGGTGGCCGACAAGCTGCGCCAGGCCCTGAGCCTGCCCTTCAGCATCGACAGCTTCGAGTTCCGCATCGGCGCCAGCATGGGCATCACGGTGTTTCCGAAGTCGCCCACCGAAACCGCGGAAGACCTGGTGCGCGAAGCCGACACCGCAATGTACGAAGCCAAGCACGCCGAGCGGGGTTCGGTACGGCCCTTCGAAGGGGCGATGCAGCTGGCTGTGGCGAACCGGCTGAGCCTGGAGCGTGACCTTCAGCGCGCCCTGGCCGAGAACCAGCTGGAACTGCATCTGCAAGGCAAGTGGTCGCCGGACGGCCGGCTTGCGGGCGCCGAGGCCCTGACCCGCTGGAAACACCCCGACCGCGGCGCGATCAGCCCGGCCGACTTCATCCCCGTGGCCGAAGACAGCGGCCTGATCCTGCCGCTGGGACGCTGGGTGATCGAGCAGGCCTGTGTGGCCGTTCTAGGTGCGCGTGCGAAGGGTCACGTCTGGCCGATCGCCATCAACGTGAGCCCGCGGCAGTTCAGCGATGCAGGCTTCGCAGGCGACTTGCGCCGCATCATCGACGCCGCCGGCGTGCAGCCGTCCTGGCTGACGCTGGAGTTGACCGAGGGCATCGTGCTGAAGGAGGGTGTGGCCTCGCTGATGCACGAGCTGGCGGCCCAGGGCTTCGGCTTCGCGATCGACGACTTCGGAACCGGCTACTCGAACCTGATGTACCTGAAACGGCTGCCGGTGCACGAGATCAAGATCGACCGCGCCTTCGTGCGGGACGTCGTCACCGACCCCGACGACGCGGTCCTGGTGCAGGCCATCATCGACATTGCCCGCAACTTCGAGATCGCCACCGTGGCCGAGGGCGTCGAGACGGCCGAACAGGCCGCCTTCCTGACGGCGCGCGGCTGCAAGCTCCTGCAGGGCTACCGGTTCGACCGACCCCGGCTCGCGGCGGATTTCATCGCCGGCCTGCCCGACACGTTGGCGCGCTGAGCCGCGCGGGTTCAGTCGCCCGGTTCAGTTTCACGGTTCAGTTTGCCGGCTCAATCGCGCAGTGTGGCCGGCATCGTGGGCAGATGCGCCAGCGTGTGGTCGGAAGGGCCCGGGCGTGCTGGCGTGTGCGTCGCGGCGTCGGCGTGGTCCAGCGTGCCGGCGGCCACCGGGTGCCCCAGCAGGAAACCCTGGAACTCGTCGCAGCCGTGCTTTTGCAGCATGCGCAGCTGGCCCGCGGTTTCCACCCCCTCGGCGTTGACGCGGATCTGCAGCGAATGCGCCAGCGAGATGATGGAGCGCACGATGAGGTTGACCTTGGGGTCGTGCGACAGCGCCTGGGTGAAGGCCTTGTCGATCTTCAGCTTGTCGAACGGAAAGCGCCAGAGGTAGGCCAGGCTGGACGAACCGGTGCCGAAATCGTCCATCGCGATGCGAACGCCCAGCGCCGCCAGCGAGCGCAGGGTTTCGACCACCTGGTCGGTGTTGCGCATCAGCAGGGTCTCGGTGATCTCCAGCTCGAGCCGCCTCGGATCGAGCCCGCTCTGCTGCAGCACCCGCGTCACCTGCTCCACCAGCAGGTCGCCCCGGAACTGCCCGGGCGACAGGTTGATCGACACCGTCAAGGGCGCTGGCCAGTGAGCGGCCTCCACGCACGCGCGGCGCAGCACCCAGTTGCCGAGCGATGCGATCAGGCCGTTGTCCTCGGCCAGCGGAATGAACTCAGCCGGCGTCAGCTCGCCGCGGGTGGGGTGCGTCCACCGCAGCAGGGCCTCGTAACCGGTCACCGTGCGGCCGTCGGCCGCGTATTGCGGCTGGTAGTGCAGGTGCAGGGCCTGCTGCTCGATCGCCAGGCGCAGATCGCGCACCAGTTCGCGGCGGCTCTGCAGCTCCTCGTCCAGCACGGCATCGTAGAAGCTGAAGCACCCGCGGCCGGCGTTCTTGGCCCGGTACAGCGCGAGGTCCGCCTTGTGCAGCAGTTCCTCGATCGAGCTGGCGTCGGTTCCGAAGACCGCGGCGCCCACGCTGGCGCCGCAGGCCACCGACGGATGCCCCGGCAACGCGTAGGGCCGGGACAACACGTCCAGGATCCGCTGCGCACCGCGCCTGAGCACCTCGTTGTTGTCCACCCCATGCTGAAGCACGGCGAATTCATCGCCGCCCAGGCGGGCCACGATGTCGCCACTGCGCACGATTTCCCGCAGGCGAGCCGTGGCTTGGCGCAGGACCTCGTCACCGGCGGCGTGACCCAAGGTGTCGTTGACCTCCTTGAAGTGGTCCAGGTCCAGGCAGAGCACGGCAAAGTCACCGCCTCCCTGTCTGCGCCGCCCGAGCGCCTGATGCAGCGCATCACCGAAACTGCTGCGGTTGAGTGCGCCAGTCAGCACGTCATGGCGGGCGAGGAACCGCACCCGCTCCTCGGCACGGCGCTGCGCCGCCTGGCGCGAGCGCAGGTGCCACAGCCCGACCACCGCCACCACGGCCATCGCCAAGGCAGCGGCCAGAGCCTGCACCAGCAGCGTGGCCTGCACGCTGGCCTGGCGGGCGGTCTGGTCCACATAGACTTCCACAGCCCCGACGATGGCGCCCCCCTGCCGGATGGGCACATAGGCCTCGGTGTAGACGGCCGGCCGGTCCGGCACGCCACGGCCGTTCTTCAACTCGACATGGTTATCGCCACCGAGAACGATGGCCGCGACGCGCACATCGCGCACGCGGCCAGGGTCCTGGCCGATCCGGCCCGTGGCGCGGACCACCTCTGCATCCGGCTTGTCGAGGTCGTCTGAGACCAGCATCTGGACACCGTCGCGGCGGAACAGCTTGAACCGGAAGACGTCGCCCGCCGCGCGCATGGCGCGCAGCGACTGCAGCGCCTCGATGCTCGGCTCGCCGCCCAGCAACGCCTGCAAGCCCGGCGTCGCCGCTGCCACGAAGTTCGCGTACTGCACCGCCAGGTGTTCGGCATCGCTGCGCAGTTGCTGGCGCGACGCAGCCAGCATGGCCAGGCCCACGGCAGCAAGGGCGACGGCGGCCGTGGCCACCCAGGCCAGCGGCCAGCGCCACGCCCCAGCCCCGCCAATCGCCCTGCCCATGCGCACGCACTCCCCATCATTGCCGGCGACACAGACGCCGGTCGTGACGGGTTGTCGGCATGCATGGACCCCGCTTGAGGGAGCCCCATACCATCCGTGTGCTGAAGTTCCGCCCACAGCGCGGGCCGGGCAGCGGCCGAATGACAGCGAACAAAGTCCCGGTTCAGCGCATCGCGCCGCAAGGAGCGGGCATCACTCCCGGTCAGCAGGCATGGCGGCCGTCAGGACCGGGCCACCGCCGGCCGGCGCCGGTTGCGGCTTGCGGTCGCGCACCAGGTAGCTGTAGATCACCGGCACCACCACCAGCGTGAGCAGGGTGGACGTGATGATCCCGCCGATGATGGCCCGGCCCATCGGCGCCTGGATCTCGCCGCCGTCGTTCAGGGCCAGCGCCAGAGGCAGCATGCCGAAGACCATGGCGGCCGTCGTCATGATGATGGGCCGCATGCGGATCAGCCCCGCCTGCAGCAGTGCGTCCTTCACCGTGGCGCCCGCCTTGCGCGCCTGGTTGGCGAAGTCCACCAGCAGGATGGCATTCTTCGTCACCAGGCCCATCAGCATCACCAGGCCGATCATCGAGAACACGTTCAGCGTGCTGCGCCAGGCCAGCAGCGCCAGCATCACCCCGATGAGCGCCAGCGGAAGGCTGGCCATGATGGCCAGCGGCTGGATGAAGCTGCCGAACTGGCTGGCCAGCACGATGTAGATGAAGATGACCGCCAGCAGCATGGCGCTGAGCATGCCGCCGAAGGCGTCCTGCTGCTCCTTCGTCTGGCCGCCGACGTCGAAGCTGTAGCCCGGCGGCAGGTTGGTCTTCTCCACGAGCTTCTGCACGTCGTCACCCACGTCACCGGCCGGCCGCCCCTCGACGCCCGCGAACACCGCCTCGCGGCGCTGCAGGTTCTGGCGCCGGATGATCTGCGGGTTGAAGACCGGTTCGATCGTGGCCACGCTGTCCAGCGTGATCGGCGTGCCGTCGGCCGCGAAGGCCACCGGCAGCATGCGCATCTGCTCGACCCGCTCGCGCTGCTCCACGGGCAGGCGCAGCACGACGTCGACCAGATCGCCGTCGGGCGTTGTCCAGTAGGTGGCCGTCTCGCCGTTGACGTAGGCGCGCAGGGACGATGCCAGCTGCGGCGCCGTCAGGCCGAGTTCGCGCACCGCACCGGGCTTCAGGCGCACCGCG
Organism: uncultured beta proteobacterium; assembly: GCA_903938815.1. Taxonomy (GTDB): domain Bacteria; phylum Pseudomonadota; class Gammaproteobacteria; order Burkholderiales; family Burkholderiaceae_C; genus Rubrivivax. Next base: position 82,971 of record CAJAES010000078.1, read on the forward strand.
TAGGCGGGCACGCCCGGCTGCACGGAGAGTTCGACGTCCACCACGCCGGGGATCTTCTTGAGCTTTTCCGAGAATTCGGTGGCCACCTTCGCCAGGCCCTCGGCATCTGTGCCCAGCAGCGCCACATAGATGGGACGGTTGAAACCGACGGAGGCATCGGTGCCGGGGACCTTCGCGATCTGGCCACGGATGGCGTCCTCGACCTCCTTCTGGGA
>CAJAES010000079.1 GCA_903938815.1 uncultured beta proteobacterium
CCTGGTTGCCGAAGGCCGCCTCCACCAGGTGCACGAGCTCGACCCAGAAGTGGAAGACATAGACGCCCTGCGCCAGGATCAGCCCCAGGTACAGGGGCAGCTGCAGCCACCGGCTCGCGAAGATGATGGCGGGCAGGGGGGGCAGGCGTCGGGGGGCGGGGGTGCTCATGGCTCGCATTCTAGGTTTCGCCAATGACATCGGTGCGTCCGCCGGTCTAGAGTAAGCCGTCCGTCAGACCTTGCCGCCAAAGTGCGCGGCATACCGAAAACCTCGCCAGGAGACATGAATGAGCGACAGCACCGCAGCCCGGATCTACGAACCCACCCCGGCCGGCATTGCTGCCGCGCACGTTTCGGGCATGGCGGCCTATAACGCGCTCTGCGCCGAGGCCGAGGCCGACTACGAGGGCTACTGGGCCCGTCTGGCGCGTGAGATGGTGAGCTGGAAGACCCCGTTTACCCAGGTGCTGGACGATTCCGAAGCCCCGTTCTTCAAGTGGTTCGCCGACGGTACGCTGAACGTCTCCTACAACTGCCTGGACCGCAACATCGAGCGCGGCCTGGGCGACAAGACCGCCATCATCTTCGAGGCCGACGACGGCGCCGTCACCAAGGTCACGTACAGCCAGCTGCTGGCCCTGGTCGGCCGCTTCGCCAACGCGCTGAAGGCGCGCGGCGTCAAGAAGGGCGACCGAGTTGTCATCTACATGTCCATGAGCGTCGAGGGCGTTGCCGCCATGCAGGCCTGCGCCCGCATCGGCGCCACCCACTCGGTGGTCTTCGGCGGCTTCAGCGCGCAGAGCCTGCGCGACCGCATCGAGGACGCCGGCGCCGTGATGGTGATCACCGCCGACGAGCAGGCCCGTGGCGGCAAGCACCTGCCCCTGAAGGCCATCGTCGACGAAGCCCTGGCCATGCCCGGCACCGACAGCATCAAGGACGTCATCGTCTTCAAGCGCACCGGCGGCAACATCGCCTGGAAGGAAGGCCGCGACCTGTGGCTGCATGACCTGCTGGCGGCCCAGTCCGAGGTCTGCGAGCCGGAATGGGTGGGCGCCGAGCACCCGCTGTTCCTGCTGTACACCAGCGGCTCCACCGGCAAGCCCAAGGGCGTGCAGCACAGCACCGGCGGCTACCTGCTGCACGCCGCGCTGACCACCAAGTGGACCTTCGACCTGAAGGACAGCGACCTCTTCTGGTGCACGGCCGACATCGGCTGGGTCACGGGCCACACCTACATCACCTACGGCCCGCTGGCCCTGGGCGGCACCGAGATCGTCTTCGAGGGCGTGCCCACCTGGCCGGACGCCGGCCGCTTCTGGAAGATGATCGAGAAGCACAAGGTCACGATCTTCTACACGGCCCCCACCGCCATCCGCTCGCTGATCAAGGCGGCCGAGGCCAACCTGGCCATCCACCCGAAGTCCTTCGACCTGACCAGCCTGCGCCTGCTGGGCTCGGTGGGCGAGCCCATCAACCCGGCCGCCTGGGAGTGGTACCACCTCAACGTGGGCGGCGGCCGCTGCCCCATCGTCGACACCTTCTGGCAGACGGAAACCGGCGGCCACATGATCACCCCGCTGCCGGGCGCCACGCCGCTGGTGCCGGGTTCGTGCACGCTGCCCTTCCCGGGCATCACTGCGGCCATCGTCGACGAGACCGGCAACGACGTGCCCAACGGGCAGGGCGGCATCCTCGTCGTCAAGAAGCCGTGGCCCAGCATGATCCGCACCATCTACGGCGACCCGGAGCGCTTCAAGAAGAGCTACTACCCGCCGGAGCTGAAGGGCTACTACCTGGCCGGCGACGGCGCCATCCGCGACAAGGACACCGGCTACTTCACCATCACCGGCCGCATCGACGACGTGCTGAACGTCTCCGGCCACCGCATGGGCACGATGGAGATCGAGTCGGCGCTGGTGAGCTGCACCGAGCTCGTGGCCGAGGCCGCCGTGGTCGGCCGGCCGGACGACACTACCGGCGAGGCCATCTGCGCCTTCGTGGTGCTCAAGCGCCCCCGCCCCACGGGCGACGAGGCCAAGAAGATCGCCACCGAACTGCGCAACTGGGTGGCCAAGGAGATCGGTCCGATCGCCAAGCCCAAGGACATCCGCTTCGGCGACAACCTGCCCAAGACCCGCAGCGGCAAGATCATGCGCCGCCTGCTGCGCAGCATCGCCAAGGGCGAGGCCATCACGCAGGACACCTCGACGCTGGAAAACCCGGCCATCCTGGACCAGCTGTCGCAGGCGCTCTGATGCGCCGCGGGGCCCCGGCAACGGGGCCCCGGCCGAACACATGAAGGGGGTGCGGGCGTGTCCCGCCCGCCTCTTCGCGAACCTGCTGCCCGCGCCTCAGCGGGCGTGGTCCATCAGCTGCATGGTCTGCACCGAGCTGCGCAGCCGCCAGTCGAGCAGTGCCTGTACGAGGCGCAGCCGTTCGCCCTGATGGGCGGGGTCGTGCCAGAGGTTGTGCATCTCCTGCGGGTCCTGCTGCAGGTCGAAGAGCTGGCCGTCGTCGCTGCCCAGGATGTGCATGGCCTTGTAGCGGTGGTCGCGCGCCATGCTGAAGAGGCTCGCACCCGTGAGCGCCACGTCGCCGGCCTGCTCGGCGAACACCATGTCGCGCCCGGCCCAGGGTTCGCCGCGCAGCGCGGGCATCAGGCTCTGCGCCTGGCTGGCGGGCGGCTGCGGCACGCCGGCCCAGTCCAGCACCGTCGCGCCCAGGTCGAACAGCTGGCACAGACCGGCCTCGCGCCGCCCGGCGGGCACTTCGCCCGGGGCCCACACCAGCGCGGGCACGCGCGTCACGGTGTCGTACATCGACCATTTCTGCGACAGGCCGTGGTCGCCCAGGTTGTCGCCGTGGTCGGACGTGAAGATGATCAGCGAATCGTCGAGGTAGCCCTTTTCCTCCAGCACGCCCAGCAGCTTGCCCAGGGCCTCGTCGATCATGCTGACGTTGGCCAGGTAGTAGGCGCGCAGGCGCCGCAGCTGCGCGGCCGTCGGGTTCAGCGACCACAGCACCGCGTCGTGGTCCACGCGGCTGTCGTGCTCGCGCTTGGCCTTCAGGAAGCCCGGCAGCGAATCGAGGTCCGGCGGGGTCGGGTCGGGTACCGGAAGATCCGGGTTCTCGAGATAGCGATCGGCGTATCGCGCCACAGGGTCGTAGGGCGGGTGCGGGCCCAGGAAGCCGATCTGCATGAACAGCGCATCGGGCTTGGGCCGCGTCTGCAGCCACCAGCAGGCCTGGTCGCCGACGAAGAAATCGGCGTGCGATTCCGGCGGCAGGGTCCACTCGAAGGCGCCCAGCCGCTCCTTGTAGTCTGGCAACTGGCGATAGCGCTCGCGCGAAGGTTTGATCTGGCCGCGCGCCACGAGGGCCTTGTCCCACTCGTCGGCGAACCACCGCCCCTCGTAGTAGCGGTCCTTGTTTTCCATCACGAAGCGCTCGTGGAAGCCTGCCTTCGCGTCGTAGGGGATGGTGTGCATCTTGCCGACGTTGACGCAGTGGTAGCCCGCCTGCGCCAGCGAACCGACCCAGGTGCGCTGCCAGTGCAGCCCATTGCGCAGGATGCCGGTGGCGTGCGGGTAGTAGCCGTTGAACAGGCTCGCGCGCGACGGCACGCAGCTGGGCGCGGTGACGAAGCAGTTGTCGAAGCTCGTGCCTTCGCGCACCAGTCGGTCGAGGTTCGGCGTATGCATGTGCGCGAACCCGAGCGCCGCGATCGTGTCGTAGCGCTGCTGGTCGGTGATGATGAGAAAGATGTGCTTGCGCTTCACGCGGCGGGCTCCAGGTCGAGGGGTTCGCCGCGCCAGAATCCGATCTGGGCGGCGATCTGGTGGTCGATCATCGGCCGGCCGCCGATGACGCGCAGGCCGCGCGCCTGGCAGGCGGCCATCAGCTCGGTGTCCCGCGCGGCGATGATGTCGAAGACGCCTGCGTCGGCCCGCAGCCGTGCCGGGTCCAGTGGCAGCGGGTCGCCGGCGTGCAGGCCCAGCGGGGTGGCGTTGACCACCAGTTGCGCGTCGGCCAGGGCGTCGGGCAGGGAGTCGGCCATGGCGTCAGCCATTGCGCCGGCGATTGCGCGGCCATCGCCCGTGCCGATCTCCAACGCCGGCCACGCTTCGCGCAGCCGACCCGCCAGCGAATCCGCGCGTGCCCGGTCGGTGTCGATGAGATGGATCGACGTCACCCCGGCCGCCGCCAGCGCAAAGGCGATCGCGGTGCCGGCACCGCCCGCGCCCACGATGCAGGCCCGGCCTGCGGGCGGCAGCAGCCCGTGGAAGCGGGCCGCGTCGACGAAGCCCTGACCGTCGAAGCTCTCGCCGACCCAGTGCCCCTCGGGCGTCAGGCGCAGCGAATTGACGACGCCCGTGCGGCGTGCCTCCGGTCCGAGCCAGCGGCACAGCGCGTGGCCCGCCGCCTTGTGCGGGATGGTCAGGTTCACGCCCTGCAGGTTGCCCACCCGGGCCAATTGCGCCAGAGTGGCCGCCAGGTCCGAGGGCTGCACGCCCATCGGAACCAGGCACCAGTCGAGCCCCGCCGCCGCGAACGCCGGGTTGTAGAAGCGCGGCGCCTGCACATGGTCCACCGGGTGCGCCAGGATGGGCACCAGCCGCGTGAGGCCCGTCATCGAGGGTGGCTGCATGTCATCAGCCTTTCACAGCGCCGGCGGTGAGGCCGCTGACGAGGTAGCGCCGCACGAGCATGGAGAACACCAGCACCGGGGCCATCACGAGCGAGCCGCCGGCGGCGATCTTGCCCCACTCCCAGCCCTCGTAGTTCATGAAGTTGACCACCGCCACCGGCGCCGTGCGCGCTTCAGTGCGCGTCAGGATCAGCGCGAAGAAGAAGTCGTTCCAGGCATACAGGAAGCACAGGATGGCGGTGGCCGCGATGCCGGCCGCGGCCATCGGCATCACGATCTCGGCGAACACGGTGGGGAAGCCCGCGCCGTCCATCAGCGCCGCTTCCTCCAGCGAGGCCGGCACGGCGTCGAAGAAGGGCTGCATCATCCAGATGACCAGCGGCAGGTTGAAGGTCATGTAGATCAGGATCAGCCCGGTGCGGGTGTCCAGCAGGCCGAGGTAGCGGTAGGCCAGAAAGAACGGGATCGTGAACGCGATGGGCGGCGCCATGCGCGTGAGCAGGATGCCGAGACCCAGGCCGAACTTGCCGCGCCCGCTCCAGCGCGACAGCGCGTACGCCGCCGGCACGCCCAGCAGCAGCGCCAGCAGGGTGGACACGCTGCTCGTCACCAGGCTGTTGACGAAGGACTCCGGAAACCCGTCCTTCCACAGGCCGACGTAGTGCTCCAGAGTAGGCGCGAAGATCATGCGCGGCGGAAACTCCAGGATCAGCGGCGTCGGCTTGAACGACATCTGCAGCAGCCACAGGAACGGTGACAGCACCAGCAGCAGCAGCAGCGGAACGGCCCACCGCGCGAGCGGCCAGCGGCGTCGGAAGGCACTCGTGTTCATGCGGCTCACTCCAGTCCCTGCGCGTTGCGGCTCGCCCGCATCGCCGCCCAGCTGATCAGCACCGTGGACACCAGCAGCACCACGGTCACGGCGCTGGAGTAGCCCAGTTCGCCGAAGTTGAAGCCCAGCAGGTAGGCGTAGTAGTTGGTCACCTCGGTCACCGAGCCCGGCCCGCCGCCCGTGAGCAGGAAGATCAGCGGGAAAGCCTTGATGCTGTCGATGAGGCGGAACAGCGTGCACACCAGCAGCACCGGCGCGAGGTACGGCAGCACGATGTGGCCGAAGATGCGCCAGGCGTCGGCGCCGTCCATGCGGGCGGCCTCCACGTACTCTGCGGGCAGCGTCTGCAGCGCCGCAAGAACCATCAGGAAGGTGAAGGGCGTCCACTCCCAGGTGTCGGCGATGACGATCGCCCAGAGCGCGAAATCCACGTGCGTCGTGAGTGCCGGCAGCACGATGCCCAGCGCCTTGGCGGCGTGATAGATCGGGCTGATGTCCGGCGTGTAGATCAGCTTCCAGATCACCGCCACCACGATGGGCGGCAGCACCATCGGGATGACGAACAGGTGGCGCAGCGACTGCCAGCGCCCCTGCCCGGAATGCACCAGCAGCGCCAGGCCCGTGCCCAGCAGAACCTGCAGCACCACTGTGTACAGCGACAGGCGCGCCTGCACCCACAGCGAGCCGATGAAGCGCTCGTCGCCGCCCAGCAGGCGGTAGTTGCGCAGCGGGTCGCTGAAGTCGGTCAGCGACCCGGGGTTCACCAGCGCTCCCGGCGTCAGGCTCGTCATCAGAAGAAAGGCCGTCGGCAGGCCCGCCACCAGCAGCAGGAACAGCAGGCTGGGCGCCATCGCCAGCCGCACGAAGCGGCGGCGCTGGCGCTCATAGGACGCGTCGACGGCCATGCGCGGTCAGACCTTGGCGCCGGCGCGGCGCAGGTTGCCGAGCGCCGCTTCCTGCGCCGTTTTCATCGATTCGGCGGCCGGCATCTGGCCTGACACCACGCGCTCCACGGCCTTGTTGATGACGTCGCCCATCAGCGGGAACTCCTTCACCGTGCGGTAGGCCATGTAGTTGCGGCCCTTGGCCGGCTGGTCGAGCACGTCCAGGAACAGCTTGCCCAGATCCTGCCCGTTCACGGTGTTGACGCGCTTGTACTCGGCGCTCTCGATGATCGAGCGGCGGCAGATCGACGAGTGGCCGGTGTCCTTCACGATGCGCGCCGTCAGCTCGGGGCTGAGCGCCCACTGGATGAAGGCCCAGGCGGCTTCCTTGTTCTTCGCGTTCTTCGGGATGCCCAGGCCCTGGCTGTTGGCCGCCGGGAAGTCGCCCTTGGGGCCGACGGGCATGCGCGCCACCAGAGCCGTCTCCTTCACCTTGCTCTCGGGCGCGGTGAGCATCGAGGTCACCCAGGAGCTGGAGTGGATGAAGATGTTCGAGCGGCCCCCGATCAGCGCCGAGCGGGCCTGGTCCTCGGTGTAGCCCAGCACGCCCTGCGGGCTGTACTTCGACAGCAGCCGGGCGTAGAAATCCACCGCCTGCACCGCGGCCGTGCTGTCCAGCGTGGGGCGGATGTCGCCCGGCGGGTTGGCGAACACGTCGCCGCCGAAGCCCTGCAGGTAGGGCGGCAGGAACCAGTGGTGCAGGTTCGAGCTGACGAAGCCGGTGACGTCTTCCTTGCCGTTCATGGCCTCGGACACCTTCATCAGCTCGTCGAAGGTGCGCGGCACCGCGAGGCCGTACTTCTTCATCAGGTCCATGCGGCTGATGCCCATCAGCATCGCGCCGCCTTCCCAGGCGTAGCCGTAGGTCTTTCCGGCGGCATCCATGTAGGGCACCTGCGCGCCCTTGACGAAGTCGTTGGGGTTCCAGCTGGCGGGCGTCTGGCGACGGTCGCCGGTGAAATCGTCGAGGTTGGCGAGCAGGCCCGCGGCCACCCAGCGGGCCGCGAGGATGAAGGTGACGTTGCAGAAGTCCCAGGCGCTGCCGCCGCTGGACAGCTCCAGGTCGGCCTGCTGGTTGTAGACGGGAAAGGCCGAGAGCTGCAGGTCCACGGTCATGCCGGTGGCGGCCTCGAACTCGGGGATGTACTTGCGCAGGTGGTTGAAGAAGCCGTGCTGGTAGGCCGCGCCGCGCAGCTTCAGGCCGGCGAAGGGCTTGGACTGGGCGATGCTCGGGAACGCCAGCACACCGGCGGTGCTGGCGGCCGCCTGCAGCACGCGGCGCCGCGAGAGCGCGTCGGAAATCGGACGGATCGGCTTCATCGGGGTCTCCTGATCTTGGGAGCCGATAGAATAAGACAGACAAATTGATGTGAGCGATTGGGGTTATCCCGCGAGAAAACGCAGGTTCTCCTGGCTATCCTCCACGGCAAGTTCAGTTCTAGTCTGACCAATTGTCGAATTCTCCTGACCTGACACCTGCGCCCCTGCCCGATCCGGCGCCCGCCTCGAATCGTCGCGGCCCGATGGCCGTGACCGAGGCCATCGCGCGCCGTGTGATGGCGGGCGAGTGGTCGGACGGCAGCCCGCTGCCCACCGAGGTGGAGCTCGCCGAGGGGCTGGGCGTGGCCCGCACCTCGGTGCGGGAGGCGCTCACGCGGCTGAAGGCCAAGGGCCTGATCGCCTCGCGCCAGAAGGCCGGCACGCGGGTACTGCCGCGCATGCAATGGAACATGCTCGACGAGGACGTGCTGCGCTGGGTCTGGTCGGGCCCGGACCGCGTGGCCGTCGCCCACCACCTGATGCAGTTGCGCCGCATCGTGGAGCCCGCCGCCTGCGAGATGGCGGCGCAGTCGGCCCCCGACGCGGCCATCGCCGCCATCGAGCGCGCCTACCGCCTGATGGACGCCGCCGGGATGGACCCGGTGGCCTATGCCGGCCCCGACCTCGACTTCCATCGCGCCATCCTCAGCGCCACTGGCAACCCGTTCCTCGTGACCTTCGGCGCCGGCATCGAGGCGGCACTGCGCATGTCCTTCGAGCTGTCCACGCGCCAGCCGGGCGCCCCGCGCAAGAGCCTGCCGTTGCATAGGGCGGTGCTCGACGCCATCTGGGCGCGCCAGCCGGCGCAGGCGCGCGCGGCCATGCAGACGCTGCTGGGCCTGACCGAATCCAACATCCAACGCGGCATCTCGAACGCCGCCTCCTGAGTACCCGCCATGGCCGAGATCCAGTTCCGTTCCATCAGCAAGCGCTTCGGCGATGTCGAGGTCATCCCCGACCTCGACCTGACCATGCCCGACGGGCAGGTCACGGTGCTGCTGGGCCCTTCGGGCTGCGGCAAGTCCACGCTGCTGCGCATGATCGCGGGGCTGGAAACACCCAGCAGCGGCGAGGTTCGCGTGGCCGGGCGGGTGGTCAACGACGTGCCGCCCTCCGAGCGCGGCTGTGCGCTCGTGTTCCAGAACTACGCGCTGTACCCGCACAAGACGGTGCGCCAGAACCTGGCGTTTCCGCTGCGCATGGCCAAGGTGCCGGCCGCCGAGCAGGCCAGCCGCGTCCAGGCCATCGCCGACCTGCTGGAGCTGAGCCCGCTGCTCGAGCGCTACCCGCGCCAGCTCTCGGGCGGGCAGCGCCAGCGCGTGGCCATGGGGCGCGCGATGATCCGCGAACCCGAGGTCTTTCTCTACGACGAGCCGCTGTCGAACCTGGACCTCGAACTGCGCGTGCGCCTTCGGCTGGAGATCGCGCGCATGCAGCGTGCGCTGAAGTCCACCGCCGTCTATGTCACGCACGACCAGACCGAGGCCATGACGCTGGCCGACCAGATCGTCGTGCTGCGCAAGGGCCGCATCGAGCAGGTGGGCGCGCCACTGGACCTGTACCGCCGCCCGGCGAACCTGTTCGTCGCCGGTTTCATCGGCACGCCGCGCATCAATCTGTTCCCCGTGAGCGCGCTCGAGGTCGGCGCCAATGGCACCCGGCTGGACCTCGGCCCCGTCTCGCTGCAGGTGCCCCAGCGCCTGGCGCCGACGGTTCGTACTGTCGGCTTCCGGCCCGAGCAGGCCCGGCTGGGCCCGCCCGGGCCCGGCGAGGTGGCCCTGCGCCTGGAAGGGTGCGAGACGCAGGCCATGGAACACCTGGGCGACCGCGCCTTCTGCTACCTGCGTTCCTCCCTGGGTGACGTGGTGGTGCTGGCGCCGAGTGCCGAGGCGCGCCTGTCCGGCACGCTGGACCTGGCGCTCGATGCCGCGTCGCTGCACTTCTTCGACGACCGCGAGCAGGCGCTGCACTGATGGGCTCGCCCGCACCCGCACCCAACCACGCCGGTGCGCCGGCATCACCGTCCGGCGCGGTCCCCTGGCCCCCCGCGCTGCCCTTGGTCGCCATCCTGCGCGGCATCCGGCCGCACGAAGCGCTGGCGCATGCGCAGGCGCTCGTCGAAGCCGGCTTCGACTGCATCGAGGTGCCCACGAACTCGCCCGACTGGCCTGCCAGCGTGCGGGCCATCGTGGCCGGCGTCGCGCCGCAGGTACTCGTCGGCGCCGGCACGGTGCTGAGCGTCGACGACCTCGACAGCCTGCAGGCTGCGGGCGGCCGGCTGGCGGTATCGCCGCACGTGGACATCGATCTCGTGGCCGAGGCGGTCCGGCGCGGCCTGGTGGTGCTGCCCGGCGCCCTGACCCCGAGCGAGGTGTTCGCCGCCTGGCGCGCCGGCGCCCACGCCGTCAAGCTGTTCCCGGCCGGCAGCCTGGGGCCCGGCCATGTGCGCGCGCTCGCGGCGGTGTTGCCCGCGGGCCTGATGCTGCTGGCCGTGGGCGGCGTCACCGTCCACACCCTGGCCGACTACCTGGCCGCTGGCTGCGGCGGCGCCGGCCTCGGCACCGACCTGTACCGGCCCGGCCAGCCCGTGGCCGCCACCGCCGAGCGCGCCCGCGCCTTCGTGGCCGCCTGGCACGCCGCACGCGAGGCCCGCGCATGAAGATCACCCGGCTGACCACCTACCGCGTGCCCCCGCGCTGGATGTTCCTGAAGATCGAGACCGACGAAGGCCTGGTCGGGTGGGGTGAGCCTGTCGTCGAGGGCCGTGCCCGCACCGTCGAGGCCGCCGTGCACGAACTGGGCGACTACCTGGTGGGCCAGGATCCGCGCCGCATCAACGACCTCTGGCAGACGATGTACCGCGGCGGCTTCTACCGGGGCGGGCCGATCCTGATGAGCGCCATCGCCGGCATCGACCAGGCGCTCTGGGACATCCTCGGCAAGTCGCTGGACAAGCCCGTGCACGAGCTGCTGGGCGGCCGGCTGCGCGACCGCATGAAGACCTACTGCTGGGTCGGCGGCGACCGCCCGGCCGATGTGGTCGAGTCGATCCGGCGCGCCCAGGCCCTGGGTTTCGACACCTTCAAGATGAACGGCACCGAGGAGTTCGGCATGGTCGACAGCCATGCCGCGGTCGATCGCGCCGTGGCCAAGTTCGCGGAGATCCGCAGCACCTTCGGCGCCACGGTGGATTTCGGCATCGACTTCCACGGCCGCGTCGCGCTGCCCATGGCCAAGGTGCTGCTGCGCGAACTCGAGCCGCTGCGGCCGCTGTTCGTCGAGGAGCCGGTGCTCGCCGAGCAATGCGAGCACTACGCCCGCCTGGCCGAGCACACCGCCATACCGCTGGCGGCCGGGGAGCGCATGTACTCGCGCTTCGATTTCAAGCGCGTCTTCGCCGCTGGCGGCATCGCGATCCTGCAGCCCGACGTCTCGCATGCCGGCGGCATCACCGAGTGCCTGCGCATCGCCGCGATGGCCGAGGCCCACGACGTGGCGCTGGCGCTGCATTGCCCGCTCGGCCCGGTGGCGCTGGCGGCCTGCCTGCAGGTGGACTGGGTCTCGCACAACGCCGTGTTCCAGGAGCAGAGCATGGGCATCCACTACAACAGCGACGCGGAGCTGCTGGACTACGTGCTCAACCCGGAGGACTTCGCCATCGACGGCGGGTGGGTGCGCGCCAGCCAGCGGCCCGGCCTGGGCGTGCTGATCGACGAGGACCGCGTGCGGGCCGCGAGCCTGAACGCCAGGGACTGGCGCAACCCCGTGTGGCGCCACCCGGACGGCAGCGTGGCCGAATGGTGAGCGCGCCCCGGCTGATCGCGCTGGACTGGGGCAGCAGCCAGCTGCGCGCCTACCTGCTGGGCGACGGCGGCGTCGTGCTGGCCGAGCGCCACAGCGCGGACGGCGCTTCCCGCCTGGCCGGTGGCGCGCCGGCCTTCGAGCAGGCCCTGGCCTCACTGGTGTCCGACTGGTGGACGGAAGGCGGCTTGCCCGTCCTGGCCTGCGGAATGGTCGGAAGCGCCCATGGCTGGCGCGAGGTGCCCTACGCCGCATGCCCGGTGGCGCTGGACAGCCTGCACGAACAGGCGGGCGTGGTCCGCATGGCGGGCCAGCGCGATGTGCGCATCGTGCCCGGCCTGTGCTGGACGCCTGCGGACGGCCCCCCCGACGTGATGCGCGGCGAGGAGACCCAGGTGCTCGGCCTGCTGGCCGCGCAGGCGGCCTGGGCCGAGGGCTCCACCCTGGTGCTGCCCGGCACGCACAGCAAGTGGGTCTCGGTGCGGGACGGCCGCGTCACATCCTTTGCCACGCACATGACAGGCGAGCTGTTCGCGCTGCTGTGCGCGCATTCCGTGCTCGGGCGGTTGATGCAGCCCGCGCCCGGTTTCGACACCGCCGCCTTCGAGCGCGGCGTGCACTCGGGCGCCAGCGGCGGGGGTGCGGCCCTGGGCCGGTGGCTGTTCAGCGTGCGCACCCTCGGCCTGTTCCAGGCACTGTCGCCCGAATCCCTGGCCGACTACCTGTCGGGCCTGCTGATCGGCAGCGAGCTCGGCGCGGCACTGCCCGGCGCGGCGCCAGACCACCCGCTGGTCCTGGCCGGCGAGCCGGTGCTGTGCGAGCGCTATGCCCTCGCACTGGGGCTGCTCGGCCGCGCGGCGGTGCTGGGCCCGCAGGCGCCTGCCGCAGCGGGCCTGTGGCGCCTGGCACGGCAGGCGGGCTGGGTTGGCGGCTGAATCCACGGCGTTCCAGGCGCCGAACGGTGCAAACCCGGTCAATTCGCCACGCTTTCCTGCGCTTGCCGGTGCTTTCCTGCGCTTCCTGGCGCCGGTGCCCGCGCTAAAGTCCGCCAATGGCTTTCCTGCTGCTCGGTCTGGCGCTGCTAGCGATGAAGGCGGCCGAATTCGGCCCCGTCGCGACGTGGTCCTGGTTCATCGTGCTGGCCCCGTTCGGGCTGGCGGTGCTGTGGTGGGGTTTCGCCGATTCAACCGGTCTGACCCAGCGCCGCGCCATCGACAAGATGGAGAAGCGCAAGGTCGAGCGGCGCCAGCGCGACATGGAGGCGCTGGGCCTGACCATCACGCAGCGCCCCGCCAGCGGAGCGCGCAAGAAGCGCCCGGCGGAAGCCCCGCCCCCGCCACCCCCGGACGCCGGCCGCTGAGGCAGGGCCGTCCAGGGCTCGCTCGTCAGAGCGACTCGGGGTCGAAGCCGTCCAGCACGGCGCCCAGGCTGGCGCTCGATGCGTTCTTCGCGAACTTGCCCAGCACGCCGCGCACATAGCGCGGGGCAGGGCGCTTCCATTCGGCGCGGCGGCGCGCGATCTCGGCGTCGTCCACGTGCAGCTCCAGCTGCAGCGTGTGGGCGTCGATGGTGATGCTGTCGCCTTCGTGCACCAGCGCGATCAGGCCGCCCGCGTAGGCTTCCGGAGCCACGTGGCCCACCACCATGCCCCAGGTGCCGCCCGAGAAGCGGCCGTCGGTGATGAGGCCCACGTTCTCGCCCAGGCCCTGGCCGATCAGCGCGCCCGTGGGGGCCAGCATCTCCGGCATGCCCGGCCCGCCCTTGGGGCCGAGGTAGCGCAGCACCATCACGTCGCCCGCCTTGATCTGGCCGGCCATGATGGCGGCCAGCGCGCTCTGCTCGTCGTCGAACACGCGCGCCGGGCCGGTGATGACCGGGTTCTTCAGGCCGGTGATCTTGGCCACGCAGCCTTCGGTGGCCAGGTTGCCCCGCAGGATGGCCAGGTGGCCTTCGGCGTACATCGGGTCCGAGATCGGGCGGATGACGTCCTGGTCGGCGCGCAGCGGGGGCTGGTCGGCCAGGTTCTCGGCCACGGTCTTGCCGGTGATGGTCATGCAGTCGCCGTGCAGCAGGCCGGCATCGAGCAGCACCTTCATCACGGCGGGGATGCCCCCGGCGCGGTGCAGGTCGATGGCCAGGTACTTGCCGCTGGGCTTGAGGTCGCACAGCACGGGCGTGCGGCGGCGCACGCGCTCGAAATCGTCGATCGTCCAGGGCACCTCGGCCGCGTGCGCGATGGCCAGGAAGTGCAGCACCGCGTTCGTGGAGCCGCCGGTGGCCATGATCACCGCCACGGCGTTCTCGAGCGACTTCTTGGTGACGATGTCGCGCGGCTTCAGGTCGGCCTTCACGGCTTCCACCAGCACGCGCGCGGCTTCCTGGGTGTGGGCGACGATGGGGTCTTCCACGTTGGCCATCGTGCTGGCGAAGGGCAGGCTCATGCCCAGCGCCTCGAAGGACGAGGACATGGTGTTGGCCGTGTACATGCCGCCGCAGCTGCCGCTGCCCGGGATGGCGCGGCGCTCGATCTGGCAGAAGTCTTCCTCGCTCATGTTGCCGGCGCTGAACTGCCCCACCGCCTCGAAGACGCTGACGATGTTCAGGTCCTGGCCCTTGTAGTGGCCGGGCAGGATGGTGCCGCCGTACACGTAGATGGCCGGCACGTTGGCGCGCAGCATGCCCATCATGCCGCCGGGCATGTTCTTGTCGCAGCCGCCGATGACGACCACGCCGTCCATCCACTGGCCGCCGACGCAGGTCTCGACGCAGTCGGCGATGACCTCGCGCGAGACCAGGCTGTACTTCATGCCCTCGGTGCCCATCGACATGCCGTCGCTGATGGTGGGCGTGCCGAAGACCTGCGGGTTGGCGCCGGCCAGCCGCAGACCTTCCACGGCCGCATCTGCCAGCTTCTGCAGGCCCGAGTTGCACGGCGTGATGGTGCTGTGGCCGTTGGCCACGCCGATCATGGGCTTGCCGAAGTCGTTCTCGGTGTAGCCCATGCCGTAGTACATGGAACGGTTGGGCGCGCGCGCGACGCCTTCGGTGATGTTCTTGGAGCGGCGGTTGAAGGTGGCCATGTGAGGTTTCCGCGAGTGGATTCGACCGGTACCACGACCGGCAGCCTGTGATTATGGCCGGCGCTTATGATCGCCCGTCACATGCTGACCCATCCCCAGTTCGACCCCGTCGCCATCGCGATCGGCCCGCTCCAGATCCACTGGTACGGGCTCACCTACCTCGTCGCGTTCGGCCTCTTCCTGTTCCTGGCCGTGCGGCGTTCGCGCCTGCCCTGGTTCGCCGAGGCGGGGTGGAACCGGCGGGAGGTCGAGGACATCCTCTTCTGGGGCGTGCTCGGCGTGATGATCGGCGGCCGCATCGGCTACGCGCTCTTCTACAAGCCCGGGCAGTACCTGGCCAACCCGCTCGAGATCCTGATGGTCTGGAAGGGCGGCATGTCCTTTCACGGCGGCCTGATCGGCGTCATCGTGGCGATGCTGCTGTTCGCCCGCAAGCGCGGCCGGCCCTTCCTGCAGGTGGCCGACCTCGTGGCGCCCTGCGTGCCCACGGGCCTGGCCAGCGGCCGCATCGGCAACTTCATCAACGGCGAGCTGTGGGGGCGCGCAGCCGACCCGACGCTGCCCTGGGCGATGGTGTTCCCCCAGAGCGGCAGCGCGATGGCGCGCCATCCCTCGCAGCTCTACCAGTTCGCGATGGAGGGTCTGCTTCTCTTCGTGCTGCTGTGGTGGTACGGCTCCAGCCGCCGCGCCACGGGCCAGGTGGCGGCGGCCTTCGTGGCTGGTTATGGCGTCTTTCGATTCATCGCGGAGTACTTCCGCGAGCCCGACAGCTTCCTCGGCCTGCTGGCGCTGGGCATGAGCATGGGCCAGTGGCTGTGCCTGCCGATGATCGCCGGCGGTGTGGCGCTGTGGGTGTGGTGCGGACGGCAGGGCGCTGACACTGCAACCGGCGCGAACGGTGCGAACGGCACGAACGGCACGCGAGGCGGTACCAGGGCATGAGACAGATCTTCCTCGACACCGAGACCACGGGCCTGTCGGCCGACAACGGCGACCGCCTCGTCGAGATCGGCCTCATCGAGATGGTGGACCGCCGCCTGACCGGCGAGACCCGCCACTGGTACCTGAACCCCGAGCGCAGCAGCCACCCCGATGCGCTGCGCGTGCACGGCCTGACCGATCAGTTCCTGTCCGACAAGCCCCTGTTCGCGGCCGTGGCCGACGACCTGATCGGCTTTGTGTCCGGCGCCGAGCTGGTGATCCACAACGCGAGCTTCGACCTCGGTTTCCTGGACGCCGAACTGGCCCGCCTGGACCGCCCGCCGCTGAAGCAGGTCGCCGAAGGCGTGCGCGACACGCTGCTGATGGCGCGCGAGATGTTCCCCGGCAAGTCCAACTCGCTGGACGCGCTGTGCAAGCGGCTGGAGGTGGACAACAGCTCCCGCACGCTGCACGGCGCGCTGCTCGATGCCGGCCTGCTGGCCGAGGTGTACATCCGCCTGACGCGCGGGCAGGATTCGCTCGTCATCGACGGCAGCGAAGGCGAGGGCGGCACGCGAGAGATCGCCGCCATCGACTTCTCGAGCTTCCTGCTGCCGGTGCTGCGCGCCAGCGAGGACGAACTCACCGCGCACGAAGGCGTGCTGAAGGAACTGGACAAGGCCAGCAACGGCAAGACCGTCTGGCGCCAAACCGTGGCATAATCCTGGGCTTGCCGGATCACCGGACCAGGTTTTCCGGGCGGTTAGCTCAGCGGTAGAGCACTGCCTTCACACGGCAGGGGTCGCAGGTTCGAAACCTGCACCGCCCACCATGATTTCTTAAAGAAATCAAAGACTTAGCGGCGGCCCTCCGGGGCCGTTTTGCTTTGATGTCCTAAAAGTGTCCTAAACCGGGTGTCGCTGCGACCCTCATCGCTGCCTCGGTGGCCGTGCCAAGTTTGGCGCGGGACTACCGCCGCAACAGCTCAGCGCACGGCCAGGAGCCGACCTGGATGAATGGCTTCTCCAGCACGGGCCGACGCGCACGCCACACCGCTCTGCGCCCGTGGTCGTCAATGGCTAAAATGGCCAAACACCTTGGGAGACCACCATGCGCGTCACCGCCACAGAAGCCAAGAACCGCTTTGGCAGCCTCTGTGCCCAAGCCAAGCGCGAACCTGTGTTCGTGGAAAGAGCCGGCCAACTCGACACCGTGATCCTCTCGGCCGAGCAATACCAGGCCCTGAAGGCCAACCACGACAAGGCGAGCCGAGCCGCGCGCAAGAAGGCGTTCGAAGCCGAGTACGGTGATTGGATCGCCGTCCAAAACGCTCGTTTCGAGACGCACGGCATTCCTGGCGCCGACCTGCGCCCGTGGTGAGCGGCCGATGGCCCAGTACGACGTCTTCACCAACCCCAGTGGCAGCTCGGCCGAGGGCATCCCCTACGTGGTGGTGGTCCAGAGCGATCTGCTGGATGCCTTGGCCACGCGGCTGACCATGCCGCTGGCTGTGCTCGATGTCGCGACCAAGGTGCCGACCGCGCTATGTCCGGTCATCATGGTGAAGGGACAGCGGCTACATGCGCTGGCGCACTACGCCGCACCTTTACCCGCGAAGGCCTTGCGGCGACCTGTGGAGAACGTGGCTTCGCAAGCCAGCGCGCTGGTTTCGGCCTTGGACGCGGTGTTGTCGGGACTCTAGTTCGTACCGATCGGGACGGCCGCTTCGCCGCACCGAGACCGGTGCGGCAGCTGTCTACTCCGGGTCGAGGCTGTGTGGAAACTCTTTGCCTTGGCCGATGTCATAGCTCCCGTCAGACCGACAGGGGTGAACGATGGGGCGATACGTCGAAGGCCAGGATCGAACGCAGAGCGTTCTCTTCCCC
>CAJAES010000080.1 GCA_903938815.1 uncultured beta proteobacterium
CCATCGAACACTACGGCTACAGCCGCGAGGAGTTCCTGGAGATGTCGCTCGCGGACATCCGCCCGGCGTCGGAAATGCCTTCGCTGCTCGCCGACATCGCCGACGCGCGTCTGCGTCCGGAACACCAGCCCGTGCGCACCTGGAGGCACCTGACGAAGACCGGGCGCGAGATCCTGGTCGACATCCACGCGCACCAGATCCCCTGGGGCGGGCGGGAGGTCCGGCTCGTGACAGCGGAGGACGTCACCGAACGGCGCGCCGCCGAACACGCGCTGCTGGAGAGCGAACAGCGCTTCCGGCAGATCACCGACTGCATCAGCGAAGTTTTCTGGCTCACCGAAGACCAGCGCCTGCTCTACATCTCGCCCGGCTACGAGACGATCTGGGGCCGCAGCCGCGAGAGCCTGGACCTCGATGCGGACCAGTGGTTCGCGACCATCCACCCCGAGGACCGCGATCGCGTGGCGGCGGCGATGCCGCTGCAGGCCAGCGGCGGATACGACATCGAGTACCGCATCGTCCGGCCCGACGGCAGCCTGCGCTGGATCGCGGACCGCGCCTTCCCGGTGCCCAGACCACCCGGCGAAGAAGCCGGGCCCCAGCGCATGGCCGGCGTCGCCCGCGACATCACCCAGGAACGCGGCAACCAGGGCAGGCTGCAACTGCTGGAGACGGCGGTCTCCCGCATCAACGACATCGTGCTCATCACCGAAGCCGAGCCGATCGGCGAGCCCGGCCCGCGCATCGTCTTCGTCAACGACGCGTTCGAGCGCCGTACCGGCTACACGCGGGAAGAAGTCATCGGCAGGACGCCGCGCATCCTGCAGGGCCCGGCCACGCAGCGCAGCGAGCTCGACCGCATCGGGGTCGCGCTGAGGAAATGGCAGCCGGTCCGTGCCGAGCTGATCAACTACACCAAGGCGGGCGTTCCGTTCTGGCTGGAGCTCGAGATCGTGCCCATCGCCAACGGCGAGGGCTGGTTCACCCACTGGGTGGCCATCGAACGCGACATCACCGAACGCAAGGAACTGGAGCAGCAGGTGCAGCAGTCCCAGCGGCTGGAAGCACTCGGGCAGCTGACGGGCGGTGTCGCGCATGACTTCAACAACCTGCTCACGGTGATGCTGGGCAACGCCGAACTGCTGGCCGAGCAGTTGCCGGCCGGCAGCCTGCACCAGCGGCTGGCGCAGATGATCGGCGGCGCCGCGCAACGCGGGGCCGACCTCACGCAGCGCCTGCTGGCCTTTGCGCGTCGGCAGGCCCTGGAGCCGCGCGCCGTCGACCTGGAACGCCTGCTGGACGGCATGGACGGCCTGTTGCGGCGAACGCTGGGCGAGCAGATCGAGATTCGGCGGTCGAGCGGCGATTCGCTGTGGCCGACGCTCGTGGACCCCACCCAGCTCGAGAACGCGCTGCTGAACCTGGCCATCAACGCACGCGACGCCATGCCGCGCGGCGGCCAGCTCAGCATCGAGGCCATGAACGCCCGGCTGGACACCGCCTACACGGCCCCGCACGAAGGCCTGGAGCCTGGCGACTACGTGATGCTGGCGGTGTCCGACACCGGCAGCGGCATCCCGCCGGAACTGGTGCAGCGCGTCTTCGAGCCGTTCTTCACCACCAAGGAGCGGGGCAAGGGCACCGGCCTCGGCTTGGCCATGGTGTATGGCTTCGTGAAGCAGTCCCGAGGCCACGTGGCGCTGTATTCCGAACCGGGCCAGGGCACTACGGTGCGCATCTACCTGCCGCGCCACCACACCGGCGTGCCCGCCGCGCCCGAGCCCGAGGAAACCGAGGTGCCGTCAGGCCAGGGGCAGCTCGTGCTGCTGGTCGAGGACGACAACCCGGTGCGCGAGTTCGCGCGCGGCCAGCTGGAAGCCCTGCGCTACGGCGTGCTCGAGGCGACGAACGGCCCCGAGGCGCTGGCGCTGCTGCGCGAGCGCCCCGACATCGAACTGCTGTTCACGGACGTGGTGATGCCAGGCGGCATGAGCGGCGTTGAACTCGCCGAGGCCGCACTCGCGCTGCGCCCGGGCCTGCCGGTGCTCTACACCTCGGGCTACACCGAAACCGCACTGATCCACAATGGGCGCCTGGACCCGCATGTGCTGCTGCTGGGCAAGCCCTACCGACGCGCCGAGCTGGCGCACAAGCTCCGGGAAGCCCTGAGCCACAACTCAAACCGCAAGGCGGTACAAGGATGAGCATGGAAGCTTGCCGCTTGCTGATCCTCGACGACGACGAGACGATCGGCATGACGATCGAGGCGATCGCGATCTCCGCCGGCGCCGTCGCGCGGCTGACGTCCGAGCCGGACGAATTCTTCGGCGCTGTGGCCGACTGGCAGCCCACGCACATCTGCACCGACCTCAACATGCCCGGCATGGACGGCCTGGCCGTCCTGACCGAGCTCGCGCGGCGCGACTGCAAGGCGCAGGTCATCATCAGCAGCGGTGTCGGCATGCGGGTGCTGGACGCGGCCGCCCGCAAGGGTGCCGAGCAGGGCCTGAGCATGTGCGGCGTGCTGGCCAAACCCTTCATGCCCGACGCCCTGCGCCAGCTGCTGCAGCGCCAGGCGCCGGTGCTTCGGCGGCCCATGCCGAGGCCCGACCCTGCCTACCTGCCAGACAGGGCGGCGCTGGCCATGGCGCTGGATCAACGCGAGCTGTTCGTCCTGTTTCAGCCGAAGGTGCATTGCGCCAGCGGCCACCTTGCGGGGCTCGAGGCGCTGGTGCGCTGGCAGCACCCCGTGCATGGCCTGATCGCCCCCGACCGGTTCATCGAGCTGGCGGAGGTCACGTGCCTCATCGACGAGCTCACGCTGCAGGTGCTCGACCAGTCCCTGGCCTGGTTCGTGCCGTGGCGGGAGACCAGCCGCGACCGGCAGACCGTGACGCTGTCGATCAACCTCTCGGCCCGGAGCTTCGGCAACCCGACGCTGGTGTCGCAGCTGCACGCCCGCTGCCAGGCCGCCGGCATGCCGCCGGACCGCCTGATCTTCGAGCTGACCGAAACCGCGGCCATGGACGACCCGGTGCTGGCGCTGGAGTTGCTGACGCGGCTGCGCATGCAGGGCTTCCAGCTCGCGATCGACGACTTCGGCACCGGCTACTCCTCGATGGTTCAGCTGGTGCGCCAGCCCTTCTCGGAAGTGAAGGTCGACCTGACCTTCGTGAAGACGGCCGCGACTTCGGAGGAATCACGCATCGTGATCCGCACCATCGTGGGCCTCGGGCACAGCCTGGGCATGCGCGTCACGGCCGAGGGCGTGGAAGACAGCATCGCGCTGGCCTACCTGCGCGATATCGGCTGCGACGAAGCCCAGGGCTACCTGATCGGCAAGCCCATGGCGCCGGCCGCCCTGGACACCTGGCTGGCCGCGTACAAGCCGGCGGGCTGAGCCGACCCCGGTTCGGCCCGAGGACCGGGCTCGCTACCTTCCCTCGCCACCGGCCAGGCAGTGCCCTGCCAGGGCCCTACCACCCCCCGACCACCAGCCAGTCGTCGATCAGCTCGAAGCTGTCGACCCCGAAGAACGGCTCGCCGTCCACGATGACGAAGGGCGAGCCGAAGACGCCCTGCGCCACGGCGGCGTCCACCTCGGCGCGCAGCAGCAGTGCAGCCTCGGGGTCGGACAGCGCGTGCTCGACGGCATCCGGCGGCACGCCGGCAGCCAGTGCCACGGCGCGCAGTTCAGCGGTGTCGTCCATCGCGCGGCCCTCCACCCAGTGGGCGTGCAGCGCCGCCTGCGCGAACGCCTTCGCGTGCGCCGGCGTGTGCGCACGCAGCCAGGCGAAGCATCGCCCGGCCGGCAGCGGGTTCATCGGTGCGGCGTTCGGGTCGCGGCCCAGCGTGATCTCGTGACGGCGCAGGTAGCGCGCGATCTGGCGCGCCGCATAGGGGCCCTTCAGCGGCGTCTGCGGTATGGCCTTCAGGCCCATGACCTTCAGCACCGTCACGCCCACCAGCAGCGGGTGCCATTCGGCGGTGCGCCCGTGGCGCGCGGCAAGAGCGTCGATGCGCAAGCTGGCGAAGTAGCCGAAGGGCGAGATGAAGTCGAACCAGAACTGCAGCGGCGGCTTCATGTCGCGCGCCCCTCGATCTCGTGTGCGATGGCGAAGCCGGCCATCAGCCGGCGCAGCGGCTCGGCCAGATCAGCCGCAGATTCACCCGGCAGCGGCACGAAGCGCAGCACGAGCCGGCCGCCACGGTCCTCGCCTTCGGCGCGCACGCGGCCCGCCAGCCCCGCGGCGGGCAGGCGTTCGGCGACCACGCGCTGCATGGCCTGCAGCCGCAGAGCGGGCTTGTAGACCTTGCCGATGGCCGTGAGCGGCAGCGCAGGCAGCACGGTGATGCGGCGAGGGCACGCGGCGCGCTCGGGCAGGTGCGGCGCCACGAAGGCGAGCAGCTCGTCGGCGTCCAGCACCGCGCCGGGCTGCGCCACCACGTAGGCCACCGGCAGTTCGCCCGCGTACTCGTCGGGCTCGCCCACGGCGGCGGCCATCTGCACGCCGGGGTGCTGCAGCAGCGCCTCCTCGATCACGCCGGGGTCGATGTTGTGCGCGCCGCGGATGATCACGTCCTTGGCGCGGCCAGTGACGAAGACCCGGCCTGCGGCGTCGACGTGCCCGATGTCGCCCGTGACCAGCCAGCCGTCCTCGAAGGTGCCGGGGTTGCGAGCCGGGTCGGTGTAGCCGGGCCCGACGTTCGGGCCACGCAGGCGCAGCACACCGCTCTCGCCGGCCGCGCAGGCCCGGCCTGCCGCATCGACGGCCAGGACCTCGGTGCCGTCCAGCGGCACCCCGCAGGAGCCGGGCGTGCGCGGCTCGCCCGCCGACTCGATGCTGATGACGCCCGCGCACTCCGTCATGCCGAGGATGTTGCGCACCGGGATGCCGGTCTCGGCTTCGAAGCGCGCCGCCAGCTCGGCGGGCAGCGGCGAGCCGCCCGTGAGCAGCAGGCGCACCGAGGCGCCGTCGTCGGCCTCGCGCGGCGCGGCCAGCAGCGCCGACATCACCGTGGGCACGGTGGCCAGCAGGCTGACGCGCCGTTCGCGCACGATGGCCCAGACGCGCTTCGAAAAAGCCGGGTCGCGCCAGCCCAGCGGCGGCGGCAGCACGATCTCGGCACCCGCCAGCAGAAGCGCGAGGCCGTAGACGAAGGCGCCCGCCACGTGGAAGAGCGGGAAGCCGTTGAGGATGACGTCCTGCTCCGTCGCGGCATAGCGTTGTGCCGCGCCGCGGGCTGCGTGCAGCTGGTTGCCGTGCGTGTGCTGCGCCAGCTTGGGCAGGCCGGTGGTGCCGCCGGTGTGGAAGAGCGCGGCGATGCGGTCGCCGCCGGGCGGCGGCGTGAAGGCCAGCGTGGCGTCGTCCTGGCCGGCGCACGCGGCGTCGAAATCGAGTGCGCCTTCCCGGGCAGCGCCAGCATCGGTTGAATCGCGCACGGTCAGCACCGTGCGCACGCCGGGGCAGGCCGCGCGCAGGCGCAGCACGCGCTGGCCGATGTCGCCGGCCGGGTGCCCGGGCGCCAGCGTGACCACCAGGTTGGCGCCCGTGGCGTTCAGCAGCGCGGCCAGGTGGGCGTCGTCCAGGGCGTGGTTGATCGGGCAGGCGATGCCCGCCGTCTCGGCGCCCCAGAGCGCGAACCAGGCCTGCGGCACGGGCGGCAGCAGCAGGGCCACGCGCGGCTCGGCGTCACCGGCCAGGGTGCGGAAGAGGTTGGCCGCGCGGCGCACCTCGGCGCCGAACCCGGCGTGTGTCCAGCTTCTGGGCGCGGGGTCGTCGGCGCTGGCGAGCGCGGTCAGTGCGGGCCGCTCGCCGTGGCGCGCCGCCACGTCGGCCAGGGCATCGTGGATCTGCAGGATCGTCATGCGCCCGATCTTGCCTCAACCGATCTTGCCTCAGGGCCGCCGGCCGAACTCCGATCGCTCCGTCGTCCAGCGCCGCGCCTGCTCGCTGAGGCTGAAGCCGAGCCCGGGCCGGTCGGGCACCCACATGCGGCCGTCGCGGATCTCGAGCCGCTCGTTGAACATCGGCTCCAGCCACTCGAAGTGCTCCACCCAGGGCTCGTGCGGGTAGGCCGCGCTCAGGTGAAGGTGGATCTCCATCGCGAAGTGCGGCGCCATGCGGATGCGCGCCTGGTCGGCCAGCGCCATGATCTTCAGCATGGGCGTGATGCCGCCCACGCGCGGTGCGTCGGGCTGGATGAAGTCGACGCTGCGGTTGCGGATCAGCTCCCAGTGCTCGGCCACGCTGGTGAGCATCTCGCCGGTGGCGATGGGTGTGTCCAGCATCGCGGCCAGCGCGGCGTGCCCCTCGGCGTCGTAGGCGTCCAGCGGCTCCTCGATCCACGTCAGGTTCAGCGGCTCCACGGCGCGGCCGAATCGCTGCGCGGTGACGCGGTCCCACTGCTGGTTGGCGTCGATCATCAGCGCCACACGGTCGTCGAGCAGCCTGTGCACAGCCTCCACGCGCTGCAGGTCGATCATCGGGTCGGGCTGGCCCACCTTGATCTTGATGCCGCCGATGCCGCGCTCGAGCGACTTCTCGACGTTCTCCAGCACCTCGGCGGTGGGCGTGGACAGGTAGCCGCCCGAGGTGTTGTAGACCTGCACGCTGTCGCGGTGCGCGCCCAGCAGCTTGGCCAGCGGCAGGCGGGCGCGCCGGGCCTTCAGATCCCAGAGCGCGATGTCGAAGGCGGCGATGGCCTGCGTGGCCAGGCCGCTGCGGCCCACGCTGGCGCCGGCCCAGCAGAGCTTGTCCCACAGCCGCGCGATGTCGTTGGGGTCCTCGCCGAGCAGCGCGGGCGCGATCTCCTTCGCGTGCGCATACTGCCCCGGCCCGCCGGCGCGCTTGCTGTAGCTGAAGCCCACGCCCTCGTGCCCGTCCTTCGTGCGGATCTCCGCGAACAGGAACGCGATCTCGGTCAGCGGCTTCTGCCGGCCGGTGAGCACCTTGGCATCGCTGATGGGCGAAGCCAGCGGCAGGAAGGACAGCGACAGCCCGATCCACTCGATGCGGTCGGTCGTGGCCAGGCCGGCGGCCAGGGGGTTGGCGCGGATCATCGTCACTCGGCTTTGATGTTGGCGGTCTTGATGACGCGGGTCCAGAGGTCGATCTCGCTCTTCACGAAGGCCGTGTACGGCGTCGAGCCCTGCTCCGGAATCACGAAGCCCACCGACTCCATGCGCTGCTTGATCTCGGGCGAGGTCATGATCTTGCGCATCGCGGCTTCCAGCTTGTCGACGACAGGCTTGGGCGTGCCCTTGATGGCTGACAGGCCCGACCAGCTCAACGCCTCGTAGCCCTTGACGCCGGTCTCGGCGATGGTGGGCGTGTCGGGGTACAGCGGGTTGCGCTGCAGGCTGGTGACCGCCAGCGCGCGCAGCTTGCCGGCCTTGATGTGGGGCAGCGCGACGTCCTGGTTGATGAACATCATCGGGATCTGCCCGCCCAGCAGGTCCTGCATCATCGGGCCGCCGCCGCGGTACGGGATGCCGACGATGAACAGCGGCTGACCCTTCTCGCCACCCACCTGCTTGAGGAGTTCCATCGCCATGTGGCCCGACGCCGCGTGCGTGTAGCCGTAGTTCATCTTGCCGGGGTTCTTGCGGATGTAGGCCACCAGTTCCTGGAAGGTCTTGAACGGCTGGTCCGGGTGCACCACCAGCACGTTCGGGCCCGAGTGCACCTGGCTGATGTGGATGAAATCCCGCATGGAGTCGTAGCCCAGCTTGGGGTCGAGCCCGTGCGCGACGGCGCTCTGGCCCACACCCGTCTGGATCAGCGTGTAGCCGTCCGGCGCAGCCTGCGTGGCGCGCAGCGTGCCGATGGTGCCGCCGGCGCCGCCCACGTTGTCGATGATGAACTGCTGGCCGAGCTCCTTCGTGAGCGCCTGGGCCACCATGCGGGCCATCACGTCGCTCGTGCCGCCGGCCGGGAACGGGCTGATGATGCGCACGGGCTTGCTGGGCCAGGCGTCCTGCGCCTGGGCGGCGAAGGGCAATGCGGCCGCGGCGGCAGCGATGGCCGTGGCGGCGAGAAGGTGTCGACGGTTCATGGGGTGTCTCCGGTGTCGTTGTGGTGAGAGGCAGGGAAATGGACGCGGTTCAGCGGATCCGCGCCGCGTGCAGCAGGCCGCGCGTGTAGCCGAGCGCGAAGGACATGAAGCGCTCCCGGCCTTCGTCGAGTTCGGAAACGGGCACGTGGTCGGGGCACAGCGGGCCGTCGTAGCCGCCGCGCTGGTAGGCCAGCAGCGCCTGGAACATGTCGACGTCGCCCTCGTCCGGGAACACTTCCTCGAAGTCGAGCCAGCCGCCGCGGATGTTGCGGAAATGGACCATGAAGATGCGACCGGTGGACGCGAACTCCTCGATCACCGGAATCATCGCCTTGCCCGGCTCGCGGAACATCTCGGCCACGGTGCCCTGGCAGAAGTTCAGGCCGTGGCGCGGGCTGGAGCTGAGAGCCAGGAAGCGGCGCATGCCGTCGGCCGAGCCCATGACGTGCTCGATGCCGTCCAGGCCGCCCGGCGGGTACGAGGGGTCGTGCGGGTGGCAGGCGAGGCGCACGCCGGCGGCGTCGGCCGCGGGTACCAGGCCGTCGACCAGGAACTCGATGGCGTCCCAGCCCGCCTGCTCCGACACCGCCGGCACCTCGCGCGCCAGGCGCTGGCCGCAGAGCAGCGCGGAACGGGCGCCGCCCGAGTCCTGGTTCGTCGGGTAGCCGACGCCCCAGTAGGAGTGCTTCGCGTTGGCATCGGGCGAGTGGTCCGACAGGCGGAAGCCTGAATTGCGGCAGCCGCCGCGCCCGGGCCGCAGGCCGGTGCGCGTGATGCCCACCATCTGGACGTTGTACTTCAGGCACGTGATGCCGGCGTCGGCCGCGACGGCGATGTTGCGTGCCAGGATCTCGCGGCTCTTGCGCGCGCCGTCCAGGTCGGTCAGCGAATCGAGGAGGATGGAGCCGACGTCGAGCGCGAACACGTCGAGCGAGAGGTCGAAGCCCTCGACCCAGCGCCGGTAGTCACGCAACGTGGTCGCGTTCCAGGGCGATATGCCGCCGCCGGCCGAAGAAATACCCTCCGTGCCGCGGTTGTCCAGCACCACGTGGCGCACGCCGAGCTGGGCCGACAGGCGCAGCCGGCTTTCGCTGGGGTTCAGGAGCTGTTCGCTGATGTGCATGCGGCAACGCGGAGAGTGCGTGGCGCATGGTCGGCGGGATGCCGTGGGGGTGCAATCAGGGAAGGGCCGGGGTTGGCGGGGGGGATCCCACCATCTGGGACGGGCGGGTGCAGCCTGATCGCGCGAAAGCCACCGAAGGGGCGGTTCAGTCCGGTACCCGCAAGGCGTCCTCGAACAGCGAGACAGGGGGCCGGTAGACCCCGCGTCCGAGCATGCCGCCGACACCATCGTCGGCCAGCATCGCCAGCACCACCAGCGGGGCCTGCCGGGTGGCCGCCACGCGGGCTGCGTCCAGGCCCACCGGCCAGCCCCCGGCCAGGCCGGGGTGCGGCACCACCAGGAGCGACTGCGCCTGCCGCTCGATGCCCTCGGGAAGATAGGGCCTGAACACCGACAGCGGCTCGGGCGCGTGCTGCAGGCGCTGCCCGCCCAGCCCCAGCAGGTCGATGACGGCGCTGTCGCCGATGGCACCTGCCACGGCAGCCCCGGCGGGCTTGCCCGGCAGCCGCGGCCCGTCCAGGCCCGCTGCGTCGCAGATGATCCAGCGCGCAGGCCGGCCGGCCAGGGCAATGGCAAAGGCCTCGCCGTTGCCGCCCGCACGCGTGACCAGGCTGGGCAGACCCGCGCCTTCGGCCGCGCGCAGCATCAGCGCGCAGGCGGCCATCCACAGCGTCAGGAAAAACAGCGGGTTCGCCGCGATGCCGTCGAGTTCGGGAGTCGCCTCGGAAGATGCCGAGCGCAGCAACTGCACCAGGGCCTCGTTGGCGGCGGTCGTGCGGCTGTGCAGGTCGTCGCCTGCTGCCAGGCCCGCCGACATCAGCGGCAGCAGTTCGACCGCGCCGAGACTCTCCAGCCGTGCCTGCAGGAACGGCACCAGCACTTCGTCACGGTGACTCAGCCTCGACAGCAAGCCTGCATCCCGCGCGCCCATGCGGGTGTCGGGCCCGCCGACCGTGGCCAAAGGGGCGTACAGGCTGTGGGCGCTGAAAGTGCCCTCTGCGGCATTGCGCACGACCAGCAGCGGTGTGGCCGGCGACACCACCGCGGCCAGCGGCGTCACGCAGAAGCGGTCCTGCGCTGGCGACAGCTGCAGCGCACCGTCGTGAACCAGCCGTTCCGCTTCGGCTTCGCTGCCAGCCCAGCCCTCGTGCAGGCAGGTCATCACGATCGACGACATCAGCACCGGCGGGGGCCGCCGGGCGTCGCGAAAGGGCGGGCCGGCGTGCAGCAGTTCATGGCGCCTCAGCCCCAGCGCCTGCGCCGCGGGCGAGACAGCGGCCCATTGCGGCCGCGCTGCGATCAGCGGCGCCAGCAGGCCGGGCCCCGATGCATCCCCGGGCATGGAAAGGCAGCGGGCGGCATCGGAGGTCATGCGGCCTGCACCACCGGCAGGATCGAGGCGTCGGCCTCGAAGCGGATACCGTCGCGCAGGCAGAAGGCCGGGCGCAGCAGGCGCTCCCCGACCAGCTGCGTGCCCTCGTTGTCGCGCAGCGCCCAGCGGCCTCGCTCGTCGTGCAGCACCGAGACATCGGCAGGGTTGCCCACGGCCAGCGTGCCCAGGTCGCGCGGCAGGCCGAACACGTCGACCACGTTGCAGGTGACCATTCGGACCACGTAGTCCAGAGGCAGGCCCAGCGCCAGCATCGCCGTCATCGCCGACACGAGCGAGAAGCGCTGCTTGCCGAAGAACATGTGCTCGGCGTCGGAGTGGGCGTCCGGCGTGCCTGCAGGCGCCGGCACGGCCGTGTTGTAGCCGTGCATGTCGGCGCCCAGCGTATGCGGCAGGATGCCGGCATCGAGCGCGATGCGGGCCATCCTGTAGCTGAAGTGCGAGCCGTGGCCGACGTCGACCTTGAGCCCGCGCGCCAGGGCTTCCCGCACGATGCCGTGCACGTGCCCCTGGCGATCGACGAAACCGCCCGGGTGGCGCGTGAAGGGGTGCGCGAGGATGTCGCCCGCCTTCAGCAACGGCACCACGTCGGCCAGGATGGTGTCGGCATCGACGCCATTGGTGCCTTCCGCGGGCAGGGGCCACAGCTGGCCGAAGTGAATGTACAGCGGCAGCTTCGCGGTGGCCGCGATCTCGGCCGACTGGCGCATGACCTCGACGCCCCAGCGCGCGAAGCCGCCGAGTTCGGCGTGCGCCTTGAAGCCCTTGACGATGTCCGGGTTGGCGAGCGCGCTCTTCACGGTGGCGTCCACGTCCACGCAGTCGGGCTTGTAGAGCGCCGGGTAGTAGTGCCCTTCCATGCCGCCCACCAGGTAGGCCGACAGGTACGCGAACACACGCGACTTCTTGCTGTCGACCACGTACTCCCGGAACGCGGGCAGGGTCATGCAGGACGGGCCGCCCTGGTCGATCAGCGTCGTGACGCCGGAGTGAACGCCGCACAGGTCGGCCTCGAGGCCGAAGCGGCCGGTGACGTGCTGGAACACGTGCGCGTGCGTGTCGATCATGCCGGGGATGACGAGCTGCCCGCGCACGTCGATGCGCTGCGTGGCCGGCAGCGGCGTTCCGGCGGGCGCCACCGCAGCGATGCGGCCCGCGCGGATGGCGACGTCGAAGAGGCCGTCGCGGCCCTGCGCCGGGTCGACGAGGTGGCCGCCGGCAAGAACGAGGTCGAAGTTTTCCAAGGGGTGCTCCAGCGCGTTGTCTTCATCACCGGGAGCGGCCCCCGTGCACCACGGTGATGCCTCGTTGCAGGGCAGCCGTCAGTCTGGCGAGCCTGCCGGTGAAATCCTGCACTCCGGTTGGGATGCGGATCGAATCAGAGAGCCATTCGCAGAGCAGACTGCAAGGCCCGTACCAGCCCGGCCACGACCTGCCCTTCGCGAACGGCCGGTTCCGGGCAGTCCACCGAGCAGGGCCGACCGCCCGCCGTTGGTGGCGTCCTTGCGCGCTGCCCATGGGTTCGCTGAATTGACTGTTAACCGGTCAACAGGTAATCTCTCCACGATGTCGATCCAGTCGTTCGCCTGCCCCGATACAGAGAGCCTGTTCACCACTGGCAAGTGTCGCCGGTTCGTCAACATCAAGAGCGTGGCTGAGCGCAAATTGGCCCAGCTCGACGCAGCGCCTTCAGTGAGTTTCATGAAGGCCCCGCCAGGGAACGACCTCAAGGAATACGACGGTGCCTGGCATGTGCGAATCAACGACCAGTGGCGACTAACCTTCAAGTGGGGTGAGAGCGGCCCCTATGACGTGCTCATCGAAGACCCACACTGACCCAGGCCCGACTGTCATTGAAATCCTGAACAGCAATGGAGTGCATCATGTTCAAGAACGGTATGCGTCCTGTCCACCCAGGTGAAATCTTGCTGGAGGACTACATCAAGCCCATGGGCGTCAGCGTACGCGCCGTGGCCATGGCCCTGCATGTGCCTTACTCGCGCCTCAGCGAGATCACCAAGGGCGAGCGCGGCGTGTCGGCTGATACGGCCCTGCGCCTGGAGCGCTACTTCGGCAGCGAGGCCAGGGGCTGGTTGAACCTTCAGGCAGCCTACGAGTTGCGGGTGGCCGAGATCGAGAACGGCAAAGCCATCGCCAAAGAGATCCAGCCGTTTTCGCTGGCTGCCTGAGCCACGCCAGCCAGTTCACATCGAGCGCCTGCGGCCGGCCAGCGCCGTAGGCGCCCATGTCAGCTGGAAAGCTGTGCATCACCATTACGCCTGTCGGGTCCCCGATGGGCCTCAGCTGCCGGTGGAAGACGGTCTCGTACAAGCTTGTGGCGCGGGACAAATCGTCCGCGTAAAGGTCAAACCAGCCAAGAGCATGGGTGTTTTGCACCGCATGCGCCTGAATGACACGGGAGCTGCGAGACCTGTCATCAACCTGGTCGCCGTCTTGTGGAAATCGGACACCGAAGGCCATGCGGTACTGGCCCGGCGTGTAACCGATCGCCTGTCGGAAAGCGTGAGTGAAGTGCGGCTGGTCGGCGTAGCGCTTTCAACGCGGTTGGACGTCGCACAGGGTCTTGTCCCGGATCTCCAACCCTCCGGGCATCTGATGGAAAGCCCAGTAGAAACAACTGGCGCCCGCCGTTCGAGGAACCGTGGCATCGGTCGCAGTCAACCCGGTGCGCTGCGGAGCACATGACAAGATCGGCCCTGTGGTTCCCGCAACCAGGATCAGCATGGATGAAGCGTTCTTCCGCGCACTCGAGCTAGAGCGCACCCGGGCCCTGGTTGCGCGCGACATGGCCACCATCGAACGCCTGCACGCGCCGGACTACCAGCTCGTCACGCCGGGCGGCAGCGCCCTCACCCGCGAGCTTTACCTGTCGGCGCTGGCCGACAAGCCCTTCTACGCCGCGTGGCAGTGCGGCCCGATGCAGGTGCGCGTGTCACCCGCGATGGCCTTGGTCAGGTACGAGGCGCGGCTGAGCTTTCCTTCAGGGTCGGTCATCGACTGCTGGCACACCGATTCGTACGAATGGCGCGGCAAAGCGTGGCAGGCCGTGTGGTCACAGGCGACTCAATGCCCGGAACCGGCTGGGGACTGAGCGCGCGGCGGGTCGCACGCGTGATGCGGATGCCCGACACTGGCCGGCCAGCAGCCCCGCCCCTCAGCCCTTACCACCGTCCAGCGGCCGCGTCACGCCCGCCAGGCCGCTGTCCAGGCTCATGCCGAGGTCTTCGCCCAGCTTCTTCAGGGCCGGCATCTGTACGGCCATGGACATGATGGAGTCCAGCGCCTGGTTCACCGGCGCCCGACCGGCGCCCTCGCCTGCCGCGCTTCCAACGCCAGTCCCCCCGGCGCCGCCCAGGCCGCCCACGTGGTGGATGCGGATGGAGTCGATCTTCTCGGCCGGCTTCACCATCTCGGCCACCACGCGCGGCAGGGCTTCCACCTTGGCGAGCTCGATGCGCATGGCCACGGTGCGCTCGTCGAGCGCGTTGTCGGCCTCGGCCATGGCGCGGCGGCCGTCGGCCTGCGCCATGAGTTCGTTGCGCGTGGCGGCGGTGCGCAGCGCGCTGGTCTCGGCGTCGGTCTGCGCGGCCTTCAGGCGGGCGCTGGCGCGGTCGGTGGCGGTGGCGGCCTCGGTCTGCGCGGCCATGCGCGCGCGCGTGCCGGCGATCTCGGACTCCTGCTGCGCGGCCAGCAGCGCGATGGTCTTGCGGCGCTCGGCCTCGGCCACCTGCTTGGCAGTGGGCACGGCCTCGGCAGCGCGCACGGCTTCGGCGCGCGCCGTGTCGGCCAGCGCGCGGGCCTGGCTCTCGGCGCGGCTCTGCTCGGCAATGGCGATGTGGCGCTGCTGCTCGGCCAGGGCCACGTCGCGCTCGCGTGCGATCTGCGCCTCGGCCAGGGCCTTCTGCTGCGCGATCTCGGCTTCGCGGATGCTGCGCTCGCGGTCGATGTCGGCGGCGCGGATGCGCTGCTCCATGTCGATGCGGGCGCGGGTGGAGGCCAGTTCGCTGTCGGCCTTGCGCTGCACCACCTCGGCCATCTGCGCGGCCTTCAGCGTCTCGATCTGCTGCACCTGCGAGATCTGCGCGGTCTGCTCTTCCAGGTCGATCTGCAGCTTCAGCCGCGTGGCCTGCATGGCGGCACGGCGCACCGAGACCTCGGCGTCGGCGTCGATCTCGGCGCGCTCCTTCTTGCTCTTGGCGATGACTTCCGCCAGCTTGCGCATGCCGACCGCGTTGAACGCGTTGTTCTCGTCCAGCGCCTTGAAGGGCGTCTGGTCCAGCGCGGTCAGCGACACGGTGTCGAGTTCCAGGCCGTTGCGGGCGAGCGACTCCACCAGGCTCTCGCGCACCTCGCCCACGAAGCGGCCGCGGTTCTCGTGCAGCTCGTCCATCGTGAAGCGCGCGGCCACGGCGCGCAGCGCGTCCACCAGCTTGCCCTCGATGAGTTCGCGCAGCTTGGCGGCGTCGAAGGTGCGGTTGCCCAGGGTCTGCGCGGCGCGCGCGATGCCTTCCTCGGTGGCGATGACGCAGACGTAGAACTCGGCCCCCACGTCCACGCGCAGGCGGTCCTTGGTGATCAGCGCGGCCTCGCCGCGGCGGCCCACTTCGAGCCGAAGGCTCTGCATGTTCACGCGCGAGATCTGGTGGAAGTACGGCACGGCGATCACACCGCCGTCCATCACCACGCGGCGGCCGCCCACGCCGGTCTTCACCAGGCTGGTCTCGCGCGTGCCGCGGACATAGAAACGCGCCAGCACGGCGATGATGGCGACAAGGACGACGAGGCCCAGGAGGGTCCAGAGAATGGCGCTGCTCATGACTTGTTCTCGATCACAGTCCGTGGATGTTGCACAGCAGGTGCGACGACATGCCGCCGTCCACCGGTAGGTTGGCGCCGCGGATCCAGCCGCTCAGGTCGCTCAGCAGGAAGGCCACCACGGGCGCGATGTCGGCGGGCGTGCCCGGGCGGTCCATCACGCGCATGTCTTCCTCGGCGCGCGCGCCCAGGGTCTTCACGAAGTCACCCAGGATGGGCGTGTCCACCGGGCCGGGGCTGACCGCATTCATGCGGATGCCGCGCGCGCGCCAGGTCCAGCGGTTCTGCAGCGTCCAGGCCACCAGGGCCTCCTTGCTGAAGAAGTAGCTGCGCCCGCCGGCATCGCCCGCGTCGTGCGTTCGCACGAACTCGGCAGCGTCGTCGAAATCCAGGTCCTCGCACTCGTGGATGGAGCTGATGTGGTTGGGCCAGTCGAAGCCCGCCAGCGAGGCCAGGTTGACGATGGAGGCACCATCGGCCAGCTTCGGGATCATGCCGAGCGTGAAGACTTTCAAGCCCAGCAGGTTGACCTTGAGCACCAGTTCCGCCGGCGCGGTGGGCGGCAGGCCGGCCACGTTGGCGATGCCGTGGATGCCGTGCGGCAGCGCCTGCACCAGCTGCCGGATCATGTGCGGGTCGGAGAGGTCGACCTTGTAGAGCTCGTCCACGTGCTGGTGCGTGACCGTGCGGTCCACGCCCAGCACGGTCGCACCCCAGGCCTTGCACAGGCGCGCGGTCTCCAGGCCGATGCCGGAGGCACAGCCTGTGACGACCACGGTCTTGCCATCGAGTAGTTTCTTGGCGCTCATGGTGCTCAGAACATCGGGGGGTAAGGGCGATGGCCGCGGTCCAGCGTGATCCAGCGGGTCTCGGTGAAGGTCTCGTGCGACCAGCGCCCGCCGTGGCGGCCCAGGCCCGAGGCCTTGGCGCCGCCGAAGGGCACGTGCGGCTCGTCGTTCACGCTGCTGCAGTTGATGTGGCACATGCCGGTGTCCAGCATCTGGGCGATGCGCAGGCCGCGCGCCTCGTCGCGCGTCATGACGCCGCTGGACAGGCCGTACTCGGTGTCGTTGGCGATGGCCACCGCCTCGGCGTCGGTGCGGAAGGGAATCACCGGCACCACGGGGCCGAAGGTCTCCTCCTGGTAGACCTTCATGTCGGGCGTCACGCCCAGCAGGATGGTCGGCTCAACATAGCGGCCGCGCACGCCGCCGCCGAGCAGCACCTTCGCGCCCTTGGCCACGGCGTCCTCGATCTGCTCCTTCACCTTGGCGGCCTGCTTGTCGTTGATGAGCGGGCCGATGATGTTGCCGTTGTCCTTCGTGGGGTCACCCACCTTGAGCTTCGCGGCGCGCTCGACGAAGCGCTTCACGAAGGGCTCGAAGATGGTGTCCTGCACCAGCACCTTCTCCACCGACATGCAGATCTGGCCCTGGTGCATGAAGCTGCCGAAGTTGGCCGCCTGCGTGGCGCGCTCCATGTCGGCGTCGTCGCAGACGATCAGCGCGTCCTTGCCGCCGAGTTCCACGCAGGCCTTCTTCAGGTGGGCGCCGGCGCGCGCGGCGATCATGCGGCCCACGGGCGTGCTGCCGGTGAAGGTGATGCCCTTGATGCGCGGGTTGTCAATGAGCTCGTCGCCGACGGCGGCCACGTTGTCGCGCGAGCAGGTGACGACGTTGAGCACGCCCGGCGGCACGCCGGCTTCCTCGAAGACCTCGGCGAAGAACAGGCCGCCGGTGTAGGGCGACTCCTCGGACGGCTTGAGCACCAGCGTGTTGCCGGCGGCGATGGCGAACGCGATGCCGCGCCCGGTCAAAAGCGACGGGAAGTTCCAGGGGCTGATGCAGGTGATCACGCCCATGGGCCGGCGCATGGCCATCGAGAGCTTGCCGTTCTCGGACGGCATCACCTCGCCGATGGCGGCGTAGTTGCTGGCCGCGGCGGCGTAGAAGATGTCGGGCACGTAACCGGCCTCGAACATGCCCTTGCCGAACCAGCCGCCGCCCTCGTACTTCAGGGCCTCGACCAGATCCATCTTGCGGCGCTCGATGATCTCGGCGATCTTGATCATGTAGTGCGAGCGCTGCTGGAACATCAGCCCCGCCCAGGCCGGGAAGGCGGCCTGCGCGGCGTCGATCGCGGCGCGCGCCTCGCTGAGGCCGGCGTCGGGCACGCGTGCCCAGACCGAGCCGTCCGAGGGGTTCATGTCGTCGAAGGATCGGCCGGGGTGCACCCAGCGCCCGCCGATGTACAGGCCGTCGAAATTGCGTGCCATGTCAGTTCCGCCCGGCCGTTCCGAAGGGACTGAGAGCCCCCTGGGGGGGCAGCGAATGAAGTGAGCGTGAGGCTGTCATTTCAGTCCTTGTGCAGTTGCCCGTCGTCGCGACGGCGGTAGATCTCGAGGCCGGGGCGGCGCCAGACTTCCAGGCCCGGCGCCACCACGGGCGCCGGCGCCACGCGGGCTGCGGCGGCCTCGATGCGGGCCAGGGCCTCGTCCAGCGTGCCCGAGGCTTTCAGTTCGGCCATCGCGCGTTCGGCCATGGCGCGGTCCGGCGCTGGATGACCGGCGTTCGCCGAGGCGCCTGCCGCGCCGCGCTGCGCCTCCACGTCCTGCGCCTGGCGCTGCGTGGCCACGCGCACCAGTTCGGAGATCCGCGTGGGCACCAGTGCGTCGGCCGAGGTGGTGCGGGTGGGCGTGCCGTAGCCGCCGATGCGGGCGCCGGTGACGGCGGCAAGCGCCTGCGCGGCGATGGCGGCGGGCGTCATGTCGGCGGCACCGGGTGCCCTGGCAGCGGCACCACCTGCCGTGACGGCGCCCGCCAGCGGCGTGACCTTCTTCGCCGCCGCCCCGCCCAGGTACGCCGCCTGCACTGCCGGGTCATTGGCCAGCTGCGCGGCGGGGCCCTGGCCGGTGATCTGGCCGTTCTCCAGCAGGTAGGCGCGGTCGGCGATGGCCAGGCTCTGGCGCGCGTTCTGCTCCACCAGCAGGATCCCGACGCCGGTGGCGCGCACGGCCCGCAGCGCCTTGAAGAGTTCGGTGCACAACAGCGGCGACAGGCCCAGCGAGGGCTCGTCGAGCATCAGGATGGTGGGTGCGGACATCAGCGCGCGGCCGATGGCCACCATCTGCTGCTCGCCGCCGCTCATCGTGCGCGCCAGCTGCGCGCTGCGTTCGGCCAGCTTCGGAAACAAGCCGAGCACGCGGTCCAGGTTGGCCTGCTGGTCGGCCCGCGCACGCTGCGCGAAGGCCCCGAGCAGCAGGTTCTCGCGCACCGACAGGTCGCCGAAGATGCCGCGCCCCTCGGGCACCAGCGCCAGGCCCGCCTCGACGATGCGGTGCGGCGGCTGGCCCGACAGTCCGTGCCCGTCCAGCCGCACCTGCGAGCCGGCCTCGGACGGGATCATGCCGGCCACGGCCTTGAGCAGCGAGGTCTTGCCCGCGCCGTTGGCCCCGAGGATGACGACGATCTCACCGGGCTTCACGCCCAGCGCCACGCCCTTGAGCGCGCGGTGCTGCCCGTAGGTGACGGCGAGCTGGCTGACCTCAAGCATGGTCGCCTCCCCGCGCGGCGTGCGCGCCCTCGTCCAGGCCCTCGGGCTCGCCCAGGTAAGCGCGGATCACCTCGGGCTCGGACAGCGCCTGCTCCGGCGTGCCCTCGGCAATCTTGACGCCGCTGCTCATGACCACACAGCGGTCGCACAGGCTGCGGATGGCGTCCATCACGTGCTCGACCAGGATGACCGTGCGGCCGTCGTCGCGCAGGCTCTTGATGAGCGTGATGCCGGTCTGCAGCTCGGTCGGGTTCAGGCCCGCCAGCCACTCGTCGAGCAGCAGCACGCGCGGGTCGCCGGCCAGGGCGCGGGCGAGTTCCACGCGCTTCTCGTCGATGTAGGTCAGCGCCGAGACCGGCAGGTTCACGGCGTGCGCCAGGCCCACGCGCTCCAGCTGCCGTTCGGCGTGCTTGCGGGCCTCGCGGCCCCACAGCCGCTTGTGGCCGAAGACGGCGCCGGCCATCACGTTCTCCACCACGCTCAGCGAGGGCAGCACGCGCACCAGCTGGAAGGTGCGCGCCACGCCGGCGCGGGAGATGTCACGCGCCGGGCGGCCCGAGATCAGCCGCTCGTCCAGGAAGATGTCGCCCGAGGTCGGCGCCAGCGCGCCGGAGATCAGGTTCATCATCGTCGTCTTGCCCGAGCCGTTGGGGCCGATGATCCCCATCACCTCGTGCTCGCGCACGCTGAAGCTGACCTCGTTGACCGCATTCAGGCCACCGAAGTGCTTCGACACGGCCTGCACGTCCAGCACGATGCGCTCACGCATGGTCGTGCCCCTTTCGCTTGAGCTTTTCCAGCAGACCCACCACACCGTTCGGGATGAAGTACACGATCATCAGGAACGCCAGGCCGAGCAGCAGCACGGTCTGCGTGGGGAAGCTCGCCGAGATGGCCTCCCACAGGAAGGTGAACGGGATCACGCCGACCAGCGGGCCCCACAGGCGGTGCACGCCGCCCAGCAGCGCCATGATCACGACCTGGAACGACAGCTCCGACGAGAACGCCATCGAGGGCTCGATGTAGGTGAAGCGAGGCGCCATCACCGCACCAGTCACCGCCGCGATGACCCCGGAAATGACGAACAGCGCCACCTTGGCACGCGCGGAGTTGATGCCCACGTGCGCGGCCACCAGTTCGTCGTTGCCGATGATGCGCAGCGCGAAACCGAGGCGCGAGCGGTTCACCGCCCAGCCGATGAGCGCCGTGACGGCGCCCAGCGCCAGCAGCTGCCAGTAGATGTGGTGGTCCTTCAGCTCGGTCAGCACGTACAGGCCGCGGCTGCCGCTGAAGTTGTTCTGCACCCAGGTCACCACCTGCCGGATGAACTCCGCCAGGCCCAGCGTGAAGATCACGAAGTACACGCCCGACAGCCGCAGCGTGGCCACACCCACCGCCAGGGCCAGCACCGCACCCGCCGCAGCCGCGATCAGCACCAGCACCGGGTAGGGCACGGTCTCGATGCCCGAGGCCACGATGTAGGCGCCCAGCCCGTAGAAGGCCGCGGTGGCCAGCGAGATGTAGTGCGTGGGCCCGGAGAACAGCGCCCACGACGTGGCCAGCACGCCGTACATGGCCACCGAGATGCCCAGCGTGAGCCAGTAGCTGTCGCCCGCCAGGGGCAGGAAGGCCAGCAGCACGAAGGCCGCGGCCACGCCGACGAGCCAGGCGGTTTCCTTGCGCGTCATGCCGCACGCCTCCCGAACAGGCCCTGCGGGCGGAACAGCAGCACCAGCACGAACAGCAGGTAGGCCGCAGCCAGCGTCAGGCCGGGGTCGACGAGGCTGGCCACCAGGGTCTCGGCCAGGCCGAGGATGAGCGCCGCGATGACGGCGCCGCGCACATCGCCCACGCCGCCCATGATGACGATGATCAGCGCCTTCATCGTGAACAGCACGCCGATGGACGCGTCCAGCGTCAGGAAGGTCGAGAGGATGGTGCCGCCCGCGGCCATGACCGCGCCACCCAGCGCGAAGGCCAGCGCGTTCATCTTCGGCACGTCGATGGCCACCAGCCCCGCGCTGCGCGGGTCCACGGCCACGGCGCGCAGCGCCATGCCGGTGCGGGTGGCGTTCAGGCCCAGGTAGACCAGCCCGCAGATCAGCGCCGCCGCCAGCGCCGCGACGATGCGGTTCAGGCCGAAGGGGCTGCCGAAGATCTCGAACGGGACGGCCAGGAAAGAGTAGTTGAAGAACTCGCCGCCGAAGGCCATGCGCATGATGCCGACCATCGCGAAGCTCATGCCGAAGGTGGCCAGGATGCTGTCCACCTCGAGCTGCCCGCGGTTCTTCGCGCGGCGCACCAGCGGCGTCAGCAGCCAGCGGTAGATGAGCCAGTTCAGCACGAAGGCCGCCGGCACGACGAACAGCAGCGCCAGCATCGGGTTGACCTGCTGCGCGGTGAAGAGCCAGAACGCGCCGAAGGCGCCGGCCACCAGCATCTCGCCGTTGGCGAGGTTCATGATGCGGGCCACGCCGTACTGCAGCGTGAGCCCCATCGCCAGCAGCGAGTAGGTGGCCCCCAGCAGGATGCCGGTGATCAGGATGTCCATGGAATCTCGGTGGGCGCGGGCCCCGTCGCCGGGAGCCCGCGCCAAGCTACGCAGTGCTTACCAGCCGGTCTTGATGTTGACGGGCTTCTCGCCCGGCTTGCCGGTGGAGGCCACGCCGACGAACTTGCCGTTCTGCCACTGGCCCACGGTCCAGAAGTTCTTGATCTCCTGGTCCTTGAAGGCCCAGTCGCCGAGCACGGTCTTGAAGCTGTTCTTCTTGATGTACTCGGTGACGGCCGCGCGGTCCACGCCGCCCGTGCCCTCGATGGCCTGCTCCAGCACCTGCAGGCTGGCGTAGGTGACGGGGCCGGCCCAGTAGTCGGCGTCCACGCCGGTGATCTTCTTGTGGTCCTCGAAGTAGCCCTTCATCTCGGGCGAATCGGGGTTGATGCCGCCGGCGCCCAGGATGCCCTCGGCCGACTTGCCGTACTTGGCGCCGAAGGCCGGGAAGCAGGTGGCGACCGCCGAGTAGTAGGCCTTGACGTTCAGGCCCTCGATCTTGGCCAGTTCGGCCAGCGCGAAGGTGTCGGGCGGGTAGCTCCAGGCCACGAAGGCGTCGGGGTTGGCTGCCTTGGCGCCCTTGACCACCGGGGCCAGGTCCTGCGTGCCCAGCGGGTACGACTTGTCGTACACGATCTCCAGGCCGTGCTTCTTGAAGATCGGGCGCGCGGCCTCGGCCAGCTCGATGCCGAACGCGTCGGCCACGTTGACCATCGCGATGCGCTTGCCGATCTTGCCTTCGTCGACCATCTTCTTCAGCACGTCGGCCACCGAGTTGGCGAACGCCGTGGTGGTGCCCAGCGTGAAGAAGATCGTCGGGTAGCGCTTGGCCAGCTCGTCGGTCTTGTCGGTGATGGCGCTCACCGCGATCTGCGGGTAGCCGTACTTCGCGAACACCGGCGCGGCAGCCAGGTTCAGGCCCGTGCCGTAGGGCGCGAGGATGAAGTCGGCCTTGTCCTGCGTGGCCAGGCGCTCGACGGCCTTGATGGTCTCGCCCGGGTTGGTGCGGTCGTCGTACTCGATCAGCTCGATCTTGCGGCGGCTGCCGTCCTTCATCTTCAGGCCGCCGCGCTCGTTGACCTTGGTGACCCACATCTTGTAGCTGGGCCACTGCGTGACGGCAGCGCCACCGGCCAGCGGCCCGGTCTTCGGGGCCACGGCGCCGATCTTGATCGTCGGCTGCTGCGCGGCGGCGGGCATCGAGCCGGCCATCGCCGACAGGGCGGCCATCGCGGCCAGGCTGAGGGTGGTTCTGCGCTTCATCGTGTTGTCTCCTGTGGGGTCGGGTGAAAAACTCGGGGGTCGGATGGAAATCAGATGGGGTAGTGCACGGCGCCGGTCTGCAGGGTGATCCAGCGCAGCTCGGTGAATTCGTCGATGGCGGCCTTGCCGCCGAAGCGGCCGTAGCCGCTGCCCTTGACGCCGCCGAAGGGCATCTGGGCCTCGTCCTGCACGGTGGCCGAGTTCACGTGGCAGATGCCGGAATCGATCTGCCGCGCCACCGCGAGCGCGCGGTTCAGGTCGCGGCCGAAGACCGAGGCCGCGAGGCCGTATTCGTTGTCGTTGGCCACCGTCACGGCCTCTTCCACCGATTGCACGCGCACCACGCCCAGCACCGGGCCGAAGGATTCGTCGCGGTAGATCTGCATCGCAGGCGTGACATGGTCCAGCAGGGCGGGCTGCATGATGGTGCCCGCCACCTCGCCGCCCACCACCAGGGTGGCGCCCTTGCCGAGCGCGTCCTCGATCATCGCGCGCACGCGCTGCGCCGCGCCCAGGCTGATCATCGAGCCGAGCACGCAGCCTTCGGTGCCGGGCACGCCGGCACGCAGCGTGGCGGTCTTGGCGGCCAGCTTCGCGACGAAGGCGTCGGCCACGGTCTCATCCACCACGATGCGCTCCGTGCTCATGCAGATCTGGCCCTGGTTGACGTAGGCGCCGAAGGCGGCGGCGCGCACGGCCTCGTCCAGGTCAGCGTCGTCCAGCACGATCAGCGGCGCCTTGCCGCCAAGCTCGAGCAGCACGCGCTTGAGGTGCAGCGCGCAAGTCTGCGCCACCATGCGGCCCACGCGCGTGGAGCCCGTGAAGTTCACGCGGCGCACGGCCGGGTGCTCGATGAGCGCGTCCACCACCGCCTTGGCATCGGCCGGAGCGTTGCTGATGACGTTGATGGCGCCGGCGGGCACCCCGGCGTCGCGCAACACGCTGCCGATGAGCCAGTGCGTGCGCGGGCAGAGCTCGGACGACTTCAGCACCACGGTGTTCCCGCAGGCCAGCGGCATGGCCACGGCGCGCACGCCCAGGATGACCGGGGCGTTCCAGGGCGCGATGCCCAGGCACACGCCGGCAGGCTGGCGCAACGCCATCGACATCAGGCCGGGCTTGTCGGACGGGATCACCTCGCCGCTGATCTGCGTCGTCATGGCGGCGGCCTCGCGCAGCATCCCGGCGGCCAGCCTGCAGTTGAAGCTGCCCCACATCGGCGAGGCGCCGGTCTCGGCCATCATGGCCTTGACGAAGTCGGGCGTACGCTCGAGCAGCAGGTCGGCCGCCTTGTCCAGCACCGCGCGGCGCTGCGTCGGCGGCAAGGCCGACCACGCCGGGAAGGCCGCCGCGGCCGCATTGGCCGCAGCCTGCGCGTCGGCCACCGAGGCGGCGGCGGCGCGCGTGGCGACCTCGCCGCGCACCGGGTCCAGTCGCTCGAACGTGGCCGCGCCCGACGCATTGGCGTCGCGGTCTCCGATCATCAGGCGAACGTCGAACATCGGTGGCTGGAGGCGGCTCGGGGTCGGGTCAGGGCCGCCGCACCGGAGGGGTGCGGCTTGGGGCATCGAACTGTCAGGCCTGCCGGCCCCGGCGACTAGTCCATTTTCTGGCGCAGACTTGCCTGTTTCTGGCATGCTCACCCCGGACTTTCCTGCATCCCGGCCCCTGGACACGCCATGCACCGCATTCCCCGCAGTTTTGCCCCCGGCGCCCGGGACGTTCAGGCCCAGCGCATCGCGCCCACGCTGCACGCCCAGCGCTGGTCGATGGACGCCGCGCCTTCGGCCGCCATGTCGCGGGTGATCCAGCTCTTCTCGGGGCGCGGCGAGCTCAGCCTGCGCGAAGGCAGCCTGATGCTGCGCGCACCCGACGTGGTGTGGCTGCCGGCAGGGCAGGCGCGCTCGCTGCGGCTGGACCCGGGCAGCGAGGGACTGGTGGTGGGCGTGTCCGATGCCCTGCTGGCGGCCGCCATCGGCGAACACGCCGACACCGGCGGCCTGCTGTCGTTGAGCCGACGGCTGTCGCGCTTCGTGCCGACCGAGCCCGCCCGACAGGACGAACTCCGGCGCTCGCTGGCCGCCATCGAAGCCGAGGCGCGCGAATCGGCGATGCCGTCATGGCAGTACGTCAGCGCGCACCTGACCATCGTGCTCGTGACGCTGTCGCGCCTGGCGGGCCACGATGCCGCCCGCGTGCCCGAGGCCGGCACCGGGGCTCGCAGACTGCAGCAGTTCAGGCAGCTCGTGGAGGCCCACTTCCGAGAGCACTGGACCGTGGCACGCTATGCGGCCGAGCTCAACATGTCCCCCGACCGCCTGCACGACCTGTGCGTGCGAACGCTGGAGCGCCCGCCGCTGGCACTGGTGCACCAGCGGCTGGTGCGCGAGGCCTGCCTGCTGCTGACGGGCACCGACCAGTCGGTCGAGCGGCTGGCCGCCGACCTGGGTTTCAGCAGCGCCAGCCATTTCAGCCGGCTGTTCAAGCGCTGGATGGCCGTGGGGCCCCGCAGCCACCGGCTGCAATCGCGCGCGGCGGTCGCGCAGGGCCGGCCGGCGCTGCCGACGAGCTACGCGGACTGGCCCTGAGGGATCGCCTCGGCCTGTTCAGCCTGCTCGGCCTGCCATTGCGCAAAACTGCGGCCTTCGCGGGCCAGTTGCAGCAGCAGCGGCGCCGGCTCCCACCACACGCCCATGCGGGCGTGCAGGTCCTGCACGGCGGCGGCCACCACCGGCAGCCCGATGCGGTCGGCCATGGCCATGGGCCCGCCCTGCGCGGCCGGGAAGCCG
This sequence comes from uncultured beta proteobacterium, assembly GCA_903938815.1. Lineage (GTDB taxonomy): Bacteria > Pseudomonadota > Gammaproteobacteria > Burkholderiales > Burkholderiaceae_C > Rubrivivax. Next base: position 25,563 of record CAJAES010000080.1, read on the forward strand.
TAGCCCGTCAGGTAGACGAGGTCGATGTCGCTCGGGCGCAGCGCGATGCCCTGCGCCAGCAGGCGCGCGCCTTCGTTGACCATGCCGTACAGGCAGCGCTCCAGGATCTCCTGCTCGCCGATGGGGCGGCGCACGATGCCCCGTCGCTCCGACTCCGCGACGATGAAGGCCTCGAGTTCCGGGTCGCGTTGCGGCGTGCGGCTGCCGGCTTCGTAGCGGTACCAGCCGCGGCCGCTCTTCTGCCCCAGGCGGCCCTGCTCCACCAGCGCCATGATCAGGTCGTTCCAGCGGCGGTTGGTGTCGCGCGTGGCCATCTGCGCCTTGCGCGTCGGGTAGCCCACGTCGTTGCCGGCCATGTCGTGCACCGCGAAGATGCCCATCGCGTAGCCGAAGCGCGTGAGCGCGGCGTCCACCTCGTGCGGCAGCGCGCCGTCCTCCACCAGGAAGTGCGCCTCGCGGTTGTACTGGCGGAACAGCGCGTTGCCGATGAAGCCCGGGTACACGCGCGCCAGCACGGCCACCTTGCCGAGGCGCGGGCCCAGGGCCATCAGCGTGGCCGACACCTCGGGCGCCGTCTGATCGGTGCGCACGACTTCCAGCAGCTTCATCACGTGCGCGGGGCTGAAGAAGTGGGCGCCGACCACGTCCTGCGGGCGCGTGGTGGCCTGCGCGATGGCGGCGATGTCCAGGCCCGAGGTGTTGGTGGCCAGGATCGCACCGGGGCGGGCCACGGCGTCCAGATCGCGGAAGAGCCGCTGCTTGAGCGCCAGGTCCTCGAACACGGCCTCGACGAAAAGGTCGGCCTCGGCGGCCTCGGCCAGGCTCAGCGTGCCGGTGATGAGCGCCAGGCGCGCGGCCATGTCCGGCTCCGTCAGCTTGCCGCGCTTGACGGACTGCGCGTAGTTGTCGCGCACGCGCGCCAGGCCGCGCTGCAGGCCCTCGGCGTCGGCGTCGATCAGCCACACCGGGAGGCCCGCGTTGGCGAAGGCCATCGCGATGCCGCCGCCCATGGTGCCGGCGCCGATGACGGCGGCCGTGCGCACAGGGCGCAGCGCGGTGCCTGCGGGCAGGTCGGTCCGGCGCGCCTCGGCGCGGGCGAAGGACACGTGCGCCTCGGCGGCGGCGCGGTCGGCGTCGGTCAGGTCGAAGACGCTCATGTTCAGGACTCCTTCGGCGCCTGCAGCGGCGGGGCCTTGCCTTCGACGAACTCGCGCAGGCGCTGCTCCACCTCCGGCGGGCGCGCCATGGCGGAATTGAGCTGCTCCATGAAGAGCCCGTCGTCGTGCGACAGGTCCATCACGCGGGGCAGCACGTTGACGATCTTCCAGTTGGTCTCGATGGTGTTCTGCGCGATGCGCGCCGCCAGTTCCCGCGCCTTGGCCAGCGCGCCGCCCACGGGCGTGACATAGCGCACCAGGTGCTCGGTCATGGCCTCGGCGGGGTTGAGCAGGCGGCCGGTGAGCATCATGTCGGTCATGACGGTGGTGCCCACCACGCGCTGGATGCGCACGGTGCCGCCGCCGCCCACGAAGATGCCGCGCTGGCCTTCGGGCAGGCCGAAGAAGGCGCTCTCGTCGCACACGCGGATGTGCGTGGCCATGGCCAGTTCCAGGCCGCCGCCCACCACGGCGCCGTGCAGCGCGCCGACGAACGGGATCGGGCCGCGCTCGATCTCGTCGAAGGCCACGTGCCAGTTGTGCCGCTTGCGCTTGCGCGCGACCGCGATCTTGCCGGTGGCCCGGCCCAGCGCCTCGGCCAGGTCGAGCCCGGCGCAGAAGTTGGGCCCATGGCCGTACAGGACGGCCACGTTGGCTTCCTCCTGCGCCCGCGCGACGGCGACGCGCAGCGCGTCGATCATCGCGTCGTGCACGGCATTGCGCTTGTCGGGCCGGTTCAGGCCGATGACGGCCACGGGGCCGTCAAGTTCGTAGGTGACGAGGTCGGTGGTCATGTCAGGGGGTCCGTCAGAGGTCCAGCTCGAGTGAAGGCGTCTTCGCGCCGGAACAGCAGATCATCATCCGGTCGCCCGCGGCCTTCTCGGCTTCGCTGAGCACCAGGTCGCGGTGATCGGGGGTGCCGCGCAGCACGCGGGTCTCGCAGGTGCCGCACACGCCCTCGCGGCAGGAGTTGGGCGGCTCGACGCCGATGGCGATGAGCGCGTCGAGGATGCTCTGGCCCGCAGCCACCGACACGGTGCGCCCGTCGCGGGCCAGCTTCACCTCGAAGCCGCCGCCCGTGGCCGGCGCATCCTTGGCCGCAAAGTACTCGACGTGCACGCGTTCGCGCGGCAGCGCCGCCGTCGCGGCCTCGAACGCGGCCAGCATGCCGAGCGGGCCGCAGCAGTACACATGGGCATCCCCGGGCAGCGCGGCCACGATGGCGCCCAGGTCCAGCGGGCGGGCGCCGGGCTCGCGGTCGTAGCGGATGTCGAGCGCCCCACCAGCGTCCTCGGCTTCCCCTGCCAGCGCGGTCAGCACGGGCACGAAGGCCGCCGTCTCGCGGGTGCGCGCCGCATAGTGCAAGCTCCAAGGCCGACCGAGCGCGGTGAGGCGCCGGATCATGCCCAGGATGGGCGTGATGCCGATGCCGCCGGCGATGAACACCGAGCGCGCAGCATCCTCGGCCAGCGGAAAGTTGTTGCGCGGCAGGCCCACCGTGACGATCTGGCCCGGCCGCATCGACTCATGCAGGAAGCGGGAGCCTCCACGGCTGGCCGCATCGCGGTTGACGGCAATGCACCAGCGCTGGCGTTCGCCGGGGGCGTTGAGCAGCGAATAGCTGCGGATCAGGCCGTTGCCCAGGTGAAGGTCGACGTGCGCACCGGCATCGAACGCCGGCAGCAGCGTGTTCGGCGTCGTCGGCACGAGCTCGAAACCCAGGATGCCGTCGGCCTCCCAGGTGATGGCGCGGACGCGCAGGTTGAGGGTCTGGGTCATGTCAGGGGTTCCATCGCGTTGCACGCGGCGTGCGGTTCGGCGCCTGAACGGCCTGGGTGTCGAAGCGCGGTACGGTACGGACTCTCTCGACTGTGTTCGGTAGGCAGAGATCCGCGTCCAGCGTTCGGAGGTTGCGCGGTCCAAGGCCGGCGGGCCCCCTCCCACTCCATGTCCTCCGTGACGGTCTGCGACCGTCCCTCCCCCTTGACTTCCGTGGGAGGGGACCCACCGCCCTTGGCCTGCCGTCGTGGTGGTTTGCGCTGCAGGAAGACCGACACGGCGGCCGGAGCGCGCCATGGGGCGAGCGCAGCGGGGTTCGACGTTCGAGCACCGGGGTGTCGGCAGGCCGAGGGTGGTGGGTGCCCTTCCCCGTAAGTAAAGGAGGAGGATCGGGCGCAGCCCGGTCCGGGGGACATGGAGGGGAAGGGCACCCGCCGCCCTCGGCCCGCGCGATCTACGCGGGCATTTGCCGGCATGAAGCCCAATGCCCGCAAAGAACCGAGTTCCGGAAAAAACGTCATCTCAAAGATCCACCACAGCCGGATCCAGCTGCGGCACGCCAAGCGCCGCCTCGCAGGCGCGCTTGACGTGATCAGGCTGGCCCGCATGAAACACGAACTGCTGCAGCAGCAGCTGCCATTTCGGATGTCTCAGATACTGCTCGCGCGGCAGACCGTCGCGGAAGAAGTCGCGGTGGTCGCTGGGCAGCGGCACCGCATGGTTGGCGGCAGGCTCGCGCATCACGCCCTTGGGGTCGCGGCCGGCAGCCACGGCTTCGATGTCGTTGGCGTACTGGCGGCGGATCATCGCGATGCCGCGGTCGCTGGCGCCCAGCGTCTCGCGCGTGCGGTCGGCAATGGCGCCCTGCCCTACCCAGGCCACGATGTCCTGGTTGATCACGTGGCTCGTGATCCAGCGGCCGTCAGGGCGGCGGGTCGGCGCCGTCCACGAAGGAATCTCCGTCTGCACGAAGGGCTCGGATTCGTTCGGCACCCGGATGTAGGACCACAGCACCGACAGCGTGGTGGTGTCGTCCACCGGCACGCGCCACTCGAAATGGTCGCCCAGGAAGAAACCGTGCGGCCACAGGCAGACGCGGCCGACAGTCCACAGCGGGTTGTTCGCGTCGGTGTCCTCGCTGATGCGCTTGTAGATGAAGCCGTGCTCGAACTCCTCGAACGCCAGCTGCAGGTGCTTCGGCGCGGGCGGGCCGTCGCGGCCCGCGAGGCGGCGGCCCCAGTTGGCGTGCATCCATTCGAAATGCACCGGGTCGATGGAGTTTTCCTGCGCCTGCAGCCAGTTGCAGGGTACCTCGGCGAACACGATCTGCACGAAGCCGTTCGGCCAGTGGAAAGGCTCCCAATCCGGCAGTTCCGGGGCCGGCAGCGGGCCCACGTAGGCCCAGAGCACCCCGGCCAGTGCGCGCACCCGGCCGGCCTTCAGGCTGGCCTTGGCGCGCAGCCGGCGGGCCGGGTCCACCGTGTCTTCATAGGGCTGCGCGATGCACCGGCCATCGGGCGCGAACTGCCAGCCGTGGTAGTGGCAGCGGATGCCCTGATCTTCGACATAACCGTGGGCCAGGTCGGCCCGGCGATGCGCGCACTGGCGCTCCACCAGGCCGTAGGCGCCAGACCTGTCGCGAAACAGGACCCAGTCCTCGCCCAGCAGGCGCACGGGCTGGATGGGCTCACGCGCCAGCGCATCGACGGCCGCCACCGGGTGCCAGTGACGCCGCATCACCTCGCCCATCGGCGTGCCCGGGCCGACCTCGGTCAGCTGGCGGTTCTTGTCGGCGCTCAGCATCGGGCCCCCGCGGTTCAGTCGGGCTTGAAGCCGGAGGCCTTGATGATGGGCTCCCAGTGGGCCAGTTCATCGCGCTGCAGCGCAGCCATCGCGCGGCCGTCGCGGAAGTGCGGGTGAACCTGCAGCTTCTGGCTCAGCGTCTGCTGCACGTCGGGCATGGCCAGGATCTTCTGCACCGCGCGCTGGATGCGCTCCAGCTCCGCTGCCGGCGTGCCGGCGCGCGCCCACATGCCGGTCCAGCCGTCGCCGCCGGTGACGTTCACGCCCTGTTCCGCGAAGGTAGGGATGTCCGGCATCAGCGGCGAGCGCTCCTTCGTGAACACGCCGATGACGCGGATCTTGCCGGCCTTGTGGTGCGCCATCATGCCGTCCATCAGGCTGATGGCCGCGGGCACGTGGCCGCCCAGCAGGTCGGTCACCATCGGGGGCGAGCCCTTGTACGGTGTCACGGGCAGGTCGATGCCGGCGGCCTTGCCGAAGGCCACGCCCAGGAAGTGGTTCTGCCCGCCCAGTCCCGGCGTGCCGAAGCTGGCCTTGCCGGGGTTGGCCTTCACCCAGGCCACGAATTCGCGCACGTTGGTGGCACCTGTATTCAACGCCACGCCCATGCCCAGCGGGTAGGACGCCAGCGTGGCGACGGGTGCGAAGTCCCGCTCGATGTTCCACTTCACCTGATGCCCGAAGACCAGCATCTGGAAGGTGGGCGTCGCGTTGGGCGCCACCATCAGCGTCAGACCATCGGCCGGAGCCTGCAGCACGGTGTCCGCGGCAATGCGACCGCCGGCGCCAGGCTTGTTCTCGACGATCACCGGCTGGCCCAGCTCCGCCGGCAGGCGGTCGACCACGGTGCGGGCGATGGCATCCGTGGCGCCGCCCGGCGGGAAGCCGATCAGCACGCGGATGGGCGGCTTGTCGCCCTGCGCACGCAGCGCGGCGGGCAAGGCCAGCGCAGCGCCGGCCAGCATCAGGGAACGGCGTGTCGTGTTCATCATGCAGTCTCCGTGAGCACGCGCCAGTCGGTGCCGGCGGGCAGCACGCCCCCGATCGACTGGATGCGGCGGTAATCGAGGTCCGGGTGGGCGGCCATCGTCGGCGTCTGGCCGGCCATGAATTCACGCACCGACTTCAGCAGCGCCTGGCGTACGCGCAGCACGGCGCCGTCGGCAGAGCACAGCTGCTCGGTGGTGCGGTCGGCGATGGGCCCCTGGCTGAGGAACATCGCGAAGTCCTCGGTGCCCAGGTGCTGCGGGAAGCCCGTGGCGTGGCCGCGCTTCATCAGGTCGCGGTTCTGGCCCCAGTTGTCGTCCGGCCCGCCGGGCGGCAGCGGCGGGAAGTTCCACACGTCGGGCGAGGCCGACATGATGGTCATGCCCAGCGGCGCCGTGGCGTTGAAGTGCACGAACCACGCGCGGTGCGTCACGTCGTCGACCGGCGTGCTGAAGAACACGGTGCTCGGGCCGCCCGGGTGCGGCGCGCAGATGATGCCGAACCAGGGCATGACGAAGTTGTTCACGCGGGCGTAGAACCTGTCGTCGGGCAGCGGGCGCAGCGCGGCGTAGCGATAGCCGTAGGGGCGGTCCTCGAACTCGAGCTTGGGGGCCAGCGCCTTGGTCATGATCAGCCGCTCGTTGCCGCCGCCGGCCGTCATCTGCGTCGTGGACTCGTGCAGCACGCCCACGTGCGAGGAATCCATCGACGCCTCGACGCCCTGCACCCAGTTCGTGGGCACCTGCGTGCTGGTGACGGAGCGGTGGGTGGGCGGCAGGTCCACGAACGGCAGGTCGGGGAACTTCGGCGCGGTCTCGCCCTGGCCCAGCCAGGCCCAGACGATGCCGCCGCGGTCCGCCGCCTGGTAGCGGTTGACCTTCACGTGCCGGCAGAACTGCGCCTGGTCGCCCGTGTGGTTGGGCGCCTCGATCACCTCGCCCGCAGGGTTGAACTTCCAGCCGTGATAGATGCAGCGCAGGCCGCCTTCCTCGTTGCGCGCCAGGGCCAGCGATGCCTTGCGGTGCGCGCAGCGCTCGTCGACGATGCCCACGCTGCCGTCCGGCGAGCGGAAGGCCACGAGGTCGAGGCCCAGCAGGCGCACGCGGAACGGCCGCCCCCCGGCCTCGAGCTTGCTGGACGGGATGGCGGGCAGCCAGTAGTGCTGCCGGATCATCTCGCCCATCGGCGCGCCGTTCTCGACGCGGGTCAGCAGGTCGTTGTCTTCGCGTGATAAGGGCATGTCAGTCTTTCCGGAAGGCTCGGGTGTAGAGGCGCCGGCAGTTGCACTCGAAGATGTCGGTGCGGTCCTGCGCCGTCAGCCAGGAGATGTTCTCGATCACGGGCTTCATGTCGTCGTAGTCGCGCCCGCTGATGGGGTCGCGCGCGCTGCCGGTGCCGGGCTTCTCGGTGCCGAACAGCACGTTGGGCACGCCGGCCACCTTCAGCAGCAGCTCGATCGAATCCTGGCTGTAGTTGCAGGTGTCGAAGTACAGCTTCTTCAGCTGCTCGTCGAAAGTCACCTTGTCGCCGCGGCGCACGCTCCAGCTGCGGAAGCGGCCCATCTGGTAGGGGATCGCGCCGCCGCCGTGCGCCACCACGATCTTCAGGTCCGGGAACTTCTCGAAGGCATCCGAGCCCAGCAGCGAGACGACGGCGATGCTTTCCTCGTTGATGAACTTCAGCGTGTAGCTCTCGCGCGCGCTGCAACTGCCGGCGGAGTGGATGAGCGCCGGCACGTCCAGGCGGGTCATGGCCTCGTAGAGCGGGTGCCAGAACGGGTCGCCCAGGCCCGGGGGCGGGAGGTCCGAGCCCTCGGTGGGGTCCGGGTTGATCAGGCAGCCGACGAAGCCGAGCTGGTTCACGCAGCGCTCGAGTTCGGCCACGCAGCGTTCGGCGGGCGACTCGTGCATGAACTGTGGGAGGCCGGCCACGCCACGGAAGCGGTCGGGGAACATCGCCACCACGCGGGCGATGATGTCGTTGCAGTGGCGCGTCCACAGCTCGGTCACGCGCACGGGCTTGACCGAGTGCATCTGCAGGTAGGGCCGCGGCGAGATGAACTGCAGGTCGGTGCCGACGCTGTCCATGATGCCGACGATCTCTTCCGCCACCTTGCGGACCGCCTCGTCCGCGATCTTGGGCGGCACGGCGGGGTTGCCCCGGCCGCCGATCAGTTCCGCCATGAACCGGAAGCTCTGCGGCGGCATGACGACGTGGGCGTGGGAATCGATGATCAAGGGAAACCTTTCAGGAGAGTCGGGTGCGGCGATTGCGGCGATTGATGCGGATCCGGAGGGTTCAGCGCTCGGCCACCACGGCCATCAGCTCGAGCTGAAGCGCCATGCCATGGGCGAGCGGGTGCACGCTGATGTGGCGCGCGGGGCGGTCGGCGGGGTCCGGAAAGCACGCGAGCCAGTGGGTGTTGATGACGTCGCGCAGGCTGTCGTCGGCCAGCGTGATGCCGACGCGCACCACGTCCTGCAGGCTGGCGCCGCCTGCGGCCAGCAGCGCGCGCATGTGCGTGAAGACATGCGCCACCTGCGTGGCGCCGTCGGCGGGCAGGGAGCCGTCCGCCGGGTCCTTGCCGATGAGGCTGGAGGTGCACAGGATGTTGCCCACGCGCGAGCCCAGCGGAATCGGCGCCTTGTGGCCGACCTTGGGCAGGTCGATGGAGCGCGGGCGGCGCGGCGCGGGTCCCGGTGCCTGGCTCATGCCGAATCTCCGTTGTCGGCTTCGAAGAAGCTCATCGGCACCTTGGCCAGGAACTCCGAGAAGCCGGTGGTGCCGGCCGGCACGTGCTGCAGCATGGCCAGCGCGGCCTGCGTCTCGTCGCCCGACTGGATGGCACGCGCCACCTTCAGGTGTTCCTGCAGCGACTGGTTGATCAGCGTCTTGTTCTGGAAGTCCTTCAGGCGGTAGCGCTGGATCATCCGGCGCGCCTGGCGGATCTGCTCGGCGATGTAGGGGTTGCGGCTGCCCGCGTAGATGGCCTCGTGGAACAGCGAGTTGGCCAGCGTGTACTCGGCCACGCCGCCGTTGACGGCCGCCTCCTGGCAGCGCGCCAGAGTCTCGTCGAGCCGGCGGGCCAGATCGTCGTCCACGCGGCGGGCGGCCAGCTTGGCGGCCAGCGATTCGAGCTCGGCGATGAACTCCAGCATCGCGCGCACCTTGCCTATGGACAGCCGCGCGACCGTCACGCCCTGGCGCGGCGCCACACGCACCAGGTCACGGGCGGCGAGCTGCTGAAGCGCCTCGCGCACCGGCGTGCGGCTGACCTCGAAGCGGGCCGCCAGGGCCCGCTCGTCCAGCGTCGCGCCGGGCGGCAGCTTGCCGGATTCGATCTCGTCCTGCAGCGCGTTGCGGATGTCGGCCGCCCGGCCGCCCCGCGGACGGATCTCGTCGGCGCTCAGTTCGTCGTCGGGGTTCAGGGAGTCGGTGGACATGGGGTGGGTCCGGCTGGAAACGTGCCGAAAGGATGCCACGATCGCTCTGTGGCATACATAAGGGTAAATCGGGAGTACCAGATAAACGGCAGCTGACGTACCCGTCGAGAAACGCACAAGTGCTTGATTTCAATAGACTTGGCTTCGACCCTTGGCCGTTCGTAAAGATCGGATTCCTGGTAGAAACCCGCATTCCGGTATCCGCCCGCCACATCTTGGCATATTGAAAGCGATGTTCTGGTATGCCAGACTGAAGGCATGTCCATGGTCACCGCTTTCCCCCCCGAGGCCCGCCCGCTCCGCGCCCTGCTGCAGCCTCGCTCCGTCGCCCTGGTGGGCGCTTCGGCCGATGCGCGCTCCTTCGGCGGCTTCGTGCTCGGCAACCTGCTGCGATTCGGCTACGGCGGCTCGCTGCATCTCGTCAGCCGCAGCAGCGCCGAGATCCAGGGCCAGCCCTGCGTCAAGACCGTCGAGGAATTGCCCGAGGGCCTGGACCTCGCCGTGCTGGCCATTCCCGAAGCCGGCGTAGCCGATGCGCTGAAGACGCTCGCCGCACGCGGCTGCCGCAGCGCGGTGCTGTTCGCCTCCGGCTACGCCGAGGCCGGCGAGGACGGCCGCGTCAAGCAGGAGGCCCTGGCAGCGCTGGCACGCGACACCGGCATGCTGCTGCTGGGCCCGAACTGCATGGGTTTCACGAACTACGCAGGTGCGGTGCCGCTCACCTTCGAGCCGCTGCAGCGCATCGCCACCGACGGCCAGCCCGGCATCGGCGTGCTGGCCCAGAGCGGCGCGATGGCTGCCAACCTGCGTGACGCCTTCCTGGGCCGCGGCCTGGTGGTGCCCTGCGTGTGCTCCACCGGCAACGAAGCCTCGGTGACGGTGGAAGACGTGCTGGCCCACTACATCGCCGACCCGCAGATCAGCGTGATCGCGCTGTACGCGGAGCAGATCCGCCGCCCCGCGCTCTTCCTGCGGCTAGCCGCGCAGGCGCGCGTGGCCGCCAAGCCCGTGGTGCTGCTGATGCCCGGCCGCAGCGCACGCGCCCGGGAGGCAGCGGCGTCGCACACCGGCGCGCTGGCAGGCGACCACGCCACGGCGTCCGCGCTGCTGCGGCGCGAGGCCGTGGTGGTGGTCGACACCATCGACGAGCTCTACGACACCGCCGCCGTGCTGCTGCGCCACCCCGCGCCCCCGGCCGGCGGCACCGCGTTCGTCACCGGCTCGGGTGCGATGAAGAACCTGGCGCTGGACTTCGCCGACGACATCGGCCTGCCGCTGCCCGCACTGGCCGACGCCACGGTTCAGGCGCTGCGGGCGATGCTGCCCGACTACGCCGTCGCCGAGAACCCGCTGGACTACACCACCATCGGCGTGCGCCAGCCCGGCCTGATCGGCGAGCTGATCCACACCCTGCTGGCCGACCCCGCCATCGGCAGTGGCGTGCTCGCCATTCCCGTCGGCCCGGAAGTGGCCCAGCGCGACAAGGCCGAGCACATCGTGCCCGCGCTGGCACGCGCGGCCAAGCCTGCGGTGCTTGTCCTGACCGGCGACACCGGCGCCATCGAACCCTTCTTCGTCGAAGCCATCCGCGCCAGCGGCGTGCCGTTCTTCCGCTCCGCCGACCGCGCGCTGCGAGCGCTGCGGCGTGTTGCGCAATACGGAGAATCGCTGCAGCGCGCCGCACGCGCCGACGCTACCCGCACACCCGCGCTGCCGCTGCCCGGCGACGTGCCCAGCAACGGCCTGTACGCCGAGTACCAGGGCAAGGCCTGGCTGCAGGCGGCGGGCATCGCGGTACCAAGGGGCGCGCTGGCACGCCATCTGGCCGATGCCGAACGCATCGCTGCCGAGATCGGCTACCCGGTCGTCATCAAGGCGCAGGCCAGCGCGCTGCCACACAAGAGCGATGTCGGCGGCGTGGTCGTGGGCCTGGCCGATGCCGCCGCGCTGCGCGCCGGCTGGGAGCGCCTGCAGGCCAGCGTACGCACCCATCGGCCCGACCTGGTGCTGGACGGCGTGCTGGTGGAGGGCATGGGCCCGCGCGGCGTGGAACTGGTGGTCGGCGCACGCCGCGACGCCGACTGGGGCCCGGTGGTGCTGGTGGGCCTGGGCGGCATCTGGATCGAGGCGCTGAAGGACGTGCGCCTGCTGCCCGCCGACCTGGCCGAAGCCGACATCGTGCAGGAACTCGAGCGCCTGAAGGCCGCCCCGGTGCTGCACGGCCTGCGCGGCCAACCCGGCGTGGACCTGGCGGCCGTGGCCCGCGTGGTGGCGGCCATCGGCGCGCAGATGCGCGCCAACCCGGACATCGCCGAGATCGACATCAACCCGCTGGTGGCCTACCCCGACCGCGTGCTCGCGCTCGACGCGCTGCTGTGCATGAAGGTGGCGTCATGAGACTTGACTTCACACCCGAGGACGAGGCCTTCCGCCAGGAGGTGCGCGAGTTCGTGCGTACCCAGCTCCCGGCCGACATCCGCAAGAAGGTCGAGCTCGGCCTGCGCCTGGAGCACGCCGACTACGTGGCCTGGTTCAACCGGCTCGAGGCGCGCGGCTGGCTCACGCCCGGCTGGCCGGTGGAGCACGGCGGCCCGGGCTGGACACCGCTGCAGCGCTACCTCTTCGACGAGGAAACACTGCTCGGCGGCGCGCCGCGCATCATCGCCAGCGGCATCCAGATGCTGGGCCCGGTGCTGATCGCGTTCGGCACGCCCGAGCAGAAGGCGCGCTACCTGCCTGACATCCGCGCCAGCCGCACCTGGTGGGCGCAGGGTTTCAGCGAGCCCGGCGCGGGTTCGGACCTGGCATCGCTGCGCACGAGCGCGGTGCTCGAGCCCGACGGCCGGCACTTCGTCGTCACGGGCCACAAGATCTGGACGTCCTACGCCACCTGGTGCTCGATGATGTTCGCGCTGGTGCGCACCGACCCCGATGCCGCCAAACCGCAGGAGGGCATCAGCTTCCTGCTCATCGACATGGCCTCGCCGGGCGTGACGGTGCGGCCCATCCGCATGCTCGAAGGCGGCACCGACCTGAACGAAGTCTTCCTGGACCAGGTTCGCGTGCCGCGCGAGAACCTGGTGGGCGAACTGCACAAGGGCTGGGGCCACGGCAAGTTCCTGCTCGGCCACGAGCGCACCGGCATCGCGGGCATCGGCTCGTGCAAGCAGCAGCTGGCGCGCGCACGGCAGCTGGCCGCTGGGCAGGGCCTGTCGGACGACGCCGTCCTGCAGGCGCGGCTGGCGCAGTTCGAGGTGGAGCTGATGGCACTCGAAGTGACGGCGCTGCGCCTGCTGGGCGCCGGCCAGCGCAGCCGGGTGCCGCAGGTCGAGGCCTCGATGCTCAAGGTGCGCGGCACCGAGCTGCGGCAGGCCATCTTCGAGACCCTGCTCGACATCGCCGGGCCCCACGCGCTGCCCTTCAGCGCCGAAGCGCAATTCCTCGAATCGCTGGGCGACATGCCCGCACCCCCCGAACTCGGCACGCTGGCGGCCAACGCGCTGGATTCCCGCAAGCTGTCGCTCTACGGCGGCAGCAACGAGGTGCAACGCAACCTGATCGCGCAAGCGGTCATGGCTGCCTGAGGCCGCACGCATGGACTTCTCTCTCACGGACGACCAACTGGCCCTGCGCGACGCCGTGCAGCGCTTCTGCGACGGCGAGTACCCGGCCCCCGAACGCGGCAACGCCGAGACACCCGCGCGCGCCGCGCAGCGCCATGCCGGCATGGCCGAGCTCGGCCTGCTGGGCCTGCCCTTCGCCGCCGAGCACGGCGGCAGCGAGCAGGGCGCGGTTGAAAGCATGCTCGTGGCCCAGGAGCTGGGCCGCGCGCTGGCCGGCAACAGCTGGCTTCCGAGCGTGGCGCTGGCCGGGCAGTTGCTGGCCGAGGCCGGCAGTGCCGCGCAGCGCGCGCGCTGGTTGCCGGCCCTGGCGGAAGGACGGCTGCGCATGGCGCTGGCGGTGGAGGAACCCGAAGCGCGCTACGACGCCGCCGACGTGCAGACGAGCGCCCGTCCCCAGGCCGACGGCTGGGTGCTGGACGGCCGCAAGAGCGGCGTGCTCGGCGGCGACACCGCCGGGCTGCTGCTGGTGCTGGCCCGCACCGGCGGCGCGCGGCGCGACCGCGACGGCCTCACGCTCTTCGCGCTGGACGCCGACGCGCCCGGGCTGCAGCGCCAACCCTATGCCACGCTGGATGCTCGCGGCGCGGCCCACCTCACGCTGCAAGGCGTGGCCTGCGGCGCGGCGGAAGTGATCGGCCCCGTGGGCGGCGCGCTGCCCCACGTCGAACGCGCGCTCGACCGCGCCAACGCCGCCCTCTGCGCGGAGGCTGCCGGCGCGCTCGAGGCCCTGCTGGCGCTGACCACCGAACACCTGCGCACGCGCCGGCAGTTCGGCTCGCCCCTGTCGAAGTTCCAGGCACTGCAGCATCAGGTGGCCGACTTCGCCATCGCGCTGGAGCAGGTCAAGTCGATGGCCTGCGTGGCGGCGCTCTCGCTGGACGACGCCGACCCCGACGGCCGCGCGCACGGTGTCTCTGCCGCCAAGGCATTGACGGCCCAGCTGGGGCGCCGGTCCGCCCTAGCCGCGATCCAGCTGCATGGCGCGATGGGCATGACCGAAGAGTGCCGCGCCAGCCACTACGCCAAGCGCCTCATCGCCATCGGACAGATGTTCGGTGACGCCGGATTCCACCTGCGGCGCGTTGCGTCGCGCCATTCCCAGAAGACCCACGGAGACAACGCATGAAGACCCTCAAGCTCGCACGCCGCAGCCTGCTCGCACTCGGCCTGGCCGCCGCCTTCGGCGCGCACGCCCAGAGCGACAAGCCCATCCGCATCCTGGTCGGCTTCCCGCCGGGCGGTGGTTCGGACAGCCTGGCCCGCGTCGTCGCGGAGAAGCTCACCACGGTGCTCAAGCAGACCGTGATCGTCGAGAACCGCCCCGGCGTCGGCGGCCGGCTGGCCGCACAGGCCGTCAAGGCCGCCGCGCCCGACGGCCTGACCTACATGCTGGCGCCCAACGCCACCTTCGTCTTCCAGCACCTGACCTACCCGGTGGAGGTTCTGGGCTACGACATGACGAAGGACTTCACCTCGGTCGCTCGCCTGAACTCCTACCCGATGGCCATGGTGGTGACCGCCGCCAGCGGCGTGAAGACCGCCAAGGACTTCGTGGCCTGGCGCAAGACACCCGCCGGCCAGCCCACCTTCGGCACCGCCGGCATGGGCGGCGACACGCACTTCAACGGCCTGCAGTTCGGCAAGATCGCGGGCGTCGAGATGACCGTGGTGCCGTACCGCGGCAACGGCCCGCTGGTCAACGACATGCTCGGCGGACAGCTGCAGACCGGCAACATGGTGGCCGGCGATGCGATCCAGCACGTGAAGGCCGGCAAGCTCACCTATGTGGGCGTGTTCAGCCGCAAGCGCTCGGCGCTGATCCCCGACGTGCCGACGATGGCGGAACAAGGCTTCGACACCGGAGGCGACGACGGCTGGATGGGCATCTGGGGCCCGGCGAAGCTGGCCCCGGCCGAACTGGACCGCATGCAGAACGCGCTGAAGATGGTGCTGGGCCTGCCCGAGGTGAAGGACCTGATGATGAACCGCCTGCTGCAGGTGGCCGACTACCAGCCGGGCGCCGAGGTGGACAAGACGCTGCAGGCCGAACTGGCCCATTGGGGCCCGATCATCAAGGCTTCCGGCTTCAAGCCGCAGCAGTGATGTCCCTGAACGGAACTGCCGCGATCGTCGGCGCCTACGAGCACCCCACGCGGCTGGCCGAGGGCCTGTCGGTGCTGCGCCTGCACGCCGACGTGGCGCGCGGGGCGCTGGCCGACGCCGGGCTGGACAAGTCCGACGTCGACGCCTACTTCTGCGCCGGCGACGCGCCGGGCCTGGGCACGGCCACCGTGGCGGAGTACCTGGGCCTGCGGCTGCGCCACCTCGACAGCACCGAGTGCGGCGGCTCCGCGCCCATCCTGCACGTGGCGCACGCGGCGGCCGCCATCGCGGCCGGCCGCTGCAAGGTGGCGCTGATCACGCTCGCGGGCCGGCCCCGCGCGGCGATGGCCGAGGCGCAGGCCCGGGCCGCCGCCACGACGGGCAAGGATGGCAAGCCGGGCAAGCCCGCACTCGCGCTGCGCCCGCCGGACCCGGACTGCCCCGAACTGGCCTTCGAGATGCCCTACGGCCCCGCCACGCAGAACCTGTACGCAATGGTGGCGCGGCGCCACATGCACGAGTTCGGCACCACCAGCGAACAGCTCGCTTGGATCAAGGTGGCCGCCTCGCACCACGCGCAGCACAACCCGCACGCCATGCTGCGCAAGCTCGTCACGGTGGAGGACGTCGTCAACTCGCCGATGGTCAGCGACCCTCTGCACCGGCTGGACTGCTGCGTCATGAGCGACGGCGGCGGCGCGATCATCGTCGCGCACCCGGACATCGCCCGCTCTCTGAAGCGGCCCATGGTGATGGTGCGCGGCACCGGCGAGGCGCAGAAGCACGCCATGGGCGGCAAGATCGACCTCACGTACTCCGCAGCCGCATGGTCGGGCCCGCGCGCATTCGCCGAAGCGGGCATCACGCCGGCAGACATCCAGTACGCGTCGCTGTACGACAGCTTCACGATCACGGTGCTGATGCAGCTGGAAGACCTGGGCTTTTGCGCCAAGGGCCAGGGCGGGCGCTTCGTGATGGACGGCAACCTCATCTCCGGCACCGGCCGCCTGCCCTTCAACACCGACGGCGGCGGGCTGTGCAGCAACCACCCGGCCAACCGCGGCGGCATGACGAAGATCCTGGAAGCCGTGCGCCAGTTGCGCGGCGAGGCCCACCCCGCCGTGCAGGTGCCCGGCTGCACCTGGGCGCTGGCCAACGGCATCGGCGGCGCGCTGGCTTCGCGCCACACCGCCGGCACGCTGATCATGGAAAGGCTGTGATGCGCAAGATCCCGAAACCGATGGTGCAGCCCGACACGCTGGCCTACTGGCAGGCCGCCGACGAAGGCCGGCTGCTGGTGAAGCGCTGCACCGCCTGCGGCGAGTTCCACCACTACCCGCGCGACATCTGCCCCCACTGCCTGAGCGACGCCACCGAGTGGGTGCAGGCTGCAGGCACCGGCACCGTCTATTCCTTCAGCACCATGGGCAGCGAGGAACGCGCCTACACGCTGGCCTACGTGACGCTGGACGAAGGACCGACGATGCTCAGCAACCTGGTCGGCGAGGGCTTCGCCATCGACCAGCGCGTGCGCGTGGTCTTCGAGCCCAGCGAGGGCGGCCATGCCGTCCCGATGTTCACACCCGACCGAGGATGACCCCCATGCGACCCGGTGCCCTGAGCCGCTACACCATCCTCGACGCCACGCGCGTGCGCGCCGGCCCCACCGCCGTGCGCACCTTCGCCGACCAGGGCGCGCGCGTCATCAAGCTCGAGATCCCGCCCGGCGCACCCGGCGGCGACGACATGATCGGCGGCCGCGAGCACAACCGGGCCGACTACGAGAACCTGCACCGCAACAAGGAAAGCCTGACGCTCAACATGAAGGCGCCCGAAGGCCGCGCCATCCTGGAGCAGCTGGTGCGCACGGCTGACGTCTTCATCGAGAACTACCGGCCCGACGTCAAGCACCGCCTGGGCATCGGCCCGGACCAGCTGCGCGCGATCAACCCGCGCCTCGTCTACGCCAGCATCTCCGGCTTCGGCCAGGACGGCCCCGCCGCCGGCTGGCCGGGCTTCGACAGCATCGCGCAAGGCATGGGCGGGCTCATGAGCGTGACCGGCCGCGCCGGCGACGGCCCGATGCGCGTGGGCATCCCGATCGCCGACCTGTGCGCCGGCCACTTCTGCGCGCTGGGCATCATGTCCGCGCTGCTGGAACGCGAGGCCACGGGCGAAGGCCAGTGGGTTCAGACCTCGCTGCTGGAGAGCCAGATCGCGATGCTCGACTTCCAGGCCGCGCAGTGGCTGATCGACCGCAAGGTGCCCACGCAGTCGGGCAACGAGCACCCGTTGACCGTGCCCACCGGCGTCTTCGCGACACAGGACGGCCACCTGAACATCGCGGCCATCGGCCAGAACATGTGGACCCGCCTGTGCGAGGCCATGGGCCTGCAGCACCTGGTGACGGAACCGGGCCTCGGCTCGGACCCGGAACGCGTGCAGAACCGCGAGCGCGTGAACGCCGCCGTGGGCGAGGTCTTCGCCACCCGCACCACCGCCGAGTGGACCGAGCTGCTCATCCGGGCGGGCGTGCCCTGCGGCCCCATCCACAGCATCGACCAGGTCTTCGCCGACCCGCAGGTGCAGCAGCTGGGCATGGCCTGGCCGATGCCGCACCCGGAGCTGGGCGACATCTCCCTGGTGCGCACGCCCTTCCGCCTGTCGGGCCACACCGAGACCACCCCGCCGCGCGCGGCGCCGCACCAGGGCGACCAGACCGACAGCATCCTGCGCGAACTCGGCTACAGCGAGGCCCGCATCGCCGAGCTGCGCGCCGCCTTCGTCGTCTGACCGCAAGGACACCCCCCCATGGCCCGCTTGATCGCCGCCTTCGGCTCGTCGCACAGCATCATGCTGGTGGCGCAGCGCGAGGACTGGATGCACGGCTTCCGTGTCATCGACCAGAAGAACGCGCACTACTTCGATGCCGCCGGCAACCCGACCGATTACGCCAAGCTGCTGGCCGCCGCCCCGCCCGGCGCAGCCGACCTGGCATCGCCCGAACGCCTGAGCGAACGCTACGACGCCGCGCAGACCGCGATGGACCGCATCCGCGACGCCATCGCGGCCGCCCGCCTGGATGTGCTGCTGATCGTCGGCGACGACCAGACCGAACTCTTCCGCACCAGCAACAACCCGGCCGTGGCTCTGTTCTACGGCCCGAGCATCCGCAACACTGCGCGCGAGCCGGCCGCCGCGAACGACAACTGGGTGAAATCCGCCCGCATGTGGCGCCACGAACCCGAGACCGACCACGAGTACCCGGTCAAGAGCGACCTCGCCGAGTACCTGATCAGGGGCCTGTGCGACCGCGACTTCGACATCGCCGCGATGGACGGCCTGGAAGACGGACAGTCCGAGGGGCACGCCTTCCAGTTCGTACACCGCCGCCTGCTGCACGACCGCGCGCTGCCCGTGATCCCGGTGATCCTGAACACCTTCGACCCGCCCAACCAGCCCACCCCGCGCCGCTGCGTGGCGCTCGGCGAGGCGCTGCGCGAACTGGTCGCCGCCTGGCCGCAGGACCTGCGCGTGGGCGTCATCGCCTCCGGCGGCCTGTCGCACTTCGTGGTGGACGAACAACTCGACCAGCACGTCATCGACGCCATCCGCCGCAAGGACCTGCCCGCCCTGGCCGCGCTGGACCCGAAGCAGCTGCAGGCCGGCAGCTCCGAGATCCGCAACTGGATCGTGGTCGGCGCCATGGCCCGCGACCTGGATCTCGACCAGGTGGACTACGTGCCCGGCTACCGCAGCCCCGCCCTCACCGGCACGGGGCTGGCCTTCGCGACATGGAAACCACTCCCGTGACGCGCCGACAGCCCACCGCCACACCCTGATCGAAGGAACAACGAACATGACCGACCCGAACGTCCAACGCCTCAAGCGCCTGGATGCCTGCGCCGTCTCCGACGCCCTCGACAAGCTGGGCCTGAAGGGCGCCGTCACCGGACTGCCGCAGCGCAGCGGCGAAGGCCGCATCGCCGGCATCGCGGTGACGATGAAGGTCGGCCCCGGCCAGCCGCCCGCCGGCCCGCCCAAGCACCTCGGCTGCACCGCGATCGAGCATGCCGGCCCCGACCACGTCATCGTCGTGGAACAGCGCAGCGGCGTCGAAGCCGGGTGCTGGGGCGGCCTGCTGACGCTGGGCGCGCAGGTCAAGGGCGTGGCGGGCGTGGTGGCCGACGGGCCCCTGCGCGACGTGGACGAAGCCATCGCCTACGGCTTCCCTGTCTTCTCGCGCAGCCTCACCTCCTTCACCGCACGCGGCCGCGTGGTGGAACTCGGCACGCAGGTCCCGGTGAGCATCGGCGACGTGACGGTGAACCCCGGCGACTACGTGCTGGCCGACCGCAGCGCCGTCATCCTGATCGCCGCCGCCGATATCGAACGCGTGCTCGACGCTGCCGAAGCCATCGTCGCCCGCGAGGCCGCCATGGCCAAGGCCATCCTGGCCGGCACCCCCATCGGGCAGGTGATGGGCGGCGCCTACGAACACATGCTGGAGAACTGAGCCCATGGCCCCGAACCCTCAAGAAGACAACCACGACGACGCCAACGTCGCCCGCGCCGCGAAGCTCGACACCGCCACGCTCAGCGACGCGCTCGACAAGCTCGGCATCGCCGGGCAATGCCACCTCATCCAGCCCCGCTCGGGCGGATTCCGCATGGCAGGCCGCGCCTGGACGCTGCTCTACGGCCCCGCAGGCAAGCCTGCCGGCACCGTGGGCGACTACATCGATGACGTGCCGCCCGGCAGCGTCATCGTGCTGGACAACGGCGGGCGCGAGAACTGCACCGTCTGGGGCGACATCCTGACCGAGATCGCGCACCGGCGCGGCATCGCCGGCACCGTCATCGACGGCATCTGCCGCGATGTGGCGCTGTGCCTGCAGCTCGGCTACCCCGTCTTCAGCAAGGCCCACTGGATGCGCACCGGCAAGGACCGCGTGCAGGTCGAGGCCACCGGCATCCCCGTGAACATCGGCGATGCGCGCGTGGCGCCGGGTGACATCGTGCGCGGCGACGCCGACGGCGTGATCGTGATCCCGAAGGAACACGAGGCCGCCGTGCTCGACGCCGCCGAGGCGATCGAAGCCGCCGAGGACCGCATCCGCCAGGCCGTGCGCGGCGGCATGCGTCTCGACGATGCCCGCCGGCAGTTCAAGTACCACCAGCTGCAGACCCGGGAGCAGGCATGAAACGATTCGACTGGGAGGCCACCACGCGCCGCAACCCCGAACGCGTGGCCGACACCCTGGCCCAGGCCGCGCGCGCGCTGCCCACCGCCACGCTGCACGAGGCCGGCGGCAAGATCGGCGCGCTGCCTTCAGCCATCAAGCCCGTGGCGGCCGGCATGGCCTTCGCAGGCAGCGCACTGACGGTGCACTCGCCCCCGGGGGACAACCTCTGGCTGCACCGCGCGCTCGACATCTCGCGCCCCGGCGACGTGCTGGTGGTCCACGTGAACGGCGCCTACGAACACGGCTACTGGGGCGAGATCATGGCCACGATGGCCATCGCCCGCGACCTCGCGGGGCTGGTGATCGACGGCTGCGTGCGCGACGGCGCGCTGCTGGCCGAGTTCGGCTTCCCGGTGTTCGCCCGAGGCCTGTGCATCCGGGGCACCGGCAAGGACTTCGGCGCCACCGGCTGGATCAACCATCCGGTGCGCATCGGCGATGTCACCGTGAACGCGGGCGACCTGGTGGTGGGCGACGGCGACGGCGTGGTCGTGGTGCCGCGCGAGCGCGCAACGGACGTGGTGGCGCGGTCGGTGAAGCGCGAGGCCGACGAAGCCGCCATCCTGCAGCAACTCAAGGACGGGGCCTCGACCCTGGATGTCTATGGCTGGCGCTGAAGCCCGGAACGAGGGCCTCGCGCCCGATCTGGTGATCGATGGGGCCGTGGCCACCATCACGCTGCGGCGCCCCGCCGTGGCCAACCGGCTGGAACTGAGCGATCTCGAAGTCCTGCATGGTTTCCTCGCCGACGTGAACGCGCGGCCCGAGGTCCTGCTGCTGCGCCTGCAGGGCGAAGGCCGGCACTTCTGCAGCGGGTTCAACATCGGGCAGGTGGGCACCGCCGGCGCCGACGCCGGCCGCAGATTCGAGGGCATCACCGACGCCGTCGAGCAGGCGCGGCCCATCACCGTGGCGGTGCTGCAGGGCGGCGCCTTCGGCGGCGCGGGCGACCTCGCGGTGGCCTGCGATTTCCGCATCGGCGGGCCCGACAGCGAACTGATGGTGCCGGCCGCCCGGCTGGGCCTGCACTTCTATCGCGGCGGGCTGGAACGCTTCGTCGCGGCCGTGGGCCTGCCAGCAGCGCGGCGCATCATGCTTGCGGCGGAGCGGCTGGATGCGACCGAGATGCGCCGCCTCGGCCTGCTCGACCGCGTGGCCGACAGCACCGCCGGCGTGCCGGCCCTGGTGGACGCCTTCTGCGCGGAGATCGCGGGCCTGGCCCCGCTGGCGATCCTGGGCATGAAGCAGCACCTGAACCGCATCGCGCGGGGCACGCTGGACGCCGCCGCGCTGGCGCGCGACATCGCTGCCGCCGACGCCTCTGCCGACCTCAAGGAAGGCGCCGCCGCCTGGCAGCAGCGCCGGCCGCCGCAATTCCAGGGGCGTTGATGGCCCACTGGGACCAGGAAGTCGACTTCATCGTCGTCGGCGCCGGCACGGCCGGCTGCGTGCTGGCCAACCGCCTGAGCGCCGACCCCGGCTGCCAGGTGATGCTGCTCGAAGCCGGCGGTGGCGACAGCCACCCGGCCGTGCGCATGCCCGTGGGCTTCATGCGCGCGCTGCAGCGGCCCGACCTCACCTGGGGCTTGCAGACCGAGCCGGAGCCGCACCTGCAAGGCCGTGTGCTGCCCGTGCCGCGCGGGCGCCTGCTGGGCGGCTCGTCGTCGATCAACGGCATGTTCCACATCCGGGGCGACCGGCGCGATTTCGACGACTGGGCGGCAGCCGGCTGCACCGGATGGTCCTACGACGACGTGCTCCCGTACTTCGTGAAGAGCGAATCGAACTGGCGCGGCGCCGGCCCGTTCCACGGCGGCGCCGGGCCGCTGCAGGTGAACCCCATCGACACGCGCCACCTGCTGGCCGAGCCGCTGCGCGAGGCCGCGCGCGAGGCAGGCCACCGGCTCAACGACGACTACGACGGCGAGCACCACGACGGCATCGCGCGCGGCGACGTCGCCATCGACCGCAACGGGCGGCGCCACAGCAGTTCGCGCGCCTACCTGCACCCGGTGCTGTCGCGGCCCAACCTGCAGCTGTGGACGCGTGCGCTGAGTGAGCGCGTGCTGATCGAGGACGGCCGCGCCGTGGGCGTGCAGTTGCGCCGCGGCGGCCGGGTGCTGCGCGTGCGCGCGCGGCGTGAGGTGCTGCTGAGCGGGGGCGCCTACGGCAGCCCGCAACTGCTGATGCTGTCGGGCGTGGGCCCGGCAGACGAGCTGCAGCGCCTGGGCATCCCTGTGCAGCGCGCACTCGCGGGCGTGGGCGGCAACCTGATCGAGCACCCGCGCATGCCGCTGCAGTTCCGCGCGCTGCAGCCGCTGACCTTCCTGCGCCAGCTGCGATTCGACCGGGCCGTGCTCTCGGTGCTGCGCTGGGCCTTCACCGGCGGCGGCCCCTTCGCCACGCAGATCTGCAACGGCACGTTGCTGCTCAAGAGCGACCCCGCGCTCGACCGGCCCGACATCCAGCTGCTGTGCAACCCGGTGCGCCTGGACGCGCGGCTGTGGTTCCCGGTGCTGCGGCCAGCGCAGGAGCACAGCTTCTACATCACGGTGTGCCAGCTCTATGCGAAGAGCCGTGGCCGCGTGACGCTGCGCTCGGCCGACCCCGCGGACAAGCCCCGCATCGCGATGAACCTGTTCTCGCACGAGGACGACTTCCGCAGCATGCGCGAGGGCCTGCGCGCCGCGCGGCGGCTGTACGCGCAGCCGGCGCTGGCTTCGCTGGTGGGCGCCGAGACCCTGCCCGGCGCCGCGCTGCAAAGCGACGCCGAGCTGGACGAGGCGATCCGCGCGCTCGGCGGCATCACGCACCACCCGGTGGGCACCTGCGCGATGGGCGTGGGCGCCGACGCCGTGGTGGACCCGCGCCTGCGCGTGCACGGCGTGCCCGGCCTGCGCGTGGTGGACGCCTCTGTGATGCCCGGGATCGTCGGCGGCAACACCAACGCGGCCACGCTGATGATTGCCGAGAAGGCCGCGGACATGATCCTCGCCGATGCCTGACCCGCGCCGGATGAACGCACTGAACCGGAGACCCCGATGACCCGCCCCGCCCTGCCTGGACAGCCCGGCCAGCCCGGCCAGCCCCTGAGGCTGCTGATCGACGGCGCATGGCAGGCCGCCGCCAGCGGCGCGCTGCTGGACGTGACCGACCCCTGCACCGGCGACGTCATCGCGCAGGCGGCCGCCGGCGATGCGGCCGACATCGATGCCGCGGTCGACGCCGCGCGCCGCGCCTTCGAGCGCGGCCCCTGGCCCGCGATGAAACCGGCGCAGCGCGCGCGGCTGCTGTGGCGCCTGGCCGAACTGATCGACCAGCACGCCGACGAGCTGGCCGCGCTGGAAACGCTGAACACCGGCAAGCCGCTGAAGATGGCGCGCATGTTCGACGTGGCGCTGTCCGCCGAGTGCCTGCGCTACCACGCAGGCTGGTGCACCAAGCTCAGCGGCGAGACGCGCGCCACCTCGCTGCCGGGGGAATGGCACACCTACACACTGCGCGAGCCGCTGGGCGTGGCCGGGCTCATCGTGCCCTGGAACGTACCGCTGCCGATGGCGGTGGGCAAGATCGCGCCCGCGCTGGCCGCCGGCTGCACGGCCGTGCTCAAGCCCGCCGAGCTGACGCCGCTGACGGCCGTGCGGCTGGGCGAGCTCATCGTCGAGGCCGGCTTCCCGCCGGGCGTCGTGAACATCGTCACCGGACTCGGCACCACCGCAGGCCAGGCGCTGGTGGACCACCCCGGCGTCGACAAGCTGTCCTTCACCGGCAGCACCGCGGTGGGCCAGCGCATCCTGGCTTCGGCGGCGGGCAACCTGAAACGCCTGTCGCTGGAGCTCGGCGGCAAGAGCCCGGTCTTCATCTTCCCCGATGCCGACCTCGAGCGCGCCACCGACGCCGCTGCGCGCGGCATCTTCGCCAACGCCGGGCAGGTGTGTGCGGCGGGCTCGCGCCTGTTCGTGCACGAATCCGTCTTCGAGCGCGTGGTGCAGGGTGTGGCGGACCGCGCCCGCCGGCTGCGCGTGGCGCCGGGGCATCTGCCGGAATCGGAGATGGGCCCGCTGATCAGCCAGCGCCAGCGCGAGCGCGTGCTCGCCTACGTGGCCGGCGGCATCGCCGAGGGTGCCGATGTGCTGACCGGCGGTGCCGCACTGCCCGGCGCCGGCTACTTCATGCAGCCCACCGTGATGGCGCGCACACGCGCGGACATGGCCCTGGTGCGCGAGGAGATCTTCGGCCCGGTGCTGTCCACCTTCGCCTTCGGCGACGAGGAGGAACTCGACACGCTCGCCGCACGCGGCAACGACACCGCCTACGGCCTGTCGGCCAGCGTCTGGACGCGCGACCTCTCGCGCGCGCACCGCATGGCGCGCAGGCTGAAAGCGGGCAACATCCGCGTGAACGCAGCCGTGGCGCCGGATTTCGCGATGCCCTTCGGCGGCATGAAGCTCTCGGGCTGGGGCCGCGAGAACGGCCGCGAGGGCGTGGAAAGCTTCACCGAGCTGAAGTCGGTGGCCATCGATCTGAACCCCTGAAGGAGTCCCCATGGACCTGGGCATCCGCGGCCGAAAGGCCCTTGTCTGCGCGTCGTCGCAGGGGCTGGGCCTGGCCTGCGCGCAGGCGCTGGCGGCCGAAGGCTGCGAGGTCTGGCTCAACGGCCGGGACCGCACGAAGCTGGAGGCCGCTGCCGCTGCATTGCGCGCCGCCAGCGGCGCGACCGTTCACACGGTCGCCGCCGACCTCGACACCGAAGCCGGCCGCGCAGCGCTGGTGGCTGCCTGCCCCGAACCGGACATCCTGGTGAACAACAACGCCGGCCCGCCGCCGGGCCAGCTGGCCGACTGGGACCACGCCGCGTGGATGCGCGCGCTGGAGAGCAACCTCATCGCCGGCGTGATGCTGATCCGCGCGGTGCTGCCGGGCATGCGCGAGCGCGGTTTCGGGCGCATCGTCAACATCACCTCGGCGATGGTGAAGACGCCGCACGCGGCCATGGGCCTTTCCACCGCAGCGCGCGCCGGGCTCACGGCCGTGAGCAAGGCGCTCGCACGCGAGGCGGTGGTGGACAACGTCACCATCAACCAGCTGCTGCCCGAGCGCTTCGACACCCCGCGCCAGGAGTTCATGGCGCGCCGCCTGATGGCCGAGCACGGCATCACGCACGAAGCGGCCCGCCAGCGCATCGCCGACACCCTGCCGGCGCGGCGCTTCGGCCGGCCGGAGGAATTCGGCGCCGCCTGCGCCTTCCTGTGCGCCGCGAACTCCGGCTTCATGACCGGGCAGAACCTGCAGCTCGACGGCGGGGCCTACGCCGGGCTGGTGTGAGCCCGCACCGGACGCGGCCGCCGCGCCAGGGTCAACATCAACCACGCAGGTGCTTGTAGACGGTGGTGCGCGAGATGGACAGGTTGCGCGATGTCTGGCTGACCGAGCGCCCGGTGCGCTCGTACTCGGCCCGCACCAGTTCAGCGGCGCTGCGCTGCAGCATCGACCCGGAAGCCGCGGCCGGGTGCGCAGCGGCCGCGGCCGGAAGCACCCGCGCCACGTCGTCTTCACGCAGGGGCTGGTCACGGTCGGCGGTGCGGCGCGCGAGCAGCGCGCGTGTCAGCACCGAACGCAACTCGCGGAAGTTGCCCGGCCAGGGATGCTGCATGAGCCGCGCCGTGGCGTCGTCGGTGATGGTCGCAGCCGAGTCGACATCGCGCAGCACCCAGTGCACCGCCCGGGCCAGGTCACGCCTGCTGCGCAGCGGCGGCAGGCTCACGCGCACGGTGTTCAGCCGGTACATGAGGTCTTCGCGGAACGTGCGAGCGCGCACTTCGGCGTCCAGGTCGGCATGCGTGGCCGCCAGCAGCTGCACGTCGACCTGCCGGGTGGCATGGCCACCCACCGGCCGCACCTGCTGGTCGTCCAGGAAGCGTAGCAGCGCCGCCTGCAGGTGCAGGGGCAGTTCGCGCACTTCGTCCAGCAGCAGCGTGCCACCGTCGGCGGCCACGATGAGACCGGCGTTGCCATCCCTGCGCGAACCGGTGAATGCGCCGCTGACGTAGCCGAACAGCTCGGCCTCGAACAGCTCGGCCGGCAGGGCCGCGCAGTTGACGGCCACGAAATCGCCGCGCCGCCCGCTGACGCGGTGGGCATGGCGGGCGAGCAGTTCCTTGCCGGTGCCGGTTTCGCCGTGCAGCAGGATGGGCGCGCGCAGGCGCACGGCGGCTTCCACCAGCCGGCAGGCTTCCGCCACGGCGGGGTCGTCGTCGAGGAAGGCCGAGGCATTCGCAGCGGGCCGGGCTTCGGCACGCGGCGGGCTGCGCCCGATGAGCGGCAAGGCCGCGGGCTCGGGGGGCCGGGTCAGGGCGGCGGACGTCGACGCCGGGCCGGGCCGGGCCACCATGCGCGCCACCAGCGCGCTGCCCAGGGCGTCCCGCAGGCGCACCTCGCCACCCAGGTGCAGGCGAGCCAGCACGGAGTCCAGCGATTCGAGGAACAGCTCCTCGAAGCGCCGGCCACGGCTGGCATCCAGACCGCTGAACAGGCTTCGGCCCGGCCCGTTGATGGCGACCAGGCAGCCTTCGCCGTCGAACGCCAGCAGGGCGGCGCTCAGCGTGCCCAGGTACTCGGCACGCGGGTGCATCGCCAGCACCAGCTGGCCGCGCATCTGGTGGGCAAGCAAGCCGTTCTCGATGTGCGTGGCGGCCATCTGCACCAGGGCCTGCGTGTGGCGCTGGCGGGATTCGTAGAACGAGGACGCGTCCAGCACGCCCACCACCTGGCCTTGCGCGTCCCGCACCGGCGCCGCCGTGCAGGAGATGTCGCCGAGCTTCAGGAAATAGTGTTCCAGGCCCGTCACGGCCACGGCGGCGCCCGTGGCGAGCGCCGTGCCGAGCCCGTTGGTGCCCGCGATGCCTTCGCGCCAGCAGCTGCCGGCCAGGATGGCGGCATCCGTGTTGCTCATGCTGAAGCGGTTGTCGGCATACAGGTCCAGGATCACGCCCTCGCGGTCGGCGAAGGCGAGCAGGAAGTTCGAGCCGGCGATCTGGCGCGACAGTGTCTCGAGTTCGGCCTGGGCCAGGCGGCGCACCAGCGCCGAACTTTCGCGTCGGCGCGCCAGGTCCGCCGCCTCGACCACCGGCACCGTGACCGGGGCGCCCGGCTGCAGGCCGGCATCGGTGCAGCGCACCCAGCTGTCCAGGATCACGCCTGAAGGCAGGCCTTCGGGCGGCATGGCCAGGCCGCGGGCCTTCATGGCACGGGCATGGGCCAGCGTGCGTTCGTCGCGACCTGTCATCACAAGCTGTCTCCTCGGGCCGATCGTTGCCGGCTGTTGCATGGGCTGCCTGGATGCCCACGTCGTTGATCGGACGCTAGCAGGGGCGGCTGCCCCCCGCAACTGACCAGTTTCTGGACGGTTTGCGTGACCCCTGTGGAAAGAATGGACGCCGCGAGCGCCAAGGCAAGGCCGTGCCAGCAGGCAGGTGGGCACGAGGCATCCGGGTCTTCCCGGGATGGAACACCGCTTGCAATCCGCACGCCGGTCCCGCCCGTGAGGTGCGGGGCAGAAGCCACCACAAATTCCATACAGGAGACCCACCCATGAAATGCTTGTTCCGACCCACGGCCCTGGCTGCCGCCGCGCTGGCCTGCGCCTTCAGCCTGCCCGCTGCAGCCCAGCAGAACATCGAGAAGCTCAAGCAGATGAAGGTCGCCACCGCGGACCTGAACATCCCTGTGGTGCCGCAGACCGGCCGCAATGCCGATGCCATCCGCGCCAACCTCAAGCGCATCAAGATGCCGCCGGGCTTCGCCATCGACCTGTTCGCCATCGTGCCCGATGCGCGCCACATGGCCGTGGCGCCCAGCACCAACATGCTGTTCGTCGGCACGCGCAAGACCACCGTCTGGGCCGTGACCGACCGCAACAGCGACGGTGTCGCCGACGAGGTCAAGAGCTTCGCGCCGAGCCTGAAGTTCACCAACCCCAACGGCGTGTGCTGGACAAAGGACGGCTTCCTCGTCGTGGCGGAGCACAACCGCGTGCTGAACTTCCCGGCGGCCGAGTTCTTCTACGAGGGCCCGGACGTCGCGGTGATCGAGGTCGTGCCGCAGGGCAAGCTGATCCCGCCCGAGGAGGAGAGCTACAACCACGGCGCGCGCACCTGCCGCGTCAGCGACGACGGCATGCTGCACGTCACGCTCGGCCAGCCCTACAACGTTCAGCCGAAGGAAAAGGTCGCGTTGTACGAGCAGCTCGGCATCGGCGGGATGATCAAGCTCAACGCCTTCGACGGCTCGAAGCGCGAAGTGCTGGCGCGCGGCGTGCGCAACTCGGTGGGCATGGACATCAACCCCAAGGACAAGACCGTCTGGTTCACCGACAACCAGACCGACGGCATGGGTGACGACATTCCCCCGGGCGAGCTCAACCGCATCACCAAGGCGGGCGGGGAGCACTTCGGCTACCCCTTCATCCACGGCAACAACACGCAGATCGCCGGCACCGCCGCCGCACCGGACCTGAAGGGCATGGCGCCCCCGGCGAACTGGACCAAGCCGCAGGTCGAGTTCCCGGCGCACCAGGCACAGCTGGGCATGAGCTTCTACTCGGGCAAGATGTTCCCGGCCCAGTACCAGGGCGGCATCTTCGTGGCTGCGCACGGATCCTGGAACCGCACCAAGGCGAGCGGCGGCCTGGTGAACTTCGTGACCATGAAGGCCGACGGCACGGCTGACAAGAGCACCGTCTTCGCCGAGGGCTGGCTCGACGAGAACGGCATCTACCGTGGCCGCCCGGTCGACGTGGCGATGATGAAGGACGGCTCGCTGCTGATCAGCGACGACTTCGCGGGCGCCATCTACCGCGTGACCTACAGCGCGCCCTGAGCCGCGCGGCGCTTTCCGAGCGCCGTCCCGAGCGCCTTCCCCGGGGATGGCCCCTGGCCTCCCCGGTCCTTTCCTTCTGCCGCAGACTCGGGGCCATACGCCCCGGGCCTGCCGGCCCGAACCCATTCCATGCCAGCATGAAACGCTTCCGCCTTGTTCAGTGGGCCCTGGCCCTGGGCGCCGCCATCGGCCTGCCGCCGGCGCACGCCCAGGACGCCCAGGCCGGACGCCAGAAGGCGCAGGCCTGCGCGGTCTGCCACGGGCCGCTGGGCCTGTCCACCGCACCCGACGCGCCGAGCCTGGCCGCCCAACCCGCCATGTACCTGGCCGCGCAGTTGCGCGCCTATCGCAGCGGCGCCCGCAAACACGAAGTCATGGCCGTCATGGCCAAGCCGCTGACCGATGAAGACATTGCAAACCTTGCCGCCTGGTTCGCCAGCATCCGTGTCGAAGCCCAGCCGCCGCAATAGGCCGCCGGGCCGCCTGCTCGGCATCGTCGCCGCGCTGGCCGCGGCCTTCTCCGCCACTGCCCCGGCAGCCGCGCAGGACGATGTCCAGACCGTCGTCATCACGGCCAGCGGCGCCGAGCGCCGCCTGTTCGACACGCCCTATGCCGTCGGTGTCCTGACGGCCGAGGACCTGCGCACCGCCGGGCCGCAGGTCAACCTGTCGGAAGCGCTGGCGCGCATTCCCGGCATCGTCGCCAGCAACCGCAACAACTACGCCCAGGACCTGCAGATCAATTCCCGCGGCTTCGGCGCGCGCGCCAGCTTCGGCGTGCGCGGCATGCGCCTGTACAGCGACGGCATCCCGGCCAGCGGCCCCGACGGCCAGGGGCAGGTGTCGCACTTCGACCTCGCCGGCGCGGCGCGGGTGGAGGTGTTGCGCGGGCCATTCACGGCGCTGTACGGCAGCAGCTCGGGCGGCGTGATTTCCGTCGTCAGCGCCGCGCCCACGGAGCGCACGGTGGCGCTGTCGCTGGACGCCGGCAGCGCCGGGCTGCAGCAGTGGGGTCTGAGCCTGGACGCGCCGCTGGGCGATGGCCTCAGCCTGCGGGCACGGGTCTCGAAACTGCAGGTGGACGGCTTTCGCCCGCAGAGCAGCGCCGAACGCAGCCTGGGCAACTTCCGCCTCGGCTGGGACCGGGGCCCCGACCGCGTGGTGCTGGTGCTCAACGCGATCGATCAGCCGGCACTGGACCCGCTGGGCCTGACGCGCGCGCAGTTCGAGGCCGACCCCGACCAGACCGCCGGCGTGGCCCTGCCGCAGGAGGCGCCGGGCCAGCCCGACCGCTTCAACACGCGCAAGAACACCGCGCAGGAACAGGCCGGCCTGAGCTGGCGCCACCTTTTCGCCGATGGCGGCGCCCTGGCGCAGAGCCAGGTGTCCGTGTACGCCGGCAAGCGATCCGTCACGCAGTGGCAATCCATTCCGGTGTCCAGCCAGTTCAACCCCGCCAACCCGGCGCAGACCGAGAAGCAGCCCGGCGGCGTGATCGATTTCGACCGCAGCTACCAGGGCGTGGACGCGCGACTGCTGTGGCGCTGGTCGCTCGGCAACGAGCGCAGCGTGCAGCTCGTGACGGGCGCTTCCGCCGAGACCTCGCGCGAGGACCGTCGGGGCTTCGAGAACTTCATCGGCGAGCCGGCGGATCGCGTCCTGGGCGTCACCGGCCGCCTGCGCCGGGACGAGGACAACCGCGTCAGCAGCCGCGACGTCTATGCGCAGGTGGAAGCCGAACTCTCCGCGCAGTGGGCGGCCACGCTGGGCCTGCGCAGCGGGCGCGTGTCCTACGAGTCCACGGACCGCTACATCGTGGGCGGCAATCTCGACGACTCCGGCACGCTCAGCTACAGCTACACCAACCCGGTGGCCGCGCTGCAATGGCGGCCCAACGCGCAGCTCAACGTCTACCTGAGCGCCGGCCGCGGCTTCGAGACGCCCACGCTGAACGAACTCGCCTACCGCCCGGACGGTGCCGCGGGCTTCAACACCGACCTGAAGGCCCAGACCAGCCGCCAGGTGGAGCTGGGCGCGAAGTGGCGCCGGGCCGGCTTGTGGCTGGACGCCGCGCTGTTCGAGGCCCGGACGGACGACGAGATCGGGATCGCCACCAACCGCGGGGGCCGCAGCACCTTCCGCAACGTCGGCCGCACGCAGAGGCGCGGCGCCGAGCTGGCGCTGGCGGTCCCGCTGGGCGCCGAATGGCGCGCCCGGCTCAGCGCCACCTGGCTGGACGCGACCTACACCGACGGCTTCGCGGTCTGCGCAGCCCTGCCCTGCCTGACGCCCACGCTGCCGGTGCCTGCGGGCAACCGCATCGCTGGCACGCTGCAGCGCAGCGGCTACGCCGAACTGGCGTGGACCCCGCTGCCGCGCCTGGAAGTGGCCGCCGAGGTGCGCGGCCAGGGCCGCCTGCCGGTGAACGACGTGAACAGCGACTTCGCCTCCGGCCACGGCCTGCTGGCGCTGCGCGCACGCTGGCAGGTCCAGTTGCCCGCTCAGGTGCCGGGCCGGCTCGACCTGCTGGCACGGGTCGAGAACCTGGCCGACCGAAGGGTGGTGGGCAGCGTGATCGTCAACGAGGGCAATGGCCGCTTCTTCGAGCCGGCCCCGGGGCGCGGCGCGCTGGTGTCGGCGCGGTACATCCTGCCGTTCTGAGGCGCCGGCGGGCGCTACCCGGGCTGAACCCGGGGTGCCTGCGCACCGGGCGTGAGCTCGGTGCCCGACAGCCCTTCCACCCAGCGCACCAGCTCGCTGACGCTGGCACCGGCCCCGGCCTCGTGGTCGGCCATGCGCCAGAGCTGCTGACCGAGGCCCGCCATGGGCATGGGCGTGCCGGTCTGCTGCGCGAGCTGCACCGCGATGCCGATGTCCTTGAGCATCAGCGCGAGCTTGAAGGGGTCGTCGAAGGCGCGGTTGAAGATGCGCTGGTGGAAGTGCGTCTGCGCCACCCACGAGCCGCCGGTGGACTGGTTGAGAACGTCCACCATCACGGCCGGGTCCAGCCCGTAGCGCTTGCCCGCCACCAGCCCCTCGGCGGTGGCCAGGAAGGTCATCGAGGTGATGCAGTTGTTGATGCACTTCATCGCATGGCCGCTGCCCAGGCCGCCCAGGTGGTGCACGCTGCGGCCCATCACGTCCAGCAGCGGGCGCACGCGCGCCACATCGGGCTCGCTGCCGCCCACCATGAAGACGAGTTCGGCGGCCTGCGCGCCCCAGGCGGCGCCCGAGACCGGCGCGTCCACCATCGTCGCGCCGCAGGCGGCAAGACCGGCGGCCGTCTGCTGCGTCAGCCAGGGCTCGGCGGAAGACGTGTCCAGCAGCAGCGCGCCCGGCCGCAGGCCCAGCATCAGGCCCTGCTCGCCCAACGCCACCTGCCGCACCACCTCGCCGTCGGGCAGCATCGTGACGACGATCTCGCTGGCTGCGGCCACCTCGGCCGGCGTGCGCAGCGCCTGGCCGCCCAGCGCGGCCGCGAGCCGGGCCGCGACATCGGCATTCGCGTCCAGCAGGTGCAGCCGATGCCCGGCCTGGGCCAGGTGCGTGGCCATGGGCGCGCCCATGACGCCCAGGCCGATGAATCCGATGTTCATGTCCGAAGCCCTTCAGCAGAACGCTTCACCAGCCGTTCACGCGCGCCCAGCGCGCCGTCACGTCGGTTCCGCCGTCCACCACGTGGTACTCGCCATGCCCCGCTGCCGTGAAGCACGAATGGTTGGGCAGGATGCGAAGGCGGCGCCCCACCGGGAACTGCGACAGGTCGATCGCCGAGCCCGAGTGGGTCGTGATGAGCGCGATCTCCTGGCTGGCGGACTTCACGTACAGGTCGGGGATCAGCGCGCCCTGCTCGTCGCAGACCAGGCCATAGCCGGCATCGAAGCCGGTGCCCTGCGTGGAGCGGTCCTTGGACAGCGCCAGCCCGCCGGCGTCGATGATGAGCCGGTTCTTCGAGGCCTGGCGGCCCGTGACGGTGGTCAGCACGCTGAGGGCCACGTCGTCGATGGCGCAGGCGCCCAGGCCGGCCTGGAAGAGATCCTGGAAGGGGTAGACGCCGGCCCGGCTTTCGGTGATGCCCTCCATCGAGCGCGCGAAATAGGTGCCCGGGCTGGAGCCGTAGCTCACGGTGTCGCAGGGCAGGCCGTGCGAGTGCAGCAGCGCCTGCGCCTGCAGCCCCCCGACGCGGATGCGCTCGGCAAGCGCGCCGATGGCATCGGTATCGCGCGCCTCGTAGGAGGCGCCCGCGTAGATCATGATGCCGCGCAGCGCCAGGTGCGGCGATGCGTCGATGGCGCGCGCCATCGCCAGGAAGTCGGGGTCGCTGGCGGCGACACCCGAGCGGTGCTGGTCGACGTCCACGTCGATGACCAGCGGCAGCACGATGCCCTGCTCGCGCGCCTGGGCCTCGATCAGAGGCAACGCTTCCAGATCGTGCGCCACGCAGATGAGTTCCGTGCCCTGGCGCATGAGCGCGGCGATGCGCGGGATCTTGTCGGGCGCCAGCGGCACGGCATAGAACTGGTCCTGCAGCCCGTGGCCAGCAAAGTACTCGGCCTCGGCCAGCGTGGACACGGTGACGCCGCGCGCCTGGCGCTCGAGCAGCAGCCGCGCCACATCGATGCTCTTGGGCGTCTTGAGGTGCGGGCGCAGCATCACGCCCAGCTCGGCGGCGCGGTCGTGCATGCGCGCGATGTTGCGCAGCAGGCGGGGGCGGTCGAGGACGAGGCAGGGGGTGGGCAGGTCGTGCAGGGTGTCCATGCGAATCATTGGTTCCGGTCGAGGAACCGGATGATGGCAGGACTGTCCCGCGCCGACTACTTCGCGGCCTTGCCGGGCATGGTGAGCACTCAGCAGGACACCCACTTCCAGTCGATCCTCGGGGCCACCGTGCGCCCGGCGGGACCCTGGTGATGCCATGTCGCCCGTGCGCGGATTCATGCTGACGCCAGTCAACGCCGACGGGCCTGCGGCCACGCGGGCCGCCGGTCTTGCTCAGGCCTCCCAGGCCGTGGCGGCCACGGCCCGGCCCCACAGGTCGAGCGTGACGGCCGTGCCCGCATGCGCCTGCTGCGCGGCGGCGCCGCGCACATAGCCCAGCGCAACGCAGACGCCGGCCTTCGGGCTCCATCCGGCCGAACTGAGCTCGCCCACCGGCTGCCCGTCGATGGACACGGCCTCGCCGCCCCAGACGTAGTCGCCCGGGTCTGCCAGCACGAAGCGCAGCAGCTTCTTGCGCAGCGGCTGACCCTGCGCGGCGAGCAGGGCCTCGCGGCCGATGAAGCCGGGCTTGTCCAGCCTCACGAAGGCGGCCATGCCGGCTTCGAAGGGGGTTTCGTCGGGCCCGAGCTCGGCGCCCCAGGCGCGGCGGCCGGCTTCGATGCGCAGCGCATCCAGCGCGAAGTAGCCGGCGTTGCACAGGCCCAGGTCGGCGCCGGCCGCCTGCAGTTCGGCATGCACGTGGCGCGCCATTTCAACCGGCACGTAGAGCTCGTAGCCCGGCCCGCCCACGTAGCTCATGCGCGCTGCGCGCACGCGCGCCAGGCCGAGATCGATCTCCTTCGTGTGCGCGAAGGGCAGGCCCTGCGGCGAGAGGTCGTCGGGGCTCACACGCGACAGCAGCTCGCGCGCCCGAGGTCCCATCACCGACAGCACGCAGGTCATCGGGCTGACGTCGGTGAGCACCGCGTGGTCACTGTGGGCGATGTGGCGCTCGATCCAGTCGAAGTCGCGCACGGCCTGGGCCGAACCCGTGATGACGAGGAAGCGCTCGGCCGCGAGCCTCAGCACGGTGAGATCGCTCTCGAAGCCGCCACGCTCGTTGAGCATCGCGGTGTAGACCATGCGCCCGGGCGCGACATCGACCTGGTTGGCGCACAGGCGCTGCAGCACGGCCAGCGCGTCGTGCCCCTGCAGCATCAGCTTGGAAAACGAGGTCTGGTCGTACAGCGCCACGGCGTCACGCGTGGCGCGCTGCTCCTGGATCATCCAGTCGAGCCACCCGGGGCGCCCCAGCGTGTGCGCCGGGGTGGCCGCACCCGTCGGGCGGAAGTAGTTCGCGCGTTCCCAGCCGTTCTTGCTGCCGAACTCGGCCCCCTGCGCGGCCAGCGTGTCGTACAGCGGCGAGGTGCGCAGCGGGCGTGCGCTCTGCAGTTCCTGGCGCGGCCAGCGCATGGCGTAGTGCAGGCCCAGCGTTTCGGCGGTGCGCCGGGCCAGCGCGCGTCGGTTGCCGGTGAAGGCGCCGAAGCGGCGGATGTCCACCTCCCACAGGTCCTGCGGCGCCTCGCCGCCGACCACCCACTGCGCGATCAGGCGCCCTGCGCCGCCGGAGTTCGCGATGCCCGCCGAGTTGAAGCCCGCGCAGACGAAGTAGCCGCGCAGGCCCGGGGCCTCGCCGAGGATGAAGTTGCCGTCGGGCGTGAAGCTCTCGGGGCCGTTGAGCAGCATCTTGACGGGCGCCGTCTCCAGGCAGGGCGTGCGGTGGATGGCGTTGCGCATCAGCGGCTCGAACTGGTCCCAGTCCTCGCCGAGCAGCTGGAACTGGAAGTCCGCCGGGATCGGGTCGACCGACCAGGGCTTGGCCTCCATCTCGAAGCCGCCCATCACCAGGCCGCCCACTTCTTCCTTGTAGTAGATGAGGCCGTCGGGGTCGCGCATCACGGGCAGCATGGGGTGCACGCCCTCGATGCGGTCGGTGACGATGTAGAAGTGCTCGGCCGAATACAGCGGCACGTTCACGCCCGCCAGCGCGCCGAACTGCCGCGCCCACTGACCGGCGCAGTTGACCAGCGTCTCGCAGCGCACCTCGCCGGGCTCGCCGTCCTGCAACGTGCGCACGCCGGCCACGCGGGGGCCCGACGGGCCGTCCTCGACGATCACGCCCGTGACCTGCACGCCCTCCACCAGGCGTGCGCCGCGGTTGCGTGCGCCCTTGGCGAGCGACATGGTCAGGTCGGTCGGGTTGGCCTTGCCGTCGCCCGGAATCCACAGCGCGCCCTGCAGGTCGTCGGTGCGCATCAGCGGGAACTTCTCGCCCGCCTCGCGCGGCGAGATCGTCTGAACCTCGATGCCGAAACCGCGCGCCAGTGCCGCCTGCTTCTGCAGCAGCATCCAGCGCTCGGGCGTGCGCGCCACGTTCAGGCTGCCGCAGGCCTTCCAGCCGGTGGCCAGGCCCGTTTCGGCCTCGAGCCGGCTGTACAGCTCGATGCCGTAGCGGCTCATGGCCGTCATGCTGCGGTTGGGCCGCATCTGGCCCACCAGGCCGGCGGCATGCCAGGTGGTGCCGCTGGTCAGCCGGCCCTGCTCGAGCAGCAGCACCCCGGTCTGGCCGAGCTGCGTGAGGTGATAGGCCGTCGAGCAGCCGGCGATACCGCCGCCGACGATGAGGGTCTGGACATGACTGGGCAAGGCGGGCATGGGGAACTCCGGTTTCAACCGAGGCGCAAGGCCATCACCCCGGCGACGATGACGGCCGTGCCGATGGCGCGCTGCAGGCCGAACTTCTCCTTCAGCAGCAGCGTGCCGAGGATCGCGGCGAACAGCACCGAGGTCTCGCGCAGGGCCGCAACGCTGGCGACGGGCGCGCGCGTCATGGCCCACAGCGCGATGGCGTAGGAACCGATGGAAGCGCTGCCGCCCAGCGCCGCCAGCGGCCAGCGCTGCCGGGCGTAGGCCAGGATGTGCGCCCTGCCCTGCGGGCCCCGGCGCAGCCACACCAGCAGCGGGTAGGCGATGCCGTCCAGCACGAAGAGCAGCATCACGTAGCGCAGGGCGCTGCCGCCAGCCGCCACCTCGGCGCGCACGCCGATGCCGTCGACCACGGTGTACACGGCAATGATGCCGGCGTTGGCGAAGGCGAACATCAGCGCCTTGCGGTGGTGCAGCGCCTGCCCCGGGTGGGCCAGCCCCACCAGGGCCACGCCGCAGGTGATGCCGATGACGCCCGCCCAGGCCGCGGCGCTCGGCGATTCGCCGATGAAGCTGCCGCTGCCCAGCGCCACCAGCAGCGGCGCGAAGCCGCGCATGATGGGGTACGTGAGGCCAAGCTCGCCGTGCTGATAGGCCCCGACCAGCGCGATGTAGTAGCCGATGTGGATGAAGAGCGAGGCCGCGATGAACGGCAGGCCGGCCGGGCCCGGCAGACCGACGATGGCCAGCAGCGGCAGCGCCACGACGGCGCCGAGCACGTGCACGAGCGCGGTGTCCAGCGCCTTGTCGCCGCTGCTCTTGACCAGCGCGTTCCAGCCGGCGTGCAGCAGCGCGCCCACCAGCACCGCCGCCACCACGGGCCAGGTGAGTTCTAGCAAAGCGCGCAGCGCCGCGCGCGCTCGATGAAGTGCGCCAGCGGCGGGGTGCTCATCGAAGGCGACTTCGCGATGTCGTCCCACACGCGCACGCGCACGGCGTCCGCGGCGCCGGGCTTCGCGATGAAGGCCTCGGCCTGCGCGGCGTCGAACACACCGCCCTGCAGCGCCAGGCTGCGCACCGAATCGGCCGACAGCGCTTCCAGGTAGCCCGGGCGCGTGGCGCACAGGTAGCGCTTGGCGTCCACGTGGTTCTGCACCGCACCCAGCACGCGGGCCGGGAACAGCGGCCGCAGGAAGGGCACGGCGATGTACTGGTGCAGGTCATCCACACCGCGCAGGGTGGGCGTCTCGCCCAGGTCCTGCACCAGGTGGCCGAGGTCGTGCAGCAGCGCGGCGGTGACGAGTTCGTCGTCGGCGCCCTCGCCTTCGGCCAGCGTCGCGGCCTGCAGCGCGTGCTGAAGCTGCGTCACCGGCTCACCGCTGTATTGCGCCTGGCCCTGGTTCAGGAGGAGGGTTTCGATGTCGTCGAGGCTGAGCATGGTGGTTTTCAGGGTGCGCGGTCGTCCAGGTCCGCCAGCTGCGACGGGCGCAGACGGGTGGCCGACAGCGCGCCCTTGCTTTCGAGGATGGGGTAGGCGATGGAACAGATGTGCGAGTTGATCCGTTTGAGCTCGGACAACAGGTCGAGGTGCAGCGAGCTGGTCTCGATGCTCTGCGCGGTGTTGTCCTGCAGCCGCGCGATGTGGTTGGCCGCGTACTCGTGCTCGAGGTCGCGGAAACGCGCCTTCTCCTCGAGCAGCTTCTGCGCATCGCGCACATGGCCGTCGAGGAAGACGCTCATGCCCAGCCGAAGGTTGGACAGCAGCCGCTCGTGCAGGTGGCAGACCTCGGCCATGCCGGCATCGCTGAAGCTGCGCGACTTGCGGATCTTCTTGTCCTCGATGTCGAGCAGCACGCGTTCGGTGCAGTCGCCGATCTGCTCCATGTTGATCGTGAAGCTGACGATGTCCGTCCAGCGCCGCCCCTCGCGCTCGCTGAGCGCCTCGCGCGAGATCTGGGTCAGGTAGAACTTGATCGCGCTGTAGAGGTCGTCGACGGTGTCGTCCATCTGGCGCAGCCGCTCGGCCAGCACCAGATCGTTGTCGCGCAGCACCGGCAGCACGCCGCGCAGCATGGTCTCCACCACGTCGGCCTGGTGCAGCGCCTCGCGCGCCGCGCAGCTGATGGCCAGCGAGGGCGTGGCCAGCGCCACGGGGTCGAGGTGGCTGTTGCGCACGCCACCGGCGCCCTTGGCCGGCGCCGGCAGCCAGCGCTCCACCTGGCGCCCCACCAGCCCGGTGAAGCCGATGAAGAGCAGCGCGAGCGCCACATTGAAGCCGAGGTGAAAGGCCACCACCTGCTCGGCCACCGTGGGCAGTGCCTGCTGCAGCGCCACGTGCACCTGGGGCAGCAGCGGAACGGCTACCACGGCGCCCAGCAGCTTGAAGATCAGGTTGCCGAGCGGCAGGCGGCGGGTCTGCGGGCTGTCGCCGCCGGTGGCGATGATGGCGAGCAGGCCGCTGCCCAGGTTGGCGCCGATGACGAGGCCGAGGGCCACGTTGGTGGGCAGCAGGCCCTGGGAGGCCAGAGTGGCCGTCAGCAGCACGATGGCGAGGCTGGAGTACGACAGCACCGTGAGCACGGCGCCCACGACGATGTCGAGCAGCACCTCGTTCGGCAGCGCCGCCAGCAGCGCGCGCACGGCGGGCGATTCCGTCATCGGGCGGGTGGCGCCGACGATGAGCTGCAGCGCCAGCGTGATGAGCCCGAGGCCGATCAGCACGCGGCCGATGCGGCCCGCGCCGGTGGCCTGTCGGGCGATGAACATCACCACGCCCGTGAAGATCAGCAGCGGCGACAGCCAGGACAGGTCGAAGGAGAACACCACCGCCATCAGCGCGGTGCCCACGTCCGCGCCCAGCATCACGGCCAGCGCTGCGCCGGTGGGCACCAGGCCCTTGCCCACGAAGCTGGCCACGATCAGGCAGGTGGCGGTGCTGCTCTGCACGAGGCTCGTGACGCCCAGGCCCGCCAGCAGCGCGGCCGGGCGGCTGCCGAAGCTCTTGGCGAGCACGCGGCGCAGGTTCTCGCCGAACACGCGCAGCATGCCCGTTCGCACGATGTGCGTGCCCCACACCAGCAGGGCAATGGCCGCCAGCAGGTTCAGCAGGTGCGTCACGGCGTCTTCAGCGCCACGGCAGTGAGTAGGTCTTGGTGTTGGTGAAGCTCTTCATGGCCTCCTGGACGCCTTCCTTGTAGCCGAGGCCGGAGTCCTTGATGCCGCCGAAGGGCGTGAGTTCGAGCCGGTAGCCGGGCACCTCGCGCACGTTGACGGTGCCCATCTCCAGCTCGTTGACGAAGCGGGTGATGTCGTCCATGCGGTTCGTGCACACGGCGGAAGACAGGCCGTACGCGGTGCCGTTGGCGATGGCGATGGCCTCGTCGATGCTGCCGAAGGTGATGATGGGCGAGACGGGCCCGAAGGTCTCCTCGCGCACCAGGGTCATGTCGGGGCGGACGCGGTCGAGCACCGTGGGCGCATACGACGCGCCGTCGCGGGTATGGCCGGCCAGCAGGCGGGCGCCCTGCGAGACGGCCTCGTCGACGCGGCTCTGGAACAGGCGCGCCGCGGTCTCGTCGATCACGGTGCCCATCTCGGTGGCGGGGTCGGCGGGGTCGCCATGGCGCCAGGCCTTCGTCTTGGCCACCACGGCCTCGGTGAACGCGGCAGCCACCTTCTCGTGCACCAGCATGCGCTTGACGGCCGTGCAGCGCTGGCCCGAGTTCTTGTAGCTGCCCTGCACCGCCAGGCTGCTGGCCTCGTCGAGGTCGGCGTCGTCCATCACGATGATGGGGTCGTTGCCGCCGAGTTCCAGCACGATGCGGCGGTAGCCCGCCTTGTCGGCGATGTACTTGCCGATCTGCACGCCGCCCGTGAAGGTGATGAGGTCGACCGCCGGGTTCGTGAGCATCTCGTCGGCGATCTCGCGCGGGTCGCCGGTGATCACGGCCAGCATCTCGGGCGGCAGGCCGGCCTCGAACAGGATGTCCGCGAACAGCAGGGCCGACAGCGGCACCTTCTCGCTGGGCTTGAGCACCATCCGGTTGTTCGTGGCGATGGACGGCACCACCTTGTGCGCCACCTGGTTCATCGGGTGGTTGAAGGGCGTGATGGCGGTGATGACGCCCAGCAACGGGTCGCGCTGCGTGTAGACGCGGCGCTGTCGCCCGTGCGGCGTGATGTCGCAGCTGAAGGTCTGCCCGTCGTCCTTGAGCACCTCGTGCGCGCCGAACATCAGCACGTCGGCCACGCGGCCGGCTTCGTAGGTGCTGTCCTTCAGGCACAGGCCGCTCTCGGCGGTGATGAGCGCCGCGATCTCGGGCACCCGCGCGCGCACCGCGGCAGCGCCCTTGTTCAGGATGTTGGCGCGCTCGAAGCGCGTCAGCCGGGCGCGGTAGCTGCGCGCGATGGCGTAGGCCTCGCGCACCTCGGCCAGCGTGGCCTTGGGCACCGTGCCCACGAGCTCGCGGGTGTGCGGGTTGTGCACGGCGATGCACTCGGCACGGCCGGCGCCGACCACCTGCCCGCCGATGCGCAGGCCTTCGATTCGGGGTTCATTGGGCATGGTTGAGCGCCAGTTCGAAGGCGTCGAAGTTGCGCCAGCGGCGATCGAGGTCGATGCCGGGGATGGCGCGGTTGAGGATGAGGGGCACACGCTGCTCGGAAATGCCGCCGTGCGAGCGCAGCGGAACCTCCAGCGCGGAGAGGTCATGCCGCGAGGCGCTGGTGCCGATGACGGTGAAGCGTTCGCTGATGACGACCAGGTCGCCGATGCGGTCGGCCGGCAGCTCGAACTTCTCCGCGGCCTCGGCACGGGTGTAGACGCCTTCCACGCCGCGCCGTGCGGCCAGCCGCGCGGCGAGCGCCGCGGCATCGCAGCCCGCGGGCAGGTACACGGTGGCGAACGAGCCGAGCGCGCCGTGGTGCACCACGTAGGGGTCGGTGATGGGCAGGATCACGCGTGCGCGGGTGCCGCCCGCCGGTGCGCCCGCCGGGGCACCCATCCACTCGTCCAGCAGGTCCTGCAGGTAGATGACGTCGGGCTTGGCGTCCATGCCGGTCTTGGCGTTCATGCCGTGGTCGGCCGTCAGCGCGATGACGCAGCCCATGGCGTCGAGCTGACCCAGGTAGCCGTCCATCATGGCGTAGAAGGCGTTCGCGCCCTGGGTGCCGGGCGCGTGCTTGTGCTGGATGTAGTCGGTGGTGCTGAGGTACATGAAGTCGGGGCGCTGCGTGGCCATCAGCTTCACGCCGGCGGCGAAGACGAACTCCGACAGCTCCGCGCTGTAGACATCGGGCACGGCGAGCCCGAGCAGTTCGGGCACGCCGGTGATGCCGTTCTCGGCCATCGTGCAGGTGTCGGACTTCTCGGACGAGAAGCAGATGCCCTGCATGCCGTGGCCCAGCAGACGGCGGAGCTTGTCCTTGGCGGTGATCACCGCGCAGCGCTGGCCGGCGTCGGCCAGTGCGGCCAGGATGCTGGGCGCACGCAGCCACTTGGGGTCGTTCATCATCACCTCGGTGTCCGAGGCGGTGTCGTAGAGGTAGTTGCCGCAGATGCCGTGCACCGAAGGCGGGGCGCCGGTGACGATGCTCAGGTTGTTCGGGTTGGTGAAGCTCGGCACCACGCAGTCGGCCACCAGCGCGGTGCCGTTGGCCAACGTGCGGGCCATCCAGGGCATGACACCCGCGGCGACACCCTGCGCGATGTACTCGGGCTCGCAGCCGTCCACGCACACCACCACGGTGGGCGCCTTGGGCAGTTGATACGAGCGGGCATTGACTTCAAGCATTGCGGGCCTTTCTTGGGGCGGCGAGGGTGGCGGCAGGGGTTGCAGCAGGAGTGGCGGAAAGGCCACCTGCGGTCTGTCGCGCATGGTTCTTCAGGGTGCGCTCCTTGCTTTCCAGCACGTGGGCGCGAAGCGCGCGGCCAGCGCCATCGGCATCGCCGGCGGCTATGGCCTTCAGGACGGCGCGGTGCTCCTGCACCGACACCGGGATCTGCTGGCCGTCGGCCAGGTTGACGCGGCGAAAGAGCGAGAGCTCCTTGACCAGCCGGCGATAGAACTCGATGAGCTTGCGGTTGCCGGCGAACTCGACCAGCCGGTCGTGGAAGGCCAGATTGAGCAGGTGGTAGGGGTCGCTCGCACTGGTGTTGTGCCCGTCCTTCACCAGGCGCTCCATCTGCTCGACCATGGTGCGCAGTTCCTTCAGCTGCTCCGGCGTGATGCGCTCGGCGAGCTGGCGGCCGACGGCTTCGTCGACCATGGCGCGCAGGTCGTAGATCTCCATGGCTTCCTGGAGCGGAATGCTGCGCACGAAGACGCCGCGGTTCTTCTCGAGCCTTACCAGCCCGGCCTCCTCGAGGATGCGGAAGGCCTCGCGGATGGGCCCGCGCGAGACGCCCAGGCGCTCCGCGAGCATCGCCTCGGTGAGCTTGGCGCCGGGGGCGAGCTCACCCGCCAGGATCTGCCGCTCGATCTCGGCATGCACCACCGAGGTGAGCGAGTGCGCCTGGAGCATCGCGATCGTGGCCTGCGACGCCGAGGGCACCGGCGCACCGGCGGGCGGCGAGGCTGGCACGGCTCTCGCTAGCGTCCTGGCAGGCGGCGACCGTGCGGGATCGACAAGGGTTTTCATGAGTCTGCATTGGACGCCGCAGACCCCAGATTGTCAACAATCTACCGAAAACCGTTGACACACCGAGGTGGCGCGAGACAAGATCGCTGAACGCGGGCGCCGTGGTCATCGTCTTGTCACGTTCATCGGCACATGCTCAGCGGTTTGCGTTTTCACACCACTTCAGGAGAACAGCCCATGCCCGTTCCGCGCCGCCTTGCCCTCGCCGCCACGCTCGCCCTTGCCTTCGTGGCCGCGCCCGCGCTCGCGCAGAAGACCCAGCTGCTGGTCTACACCGCGCTCGAGACCGACCAGCTCAAGGCCTACCAGGAAGGCTTCAACAAGGTCCACCCCGACATCGAGCTGAAGTGGGTCCGCGACAGCACCGGCGTGATCACCGCCAAGCTGCTGGCCGAGAAGGCCAACCCGCAGGCCGACGCCGTGATGGGCGTCGCCGCCAGCAGCCTCGCGCTGCTCGACAAGAACGGCATGCTCGAGGCCTACAAGCCCCTGAACCTCGACGCCATCATGTCGCAGTACCGCGACAAGAAGAACCCGCCCGCCTGGGTCGGCATGGACGTGTGGGGCGCCGCCATCTGCTTCAACACGGTCGAGGCCGCCAAGAAGGGCATCCCGAAGCCCGAGACCTGGAAGGACCTGCTCAAGCCCGTGTACAAAGGCCAGGTCGTGATGCCCAACCCGGCGAGTTCCGGCACCGGCTTCTTCGACGTGACCGCCTGGCTCACGCTCTGGGGTGACGACAACGGCAAGGGCGGCGGCTGGAAGTACATGGACGGCCTGCACGAGAACATCGGCCAGTACACGCACAGCGGCAGCAAGCCCTGCAACATGGCCGCCGCCGGCGAGTACGTGGTGGGCATCAGCTTCGAGTACCGCGCCAACGCCAACAAGGCCAAGGGCGCGCCGATCGACCTCGTCTTCCCGAAGGAAGGCCTGGGCTGGGACCTGGAGGCCTTCGCCATCCACAAGGGCACCAAGAAGCTGGACGCCGCGAAGAAGCTCGCCGACTGGGCCACCAGCAAGGACGCGATGCTGCTGTACGGCAAGAACTTCGCCATCACCGCGCAGCCGGGCGTGGCGGCGCCGCTGGCCAACGTGCCCAAGGACTACGAGGCCCGCCTCGTGAAGATGGACTTCGCGGCGGTTGCCGACAGCCGCGAGCGCGTGCTGGCCGAGTGGAACAAGCGCTACAGCGCGAAGTCCGAACCCCGGAAGTGAGCCCGGGCGCGCCGCCGACCATGGACCTGCCCTACCTGCAGCTCGAAGGCATCACCAAGCAGTTCGGCAGCTTCCAGGCCCTGAAGGGAATCGACCTCCAGATTCCGAAGGGCGAGTTCATCTGCTTCCTGGGCCCTTCGGGCTGCGGCAAGACCACCTTGCTGCGCATCATCGCGGGGCTCGAGGGGCAGACGGCGGGGCACATCCTGCAGGCGGGGCGGGACATCTCCACCCTGCCTCCGGCACAGCGCGACTACGGCATCGTCTTCCAGTCGTACGCGCTGTTTCCCAATC
The DNA here is from genome assembly GCA_903938815.1 of uncultured beta proteobacterium. Classification (GTDB taxonomy): domain Bacteria; phylum Pseudomonadota; class Gammaproteobacteria; order Burkholderiales; family Burkholderiaceae_C; genus Rubrivivax. The sequence goes on from CAJAES010000080.1 coordinate 70,136, forward strand.
TCAGCGTCGCCGACAACGTGGCTTACGGCCTCGTGAACCGGCGCATGCCCAGGGCGCAGATCCGCGCCCGCGTGACGGAGCTGGTGTCGCTCGTGGGCCTGCCGGGCAGCGAGAGCAAGTACCCGGCGCAGCTTTCCGGCGGTCAGCAGCAGCGCATCGCGCTGGCGCGCGCGCTCGCCACATCGCCGGGGCTGCTGCTGCTCGACGAGCCGCTGTCGGCGCTGGACGCCATCGTGCGCGTGCACCTGCGCCAGGAAATCAAGCAGCTGCAGCGACAGCTCGGCGTGACCACCATCATGGTCACGCACGACCAGGAAGAGGCGTTGTCGGTCGCCGACCGCATCGTGGTCATGAACCACGGCGTGATCGAGCAGGTGGGCACGCCGCTCGAGGTCTACCGCGAGCCGGCGAGCGCCTTCGTGGCCGATTTCGTCGGCCGCATCAACGCGCTGCCCGCGCGGCTGGCCGAAGGCGGCGCGGTGCAGATCGGCCAGAGCCGCTTCGCGGGCGCGCATGCGGGCGCCGTGGGCAGCGAAGTCACGGTCTACCTGCGCCCCGAGGACGTCCTGGCGCGCGCCGTCTCGCCCGGCGAGGCCGGTGTCTTCGAGGCCCGTATCGACGCCATCGAGTTCCTGGGCGCCTACTGCCTCGTCACCGTGACCGCCGAGGCGCTGGGCGCGACGCCGCTGCAGGTGGTGCTGTCGCTCAACCAGCTCTCCGAGCGCGCGCTGGCGGTGGGTTCGCACCTGCCGCTGAAGCTGCTGCCCGAGCGCCTGCGGGTCTTCGCCTGAGCCACACGCGATGAGCCTCGGCACGACGGCGGCCCCCGAACTCCGGCAGCAGACCGACCCCACGTTGCGCGTGGCCCACGCCGGCCTGGCGGTGGTGCTGCTGCTGTTGCTGGCCTTCCTGGCGGCGCCGCTGGGCGCGATCCTGAAACAGGCGCTCGAGGACTCGTCCGGGCGCTTCGTCGGGCTGGCCAACTTCATTGCCTATGCGCAGACGCCCGCGCTGCTCGATTCCCTGGCCAACAGCCTCTGGGTCTCGGCGCTGGTCACGCTCATCGTCATCCCGCTGGCCTTTGCCTTCGCCTATTCGCTCACCCGAAGCCGCATGCGCTTCAAGCCGCTGTTCCGCGGCATCACGCTGCTGCCGCTGCTGGCGCCATCGCTGCTGTCGGCCATCTCGCTGATCTACTGGTTCGGCAACCAGGGCGTGCTGAAGGGCCCGATGCAGGCCCTGGGCTTCGACGAGATCTACGGTGCGCCGGGCATCGTGCTGGCAGAGTGCTTCGCGGTGTTCCCGCACGCGCTGATGATCCTGGTCACTGCGCTGGCTGCGGCCGACGGCCGGCTCTACGAGGCTGCAGACGCGATGGGCACGCGCACCTGGCGGCGCTTCTTCACCATCACGCTGCCGGGTGCGAAGTACGGCCTGATCTCGGCGGCGCTGGTCACGTTCACGCTCGTGATCACCGACTTCGGCATCCCGAAGGTGATCGGCGGCAACTTCAACATGCTGGCCACCGATGTCTTCAAGCTCGTCATCGGGCAGCAGGATTTCCAGCGCGGGGCCGTGGTGGCGCTGCTGCTGCTGGCGCCCGCGGTCTTCACCTTCGCGGTGGACCGTTCGGTGGCAGCGCGCCAGACCGCGCTGCTGACCGCGCGCGCCGTGCCATACCGGCCCAAGCCCAAGTTCTGGCGCGACGGCCTGGCCACAGCCTTCTGCCTGCTGATGGCCGCCCTGGTGCTGGCCATGATGGGCATGGCGGTATTCGCGTCCTTCGCGAGCTTCTGGCCCTACAACCTGGCGCCGACGCTCAACCACTACACGATGGGGCTGGTCGACGCCGAGGTGGGCACGGCCTTCCTCAACAGCCTCACCATGGCGGCGGGCACGGCGGTGTTCGGCACCCTGCTCGTGTTCTCGGGCGCCTACCTGCTGGAAAAGACCCAGGGCGCCGGCCCGCTGCGCGGCAGCGTGCGTCTGCTGGCCATGCTGCCGATGGCCGTGCCCGGGCTGGTTCTGGGCCTCGGGTACATCTTCTTCTTCAACGCGCCTGGCAACCCGCTGGGCGGCCTGTATCACACGATGACGCTGCTCACCGTGTGCACCATCGCCCACTTCTACACCACCGGCCACCTCACGGCCGTGACGGCGCTGAAGGCGCTGGACGCCGAGTTCGAGGCGGTGTCGGCTTCTCTGAAGGTGCCGTTCTGGGTGACCTTCCGGCGCGTGACGCTGCCGATCTGCACGCCCGCGATGATCGACATCGCACGCTACTTCTTCATCAACGCGATGACCACCATCTCGGCGGTGGTCTTCCTGTATTCGCCCGAGACCAAGGTGGCGGCGATCGCCATCCTGAACCTCGACGAAGCCGGCGAGATGGGCGCCGCCGCCGCCTGCGCCGTGATGATCACCGCCGCCTCCAGCGTGGCGATGCTGGCCTTCACGGCCCTGGGCTGGTGGGTCGACCGACGCACCCAGGCCTGGCGCGCCTGAACACAATCACGAGAGACACCCCATGGACCGCGACCGCATCCTGCTCACCCCCGGCCCGCTGACCACCACGCTGCGCACCAAGCTCGCGATGCTGCGCGACTGGGGCTCCTGGGACACCGACTTCAACACCGTCACGGCGGGCGTGCGCAGCCGCCTGCTCGACATCATCCACGGGCAGGACAGCCATGTGCTGGTGCCCCTGCAGGGCAGCGGCACCTTCAGCGTCGAGGCCTCGGTGGCGACGCTGGTGCCGCGCGACGGCCACGTGCTGGTGCTCGACAACGGCGCCTACTGCAAGCGCGCCGGCAAGCTGACGCAGATGATGGGCCGCAAGGTCACGACCATCGGCTTCCCCGAGGACGCGCCGGTCTCGCCCGAGGTGCTGGACCAGACCCTGGCCGCCGACGCCAGCATCACCCACGTGGTGCTGATCCACTGCGAGACGGGCGCGGGCGTCGAGAACCCGCTGGCGGCCGTGGCCGCCGTGTGCGAACGGCACGGCAAGGGCCTGATCGTCGATGCCATGAGCAGCTTCGGCGCCCTGCCGATCGACGCGCGCAGCATCCGCTTCGACGCGCTCATCGCCGCCAGCGGCAAGTGCCTGGAAGGCGTGCCGGGCATGGGCTTCGTGTTCATCCGCAAGGCCGTGCTGGCCTCGTGCGCGGGCAACAGCCAGAGCCTGGCGATGGACCTGCACGACCAGTACACCTACATGGAAAAGACGGGCCAGTGGCGCTTCACGCCGCCCACGCACGTGGTGGTGGCCCTGTCGGAAGCCATCACGCAGTTCGTCGAGGAAGGCGGGCAGCCGGCGCGGCTGGCGCGCTACACCGGCAACTGCCGCACGCTGATCGACGGCATGCGCGCGCTGGGCCTGAAGCCCTTCCTGAAGCCCGAGCACCAGGCGCCGATCATCGTCACCTTCCATGCCCCCGCGCACCCGGCCTACGACTTCCAGCGCTTCTACCAGGCCGCCAAGGCGCGGGGCTTCATGCTCTACCCGGGCAAGCTGACCACGGTGGAGACCTTCCGTGTGGGCTGCATCGGCGCCATCGGCTCGCTGGAGATGCAGCAGGCCGTGAACGCCGTGGCCGACACCCTGCGCGAGATGGGCATACCGGCCGCCGCCGCCTGATCGGCTATGGGCTACCGCGCCAGCCTCGGAGGCGAGACGCATCACTTCGGCAGCCTGGCCGAACTGATGGCCAAGGCCACGCCGGCACGCTCGGGCGATGAACTCGCCGGCATCGCGGCCGACAGCGCAGCGCAGCGGGTGGCCGCGCGCGAGGCGCTGGCCGATCTGCCGCTGGCCACCTTCCTGAAGCAGGCACTGGTGCCCTACGAGGTCGACGAAGTCACGCGGCTCATCATCGACAGCCACGACGCCGCCGCGTTCGCCCCGGTGGCGCATCTCACGGTGGGCGGCTTCCGCGACTGGCTGCTGTCGGCAGCGGCCAGCACGCCTGCCCTGGCCGCGCTGGCGCCAGGCCTGACGCCCGAGATGGTGGCGGCGGTATCGAAGCTGATGCGCAACCAGGACCTGATGCTGGTGGCCAGCCGGGTCAGCGTGGTCACGCGCTTTCGCAACACCCTCGGCCTGCCTGGCCACATGGCCGTGAGGCTGCAGCCCAACCACCCGTCGGACAGCCCGGCGGGCATCGTGGCCAGCATCCTCGACGGCCTGATGTACGGCGCCGGCGACGCGGTGATCGGCATCAACCCCGCTGCCGACAGCGTGCCCGCGCTGGTCGACCTGCTGCGCCTGCTCGACGAGCTGATCTCACGCCACGGCATCCCCACCCAGAGCTGCGTGCTCACGCACGTGACGAACACGCTGCAGGCCATGGCGCAGGGCGCGCCCGTGGACCTGGTCTTCCAGAGCATCGGCGGCACGGAAGGCACCAACACCAGCTTCGGGCTGAACCTGGCGCTGCTGGACGAGGCCCATGCCGCGGCACTGTCGCTGCGGCGAGGGCCGCTGGGCGACAACGTGATGTACTTCGAGACCGGCCAGGGCAGCGCCCTGTCGGCCAACGCGCACCACGGCGTGGACCAGCAGACGCTGGAGGCCCGCGCCTACGCGGTGGCGCGCCGCTACCGCCCGCTGCTGGTGAACACGGTGGTGGGCTTCATCGGGCCGGAGTATCTGTACGACGGCAAGCAGATCGTCCGCGCCGGCCTGGAAGACCACTTCTGCGGCAAGCTGCTGGGCCTGCCGATGGGCTGCGACATCTGCTACACCAACCATGCCGAAGCCGACAGCGACGACATGGACAACCTGCTGGTTCTGCTGGCCTCGGCCGGGCTGAACTTCATGATGGGCGTGCCGGGCGCCGACGACGTGATGCTGAACTACCAGAGCACCTCGTTCCACGACGCGCTCTTCGTGCGGCAGCTGCTCGGCAAGCGGCGCGCGCCGGAGTTCGAAGCCTGGCTGCAGCGCCTGGGCCTGACCGATGCGCAGGGCGCCCTGCTGCCGGCGCCTGCCAGGCCGGCGCTCGCCGCCGGCTTCAGCCCCTGGCTGGCGGGGCCGGGTACATGAGCCCGCCGGGCCGCCCCAAGGGCGAATACCAGAGTGCGCAGCATGAAGGTTCCGTCACCCCGCCGGGCCGCCCCAAGGGCGAATACCGGAGTGCGCAGCATGAAGGCGCACCCGTGAACGAGCTCGACGCACCGCCGCCCGACCCCTGGGCCGAACTGCGGCGCCACACGCCCGCACGCATCGCGCTCGGCCGGGCCGGCGGCAGCCTGCCGACCGGCGAGGTGCTGCGTTTCGCCGCCGCGCATGCGCAGGCGCGGGACGCCGTGCACGTGGCGCTGGATGTACCGGCGCTGCTGGCAGCCCTGCAGGCCGACGGCTGGCCCAGCCTGACCGTGCACAGCCGCGCCCCGACCCGAGAAACCTACCTGCGCCGCCCCGACTGGGGCCGCAGGCTGGCGCCGGAACCTGCCGCGCAGCTGCCTTCTCAGGCCACCGGCCCGGTGGACCTGGTCATCGTGCTCGGCGACGGGCTCTCCGCGCTGGCCGTGCAGCGGCACGCGCTGCCACTGCTGCGCGCCCTGCGCAGCGCGCTGGCGGGCACGCTGAGCCTGGCGCCCGTGGTGGTGGCCACCCAGGCGCGCGTGGCGCTGGCCGACGAGGTGGGCGAACTCCTGCAGGGCCGCATGGCCCTGGTGCTGCTGGGCGAGCGGCCCGGCCTCAGCTCGCCGGACAGCCTGGGCGCCTACCTCACCCACGCCCCGCGCGTGGGTTGCCACGACGCGCAGCGCAACTGCGTCAGCAACATCCGGCCCGAGGGCCTGGCCCCCGAGGCCGCCGCGCACCGCCTGGCATGGCTGGCGCGCGAAGCACTGCGCCGGCGCGTCACCGGCATCGGCCTGAAGGACGACAGCGCACTGGCGCTGGTGGGCGACGGCACGGCCGGAACATGACGCCCTGGCCCTTTCCGGCGCCACGGCCGAGCCCACGCCACGGAGGCATCCGCATGACCCCGCTCGCCCTCTTCGACCTCGACCACACCCTGCTCTCGGGTGACAGCGACGACCTCTGGTGCCGCTTCCTCGTCGCCCACGGTCAACTGCCCGGGGAGCACCTGCAGCGCAACGCGGAGATGGACGCCGCCTACCGCACCGGCACGGTGTCGGTGGACGGGTTCTCGGCCTTCTACGTGGGTCAGCTCGCCGGCCGAAGCCCCGACGACTGGGCCCCCTGGCGCCAGCGTTTCATGGACGAGGAGATCCGGCCCCGCATCCCTGACGACGCACGGGCGCTGGTGGAGGAGCACAGGGCACTGGGCCACACCCTGGTGCTGACGACGGCCACGAACCGCGTCATCACCGAGCTCACGGCGGCCGAGCTGGGTTTCCCGCACCTCATCGCCACCGAGGTCGAGATCCAGGGGGGCATCTACACCGGCCGCATCGCCGGCGTGCCGAACATGCGCGAAGGCAAGGTGGCGCGCCTGCTGGCGTGGCTGGCCGACCGGGGCCTGGACGAAGCAGCCCGGCGGGACGCCATGGCCGGCGCGTGGTTCTACAGCGACTCCGGAAACGACCTGCCCTTGCTCGGCGCGGTGGGGCAGGCGGTGGTCGTGGACCCCGACGAACGGCTGCTGGCCACGGCGCAGAGGCTGGGCTGGCCGGTTCGCCGTCTTCAGCGCGGCGCATAGTGCAGGGGCGGCCACCTGCGGGGCCGTCAGGGGCAGGCACCAAAACCGGCCCTGAGCCAGGCGCCAGACCCGGCACCAAACCCGGCACCAAACCCGGAACTAAACCCGAATTTCCGGCGTTTGCCGAATGACATCGCCACAAGTAAGGATAGATTCGGGGGATGCCTGAGCCGCCGGCCCCGGGAATGCCCGCTGCCTGCAGTCACGTTCGTACCTTTCCGCACCCGTCCGTATCCGTTCCGCACCCACCGCCATGCAGCCTCCGACAAGCGGCAGCGACCTCCGGCACGATGCCGAATGGCTTCGCTCCGGGGAACACATCAACGCCGCCATCTGCCTGGCGCTGCTGATGACCATCGGCGCGGTGGCGGTGTTCGGCGATCAGCCCCTGCACCGGATGCCCACCATCTGGGCGGCTGCCGCCGTGATTCTCGTCAGCGGTGCCGAGTGGTGGAGTTCCAGGATGCGCCAGCGCCTGCTGGCGGGGGGCATCCTGATGCCGGTGGCAGGCCTGTCGGCGGCCTTGCTCGCCATGGCGACCCGCACCCCCGAGGCGTTCGTCTGGGTCCTGGCCGGCATGGTCATCGTGTTCATGCGGCTTCCGCTGCGGGCGGCGCAGGTGCTGTCAGTGAGCGCGGTGCTGCTTTGCGCCACCCTGGGCTGGCTGCACTGGCGTCTCGACGTGATCGGCCTGGCGCGCATCCTGCTGTCGGGCCTGCTGTTCGTTCAGTTGCTGTCCGTCTTCTTCGGCACCAACCGCCGGATCTCGCGTGAACTGGAGGAGTCCAGCCAGTTGCTGTCCTCGACCCTGCAGTCCATGGCGCAGGGTCTGGCCGTGGTCGGGCCCGACGGCCGGATCAAGCTGTTCAACGACAAGATGGCCACGATGCTGGAACTGCCGAAGGACCTGCTGGCCCGGGAGCCGCGGCTGCTGGATATCGCCAGGCTGCAGACCGAGCGCGGGGACTTCGGCGAGGATTTCTCCAATGTCCGGGGCGACGCGCGTGACTATGTCGCAGGCAAGGGCGATATCCAGGGCCCGAGCGTTCCGAGCACCTACACGCGCCGCACGCCGGACGGCAGATACCTGGAGATGACCACGCTGCCGATGCCGTCGGGCGATGTCGTGCGCACCTACTCCGACGTGACGGCGCACGAGCAGATGAACGCGCAGCTTCAGGAACTGCTGCGCGAGTACGGCGACCTGCGCCGACGCGAGACGCAGCGTTCGCGCGAGAAGCTGATCGACGCCCTGTGCACGCTGTCCCAGTTTCGCGACCACGAGACCGGCCAGCACATCGTCCGTACCCAGCTGTACGTGCGGACACTCGCCGAGGCGCTGGCCGGAACAGGTCGTCATGGCGACGAACTGAGCCCCGGACACATCGACCTGATCGTCAAGGCAGCGCCCATGCACGACCTGGGCAAGATCGGCATCCCCGACCACACCCTGCTCAAGCCGGGCGGTCATACGCCTCAGGAGACGGCGTTGATGCGAACGCACGCCGCGATCGGCGAGTCGACCCTGCTGATCGTCGCCAAGGGGCAGAGCGCGCAGCAGTCGGTGCTCATGACGGCTGCACGAATCGCCGGCGGTCATCACGAGAACTGGGACGGCAGCGGCTATCCGCGCGGATTGAAGGGCCAGGACATTCCGCTGGAAGCCCGGCTGATGTCGCTCGCGGATGTGTACGACGCGCTGACCACGGCGCGCATGTACAAGCGCCCGTGGACGCACGAGGAAGCCAGCGCCGAGATCCATCGGCTGGAGGGGATCAAGTTCGATCCCGAGGTGGTGGCCGCGTTCGACCTGCGGGCGGATGCCTTCCGGGAAATCGCCTGCTCGCTGCGCGACCCGGACGAGGGCAGCGGACCCGCCGCCTGAGTGGCGGCTGCATCGCCGTTGCCTTGCTTGCGGCGCCGGTTCAGCGGCCCGTGACGTACCGGTTCCCGTTGGCCTTGTAGGCCTGAACCGCCTTCTTCAGGTCGGTGAACTCCTCGCAGGGCAGGAAACAGGCCTTGTCCAGTGCCGTCAGGCGCTGTTCGGCGCGCGCCAGATCGCCCTTCATGAGGTAGAGCTCGCCGGAATACTCCAGCGCACCGCGGTGCTGCGGGTCGATTCGCAGCGCGTCGGTGTAGTGGCGCTCGGCCGAATCGAGATCGGGCGGCGACATCTTTCGCAGGCTGTAGCCCAGCAGGTTGTTCCAGTCGGCGCTGCGGGGCTCGTTGACGCGCCGCAGCGCCTGGACAGCGCCGCTCCAGTTCCTGGCGGCGATCAGTGTCCGCGCTTCGCCCAGGCTGTCGCTGGGCGTGGCAGCGGGCGTCGTGTCAGCCGCGAGCGCGGGCCCGATCCAGAGGGCCAGGAAGGCGGAGCAGACGAGTCGGCGGGTCTTGGGGTGCATGGCGGGCGTCCTGTCGGTGTTGGGGCAACTCCACGCGGAGCATGCCTCATGCGTATACGCGTCTGCACCCCATGGTCTTGCCTGCGGCCAAAAACATCGTGTTGCATGGGTCTGGCCTGTTGGCCCTAGGCTGCACCTCCCACGCGAACATGCTCCGCCCCCGACCCGATGTTTCTTCGATCCCGCTCTTCATCGCTCAGTTTCGGCGACCGGCAACGACGTTCCCGCTGGCAACTGCCGGGCTGGTTCTGGCTGATCCTGGGCGGCGTCGCCGCAGGGGCGGGCGGGGTGCTGTACCTGCAGGAACAGGTCCTGCCGCCTCGGCTGTCGCCCGAGGATTCGGCACGGCTGACCGCCGCGTTCGGCCAGGCGGACGCCGACCGCGCGCGCCTGACCGCTGAACTCGGCCAGAAGAACACAAACCTGGAGGCCGCGCTCGCCGAAGGCAAGGCGCTCGGCGCCGAACTCGCGGGCAGCCGGGCCGCAGTGACGCGCCTGCGGGACGATCTGGCGAGTGTCATCGACGCCCTGCCGCCAGACCCTCGCGGCGGCCCCGTGGCCGTGCGGGCGGCACGCTTCTCGGCCACGGGCGCTGAGCTGGCCTACGAGGTGGTCCTGAGCCGTGAGCGTGCCACCGGCAAGCCCCTGGCCGGCGTGATGCAACTGGTCGTGACGGGCGCCTCGACCCGGACGAACGAGACATCGGCCACGCTGAAGCCGGTTTCGATCAGCCTGGGCAGCCAGGAGGTGATGCGCGGGCGCCTGCCCCTGCCGGAAGGCTTTCGCCCGCAGCAGGCCACGGTGAAGATCCTCGACAGGCCGGCGGGCCAGTTGCTGGGCTCCCGCGTGCTGGTGGTGCGATGAGCATGCGCGCGCCATGGCTGGCCGCGTCGGCGCCGACGCGGACTCCGACGCGGTTGCCGACGCTGGCGCTGTTGCTGGTAATGTTGCTGGTGCTTGCCGGCTGTGCGGGCATCCTCCCGCCGCAGCCCGCGCCCGGGACGGCGCCCCGGCCCGCGACCGGAGCCGGGACGGTTCCCGGTACCGTACCGGCGCCCGGGTCGGCGGCCGGGTCGGCAACTGCGCCCGCACCCGCCCCCAGCCTGCAGCAGAAGGCGGCCCTGGCCGAGGGGTTCGCCGTCGAGCAGCGCTGGCTGGACTCGTGGTTCCGCGGCACGCCGGTGGTGATCTCGCGGCCTTCGGACCTGCTGCTGTCGGTCGAGGTGCCGCGGGAGTTCTGCTTCGACGCCGGGCGAAGCATCGTGAAACCCGCGCTCGCGGCCGTGCTCGACAAGGTGGCCGACAGCCTGCGCCGCAGGCCCGCGACCCACCTGGTGCTGCTGGCCGCACCGGCGGATGCGTCCGGCGGCGAGACACTGGCCATGCAGCGCGCCGACCGCATCCATCGCTACCTGCGGGACCGCGGCGTGCGCACGTCCGGCATGAGCCGGCCCACGGCAACCTCGGTGGCGGCCGTGCAGTTGCGCATCGGGGCGACGCCGCCCTGAGCCGTCCGTGCCGTCGCCCCAGTCGTCAGCCGATGCGGTCGTCGCGCTCGATGCGGCCGTCCACGAGCTCGATCACGCGGTCGCAGCGCTCCGCCAGGCGAGGGTCGTGCGTGACGATCAGGAACGAGGTGTCCAGTTCGGCGTGCATGCGCCGCATCAGCGCGAAGACCTCGTCCGACGAAGCGCGGTCCAGGTTGCCCGTGGGCTCGTCGGCCAGCACCAGCGGCGGCTGCATCACCAGCGCGCGTGCGATCGCCACCCGCTGCTGCATGCCGCCGGAGAGTTCGCCGGGCCGTTTGTCCATCGCGGCCTCCAGGCCCACGGACGTGAGCACGCTGCGGGCATGGTCGCGCTGCGCCGTGCTGATGCGGCCGTCGCGCATCAGCGCGGGCAGAGTCACGTTCTCCAGCGCCGTGAAGGCGGGCAGCAGGTGGTGGAACTGGAACACGAAGCCGAGCGCCTGCCGCCGGCGCAGCGTGAGCGCCGCGTCGTCGAGCGCGTTCGTCTCCTCGCCCTGGATGCGGTAGCTGCCGCCGGTCGAAGGCTCGAGCAGGCCGATGATGTTGAGCAGCGTGCTCTTGCCCGAGCCCGAAGGCCCGATGAGCGCGGCGAACTCACCGGTGCCGAGCGTGAACGAGACACCGTGAAGCACCTCGGCCTCGTTGGGGCGGCCGATGTTGTAGCGCTTGCGGATGTCCGTGAGCTCGATCAGGGGCCTGGACTCGTGGTTCATCGCGCCCGTCACATCCGGATGGCCTGCGCCGGGTCGAGCGCAGCGGCGCGCCGCGCCGGCGCCACGGCGGCCAGCACGCCGCACACCGTGGCCAGCGCCGCGATGCGCAGCGCCAGCACGGGGGCGAGCGTGATGGCGAAGAGAGGCAGGCCGTCGGAGCCGCGCACGAAGCTCGTGAAGGCCCAGATCAGCAGCACCGCCAACAGCACGCCCAGCACCGAGCCGAGCGCGCCGACGATGGCTCCCTGCAGCAGGAAGATGCGCAGCACCTGCCCCTGCGTGGCGCCCATGGCGCGCAGGATGCCGATCTCGCGCCGCTTCTGCACCACCGACACCACCAGCACGCTGGCGATGCCCAGCACCACCACCACCAGCACCACCGCGCGGATGAGCGTGGTGCTGACCGACTGCGCGTTGAGCGCCGAGACCAGCTGCGCGTTGGCCTCCTGCCAGCTCTCGAGCTGGTAGGGGTAGCGCTGCGCGAGGTCGGCCGCCACCGCGGGCGCGGCCCAGACGTCGGTCAGCGTGAGGTCGAGGTTCGTCGCGCCGCCCGGCAATCCCACCAGGCTCTGCGCGGCCCGCAGCGGCACGATCACCGTTCGGCGGTTCAGCTCGCGCACGCCCAGGTCGACGAGCGCCGTGACGCGCAGGGAGTCGTTGACGCTGCCGGTCACGAGGTTGACGCGGTCGCCCACGCGCACGCCGAGATCGTCCGCCAGCTCGCGGCCCAGGATGCCCTCGCCCGGGCCCAGCCGCGCCGTGCCGGCCACCACCTTGGAGCGCAGCTGCACGATGCGGTCGTATCGGTCGAGATCCACGCCCACGAGCGCGATCGACTTCGACGCATCGCCACGCTGGGCGAGGCCCGCGCCCGCCACCATCGGCGACACCGCCGCCACGCCGGGCATGGCCTCGAGCACCGGCATCAGGGCACCCCAGTTGGCGATGGAACGCGGCCGCTGCGCACGCGGCTGGGCCTGGGCCAGGTCCACGGCGCCGGATGCGGGCACGCTGGAAGCCAGCACCACGTCGTCCAGCGGACTGAGCGTGACGTGCGCCTGGGCGCCCAGCGTCTTCTCGAGGGTGTTGGCCTGCAGCCCCGTGATCAGCGCCGAGATGTAGGCGATGACGGCCACGCCCGCAGCCACGCCCACGATGATGAGCACGCTCTGCATGCGACCTTCGCGCAGGAATCGCAGCGCGACACGGCTTTCGAAACCGAACCAGTTGGGCATGGGGCGGGAGTCAGCGGCCCATCGCGTTGCTCATGGCGGCGCCGGCGTCCTCGCCGCCGCCCCGGGCCGTGCGCAGCGCAGCACCTGCCTCCGTGTCGGCGCGCGCGCGCTTGCCAGGCTCGGGGCCCGGCCCCACCAGCACCAAGTCGCCGGCCGTCAGGCCGTCCAGCACCTCGGCGGCCTCGAGCGTGCGCAGGCCCAGGCGCAGCGCGCGCTCTTCCACCCGCCCGCCCCGCACCACGCGCACCGTGGCGGCGCTCGATGCGGGGTCGCCCGCGAGCGCCTGGATGGGCACGACGAGCGCGCTCGCGCGCCGCCCGCTCTCCACCTGCACCGACAGCGTCATGTCCTCGCGCAGGAACACCGGCGCCTGCGGCATGGAGAGCTTGACCTCCACCGCGCCGCGCTGGGCATCGACCAGCGGTGCGATCACCTGCACCTGCGCCGCGAAGCGCTGGCCCGGGAAGGCATCGGCCACCACCGTTGCGGGCTGGCCGATCTGCAGTTGCTCGAGGTAGCGCTCGTCGACCTGCCCCACCAGCTGCACCGGGCCGACGAGCGCCAGCGTGACGAGTGCGCGGCCGGGCTGGACGATCTGGCCGGGCTCGACGGCGCGCAGCAGCACGCGGGCATCGGCCGGCGCGGTGAGTACCGCCTGGTCCAGGCGCGCCTGGGCCAGGGTCGTACCGGATCGCGCCAGCGCAAGCTGGGCCTGGGCCTGGGCCACGTCCGTGCCCTGGTCTTCATTGGCCGCTCGCTGCGCGCCGGCGGCCGACTGCTGTGCCTGCGCCACGGCCACGGCGCGGCGGGCTTCGTCCAGCCGCGCCTCGCTCACGAAGCCGCGCGCGACCAGATCCTGCGTGCGCCCGAGTTCGGCCTGCGCGGCCACCAGGACGGAATCCGCCTGCGCCACGCCGGCGCGCGCGGTGGTGCGCCCGGTGCTGCGCAGGCCGGCCAGGCGCGCCTCGGCCTGCCGTTCAGCGGCGCGGGCCTGGGCCAGCGAGGCCAGCAGCTCCTCGCTCTCCAGCCGCACCAGCACATCGCCACGGCGCACCGAGGCGCCTTCGCGCACGGCCACGTCCTGCACCCGCCCGGTGAGCGTGCTGCCCACCTCCACGCGCGACGACGTGGCCACCCGGGCCGAGAAGAGCAGCGTGCGCACCAGAGGCGCCGCCCGCACCTCCACCGCAGGCACGGCGGGGGGGCGCAGGGCCCACCAGCCGATCAGGGCAGCCCCTGTGATGACGAGGGCTGCAAGCGTGACGATCCATCGGCGGGACATGCGCCATTGTTCCACCTGGACCTGTCAGGGGGCTGGCGCCCCGGCGTTTCAGTTCGTTGCGAAACAGTAAAGACGCCCCGAGCCGCCGGTGCGGATCAGCGCTTCCTGGCTGCAGCCGGCGGACTGGTGGGAGAAGTTCCAGGACTTCGCCCAGTTCTCGGGCAAGGGCCCGATGCGGTCGTGGTGCCCGACGATCGCCGAGCCTTCGCCGCTCTTCGTCCAGGCGCCGCAGGTGGTGTCGGTCTGAGGCGCGAAGGCGGTGCCGTCGGCGCGCGAGCCGGTGAGGATGTCGTGCTCGTTCGGCGTGTCGCCGCGTCCGCGGACCGGGTTGCCCTTCTCGTCCAGCGCGGTGGCCTTGCTGATGTTGTTGCCGTTGTGCAGATGCGCGAGGTCACGCGCGATGAGCTCGCCCTTGGCGTTGAACCAGGGGCCGCTGCCGATGCGGTCGCGCGCGTTCACGGCCGGCACGGCGGCCGTGGTGCCCGAGCCGAAGGTGGGCGGCACGCTGAGGTAGGCGCGCCAGGTCTTCGCACCTGCACCCGCGTTCGCGGCCAGTTTCTGGCACAGCGCATCGGCGCCCGCGAGGCCGCCCAGGTCGGCACCCTTGCCGCTGCCGGTGCTGCTGACGAAGAAGCTCATCGGGCCGGTGGCCGGCTGAGTGGCGCATGCCGCCAGGAGGACGACGGCGGATGCGGCCAGGGCCAGGGACTTGCGCATGTTCGGGTTCCTTCGCGGGGACAGTGGAGACAAGGAGCCTACGCGGCAAACCCGGCCTTCATTCCCGAGGGTGTTCCCTGATCCGGAACGGCGCTGCCCGACCTGGATGCACCACTCAGGCCAGCCGCAAACGCAGCCGGCTCACGAAACGCCGAGGCAGGCCCGTGATCGGGTCGTCGAACGCCAGCTCGCGCGCCAGAAGCTGCAGCGGGTTGCCGTAATCGGGCACGGCGTCGGGCGCGGGCGCGGGCCACAACCGGGGGTAGATGCGATCGCCCTCGATGGGCAGGCCCAGCGCGTCCATGTGGGCGCGCAGCTGGTGCTTGCGGCCCGTGAGGGGCGTCAGGCGGTAGTGCGCCAGCTCGGTGGTCGCGGTGGTCGCGGTGGTCGCGGTCGTGGTGGGGGTGATGGCGGTAGCGCCATCCGCCGAAGGCCCCAGGCGGCGGATCAGCTCGATGTGCGTCTGGGCATTGGGCTCGCCCGCCACGGTGCGCATCTGCATGAAATCCTCGCCGGGCGGCTCCTCCAGCCGGCTGCGGTACGTGAGCGGCAGGGCCAGGTCGCCGCGCCAGGGCGCCACGGCCTCGTAGACCTTGCGCACCTGCCGCTCGCGCAGCAGCGAGTGGTAGGCGTGGCGTGCAGCCGGCTGCACGGTGAACATCAGCACGCCCGCAGTCTCCAGGTCGAGCCGGTGCACGGGCACCAGGGTCTCGATGCTCAAGGCGCGCTTCAGGCGCACGAGCACCGTTTCCTGCAGGTAGCGGCCACCGGGCGTCACCGGCAGGAAGTGCGGCTTGTCGACCACGACCAGGTGTTCGTCGCGGTGCAGCAGTTCCACCTCGAAGGGAACGCGCGGCTCGGGCGGCAGGCTGCGCCAGTACCAGAGCACCGCGCCCGGCACGAACGGCGCATCCGCCGGCACCGGGCTGCCGGCACTGTCGAGCACGTCGCCCTGCGCCATGCGCAGTCGCCAGTCGCGGCCTGCCGGCAGCCGCGCGCTCAGGAAGTCAGCCATCGACGGCCACGGCCCGCCACTGGCAGCAATGCGGCTGGCGCCGACGCCGTCGCGCATCGGCGGCGTCCAGGCCGCGCGCGGGCGGGTCATCCGCGGCTCACTCGAACTGGTCGAGCCGCCGGGCGCGCTCGAGCCGCCAGGCCTCGCCGGGGTCGGCGGCGTCGTACACCTGCTCCGCGGCGGTGGGCGTCTCGGCCAGGTGCGTGTCCAGCGCGATGCGCTTGTCGAAGACGAAGCACTCGCCCAACCAGTCGCGGTCGGCGTCGTCCAGCTGCTGGAAGTAGTTGAGGATGCCGCCCTCGAGCTGCATCACCTCCAGGCCCAGGCTGCGCAGCCAGGGCGCGGTCTTGTCGCAGCGGATGCCGCCGGTGCAGTACATGGCCACCGGCCGCCCCTGGGCGCGCCACTCGGGCGCGTGCGCCTGCACCCAGCTCACCAGGTCGCTGAAACGGCGCACCCCGGGGTCGGCCGCGCCGCGGAAGTGGCCCAGGCGATATTCGAAGTGGTTGCGGTTGTCCAGCAGCACCACGTCGTCGCGGGCCAGCAGTTCGCGCCAGGCCTGGGGCGACACATGCGTGCCGTCGGTCTCGTCCGGCAGCGGCAGCCCTTCGGCGCCGGGCAGCGCCAGCGCCACGATCTCGGGCTTCACGACGACCTTGAGCTTGCCGAAGGGCGCCGTGACGCAGCCGCTGCGCTTGAAGGCCATGCCGGCCAGCGCGCCGCCCAGCAGGGCCGGCTGCTGCAGCGCAGCCTCGAAGGCATGCACCGCCGCCGTCTCGCCCGACACCGCGCCATTGATGCCCTCGCCAGCCACCAGGATGCTGCCGTGCAGCCCGCGGGCCAGCCCCTTGATCGCCTCGGCGAAGGCGGCCGGGTCGGCCACGGGGGTGAAGCGGTAGAAGGCGGTGTGAAGCAGCGCGGGCCGGTCGTTCGGGTTCATGGCCTGATTTTCGCAGGCGCCGGGCGTGGGTGCGGCAGCGTACGGTGCGGCGTCGCGTGCGGCGCAATCATCCCGGCTCAATCAGGAGCCCCACCGATGAGCTTGAACCCCACGCGCCGCCGCTTCGTGATGCTGGCGCCCTTCGCGGGCATGACCGCGCTCGCCGCCTGCTCGCGTCCGGAGCCCCCGACGCCCGCCCAGATGCCTGTGCCGACGCCGTTGCCGATGCCCGTGACGCCGTCCTCGCCGACCGCACAGGAGCCCACCACGGCGCCCGCGCCCACCACGGCCAACCTGCCCATCGTGGACGCGCAGGAAGCCAAGGCGCTCTCGTTCGGCTATGTCGCCATCGCGTCGAATGCGGACAAGGCCAGGTTCCCGATGTTCGTGGCCGGGAGCGCATGCAGCAACTGCGCGCTGTACCAGGGAGCCGCAGGGGAAACCCACGGCCCCTGCGCCATCTTCATCGGCCAGCGCGTGGCCAGCGCCGGCTGGTGCAGCGCCTGGGCGAAGAAGGCCTGACCCGATGCGTCAGAGCTGCCGGCTGACGCGCCAGATGACGTTCCCGACGTCGTCGGCCACCAGCAGCGCGCCCTGCGCATCGATGGCCACGCCCACGGGGCGCCCGTAGGCCTGGCCATCCGGACCGAGAAACCCGGTCAGCACATCGACCGGGGCCGCCATGGGCCGGCCAGCTGCGAAGGGAACGAAGATGACCTTGTAGCCACTGTGCGGCCGCCGGTTCCAGGAACCGTGCTGCCCGATGAACATGCCTTCGGTGAACGGTGCCGGCAAGCTGCTGCCCACGGCCGAGGCCAGGCCGAGCGAGGCCGTGTGGGGCCCGAGCCCGTAGTCGGGCACCAGCGTCCGGGCCAGCAGACCGGGCTCTGCGGGCGGAGCGCGCGAATCCAGGTTGGCGCCGAAGTAGCTGTACGGCCACCCGTAGAAGCCGCCGTCCTGCACGGAGGTCAGGTAGTCGGGTACGAGGTCGCTGCCGAGTTCGTCGCGCTCGTTCACCACGGTCCAGAGCCGCCCGTCGCCCTGGCTCCAGGCCATGCCGACCGGATTGCGCAGGCCCGAGGCGAAGATGCGGCGCGTACCGTTGGACAGATCGATTTCCCAGATCGCGGCCCGCCCTTGCTCGACCGTCATCCCGCGCTCGGCGATGTTGCTGTTCGAACCCACGCTCGCGTACAGCTTGCGCCCGTCGGGGCTGACCAGAAGATTCTTCGTCCAGTGGTGATTGATGGGGCCGCCTGGCAGGTCCACCAGCTTCTCGCCGGGGGCGCTGATGACGGTGTCCCCGCTGCGGTACGGGTATGCACGCACGGCATCCGCATTCGCCACGAAGGGCCGCTCGCCCACCAGCGCCATGCCGAAAGGCGAGTACAGGCCGGACAGCAGCACCGAGCGGGCATCGGCGACACCGTCGCCATCGGTATCGCGCAGCAGCGTGATGCGGTTCGCGCTGGGCACGCCGGCGCCGGCGCGCTTCATCACGAACCCCGCGACCCAGTCCTTCAGGCCGGCCGAACCCGCAGGCTTGGGCGGCGCATTGCTCTCAGCGACCAGCACGTCGCCGTTCGGCAGCACGTGCAGCCAGCGCGGATGGTCCAGGCCGCGCGCGAAGGCGACGACGCGCGTGCCCTGGGCAGCGCGGGGCAGCACGCCGTCCGGCCACCCGCGGGCCGGCGCGATGTTCACCGTGGGCACCAGCGTGCTCACAGGTGGCGGCAGCACCGGGCGAGGCCCGGTTCCGTCGGCCACGGTCAGGCGGGCGGTGTCACCGCAAGCCGCAAGGAGCAGCGCGGCCAGCAAGCCACCGCACCGGCGGGGCCACGCCCGCACCGGGCGTCGCGGCACCCCGCGCCGAGAGGGCGCACCCGCAGAACCGTCTGCAATAATCCGCTCAATTGCCATCATTGCCTGCTCCATTCATTTCCTGAAAAACCATTTGCGCGGATCATTTGGGAAATCGAGGCAGCAAATCGAATCGACCGCACAAATGATGGCACTCATTCGACAGGCGTGTGCCCGATGATGATTCCACAGACCCCCGAGGATCTCTGGCGCCAGGCCGTTCAACTCGATCGCGAAGGCCGACCCGTCGAAGCCATTGCGGTCTACGAACGACTGCTGTCCCTGAAGCCCCTGACACCCGACGCCTGGTACAACCTGGGACAGGCGCAATGGCGCACCCGGCGCTTCGATTCTGCGCTGGCATCCTACGAACGCGCGTTGTCTTGCGGCATCAGCCGTCCGGAAGAAGTCCACCTGAATCGCGCGGTGATCCTGGCGCAGCACCTGGGCCGGGCCGACGACGCGGCGCGTGAACTCCGGCGGGCGCTCGAGCTGAATGCCCGCTATGTGCCAGCGCTCCTGAATCTCGGGAACATTTCCGAACAGCAAGGCGACGCCGGACAGGCGAGCCGGCTCTACACGCAGGCATTGCAGGTCGACCCGGCGAACGCGCTCGCGCTGTCGCGCCTGCCGAACCTGCGGACCCTGAACGACGCGAACGATCCCCTGATTGCGCAACTGGCGCAGGCGGCGGGAGATGCCCGCCGACCGCCCGACGATCGCGCCGACCTGGGCTTTGGCCTCGGCAAGGCCCTGAACGACGTCGGCCGCCATGACGAGGCTTTCGCCGCCTACCAGGCGGCGAACCAGGCCAGCCGCACCGCGGGAGGCCCGGCATTGCGCTACGACGCCGCCGCCCACGAACGGCTGGTCGACCGCCTGGTCCGGGAATTCCCGCTCGCCAATCCGCCGCGCGTGCCGCCCCCCGGGCGCGCGGCGCCGATCTTCATCTGCGGCATGTTCCGGTCCGGGTCGACCTTGATCGAACAGGTGCTGGCGGCGCATCCACAAGTCACTGCAGGCGGTGAACTCGACCTGATTCCTGCGCTCGTGAAGCGGCATCTGCCACCGGGTGGAGATTGGGCTGTGCTGCACGACTCTGCAGCACTGGGCGCGATGGCCCGTGAATATCTGGATGCCGTGGAGAACATCTTTCCGGGCGCCGGCACACTGACCGACAAACGACCGGACAACTTCCTGCATATCGGCCTGATCAAGACGCTGTTTCCCGATGCGCGCATCGTCTGCACGCGGCGTGACGCGGTCGACAACTGCCTTTCGGTCTACTTCCTGCACCTGAGCCGCGCGATGCCCTACGCGCTCGACCTGCTCGACATCGCGCACTGGTTCCGACAACACCGGCGACTGATGGAACATTGGAAGACGCTGTACGGCGCGGACATCCACGAGGTGGACTACGACGCCTTCGTGTCGGACCCGGAGCCCGTGGCGCGCCAGTTGCTGGCGTTCTGCGGCCTGCCCTGGGAAGCTGCATGCCTGGATTTCCACCGGTCCCGCGGTGTCGTACGCACCGCGAGCCTGTGGCAGGTCAGGCAACCGCTGCACAGCCGCGCCAGCGGCAGATGGCGCCACTACGAGCGCCATCTGGCCGGCCTGCGGGAGGCACTGGCGCTTTGATCAGGCCTTGCGGCGGCGCGAAGCACCCACGCCGAGCAGTGCCAGGCCAACCAGCGCGAGGCTGGCAGGTTCCGGAACGTCGACGGGTTCCGTGCCGGTCGCGCTGAGGCTGGCGGACCAGGACGCCGTGGCGTCCGGGCCGCATTGGCCTGCGATCTCGAGGCTTTCATTGCAGCTGCCCTGGGCGGACCAGCTCATCGTGAAGCCGGTGGGCATGTAGCCGTTGCCTTCGACGATGCCGGTTCCCGAGAACGAGATGCGGTCCGAGCACTGACCTTCAGCGCAGGTCATCGCGGTGCTGTTGATCGAGCCCCAATCGGTGATGGCGAACGAGAAGCCGTCGATCTCGAACACTTCTGCCATCGTGAAGGCGAACTCGAAGTCGAATGCCGAGCCGGTGCCGCTGGCCGGGGTCAGGTCGCCGGAAACGCTGCCGATGAGGGCGGTTTCCAGCAGGTCGAAGACCGTGAGCTTGCTGACCAGCGACGTGGGGACGCCGAGAGCCGTGGTGTTGTTCTGGAAGAAGCCGTTGGCCGAGGCCGAGCCCGTGATCAGGGCAGCGTGGGCAGCGGGCATGGCGAGCAGGGCAGCCGATGCCAGGGCGGTCATTACAACTCGATTCATCTTCATGGGGGGACTCCGAATGCCGCACTGTGCGACTGATCAATGACGTTCGCAATCCGCGTGCCAATTTCAATTAACTCAATTCAATCAACGCAATCCCGGAAGGTTCAATATGTCGTCTTGTAAAGCTGTAAGGATTGCCGACAAAGTCGAATTGAACCGTCTTTTGACTTATTCCGGAATCGGCTCCAGATTGGGATATTTGCTCAATTAGACGAACAATTCATGAAGGGATGTCTGTTCGCCATCGAACACAAGTAATCTGCAGACAGGCTCATCGGAGAAATTGCCGGGCGTCAGGCGGGACCGGCGGATTCGTGCCGATGTCGGGTGGGCTCGGGATACCGCCGAGCCGATCCGCCCGGTTGACGGGGATCAATCCAGCAGGCCCGCACGAGCCGTATGGTCCAGGTTCACTTTCGGACGAGGTCGCTCATGGATGTGCTGTACGCCGGTCCCGCGATACAGCCCCAGCGGAAAGCTCGACCTGCTGCACCGAGTACGACGCTGCAGCCAGGTGTTCCCCATGGGCGGGAACACAGCGCGCGGCGTCAATGTCAGGCGCGAGGCGCTCAGCAGATCGACGCCACCGGCGCAGCCACGGTGGCCGTATCCTGCGCGAGTTGCCGCCTGAACTTCATGGCCGGCGCGGAACAGGATGCGTGGCCGACGCGCATCGAGAGCGTGGTCGAACTGGTGGCTGCGCAGTTGCCGGGAACGACCCAAGCCCCCTGAGAACCCTGAGGCTCCTGAGGCTCCGTTTCGCCGGGCAGCACCCCGGCTACGCGGCCTGCATCGCCGGGACGCGGCGGTTCCTGCCCGGCATCTTCCAGCGCCTCAAGCCTGCGGCCCCGATGCGGCAGGCCGGGACAGCCGCGCCATGGCCGCCATGGCCTGCTGCTTGTAGCGCGCCAGGATGGCCTGCTTTTCGGCGTCCTGAGGGTCGACGCCCGACATCAGCTTGCCGAAACCATCCAGCCGGCTGTCCCGCACCCATTGCCGCAGGGCCTTGTCCTGGCCCCAGTGGTACTGGTTGCGCATGTTCGCGGCCATCGCCAGCGGATAGTCGTCCAGCGCATGCGGGAAGCACGATGCGATCACCCTGGAAGATGGGCTGAAGGGGCCGCGGCTCGACCGCCGACGCGGTGCAGTCGACGAAGAGCGTGTCGGGCTCTACCGCCACCCGGCCATCGTCCAGCTGCATGTGGTCCGCGGACAGCCGCTGCACCCGGCCCAGCCGGATGACGTTCCGGATGCCGCGCAGCAAATCCACCTCGCCCGGGGAGATGGTGGCCAGATGGAACATGGTCGGCATGCGATCGCGGTCGATGCGCAGCAGGTTGCCGCAGGCCTCCAGGCGCAGGAACAGGTCCTCGGTGGACGTGGCCTGGGCAAAGGCCTCCATCTGGTCGGCCTGCCCACCGATGGCCTCCTTGAAGAATTCCGGCCCCGGCTGGGTGGTGATGCGGTTGATGAGCCATGAATCACGCGGCATCACCCACTGGATGGCCTCGGGGCTCGTGCCCGCATGGATCAGCCAGACGATCGCATCCATCGCGGTCTTGCCGGCGCCGACGATCACGACCTTGCCCGGCACACGGCCCTGGGCCCCGCCGCTCCACAGCTCGGGCAGGGCATTCGGCGGCACGAGGCGCACGCCGGGCTCGACCGCGAAGCGCGGCACATGCGTCGACGGCACGGACGGGCTCAGGTAGCTGGCATCGACCACCTTGCGGCGCACCGTGACCCGGGTGCGCTCTGCGGACAGGATGGAATCGAATTCGCCGTCTCCGAGCCAGTTGCACATCGGGTGGTAGGCCACACGCCCGCTGGCCAGCAGCCTGTCGTTCATCACGCGCCCGAAGTAGTCGCTGATCTCGGGGCCGGAGGCCAGTTCGTACAGGCCGCGGTTCAGCCGGCGGTATCGATCCGGCGGTTGCCGAGCTCCATCGAGTTCACGCCATAGAAGGCCGAAGGCTGATGAAGGGTCACGAAGCCGTAGGCGTCGTTCCAGTGGCCGCCGGGCTTGCCGTGGCGGTCGACGAGCGTCACGTGGGCATCGCTCTCGTCGATCAGGGTGTCGGCGAAGGCCAGACCGGCCATGCCGCTGCCGATGACGAGGTAGTCGGTCTCGATGTGTTTCATGCGGGGTCCCGGAAGTGGTTGGATGAGCCGGCCTTCGCCAGCCGGGCCGCAAGTTTCAGCAGTGTCGGCATGCGCTTGCGGCCGTGCATGGCGCGCAGACGCGCCTTCGCGGCACCCAGATCGATGCCGATGCAGGTGACGAGCAGCGGCCGGGTCTCTTCTTCCCGCATCACCTCGAACTGCGCGGGCAGGCCGGCGCTGGCGGACTTCGAGACGCCGACCACCGCCACCTGCCCGCCCAGCGCATGGTGCAGGTGCAGGCCCAGCCCGGCCGTTTCATCGGCGTCGAGGTGGACGAAGCCGTCGATGACGATGAGCTCCGGCGCCAGCCCATGTTCGCGCAGCAGCTGCAGGATGCAGGGCACGTCGCGCAGGTCGAGTTCGCCGCGCACGGGCTTCTGGCGCTCGGCGATGCGCGTGATGAAGGTGTGCGTGGGCTCGGGCGACTCCCAGGCATCGAAGGCCACGGCGGCGGCGTAGGCAAACTCGCCCTCGCGGTGGATCATGACTGCCAGTTTCATCGGGGAGCCCTTCTGCGTTGCGGCATTGTCCTTCGCGCGAGTGCGGGCGGCGATTGGTAACCTTCAGGTCCGGCACTCGAAAAGCGCACCCCATGTCTGACGGTCAGGAAGACCCCATCGATTCAGTCAAGCCCACGCTCGACTACCCCTTCAAGGACCTGCCCGCGCGGGGCCGTTCGATCGAGGTCGCGCCGGGGGTTCACTGGATCCGCATGCCGCTGCCGTACGCGCTGGACCACATCAACCTGTGGGCGCTGGACGACGGCGAGGGCTGGGCGTTGGTGGATACCGGCGTGCGCACCGAACTGACGGCCGAGGTCTGGCGCGAGCTCTTCGCCAACTCGCCGGACCAGCGCCGGCTGACGCGCATCTTCGTCACCCACATGCACCCCGACCACGTGGGCATGGCGGGCTGGCTGACGCGCAAGTTCGACGTCCGCCTGTGGATGTCGCGCGGCGAATACCTGTCGTGCCGCGCCATGACCTCGGACACCGGCCGCGAAGCGCCGCCCGACGCCATCCGCTTCTACCAGCAGGCCGGCTGGGACGAGGCCGCGCTCGAAACCTACCGCGCACGCTTCGGCAACTTCGGCAAGCACATCCACCCGCTGCCCGACAGCTACGTGCGGCTGCAGGACGGGCAGGCGCTGCGCATCGGCGCGCACGACTGGCGCGTGGTGGTCGGCAGCGGCCATTCGCCCGAACATGCGTGCCTGTACTGCCCCGGACTGAAGCTGCTGATCTCGGGCGACCAGATCCTGCCGCGCATCTCGTCGAATGTCTCGGTCTACCCCACCGAGCCCGAAGCGGACCCGATGACGGACTGGCTCGACTCGCTGGCGAAGCTGAAGCGGGAGGTGCCGGACGACGTGCTGGTGCTGCCTTCGCACAACGAGTGCTTCCGCGGCCTGCACGCCCGCATCGACTGGCTGCAGCGCGGGCAGAAGCGCTCGCTGGACCGGCTGCTGCGCAGCCTGAAGGAACCGCGCCGCGCGATCGACGTCTTCGGCAGCCTGTTCGCGCGCAGCATCAACGCCACCGACCTGCCGCTGCTGGGCATGGCCACCGGCGAGAGCCTGGCCTGCCTGAACCACCTCGTGCAGCGCGGGGCGGCAACCCGCGAACTGGATGCCGCCGGCGTGGCCTGGTACCGGGCGCGCCAGGACTGAGGCGTCCGCACGGGGTCAGGCACCGCCGGGCCCTTCGAACCAGGGCAGCAGGGCCTTCGCTGCCTCGATGCGCAGGGGCAGCGCGACGCGCTCGTCGTTCATGACGTCGAGCAGGAACTTGCGCGGGCCGCGAGCAGCAGCGATGGGAGCGGCGAGGTGCATTGCCGCATGAGGCATCGCGGCGGGCGCCGGATCGCCGGACTGGGCCGTGTTCGGTACCCATCCAGATCCCGAACTCCAACCGGGCAAGCTCCCCGACCCCGACCCCGACGCCGCAGCAGCAGCCACGTGCGCCGTCGCCGTGTCCGCCACAAGCCGCTCCATCGCGCGCCGCAGCGCGGCAGGCTCGATGCTCTTCAACCGCGAGAGCGACTCCGCCTGCCCATCAGGGTTGGGCGGCATGTCGAGCCAGGGCTCCTCGGCGAACACCGGCGCCAGGTCCTGGGCCACGAACGCGGACCAGCGGCCATCGGCCCACTGCGCCGCCGGCACCTGCTGCGCATGCACGACCTGCATCGGCGCCGAGGCATCCGGCTCCGGCAGCAACCGGAGCCGTTCGGGATCGATGCCGCCCAGATACCGCAGGCGAAGCGCGCCCAGGAAAGCCGCCGCCTGCACGGTCGGCACCGCATGAGCGAGCGAGAACCAGAGCTGGACGCCGTCCCGGCCCGACACCGCAATGGCGGGCGCGGGCAGGTCCAGGTCAGCCTGCACCCCTTGCCAGACCGCCGACAGCAGTGACCAGTCAGCAGGACGGGCCAGTTCCAGCACCATGGCACGCGACTGCCCGTCCGGGCCGACCAGGCCGGCATGCGCCGGGTCCGCAGGGCCGGCCGGAAGATAGAGGCGTTGCAGTTCGGATTGCAGTCGGTTCATGGCGCCATCGAAGAGTCGCGGGTGCCGGCATCGGCTGCGTAGTGTGATGCACCCGCGACTGGGGCGGGGCGTTGTACGGGGCAGCCCGACCCCATCGGCGCTGCCACGAAAGCGCACAGCCCGCGAAACAGCGGCCATGCGGGTTCTTCGCCGCCAAGCGACGAGGCACGGCGCGGCACCTCGCTTCGTACAAGTCCGCTTAACATTCGGCGCCACAAATTCCACCAGACGCAGGAGACTCCCCTTGGACATGCAAGCCATTCAGACCTTTCTCGGCACCACCGCGACCGAGCTCGCCATCAAGATCGGCGCGGCGATTGCCTTCTGGATCATCGGCCGCTGGCTGATCGGCCGCGTCATCGGCCTCGTGCAGACGGCGATGAACCGCAACCACGTCGACCCGACGTTGACCAAGTACCTCGGCTCCATCGTCGCAGTCGCGCTGAACATCGCGCTGGTGCTCGGAATCCTGGGGTATTTCGGCATCCAGACCACCAGCTTCGCCGCGATGCTGGCTGGCGCAGGCGTGGCGATCGGTGCGGCCTGGAGCGGCATGCTCGGCAACTTCGCCGCAGGCGCCTTCATGCTCGTACTGCGGCCCTTCAAGGTGGGCGACTTCGTCAGCATCGGCGGCATCACCGGCACCGTGCACGAACTGGGGCTGTTCGGCACCACCATCGTCACGCCCGACAACGTGCTCACGCTGGTGGGCAACGGAAAGGTCTTCGGCGACACGGTGCAGAACTTCTCGGCGCTGCCGGTGCGCCGCGTCGACCGCACCGCGCAGCTCGCCGGCAGCGTCGACCCCATCGACGCCATCGCACGCTTCAAGGCTGCGGTTGCGAAGATCCCCAACGTGGCCGTGACGCCGGCGCCTGAGGTGAACCTGCTCGACATGAACCTCAACGGCCCCGTCATCAGCGTGCGTCCGTACACGCACACCAATCACTACTGGCAGGTCTACTTCGACACCAACGAAGCCATCGTGCGGACTTGCGTCGAAGCCGGCTGGGCGGCGCCGACGCCGACGCAGATCACGAAGATCGTGCAGATGCCGGCAGCCTGAAGCACCTGCCGAGGCTGGGTTAGGCTCAGGCCGATGACGCCACCGCCACCGACACCGCCCCCACCACCCTGGCTGCAAGCGGCGCGCGAGCAATGGAGCTGGCGGGGGCAGGCGCGGCCGCGATTCGCCGCCGAGCCCGGGCCGGGTCAGACCTCGGTCTGGGACTTCCCGCGGCCGCCGCAACTGGCCCCCGAGCCGCGCGAGGTGCGCATCGCCTGGGGCGGGGTGCCTGTGGCGTGCAGCACGCGTGCGGTTCGCGTTCTGGAGACTGCGCATCCGCCCACCTACTACATTCCCTGGGACGACATCGCGCGCCATCTGCTCGAGCCCGCGCCCGGCAGCTCGTTCTGCGAATGGAAGGGCCCGGCCCGCTACTGGAGCCTCGTCGACGGCGGCCGCAAGCTGCGGGCGCACGCCTGGAGCTACCCGCAGCCGCTGGATGGTGCGCAGGCACTGGCCGACTGCGTGGCCTTCTATGCCCGTGACCTGAGCTGCAGCGTCGGCGGCCTGCCGGCCACGCCTCAGCCCGGCGGCTTCTACGGCGGCTGGGTCACGCCCGATCTGGCAGGGCCCTTCAAGGGCGAGACCGGCAGCGAAGGCTGGTGAGACGGGGCGCGCCCCGGCATCCGCATCGTCCGGCCACGGGCAAGCTCGCCATCGGCGTTGGACCCGCGATCTCCGGACGGCTCCGGAGGCTGGACTGCGCCGACCCGTCTATCGCGCCGGCCGGCCCCCCGCGATGGTGACCCGCGTCAGGTAACGGTCCTGCCCCGCATAGTCGGCAATGGCCCGGTGCATGGTGCAGCGGTTGTCCCAGACCAGGATCTGGTTCGGCCGCCAGCGCACGCGGCAGGTGAGGTCGAACTTCGCGCAGTGCTCGTAGAGATAGCCGAGGATCGGCGCGCTCTCCTCGGGGGTCATGCCGTCGATGCGCTGCGAGTAGGTGCGGTTCAGGTAGAGGTGCCTGCGCCCCGTGCGCGCGTGGCGGCACACCAGCGGGTGCACCACCTCGCGGTCGCCGAGCTCGACGTCGAGGTCGGTGCGGGTGGCGGCGCTGTCGAACTTGCGGCCGCTCTGGGCGCGGTAGATCGAGCCGAAGATGCGCGTGCCGCTGTGGACGACGCCCAGGTTCTCGATCATGGCCTGGTAGGCGGGCGACAGCGACTCATAGGCCGAGTACATGCTCAGGAAACCTGTGTCGCCGCCGTAGGGCGGGATCTGGACCGCGCGCATCACGACGGCGGAAGGCGGCTGATCGAGGAAGGTGCTGTCGGCGTGCCAGTTCTCGCCGACCACGCGCCCGGTGTCGGCGGCGGCGCGGCGGATGATCTGCACCGCCGGGTGGCCCTCGACGCTGTGCAGCTGCGGCACGCTGCCGATCTCCCCGAACAAGGCGCTGAAGGCCAGATGCGCCTCGTGGGGGATGTCCTGGTCGGGCAGGTAGATCACCTGATGCTCGTCGTAGGCGCGGAGGATCTCGTCACGCGTCTCGGGCGGCACCGGCAGGCGAAGGTCGACACCACGGATCTCCGCACCCAGCACGCCCGTGAGCGGCTCGACCTGGATGTGGCGGTAGGAATCGGGCGGCGAGAAGCGCGGCCGAGTGACGCGGACGCCGACGCCGACGCCGACGCCGACGCCGGGGCCGGGGCCGGGGCCGGAGCTGACAGGTGTGGGTTGCGGTTCGATCATGGAGCAGGTCCAGGTTGCCGATGGCATGCGCCTTCAGGGGGCGCCGCCTTCGTTCATGTAGCCGATGTTGTCGATGAGCCGGCGCAGGTCGGCCGCGAGCCGGGCCACGCGGCAAGGCAGAAGCTGCGTGCGCCTACGGGCAGCCCGATGCCAGGCTGGTTTCGAGCGCCGCGGGCCGCTCGAAACTGGAGGCCTCCGGAAACAGCTGCTCCAGCGAATCACGCACCCGGGCCAGGCGCGGGTCGTGGGCCCGGGCGTCGTCGGTGGTGTCGTTGATGCAGAAGAAGTCGACGGAGCCGACCAGCGTGGCCAGCAGCTCGAGCTGGTAAGGGAGATCGTCGTCACCGGTCGAGACATGCAGATGGGTGTGCGCACGGATGCGTGCCATGCCGTGCGCCAGCGCCCAGCGGATCACGAAGTCGGCGACGATGGTGGGCTTGTCCCAGGCGCGGAACACCGTCGACCGCACACCGTCGAACATTTCGGGCGCCAGCTGCTCCAGGTGGAACAGCACCGAGCGCAGCATCGGCCGCGGCGAGTGGGCGAAGGTGCTGTGCGTGTGCTCGTAGGGCTCGACCCGGGGCGGGACGGTCAGGGCGCGGGGTGTCGCCGCAGTCCCAGTCCCAGTCCCAGTCCCAGTCGCAGTCGCAGTGGATGTCGCTGTCGCTGTAGCCGTCGATCCGGCTGCCCGCATGTGCGCCGGCGGACGGCTGAGCCACTGCTTGGACAGCCGGCTGGCGTTGTCCAGCGAATCGGCCTCGCGGCACAGCGGCCCGTCGCTGACCTCGGGAGCGTCCGACCACGCGGCGTGGATGCCGCCTTCCCAGAACCAGTCGTCCAGGCGCACGGGTGCGCCGAAGAACACGTCGTCGTTCAGATAGAAGAAGCGCTCCGACAGGTTCGGGATGCGATGGATGTAGGACTCGATGTGGCTGGAATCGAAGGTGGGCAACGACGCCGCCGGCATCAGGCTGCGGTGGTCGATGATCGTCAGGCGGTCCGATGGCCGCAGCCAATGAGGCGTCTGGTCGTCGGTGACGAGGTAGACATGGCCGTGCTCCGGGAAGAAGCGGTCGAGCGCGCGGAGGCTGTAACGAAGTTCGTCGTTGTCACGGAACCGGCCCTCGACGTTCCCGTGCTGGCCGATGGCTGCCCGCTCGCCGGCGCCCAGCCGATCGGCCGCCGCACGGCGCTTGCGCCGCCAGGCGGGGTCATTGCCGTCGACCCAGAGGTAGACGATGTCGATGGGGGTGTGCTCGTGCATGCGGAAGGCGGGCCTGAAGGGCCGATGACGAAGCCACCGGGCCCGCATTGTCGGCATATTCACGTCGGCTGGCGATGCAAACCGGAATCCTTGCGTATGCTCGCCCGCTTCAGAGCCCATTGAACGCGCTTTCATCGGCATATTCCGGTGTCCCCGCGCGCATGCCCCGATGTCAGCAGTACCCACGTCATGCGCCCTCCCCGACCGTGCGTCGGCACCCGCTCCGCGATGCGGGGACGCGATGTCCAGGTGCCTGCTGTCGTGCCTGATGCCCGGCCTGCTGTCGCCTCTGGTTGCTCCTCTGCTGTCGTCTCTGATGAAAAGCCCGGTCCGCCACCTGTTCCGCGGTCCGCTTCACCGTCTGCGCCACAGCCGCCTCCAAGCCATTGCACTCCTGCTGCTGGCGCTAGGCGCGGGCACGGCGCAGGCCTCGACCGATGCCTTTCCGCTTCGCATCGAACGGGCCGAGGTGTCGCACGACGGCGGAGCGACCTGGCTCCCCGTGGCATTGCCCGACAACTGGGCTCTTCGCAACGCGGTTCGCCAGAGCGCGGGTGCCTACCGCTTGTCGTTCGCGCTGGCCGCTGTGCCTGCAGAGCCGCTGGCGCTGGAGTTCTCGCGCCTGGGCACGCACCGGCGCGTGCTGGTCAACGATCAGCTCCTGCTGCAGCAGGGCGACGGCGCCGGCTTCTACAACCGGCGCGGCACCAGCCCCGCCCTTCTGGAGCTTCCGCCGGCCCTGCTGCGCGCCGGCGTCAACACCCTGAGGATCGACCTCAAGCACATCGGCAACGGCGGCATGCCCGTGGTGGTGCTCGGGCCGGTGGACGAGCTGCGGCTCGGGCATGCACAGGACCAGTGGCTGGACGTGGCCCTGCCGCAGGCGCTGAATCTTGCTTCGCTGGGGCTGGCGCTCTTCATGCTGACCGTGTGGCTGCGCCGCCGCACCGAAGTCGCCATGGGCTGCTTCGGCGCGCTGGCCCTGCTGGCGGCGCTGCGCAACCTGGCCTACTTCAGCACCGTGGTGGTGGGGCCGCAAGGAACGCTGGACTGGTTCTTCTATTCGTCGCAGGTCTTCACGGCCGTGCTGCTGGGGCTCTTCGTGCAGGCCATGGCGGGCACCTGGCGCGCCTACACGAGGCTGCTGTGGGTGCTGGCGGCCTGCCTGCCGCTGATCGCTGCGGTGGCCGCCTGGCAGGATTACGCGAGCGGCTCAGGTGCGGCGGGTGCCGCCGGTCTGGACAGCGGCACGTGGCGGATGGCGATGTTGCGCAAATGGTCGTATCCCGTTCTGATGCTGGCCGTCCTGCCGGCGCTGGCACGCATGTTCCGCGTGGTCCGCGGGCAACCCCCGGGGAGCCTCGCCGCCCTGGCCATCGGCGTGCTGGCCCTGGTGCTGGCGGGCGTGCACGACTACGGCGTGCAACTCGGCCTGGTCGATGTCAACGGCCGCTATCTGCTGCCTTATGTCTTTCCGCTGGCGCTGGGCGCGATGTCGGTGCACCTGATCGGCCGCATGGTGAAGGCCACCGGCGCGGCGGAATCGCTGGCGGCGCGACTGGACGAGCGGGTGGCCCTGCGCACGCGTGAACTGGCGGCCGCCAATGCCGCGAAGGCGCGCTTCCTCGGCGCCGCGAGCCACGACCTGCGCCAACCGGTGCTGACCATCGGCCTGCTGGTGAGCCTGCTGCGCGACCAGGTGGCGGGCTCACCGCCTGCAGCCGCCCTGGTGGACAAGCTGCGCGCCGCCGCCGCCGCGCTCGAGTCCCTGCTGCACGGCCTGATGGACCTGTCCCGGCTGGACACCCTGCAGGGGCAGCCGCGGCTGCAGTCGGTGGCGCTGCAGGATGTGTTCAAGGACATCGGGGACCAGGAACAGGCCAGCGCCGAGGAACGCGGCCTGACCCTGCGTTTCCACCCCACGACGCAACGGGTCGACACCGACCCGGTTCTGCTGGGGCAGATCCTGCGCAACCTGGTGGGCAACGCCTTGCGGTACACGGAGCGGGGCGGCGTTCTCGTCGGCGCGCGGCCCGCCGGCCCGGGGCTGCTGCGGCTGCAGGTGTGGGACACCGGTGTCGGCATCGAGCCGGCGCAGCAGCAGCGCGTCTTCGAGGAATTCGTGCAGCTGCACAACCCTGGCCGAAACCGCCGCCAGGGCCAGGGCCTGGGCCTGGCCATCGTGCGGCGCTGCGCGCAGGCTCTGGGCACGACCGTCACGCTGCGCTCGGTGCCGGGCCGCGGCTCGTGCTTCGGCGTGGTGCTGCCGGTGGCCGGCGAACCCGGCGCAGTGCAGGATCACCCGGCGGCCGGCACGACGGGCTCGCTGACGGGCCTTCGCGTATGGCTGGTCGAGGACGACGAAGAGCTGTGCGACGCCCTGGCGCTGCGGCTCGGGGCCTGGGGCGCGGAGGTCGAGGCCATGGGCTCGGTCGCCGAAGCAAACCGGCGTCTGGCCCTGCTGGGCCAGCAGGCCGGAAACGGCGCCCAGGCGCCTCAGGTGCTGGTGTCGGATCAGCGCCTGGGAGACGGCCTGGGCACCGAGGTCATCGAGCGCGCCCGGGCACGGCTGGGTGCCAGCCTTCCGTGCCTGTTGATGTCGGGCGACAACGATGCGCTCGCCAGCACCCCCGTGGCTGCGGCCGGTGTCACGGTGCTGATCAAGCCCTTCGGCATGGACGTGTTCCGCCAGGCCATCGGCGCTGCGCTGCGATCGCCGGATCGCCGGTCAGACTCAGGGGCAGCCGGACCGAACCCGGCTGAATCGAGCTGAACGGGATTGACACCGGGCCGACCGAAGTTCATCCCCCAAGGCTCGCCTGCGGCGGAAGCCGCAGGCCCAGGCGCGCGGCGAGCACCACCACCTGAGATCGGGAGCCTGCGCCCGTGCGCGCGAAGATGGCCCCCACATGGGTCTTGACGGTCGCTTCGCTGATGTTCAGGGCGCGCGCGATCACCTTGTTCGACGCCCCCTCCACCAGCAGGCGCAGGACATCCACCTGCCGGGCGGACAAGCCGAGCCCCGGCAACGCGGCCTCGGGCACCGGCGCATGACCGGAGTGGCCGAACTGGCCGGGGGCATGAGCGCCAGTCATCACCGCGGGCGGCAGGAACACCCCGCCCTGCATCACCAGCGTCAGCGCGGCGAGCATCGCCTCGGCCGTGAGCGTCTTGGGCAGGAAACCCGCAGCCCCGGCCTCCAGCGCCGCGTTGACGGTGGCGGCCGTACCGTCCGCCGACATCACCACGATGCGGGCGTCGGTCAGGCGCCTCAGGCCGGGCAGCGCTTCCATGCCGCTGCCGTCGGGCAGGCCGAGGTCGAGCAGCACCAAGTCGGTGTCACGGTGGTGGGAGAGCGTCTGCCGCGCAGCCTGCAGGGTGTCGGCCTGCAACACCACGGCTGCGGGGAATTCGCGCGCCATCACCATTGCCAGCGCGTCGCGCAGGAAGGCGTGATCGTCGACCAGCAGCACCTTGTTCATCGAGGAAACCCTGCACGTTGAAGCGGCGTCCGGGCGGCGCCATGGGCGGACTCTAGAGGAATGCAGGCCGGCGCGGTCCGGACGCCTGCTGCAGGCTGCAGCGCATGGCGCCGAGAGAGCGCTGCTGCACAGACGTGCCTGCGCGCGCCCTGCACGCTAGGCAGGCGGGGCACGCCGCACATCGCGAGACGCCCACCCCGCCCGGGCGATCCACCACGACACCCCTTTTCCGGAGAACACAACTTGGTCAAGCAAATGAAAGACCTGCCGCCCGAACCGCTGAACCCACCGGAGCAACCCGCGCGCACGCTGGCCCAGGAACAGCTGGACTTCACGGCCGAGGGTTCCCCACCCCCTGGCCAGGTGGCCGGCACGGGCGCAACCGGTGCGACCGGTGCGACCGGCGCAACGGCAGCAACGGCAGCAACGGCAGCAACGGCAGCAACGGCAGCAAAGGGCGCAAAGGGCACGAATGGTGCAAAGGGCGCAAATGGCGCAATGGGCGCCATTGAACCGAAGGCCCAGGATGCTCCCGATCATCCCAAGAGCGCTGCCGCAGGCCGGCGCCAGCCGCCGGCCCCCGCCGGCCCGGCCCGCCGCGCCAGCAAGCGAAACCCGGCGGCCTGGGGCGGAAACCGCTGACCCGCCGCCATGGCTGCGGGCCTGCGGACGATCTGGACACCCTGGCGCCTGCTGAAGCGGGTCTCGCAGGCCTGGCTGGACGACCACGTGCCGAGCATGGGGGCGGCTCTCGCGTACTACACCGTGTTCTCGATGGCGCCCCTGCTGCTGATCGTCGTGGCGGTGGCCGGCCTCGTGTTCGGCCAGGAGGCCGCGCGCGGCGAGATCGCCGTCCAGCTGCGCAGCCTGATGGGCGCGAAAGGCGCCATGGCCGTGCAGGAATTGCTGACCAGCCTGGACCGGCCCGCCGAAGGCTCGGCCGTCACACTGGCGGGGATCCTGCTGCTGTTCGTCGGCGCCACATCGGTGTTCGGCGAACTGCAGGATTCTCTGGACCGCATCTGGCGGGTTCCCTCGCGCGCGGGCTCGCACGGCTGGATCGCGCTGGTGCGGGCGCGCGTGCTGTCGTTCGGAATGATCCTCGCCATCGGCTTCCTGCTGATGGTGTCACTGGTCGTGAGCGCGTCTCTCGCAGCGATCGGTTCCCGGCTGAGCCCGGCGTTCGGCGACTGGATCGGGCTGGCGGCCATCAGCAATGCCGTGGGCAGCTTCCTGCTGGTGGCCACGATGTTCGCGCTGATCTACAAGGTGATGCCGCGCGCCCGCGTGGACTGGCAGGACGTCTGGATAGGCGCCCTGTTCACTGCCGTGCTGTTCACGGCCGGAAAGTCGCTGATCGGGCTGTACATCGGCACCAGCGCCGTGGCTTCGGCCTTCGGTGCGGCCGGCTCGCTGGTGGTAGTGCTGGTCTGGGTGTACTACTCAGCCCAGATCTTTCTCTTCGGGGCCGAGTTCACCTGGGTGTACGCCAACGCCTTCGGATCGCGCCGGATGAAGAGCGCGCCGACCGATCAGTGATCGGGAACGGCAGGCGTGGCGATCGAGGTAGGCCCTGCAGGCGCGGCAATCCCGCCAGTCGCCACAATGCGCGGGTGTCTCAGATGCCACCGCCACCCGCCCACACGGTCTTCGCCGCCGATCGCTTCTCGGTGCCGGCGCCCTTTCGCTCGTTCGCGGTCCGCAGCGAGGAGCCGCGTCACGCCTGGCAGGCACGCGCGCCGTACGGCAGCGTGCATGTGGTGCGCACGCGCTTTCTCGACCCGGGCGCGCTGGCCAGCCTGGCGGCCGACGGCTTGTCGCGCGTGGACATCGCCGCCTTCGCCGACATCGACTACGCCAACACGTCGCTGGACGCACTGGCCGCGCTGGCACCCGGCGTGGCCGATCTGGCCGGCGGCATCGTCCGCGCCCTGCAAGCCACCGGTGTGCTGGGCGAAGCGCCCGAGGCCTACCGACTCAGCCTGGAGACCCGGGTCGACTACCTCGCGTCGTGGGGCGCCGGATTCCACAACGACGTCAGCCGCCATTGGTCGGGCTGCCTGTTCTGGCTCCTGGCGCTGGATGCGGGCGACGTGGAATTCGTGATGCCGCACGCAGGCGTGCGCCTGCCGCTGGCACCCGGGGACCTGATCGTCTTCGACCAGACCATGGCGCACGGCCTGTGCCGGCCCGGCGACCGCGGGCACGCCCTGGCCGCGTCCTTCGAGACCGGCCGCACCTGCCGCCAGATCTTCCTGACCGGCGAACTGCCGATCCCTGACGCGCAGTGGGCCGCGCTGGGCGCGCCCTGGCTGCCGGTCGAGGAGCACGACACGCGTGGCGCGCTCGACCTGATGGTGGCGGAGTTCGACGAGACGAGCGGCGCCGTCAAGGCACTGCGGGGAATGCGCGACTGCATGAAGCGCAGCACCTGCCATGTCGATGAATCCGACCGACTCGACCCGGCGGAAGCTGCAGCAGCCTGAGTGATCAGCCCGCCATGCGGAGCGCGGCGTCGACCGCGCGGCAGAGATCCTCGCGCAGGTCCTCCTTGTTGACCAGGAGCTTCACGCCCCGCTCGGCGGCCTGCGACCGCAGGCCATCGTCGATGTAGCCCGAGGTCAGCACGACCGGCACATCGGGCGCGAACTCCTTCAGCGCCCGGATGACCTCCAGCCCGCTGCGACCGGGCATGTTGAAGTCGGTGACGAAGACGTCGAAGTCGTGGTCGGGGTCGCGCAGCGCGGCAAGCGCCAGCCCGGAGTCGACGAAAGTCGTCGCGCGAAAGCCGTCGCGCCGCAACAGCTGGCCCGCGAGCGGCGCCATCACCTCGTCGTCGTCCAGGTAGAGGACATGGCGGTCCCCGCGCCCGGGCGCGGGCGCGTTCGCCGCCTCGGCAACGGCAGCCTCCGCCTTGCCATGCGCGGCCAGCAGGTGCACGTGCACGGTCGTGCCGCGGCCGGGCGCGCTGTCGATCGACACCGTGCCGCCATGCGCCTGCACGATGCCATGCACCACCGACAGGCCGAGCCCGTTGCCCACGTCGACCGGCTTGGTCGTGAAGAAGGGCTCGAAGACCCGCCGCTGCGTCTGGGCGTCCATGCCACTGCCGTTGTCGGCCACCCAGAGGTGCGCATCGCCGTCGGGCAGCGTTTCGACACCGACCGTGATCTCGCCGCGGCCATCGTGCAGCGCCTGCCAGGCGTTCGTGCAGAGGTTCATCAGCACCTGATGGATCTGGGACGAGTTCACGCACGCCCAGACCGTGCCACCATCGAGGCGTGTCTGCAGCACGACGCCGGGCGGCAGCGTCGGCCGCAGCAGCGACACCGTCTCCTCGACGAGCGGCTGCAGGGGCTCGGGCCGCATTTCTCCGGGCTCGTTGCGGCTGAAGGCCAGGATCTGCCGGACCAGCGAGCGGCCCCGCAGGCTGGCCCGCTCGACCTGCGCCAGCGGCGGCAGGGCCGGGTGGCCGGCAGGCAGGCTGTCCAGGACAAGAGCCAGGTTGCCGCGGATCGCGCCGAGGATGTTGTTGAAGTCGTGCGCGATGCCACCCGCCAGCGTGCCGATGGCGTGCAGCCGCTGCGCGTCGCGCAGGCGCAGTTCCACCGCCTCGCGCAGCGCCTCGGCACGCCGTTGTTCCGTCGTGTCGGTGGCCTGCACGATGAACCCTTCCGGCACGCCGTTCTCGTCGCGCACCGCGTGCACGGCGGCCTCGGCCCAGCGGGGCTCACCGGCGGGCGAGGTGAAGTGATCGTGGTAGACGCAGGGTGAGTCGGACTGCGCTGCCGCCTGCAGCCGCAGCGGCCATGCGGCGACGATCTCCGGCTGGCCGTCCCACCACGCCGTCTCCCAGAACAGCCGCCCGACGACCTCCTCGCGCGGCAGCCGGGCCCCGGGCGCGAACTGCTCGTTGAAGTCGATCACGTGGCCGGCGCGCGAGAGCACCGCCATGAACTGGAACTGGTGACCGAATGCGCTGCGAAACAGCCGCTGCATGCGCTGCAGCTCGGCACGTGTCGCGGCCAGTTCCCCGGCCAGCTCAGGCTGGCCGGGCCGCGTCGGAGGATGACGGGCAGTCACGCCGCATCATCATCACCAACGCCAGGGCGGGTCAATCCCCCCTTGTGGCTTCCTGCACGATTTCTGGCGCGTCTGCGGGGGAGGTTGCGAGACCGGGACGCAGGGGCGGGCGCGTCCCCTGCCGACGCCGCCACGCTGCGGGCGGCGCGCCGTATTCGCGCCGGAACGCGCGGCTGAACGCGGTGTCGGTCTGGTAGCCCACGTCCTCGGCGATGCGCGCGAGCGGCGCACTGCTGCGGGACAGCAGGTTGGCGGCCAGCAGCATGCGCCATTGCGTGAGGTACTGCATTGGCGAGGTGCCCACCAGTTCCTGGAACCGTTCGGCCAGCACCGACCTCGAAGTGTGGGCGGTCCGGGCCAGTTCGTCCAGCGTCCACGCATGCGCCGGTCGACCATGCAGCGCGTTGAGGGCTGCGCCCACGATCCGGTCGCCCACGCCGGCGAGCCAGCCTCGGCGGCCGGCGCCCTGCTCGTTCATGTGCAGGCGCAGGACCTCGATGAACAGCACCTCGGCCAGCTTGGCGAGCACGCCGGCGCCGCCGGGACGCGGCGAGCGGGCCTCGGCCAGTGCGTAGCGCACCGAGGCCTCCAGCCACATGCCGGCGTTCGAGCCGCGCACATTGACGCGCACCAGCGCCGGCAGCCCCGCCAGCAACAGGCCCGCGAGGCGGGCGTCGCACGCCATGTAGCCGCAGACCAGCCGGGTGGTGGCGCCGCCGCCGCCGTAGGCCAGGGTGCGGGGGCGACGCGACAGCACCTCGTGCAGCCGCGAACCCGTGGCGGGCGACAGGCCCGGCTCGGAGCCCATCCGGTGTGCATCGCCCTGCGGGAACAGCACCGCGTCGCCGGCGCACAGCCGCACGGGCGGCTGGCCTTCCATCTCGACGTGGCACTCGCCTTCGGTGATGAGGTGGAAGATCACCACCCGCTCGGCACCGGGCTCCAGCAGCGGCGCCGCGCTGTCGGCGCTGGGCGATTGGTAGCACCAGGGCGCGGTGAACCGGCCCTGCAGGAAGATGGCGCCCACCAGGCGCACCACGCGAAGAGTCTCCGACAACGCATCCATGCCGTGAGGTCGGCGTCAGGCGCCGGCGATGTCGAGCTGCAGCTGCAGCGAATTGGCCTGGCGGACCATGCTCGGAACCGGCGAACAGCCCACCGCGCCCTCGATCAGCGCGCGCAGCCGCTCCGGCGCCACCCCGGGCGCATCGACGCTCACATGCATCTTCAGGTCGGACGGACCGGCATGGACCGGCGCGCCGGCGGCATCGCTCATGCCGAGCAGGCCG
This sequence comes from uncultured beta proteobacterium, assembly GCA_903938815.1. Classification (GTDB taxonomy): domain Bacteria; phylum Pseudomonadota; class Gammaproteobacteria; order Burkholderiales; family Burkholderiaceae_C; genus Rubrivivax. The sequence continues at coordinate 108,351 of CAJAES010000080.1, forward strand.
CGCACATCCGAGTGGCTGTCCACCCGCACTTCGAGCGCGGCGAGTTCGATGCCGTCGGCCGCCGCCATCAGGACGATCGACGTCGTCGCACAGGCCGCCATGCCCGCACGGAACAACCAGCCCGGCGTGACCTGGTCGCCGGCGCCGCCCAGCTCGGCCGGCATGTCGGTGCAGAACTGCCCGCCGAGGCCATCGGACATCGCGACGCGAACCCCGCCTTGCCAGCGCGCCGTGGCGGGCGTATCCGCGTGCAGGGCCGCCTCGGGGCGGCGCGTGAGCACGCTGCGAACACGGTGCACCGCGACGGAGATGGGCTTCAGGGTCGTATCCATGTTCACGGTCCTTGGAGTCTGGCGCTGCCCGGCGGCAGGATTCGCTGCAGAGCATTGTCGGCGTCGATGCCGCCGCGGGACAGCGCAATCCGCCGCACGGCGGCGGGGCAGGACGCCCGGTCAACAGATCCGGACGCCGGGGCAGCCCGCTTGCGTGGCGTCCGTCCGACCGGGACGACTGGGCAGCTCCGCAGGCCGCCCGGGCAGGACGGCGGCGCGGCCTGCCGCTGAAATGCAGCTCACCGGCCAGCTCGTCAGCGGCCGCCCGCAACCCCGAGGAACCTCACACCATGAATGCACCCGTCGACTTCACCGCGCTCAAGACACGCCAGCAGGGCGCCTGGGCCAGCGGCGACTACGCCGTCATCGGCACCACCTTGCAGCTGGTGGGCGAACTGCTGGCGGAAGCCTGCGACCTGCGCTGCGACGAGCACGTGCTCGACGTGGCGGCCGGCAACGGCAACGCCACGCTCGCCGCTGCGCGTCGCGGCTGCCAGGTCACCTCGACCGACTACGTGGCGGGCCTGCTCGAACAGGGTGCCGCCCGCGCGCACGCAGAGGGCGCCCACGTGGTCTTCCAGACCGCCGATGCCGAGGCCCTGCCCTTCGGCGACGCCAGCTTCGACAGCGTCCTGTCCACATTCGGCGTGATGTTCGCTCCCGACCAGGCGAAGGCAGCCGCCGAGATGGCACGGGTGTGCAAGCCCGGCGGCCGCATCGGGCTGGCCAACTGGACGCCGGACAGCCTGGTCGGCCGTATGTTCAAGGTGCTGGGGCGCCAGCTGCCCGCGCCGGCCGGCGTTCAGCCGCCGTCCCTGTGGGGCGTGGAGACGCACCTGCAGACCCTGTTCGGCGACAGCGCATCCCGCCTGCAGGTGACGCCACGGATCTTCAACTTCCGCTACCGCTCGGCGGCGCACTTCGTCGATGTCTTCCGCCAGTGGTACGGGCCGGTGCACAAGGCCTTTGCGGCGCTGCCCGCCGAGCAGGCGCAGGCGCTCGAGAGCGACCTGCTCGAACTGCTGAATGACATGAACACGGCAGGCAGCGGCTCGCTGGTGGTGCCGAGCGCGTATCTCGAGGTCGTGATCACGCGCCGCTGACCGCCGGCGCGAACCACCGAAGATTGACGTCACCAGCACACCAGCCCATGCATGCCCGATTCCAGACCCGCGTCCAGCGCTACGGCTGGGACCTTGCTGCCGACGACTACGAACCGCTATGGGCCGCGCAGCTCGCGGGTGTTCAGCGCGGGCTGATCGCCGCGGCGGCACTGGCCCCGGGTGAGCAGGTGCTGGATGTGGCCTGCGGCACCGGGCAGGTGACGTTCCAGGCGGCCGCCGCAGTGGGCGACCAGGGCGGCGTGCTCGGGGTCGACCTGTCGCAACGGATGGTCGAGGCGGCGCAGCGAGGCTCCCTTCGGCTGGCATTGCAGAACACCCGCTTCGCGCGCATGGACGCCGCCCAACTGGCGCTGCCGGACGAGCGGTTCGACGTCGCGCTCTGCTCGCTGGGCCTGATGTACCTGCCAGATCCCCTGCAGGCGCTGCGCGAGATGCGGCGGGTGCTGCGGCCCGGCGGCCGCCTCGTGCTGTCGGTGTGGGGAGAGCGGTCGCGCTGCGGCTGGGCCCCACTGTTCGAAATCGTCGACGCCGAAGTCGCGAGCGAAGTCTGCCCGCTGTTCTTCGGCCTCGGCCGCCACGACGCGCTGGCGCGGCTGTGCGCCGACGCGGGCCTGGCCGACGCCCTGCACCAGCGCCAGGCCGCAACGCTTGTGTACGCGGATGGTGCCGAAGCCTGCCGCGCCGCCTTCGTGGGCGGCCCGGTCGCGCTGGCGTGGTCGCGCTTCCCGGAGGAAGTGCGCGTGCGGGTCTGCGAAAGGTACCTGCAGTCTCTCTCGGCCTGGCAGGACGGCGCCGGCTACCGGGTGCCCGCCGAGTTCCTGATCGTCACGGCATCGACGCCGGACTACTAGGCAGCCCGGCGGGTCGGACGGCCGCGAGTGGCAAACCCGCTCAGGGCGCGCTGCGCCGCGTGCGGCTCGCGAATGCCACGACCGTTTTCGGATAGCTGACCCCGACCATCGTCGGCGCCGGCTGGCCGGCAAGTTGCGCCCAGGCCGTCAGTTGCTCCTGGCTGCTGTCCCAGTCCTTGCCGAACAGCGTGGGACCGTTCATGTACATCCACAGCGCCACTTCTGCGGAGCGCGCGTGCCCGGCGTCGGCCAGGGCCATGAGCCGTCCATAGGCCTCGGAGAAACGCGCCTGGCGGAACGATGCCAGGGCGTTCGCATGCAGCCGTTCGCTGGCGCCGGCCAGGGACTGGGACTGGGTCTGCGCGGCGGCATGGGGCGCATGGCAGGCCAGCGCCAGCAGGGCGATCGGAACCCATTTGAAGACGTTCTTGGACATGGCGTGGTCTCCTGGACGGTAGCGGTGTTGACAAGGCGGGCCGCCTGCACCCGAAGGCAGCAGGGCGGAGCGCGGCGGTGAACGCATGTTCGCGCCGCATGGCACTTCGACGAGGGGCCGGTTCAATAGTGAACAATCGCGATGCCGAACCGCCGAATGGCCGCACCGCCCCCGACTGGAGCCCATGTCCGGGACCACACTGGACTGGATTGACCACCCCGCTCATGCACTTCACGGATGCCTCCGGCGCCGGACCTCGATGGCTGAAAGAGGCTCTGGCCGGTTGCACGGGCGCTCTCGCCGTGCTGCCGGTGGTCCTCACGCTGGGCTTGCTGGCCTTCTCGCCGCTGGGCGCGGCGGCCATGGCGGTCGGCATGCTGGCATCGTTCGTGGCTTCCACCATCGGCGGCGGCGTTCATGCCACGCTCAGCGGCACGCGCCTTCCGGTGTCGGGGCCGACCTCGGCCACGGCACTCACACTGGCCTTTCTGGTCGCGCATCTGGTGGCCGACCCACGGCTGGCAGCAGACGCGGTCATGGGCCTGCCAGCCGTCGTGGCCTTGTGCGGCCTGGCGGTGCTGCTCAGCGGCGCCCTGCAGATCGGCTTCGCTCTGCTCGGGATGGCGCGCCTCGCGCGGGTGGTGCCGCAGCCCGTGCTGGCCGGGTTCATGAACCGCTCTCTGGTGCACGACCGGTACCGCGCCTTGGAACGGCCATCGCGCCGCATCTACCCGGCGCTGGTGGAGGCGCAGCTGCAGCCGCTGCGCGAAGGCATCGTGGTCTTCGTGATCGAAGGCCCGCTGTTCTTCGGCAGTGGCGACCGGCTGCTCGACGAAGCCGAATCGCTGGGTGCCAATTGCCGCTGCCTGATCCTCGACCTGAGCCAGGTGGGCGCCATCGACGAGTCAGGGGCCGTGGCGCTGCAAGGCCTGGTGTCGCAGGCGAGCCGGCGCGGCGTCCGGGTCGAGTTGTCCGGCCTGGACGAAGGCACGCCGCCCATGCAGGCCCTGCGCAGCTTTGCGCCGGCGCTTCCGCACTGGCCCGATGCCGACCGCGCCGTCGAGGCCGCCGAACTGCGCCTGCTGGGCCAGGGGGAGTGGCTGGGAGAGAGCGAGAGCCGGGGCGACGTGCGCGCCATGGCCGAGGTGCCGCTGGCCGAATCCTCGCTGATGGCGGGCCTGGATGCCGCTCAGGCCGACGTCGTCAGCGCACATCTGCTGCCGCGCCACCTGGCTGCCGGCGAGCAGCTTTTTGCCCAGGGCGAGCCCGGCGACCGGCTCTACGTGGTGAGCCAGGGCTCGATCAGCGTGCTCAGCACGCCCAACCGCAGCGGGCGCACGCAACGCTACCTCAGCATCTCGCCGGGCATGATGCTCGGAGAAACGGCCATGCTGGACGGCGGCGGGCGAACGGCCGGCGCCGTGGCCGACGCGCCCACGGTCGTCCACGCGCTGACGCTGGAGGTTCTGGACGCCCTCGGGCGCTCGCATCCGGACATCGCCATCCGCCTGCACCGCAACGTGGCGCTGCACCTGTCGCAACGCCTGCGCGGCGCGGCGGGCGCCTGGCGCGCCAGCGCACGCTGACGGGCCTTCGGCGAACGCAGCAGCAATCAAGAGCACTCGCACCCGGGTGCAACGGCCCCAGGGGCACGCGCGTCAACTCGTGCTGCTGCGCCACGCCCATGCCGCCGCACGCAGGCGCTGCGACAGGTGCAGCGCGATGTTGCGGTGCACCTGCGCATACAGCAGCGGGTCCTCGTCCCTCAGCCGCTGCAGCGAGCGGTCGTCGAGCGAGTGGACCTCCGTCACGCCGTCCGCCACGGCATCGCCGCTGCGGCCGCCGCCATCGAGCATGGCCGTTTCGCCCAGCATCATGCCGGGCGAGAGGCTCACGTAGCGCTGCGGCAGCGCTGAGCTGCCGGGCGCGGATGCGCTGAAGACATTGATCGCGCCGGATGTGATGACGTACAGCCGGTCACCCGGGTCGCCCTGGCGAAACAGATGCTCGCCCGCCGCCAGCCGCAGCGGCTGCAGGCAAGCCGCGAGGCGAGCACGCTGCGCTGCGTCCAGCCCCGCCATCAGGCTGACCTGCTCCAGCGGCACGATCTCGCGCAGGGCCTCGAAGCCGGCCAGTGCCAGCAGGCTCAGTTCGGCCGCCTCCACGGCCTGGTCGATGTCGGCGACGCCGTGCTCGGCCACATAGTGATCGCCTGCGAACTGACTCAGCATGCGCCCGTGGCGGTTGTCCGCGCTGACGCACGCCAGCAGCAACCGGATGCCACGGTCGCGCAGGCGCCGGCTCACCTGCGAGAGCACCACCGCGCCCGACGCGTCGATCACGCTCACGCGGCGGAAATCCAGGACCAGCGTGTGGCAGCCCGCCTCCAGCACGTCGGCCAGTTCCGCGATGCGGTCGGCACTGCCGAAGAACAGCGCTCCCTCGAGTTCCAGCACGATGATGCGGGCGCGCAGCGGGCGCAGCCGGGCCTCGTCGGCCGCCGCGTAGATGCGGCGCGAGGGCAGCGTGTCGGCAGTGAACCGGCTGCGCACCAGCGACCGGTTCATGCTGCGGATGAACAGCACCACCGACAGCACCGCCCCGGCTGCGACCGCGGCGGGGAACCCGAGGACCAGGGTCGTGGCGCACACCACCGCCACGACCGAGAGGGCCCATTGAAGATCGGCCGTGCGCGGACCGCGCCACCAGTGGGCCAGCAACTCGAGCGACCAGCGGTCCGCCATCAGGAACGCGATGGTGACCATCACGCCCCCCAGCACCACCTGCGGCAGCATCGACAGCAGCGGCGCCGCGGCCAGGCCGAGCAGGGCGAACAGGCCGCAGCAGATGTACAGGCCCGCACGCGTGCGGCCGCCGACCTGCAGCATGTGCAGCGCACGCGGTCGCAGCAGCAACAAGGGCAGCCCGCCCACCAGGCCGGACGCGACGTTGGCCGCGCCCAGCGCCATCACCTCGCGCCGGGTTTCGGTGCGCGCATGGCAGGCCTGGTCCATCGCGAGGCTGTTGAGCACCAGTTCCAGCGTCCCGATCAGCGCCATCAGCACACCGGCCGTCAGCGCCGCGCCGCCGTGCTGCCGCAACAGCGGCGTATCGGCCACCGCCAGGAGCGGCGCCAGCACATCGAGATGCGGCCAGGCGGGGGGCAGCGCCCCGGTCAGCGGCCCGAGTGCTGCGGACGGGACCCACAGGCCCAGCAAGGCATATGCGCCGGTGCCGGCCAGCAGCCCGATCAGGGTTGCCGGCAGGCGGCGGTTCAGCCGCGGCACGCCCAGGATCACGATCACCGTGAACAGGCCGACCGCCAGCGTGGCGGGCAGGATCTTCGTCAAGGTCTGCCAGCCGAAAGCCTGCAGCGCACCAACGGGCCAGCCGAAGAGCAGCGGAAGCAGCGCCAGCAAGGCCAGAAGGGCGACGCCGTTCATGAAACCGGCGAGCACCGGCTGCGGCACGAACTTGGCCCAGCGCACCAACCCGGACAAGGCCAGCAGGATCTGGAATACGCCCATGCTGACGACCGACACCGCCACCAGGGCCAGGAGCAGCGCCACGGCGGCCGGATCGCCCACGGCGAAGGCCGGGTCGGCCGCGACGCGGGCCACCAGCGCGCCCATCACCAGCACGGGCGCCGACGCCGGGCCGCCCGCCGCCATGGGCGCGCGGGACAGCAGCGCAAAGACAGCACCCCCGACGGCGCTGCTGAGCAGCGCGGCCGGTATGCCCAGACGCGCGGCCTGCGGGCCGAGCGCAGCAAACGCCAGCAGGCCCATCGTCAGCGCGGGGGCCAGGCTGATCAGCATCCCGGCGATGCCAGCCTGGAGTTCGTGCCACGCCAAAGCCGAGCCGGGCGGCGTCACGGTGGTGCGGCGCATTGACATCGAACGGAGGATCCCAGGCGTTGGACAGAGCAAGGGGATGTTAGTGACACCGCCCGGTTTGCCGCCTACGCGCAAGCACGCCTTGACGACGACAGCGCGGCATACGCACGGTCGAGCCCACCAGCCCACCAGCCCACCAGCCAGCCAGCACGATGCGGCACGCCGGTGCCTTGGGAATCAGAAGGTCGGCACCTGCTCCTGAACCGGCCGCTCGCGGCCGCCGGGCACGCGCCTCGCGTCAGGCACCGTCGGTCCGGGAGGCAGTGCGCGGCCGGGGCGGGCCGTGGGCATGGCAGATGCCGATGCCGATGCCGATGCCGGCGCCCCCGTCGAGGCAGACATCGAAGTGGACGACACCGAGCGCGAGCCCGGGCCGAAATGCGGCAGCACCCACAGCAGGCCTGCCAGAAAGCTCAGGCCCGCCAGCGCGGCGGACGCCGCGATCAGGACCAAGAGACTCGCCCTCGGCAATTCGCCCGGCATCGCGCTTGAAGCGACATCGAGGCCGCGGCCCGCCATGCTTCAGTCTCCCCTTCCGTCGACGACTGCCGACTTGCGCCCGAATGGTGGCGACCCAGGCACGCCAAGGCGCAGCCCGGTTCAATAGTGAACGCTCCGCGCACGCCTCGGTACAGTCGGGTACGGCGCCTGAGCCGGTTGCACGATGGAGTGGGGAACGTTGATGGAGCACGCCGAGGAGATCCTCGTGGAGCTGGCAAAGCTGGGTGACACACGCACCTGGGAGCCGGGCACCGCCGTTGTCACGGAGGGCGACGCGGGGGATTGCATGTACATCATCCATTCGGGCGAGCTGCGGGCCACGGTGGCTGGTGACGGTGGGCGCACGGTGGAACTGAACACCCTGGGCGCGGGGGAGTTCTTCGGCGAACTGATGCTCAGCGGCGATGCCCGTGCCGCCACGGTGGAAGTGACCGTGCGCGCGCAGCTCACGCGCGTCGGGCGGGCCGAAGTCGAGCGTGTACTGGCCTCCCGCCCCGACCTCGCCCATCACCTGATCCAGCGGCTGGTCCAGCGCGTGCGCGTGCTCACGCAGACCGTGGGCCGTCTGGCGTCCGTGGATGTCTACGGGCGTCTCGTCGGCCTGTTCGACGCCCTGGCGGTCGAGGCCGACGGCCAGCGCATCGTGCCCGGCCCCATGAGCCAGGCCCGCATCGCCGAGCGCCTGGGCGCATCGAAGGCGATGGTCAACCGGCTGCTGCAGGACCTGGCGCGCGGCGGCTACATCGAGGTCTCGCGCGAGCGGATCGTCCTGCTCAGGAAGCTGCCGAACCGCTGGTGACAGGCGAACGCGCCAGAACGCGTCCACACCATGGCGGGTTTCGGGTGCTGGGCTGCTGGGGCCGGCTGGCAGGCAACGGCCCGTTGCGGATGTTGGTCCCACCCCGCCCGCGCGTCCTTCTTCAAGGAGCAAGGTGGGCAATCGGTCCGACCGCCACAACGTCTCCCTGAGCCGTCACGCGCCCCCGAAAAGCGCGACACGTCAAGGCGCCAGATGGCGCGCCAGGAAGGCCTCCACGCGGCGCCAGAAGTCACGCTGGGTCTCGACCCGGCTCCAGCCGTGCCCCTCCTCGGGATAAACGATCCATTCAACCTGACGGTTATGGTCCTTCAGTGCATCGCGCAGCTTCTCGCCATGAATCAAGGGCACGCGCAGATCCCATTCGCCATAGGCCATCAGCACCGGGGCCTGGATGCGTTTGGCTTGGTGCAGCGGCGAGATGGTCTTGAAGTGTTCGGCCTCCGTCTGCGGGTCGCCGATGAGGCGGGCGGCGCCGTAGGTCTTGAACTCGCGCGTGATGTCGCTCCAGCGAACCTCGAAAAACAGCATCGGGTCCGTCACACCCAACCAGTTCACCGCGCAGCGGAACAGCTGCGGCTCTCGCACCAGACCCATCAGGGCCGCATAGCCACCGTAGGAGGCACCGGCGATACAGATCCGCTTCGGATCCGCATGGCCCTGCTGGATGGCCCAGCGCAAGGCATCGGTGACATCGTCCTGCATGGCCAGACCCCACTGCCGCCAGCCGGCCTCGAAATGGCGTCTGCCGAAGCCCGTGCTGCCGCGGAATTCCGGCTGCAGCACGGCATAACCTCTCGAAGCCAGAAACTGTACCTCGGGATCGAAACGCCAGCTCATGCCCCGCGCCCAGGGACCGCCATGAACCAGCACCACCATCGGTGGCGGCTGGGCGGGCTTGTCCTTGCCGGCGGGGGTCTGCCGTGGCAAGGTCAGGTAGGTCGGGATCATCAGACCGTCGCGCGCCTTCACGCGCTCGAACCGCATGAGCCCGAGCTGCGCCGAATCAAGACCCGACAAGGTGCCTCCCAGTCGTACCAAGCGCTTGCTGGCACGGTGGTAGGCGTAGGCCTGCATCGGCTTGACATCGGACTGGGCCTGCACCAGCACCCACGGTGAGTTGCCTTCAGACGGCAGACTGATGCGGTTGCCGGTGTCCGGCAGGCGTTGGTCGATCTCGTCCTGCGAGGCCTGGGCAGCTGGATCCAGCCATTGGGTGGCCTCGCCCTCGACCATCACACGCAGGCCCAACATACCCTTGGCGGTGAGCACAGGCTCGGGCCGCAGATCGAAATCCGGCGAGACGAGCAGGGGCTTGGGGCCGAGCTGGCCGGCAGCGACATCGAAGGGCCACAGCCCCATCGTGGGTCCATAGGGTGCCTCCACGAACAGGCTGCCATCGGGCGTGACGGCAAGGGGAATCAACTGCCCGGTGCCTCCAAACTCCGGAAAACGGGCCACCGCGCGGAAGGCACCCTCGGGGCCGCGCAGCTGCAGCGTCATCTCGCCACGGTCGAGGGTATTGGCCGCCACAAGCCGGCCCTGTGCATCAAACACCCAGTGGATGCTGTGCAGCGGCGTCTCGATGTCCTGGACACGACCGGTCACGGTATTCAGGCGCTGCAGCTCGAAGTTGCCGACGCGCTCACTGCTGACCTCTCCGGCCTTGGCGATGATGACCTCGTCTGTGTTGGCACCGGGCAGCGTCTGCTGCAGATACCAGCGCCAATCCAGTAGCGGGACGCCGCTCTCCGGCCCGCGCAACAGGCCCACCCGGGTTTCCTTCAGCGCACGGTGCCGTTCGCCATCCTTGTCCACGCCGAAGAGGCCCGGCCCGCTGTCGGTGCGATTCGGCCCCGTGAGCTTGATCTCCATCCAGTACACCAGGCGACGGCTGTTGACCCAGGCATAACCCGCCAGATCCTCGTCCTTGACGGCGACCACCACGCGCGGCTTCAAGGTCTCCAGGTCCACGGCCACCAGCTGGCGACGGCCCTCCGCACCACGCACCAGCATGGCCACAGTCCGGCCATCGGGCGCCAGCGAGGGCTGCCCGAAATCCGGCTCCTGGAAGAAGCGTTCGACCGGGATCGGCTCCCGGGCAGCCGATGGTGCCGCGGCTGACACCAGGGCCCAGGCGATCCAGGCCCCTCGCGCCAGCGCTGTGCGCATGGCGCGCGCCAGCGCCCGGCTCGCCCGGAGCAGAACGGGATCGAGCCCGCAGCCACGGCTGCCAGCCTCTGGCACCCACCCAATGCGCAACCCCGCGCCTGACCCCGCAAGATCGGCTGCAGGGCTCTCGACGCAGATCTTTGCTGTCGCCTTGGTCATCTGTCCTCTCCTGGAACTGAAGCAGGACGCTTGGCTCACATCCTGTTTTGCGCGGGTGGCATGGTAATTTTAAACCTCCTCGAGGTCGAACTGAGACGGCTGGCGCGGCTCAGTTGGCGAAGTCTTGCCCCGCCTCGCGCGCCCGGCCCCTGGGCGGCGGCCGGGGACCCAGGGCCAGGTGGGTGAGGGTCTTCTCGATCACCGGCCGCGCGAGGATGGCCGCGATGATCTTCAGTTCCCGGTGCCGCAGTCCGGGCAGTGCTGCATGTCGATTCGATGCCGAAAGCGAAGCTTCGGCGAGGAATCAGTCGTGCTCAAGTCATGTCGCAGCCGACACACGCTGCAGCAACCTCGTCCAACCCATTCGGTGCGCCCCGGCCTGGGCCGTGTCGATGTTCCAGTGGCCAACGGCGGTTGCCTCGGTCCCGGCTTGGGCCGGAGCGCGCGGGCCTTGCGGCGCCACCCGAGGACGCGGTGTCACGTTTTGGGCCTGAGCGGCAGGCGGTGCGCGGGGCGGGCGCCATGTGGGGCGCCGCGCAGCGCAGCCTCGAGGGGGGCGCGCGCAGCGCGCTTCGTCATCTGACTCGCCGCAGCTGTCCGAGCGCAGCGTGGAGTGAACCCTTCGAGCTGGACCACTTGGAGGCCTCGAGACTGATACGCTGGCTGGGCCTTCACCAGGAGAAGGTTTATGTCATCCAAAGCACCCTACCGGCGGCACTCGCCGGAATTCAAGCTCCAGCTGTGCAG
>CAJAES010000081.1 GCA_903938815.1 uncultured beta proteobacterium
CTGCTCTCCGAGGTGATCCGGCAGGGGTTCATGGGCGTGCTGCACAAGCCGCTGGCGCCGGTGCCCACCGCGCGACGCCTGGCGCTGCACGCGTTGCCGCCGGACGGAAGCTGGGTCGGCCCGTCTGGCGGCCCGTCTGGCGGAACTTCTGGCGGAACTTCTGGCGGACAGCCAAGCGCAGCAGCCGGCATGGCCGCGCCGTTCGGCGGCGCCGACTGGCAGGCATTCGCCAACGCGCACCGCCACGACGGCCGCCGCCTGCGCTACCTCGCGACCCAGGGCCACGCAGAGGAAGTGCGCGCCATGGCGTACGCGCTGCAACTGGCCGCCGCCGCCATGGGTGCCGTTGCCGTGGAAGCGGCCGCGGCGGCGCTGCAAGGCGAGGCCCAGTCGCGCGAGGTCATGATCCAGGGCTGCGATGCCCTGGTGTCGGCACTGGAGATCCAGCTGCGGGACATCGACATCGAGCCCATGGCCGCGCAAGAGGCTGCGACGCCCGCCGTCCCGCTCGATGCGCAGGCACTGCGGGGCCTGCTGCCCGGGTTGCTGGCCCGACGCGACATGAGTGCCTGGCGCGTCGTGCAGGAGCATGGCCCTGCCGTCCGGGCCGCCTTCGGCTCGACTGCCGACGCCTTGATCCAAGCGGTCTCCGACTTCGACTTCGACACCGCCATGGCATTGCTGGACCAGGAAGCAGGATCGCGTGCGCTCACACCCGACTGAATCCATCGACACGCCTGCGCACGGCATCGAGACCGAACTGCTGTCGGTCCGGCTGCGCCAGCACGACGGTGCGGCCACAGCGGCGGCATCGGGCGCCATGCTGGCCTGTGCGGTGATGCTGCTGCTGCTCTGGAAAGAGGTGCCGCATGCCGGCCTCATGGCCTGGGCCGCAAGCCTGGCGGCCGTCATCGGCCTGCGGATCTGGATCCGCGCCGCCTACCGCCGCATCGCGTCGGACCCGACCCACAACCGCCTGCGCTGGCTGCAGCGTTACCGGGCCGCCTACCTGCTGCATGGCCTATCCTGGGCCGCATTGATCGGCCTTCTTCCCGCAGATGCCAGCCCGCCGGTGGTGGCCGGAGCGGCATTCGTCCTGACTGCGATGATCGGCGGATCACTGGTGACCAGCGCCTTCGACAGCACGGCGAATCGTCTGTTCACCGTTCCCGCCACGGCCGCGCTGTTCGCGCGCCTGCTGTTGTCGGAGGGCGGCGTCGAATTCGAACTCGCAGCGGCTGCGGCTGCGTTCATCACCGCGATGGTCGTGACCGGGCGCGGTGCCGCCGATCTGCTGCTGAGCGAGACCCGTGCGCGGTTGGCGGAGCAACTGCGCCTGATCGAGACGCGCCGGTACGCCGACGAGGCCGAGGCGGCGCGGCGCGCGCTGGCCGACAAGCACGCCCTGCTGCAGCAGCTCATCCATCAGACGCAGCAGGGCTTCTGGTTCATCGACACCGAGGGCAGGACGCTGGACGTGAACCCGGCGATGAGCGCACTGCTCGGCCGCACGCGCGCGGAAGTGATGGAGCTCGGCGTCTTCGACTTCTTCACCGGCCCGGAGCGGGAGGTGATGCAACGGCAGCTCGAAAGGCGCCGTCAGGGCCAAACCGACGGCTACGAGATCGACGTCGTACGGCCCGACGGCTCTCGGCGCCACACCTACAACCAGGCCACCCCGGTGCACGACGAGCTCGGCCGGCGACTGGGCTCCATCGGCCTGTGGACGGACCTGACCCAGCGCAAGCAGCTGGAACTCGAACTGCGCACCTACGAGCGCGTGACCAACTCGATCACGGATCCGGTCTGTGTCGTGGGGACCGACCGACACCTCATCCTCGTCAACGACGCGTGGTGCCAGGTGTTCGGCCTGACGCGCGAGCAGGCGCTGGGCACGCCGCTGGCCAGCCCGGCGGGCGGGCCGCTGGAAGCACCCTGGCAGGCCGCGCTGGACGACTGCTTCGCCACGGGCTCGACCTCCGTCGTGCAGGTCACGACGCCCCTGCGCGGCGGCGTCAGCGCGACGCTGGAGAACAGCCACTATCCGTACCGGGACGGTGGCATGGAAGCCCACAGCGTGATCGTGGTGAGCCGCGACATCACCGGGCGCAACCGGGCGCGGCAGGAACTGGCCGCAGCCCTGGCGGAAGCGGAGCGCGCGAACCAGGCGAAGTCGCAGTTCCTCTCGCACATGTCGCACGAGCTGAGAACGCCGATGAATGCCATCGTCGGTTTCGCGCACCTGCTGCGGCGTGACGAACGGCCGGCGCTGGCCGATCACCAGCGCGGCTACGTGAAGCAGATCGAGCGCGGGTCGCAGCACCTGCTGGAGCTCATCAACGACATCCTCGACCTGTCGCGCATCGAGGCCGGGGCGCTGACGGTCGACCTCGCCGTGGTGGCACTGTCAGAGATCCTCGGGGAGTGCCAGGAATTCGTCCAGGAGCTGGCCCGCGAGCATCAGGTCGTGCTGCTTGCGCTGGAGTGCGACGGCGTGCTCGCCGTTCGCGCGGACCGCCTGCGGCTGCGACAGGTCGTGCTGAACCTGCTGGGCAACGCGATCAAGTACAACAGCGCGGGCGGCACCGTCCGGATCCGTTGCGTTCCTGAAGGTTCGCAGGTGCGCGTGGAGGTGTTCGACACCGGCCGCGGCATCCACGCCACGGACCGGGAGCGCATCTTCATGCCCTTCGAGCGGCTGGACGCCGACCAGGGGCGGGTGGAAGGCAGCGGGATCGGCCTGGCGCTGTGCAGCCGCCTCATGCATGCGATGGGCGGCGACATCGGCTTCGACAGCGAGCCCGGGGTCGGCAGCCGGTTCTGGATCCGCCTGCCGGAATCGCAGCCGGCCATGGATCTGAACGTAGGCAGGATGGGCGGCGAGGGCTCACGGACGCTCACCGTGCTGTACATCGACGACAACGAGGTGAACCTGTTGCTGGTGGAGACCCTGCTGTCGACGACCCGGGGGCTGCGCATGCTGACTTCGTCGAACCCGCTGGAAGGGCTGATCCTCGCCGCGAGCGAACGGCCCGACCTGGTGCTGCTGGACATCCGCATGCCCGTGATGGACGGCTATGCCGTGCTGGCGCGGCTGCGCGACGCCCCCGAGACGCGGTCCACGCCCATCGTGGCGGTGAGCGCAGACCAGTCGGCGGGGGAGATCGCGGCCGCGCGCGCGGCCGGCTTCAATGCCTACCTGCGCAAGCCGCTCGACCCGGACCGCCTGATCGCGACCGTGCAGGCGCTGTGCTCCACTGGGGTATCGTCCCCTTCATGGGAGCTTCCACCGTCCTGATCAGCGAGGTCGGCCCGCGCGACGGCCTGCAGAGCGTCGCCCGCAGCATGGCCACGGCCGACAAGTGCGCCTGGATCGACGCCCTGGTGGCCGCCGGCCTGAGCGAGATCGAGGTGGGCTCGTTCGTTCCGGCTCGGCTGCTGCCTCAGATGGCCGACATCGACGCCGTGGTGGCACACGCGCTCGGCCACCCCGGCCTGCGCGTGATGGCACTGGTGCCCAACCTGCGCGGCGCCGAAGCCGCCGTCGCGGCGGGCGTGCACAAGATCACCATCCCGGTCTCGGCCAGCGAGGCGCACTCGATGGCCAACGTGCGCCGCACGCGCGCGCAGATGGTCGACGAAGTGGCCGCCATCGTCTACATGCGCCAGCAGCATGCGCCGCAGCTGGGCGTGGAGGTCGGGGTGTCCACGGCCTTCGGCTGCACGCTGCAGGGCCGGGTCGCCGAGGACGATGTGCTGCGCATGGCCGCACAGCTGGCTGCGGCCGGCGTCGATGAGGTCGGGCTGTCGGACACGACCGGCATGGCCAACCCCGCGCAGGTCAGGCGCCTCTTCACGCGGCTGCGCTCGGAGATCGGCGCGCGCGCCGGCGCGGCGCATCTACACAACACGCGCGGTCTCGGCCTGGCCAACTGCCTGGCGGCCTGGGACGCCGGCGTGGCCACCTTCGACGCCTCGCTCGGCGGCCTGGGCGGCTGCCCCTACGCGCCCGGCGCCTCGGGCAATGTCGTCACCGAGGACCTGGTCTTCATGTTCGAGGCCATGGGTGTGCGCACCGGCGTGAGCCTCGAACGCCTGATCGCCGCACGCGTACCGCTGCAACGCGGCCTGCCCGGCGAACCGATCTACGGCATGACGCCCGAAGCCGGGCTGCCCAAGGGATTCCGGGATGTCTGAACAGAATCTGCCGCTCAGCGGCATCCGTGTCGTCGAGTTCACCCACATGGTCATGGGGCCCACCTGCGGCATGATCCTGGCCGACCTCGGCGCCGAGGTCATCAAGGTCGAGCCTCTGACAGGCGACAGCACGCGGCGCCTGCTGGGCTCGGGCGCCGGTTTCTACGGCCTCTTCAACCGCAACAAGCAGAGCCTGGCCGTGGACGTGAAGGACCCGCGCGGACGCGAGATCGTGCTCAAGCTGGTGGCCGACGCCGATGTCTTCAGCGAGAACTTCAAGGCCGGCACCATGGACAAGCTGGGCTTCGGCGCAGAGGCGCTGCAGAAGCTCAACCCGAGGCTCGTGTGCGTGTCCCACAAGGGCTTCCTGCCCGGGCCCTACGAGCACCGCACAGCGCTCGACGAGGTGGTGCAGATGATGGGCGGCCTGGCCTACATGACCGGCCCCGAAGGCCGGCCGCTGCGCGCCGGCAGCAGCGTGAACGACATCATGGGCGGCATGTTCGGCGCGATCGGCGTGCTGGCCTCGCTGCTGCAGCGCGATCGCGCCGGCACCGGCACGGGGCTCGGCCGGCAGGTGCAGTCGGCGCTGTTCGAGAACAACGTGTTCCTGGTGGCGCAGCACATGATGCAGTACGCCGTCACCGGCCAGCCGGCCGCGCCCATGCCCAGCCGCATCTCGGCCTGGGGCCTGTACGACGTGTTCGACGTGCAGGACGGCGGTCAGATCTTCCTGGCGGCCGTGAGCGACACCCAGTGGGCCCTGCTGTGCACCGAGTTCGGCTGGCCCGAACTGCAGGCCGATGCCCGCCTGGCCAGCAACAACCTGCGCGTGCAGGCCCGGGACTGGATGATCCCGATGATGCGCGAGCGCTTCGCGCCCTTCGCCGCAGCGGAGCTAGCCGCTCGCTTCGAGCGCGTGGGCCTGCCCTACGCGCCCATCACGCGCCCGCAGGACCTGTTCGACGACCCGCATCTGCTGGCCACGGGCGGCTTGGCGCCAGTGACGCTGCCGGCCGATGCCAGCGGCGCCGGGCACGCGGTGCAGACGCGCACCGCGCTGCTGCCGCTGGCGCTGGACGGCGAGCGCCTGGGCCTGCGCAGGGGCCCGCCGGCTCTGGGCGAACACACGCTCGGCCTGCTGCGGGGCCTGGGGTATGCCGAAGATGCGATCGACGGCCTCGTGGCGGCGGGCGTTGTCGCAACGCTGGAGCCGGCGCCGAACTGAAGAGGCAGCGCGGGGTCGACCGGGTCGGCGGGGTCGGCCGGGGCGGCAGACCCGACGGGATCAGGCAGTCAGCGGATGGCGCGGCTTCAGCGGCGCTGCAGCGCGTCGAGGATCGCCGCCTCGACCTCCGCGGCCGAGCCGAAGCTGGCATCGGCGCCGACGTCCCCGGCGGACTTGCGGCCGAGTTCATCGACGAAGTAGCGGCCGCTCACGACCACCACCAGATCCGGGTTCATCGATGCGAGCCGGGCATGGGCGATCGTCTCGGCCAGTTGCGGCAGCCGGTGCTCACGGCCTAGCGCCGTGCTGAGCGACACATCGAGCGCGTCGATCCAGGTGCCGGCCACCAGGCCGTCGAGCGTTGCGGCATCGGCCGGGAACTCGACTTTCGGGCTCCAGCCAGCCAGCCACAGCATCTCGGTGTCCAGCGCGGCGCCCAGCAGGTGGGTCTCGCCGGGGTGCGGCACCACCAGCACCACCGGCGCGTCGGGCTTGTGAACGCGGGTCGCGCCCAGACCCAGGTCGCGCACGACCTGCTGCAGCCGCCACAGGCCCAGAGTCACGTCGACGTCGGTGCACTGGTCGGCCTGCCACAGGTCGCCGAGGCGGCGTGCAGCGGGTTCGATGACTTCCAGTGCCAGCGTCTCGAGCGCGCCGTCGCGCTCCTGCGCCGCGCGCACCAGCGCGACAGCCGCCTGCTGATCGGAAGAGATGAGCAGGCAGGCGAGCGAGCCGGCATCTGCGTCGCGCACCGGGCGCGGCAGGGTCTTGACCAGGGTCGGAACGAGCACGGTGCGGATGAGGCCGGACAGCGCCTCGCGCGCCTGGCCCAGCGCCTCGGGGTCGGGCGGCACCCGGCCCGCTTCGGCGCCGTGGATCGACAGCTTCAGGCTCCAGTCCTGGAAGCGGCGTTCGTCCAGCGGCACCTGCTCGAGCAGTTCGATGCCTTCGTGGCGAGAATCGCGCTGGATGGATTCCCAGATCCGGGCGAGGCCCTCGGCGGGGCCTTCGAGCTGCTGGAAGATCCAGCCGTTGTCGTAGACAAGAAGGCCCGTGACGCCTTCGCTCTGGTTACGTGCCTGTGCCGACTTCGCGAGCCGGTGCAGCTCGAGTTCGGACATCGGCCCGACGCTGCGGCTGCGATAGCTCAACGAGCGCAGCGGAGCCGCGAGGGCTTCCGGTGCGGTGGAAATGTCGGCACGCCTTGCGTGCGGTGCGGGTTCGCCAGCCAATTGCTTTGCTCCTTGGGCCATGCCTTCGTGCACTTGGCCATCGAGCCTGGACACAACGGCAGTGCCGTCGCCCTCGTCGGTCAGTCGAGTATCTTCTCGCCCGCATCCTACGACAGACTGGGGTTTGTCGTCGACAAACCTTGC
>CAJAES010000082.1 GCA_903938815.1 uncultured beta proteobacterium
GCCGCCTCGGGTTCGGTGATGCTGCCCGGCAGCACCGTCAAGGTGACGGCAAAGACCGTGTTTTCGATCGCTTCGGCCTCGAAGTGGGTCTACGGCAGCTACATCGCGCAGCGCTCTGAAGGCAAGCTGACCGATCTCGACCGCCAGTACCTGGCCATGCGCTCCGGTTTCACGCAGTTCCGATACTGCGAGACCAAGCAATCGGTCGATAGCTGCCTGGCGTTCCAGGGCAACGGCGAGTACACGGCCGACACCGACGGCGCCTTCTACTACAACGGCGGCCACATGCAAAAGCATGCCAGCATGGCCGGCCTGGGCGCGATGAACATCAAGGCCCTGGGCATCGAGATGCGGCGCCTTCTCGGCACCGACATCCCGATGACGTTCGTGCAGCCGCAACTGGCGGGCGGCGCGGCGATGTCCGCCGACGGCTATGCGAGGTTCCTGCGCAAGATCATGACGGGCAGCCTTCAGATGGGGGCCCTGCTGGGCACCGGCAAGGTCTGCACGAACCCGCTCACGTGTGGCCTGGACAACGCGCGACTGACGCCTTCGCCCGTTGGTGAAAGCTGGAGCTACTCCGTCGGGCACTGGGTCGAGGACGACCCTCTCACAGGCGACGGTGCATTCAGCAGCGCGGGCGCCTTCGGCTTCTACCCCTGGATCGACGCGAGCCGCACCTGGTACGGCGTCGTCTCGCGCCAGGTCCCCGATGGCGGGCCGGTCTCTCTGGCCTGCGGCCAGCTGATCCGCCAGGCCTGGGTCAGCGGCGTCGCCCGCTGAGCCCGGCTCAGGCCACCTTCACCGGGATCTTGCCGATCCGGGCCTGCCACTCGCGGGGCCCGGTCTCGTGCACGCTGGTGCCGGTGGCGTCCACCGCCACTGTCACCGGCATGTCCTGGACATCGAACTCGTAGATGGCTTCCATGCCGAGGTCGGCGAAGCCCACCACCTTCGAGCCCTTGATGGCCTTGGCCACCAGATAGGCCGCGCCGCCCACGGCCATCAGGTAGGCGCTCTTGTGCTTGCGGATGGCCTCGATGGCCGTCGGCCCGCGCTCCGCCTTGCCCACCATGCTGATCAGGCCGGTCTGTGCAAGCATCATCTCGGTGAACTTGTCCATGCGCGTGGCGGTCGTCGGGCCGGCCGGGCCCACCACCTCGTCGCGAACCGGGTCCACGGGGCCGACGTAATAGATCACGCGGTTGGTGAAGTCCACCGGCAGCGGCTCGCCCTTGGCGAGCATGTCCTGGATGCGCTTGTGGGCGGCGTCGCGCCCCGTGAGCATCTTGCCCGACAGCAGCAGTGTCTGGCCCGGCGTCCAGGCCGCGACCTGCTCGCGCGTGAGCGTGTTGAGATCGACCTTGGTGCTCCTGTTGTAGTCCGGCGCCCAGTGGACATCGGGCCACAGGTCCATGCTGGGCGCTTCCAGGTACGACGGGCCGGAGCCGTCGAGCACGAAGTGCGCGTGCCGCGTGGCGGCGCAGTTCGGGATCATCGCCACCGGCTTGCTCGCGGCGTGTGTCGGCCAGGTGGCGATCTTGACGTCGAGCACCGTCGTCAGCCCGCCCAGGCCCTGGGCGCCGATGCCCAGCGCGTTGACCTTCTCGTACAGCTCGATGCGCAGTTCCTCGAGCTTGTCCTTCGGGCCGCGATCGAGCAGTTCGTACATGTCGATCGGCTCCATCAGCACTTCCTTGGCCAGCAGCATGGCCTTCTCGGCCGTGCCACCGACGCCGATGCCCAGCATGCCCGGCGGGCACCAGCCCGCACCCATGGTGGGCACCGTCTTCATGACCCAGTCGACCAGGTTGTCGCTCGGGTTCATCATCACGAACTTGCTCTTGTTCTCGCTGCCGCCGCCCTTGGCTGCCACGGTCACATCGAGCTTGTCGCCCGGCACCACCGTCATGTGGATCACGGCGGGCGTGTTGTCCTTCGTGTTGCGGCGGCCGAAGATGGGGTCGTCGAGCACCGAGGCGCGCAGCAGGTTGTCGGGGTTCAGGTAGCCCTTGCGCACGCCGTCGTTCACGGCGTCCTCCACCGAGCCCGGGAAGCCCTCGAAGCGGACGTCCATGCCGATCTTCAGGAACACGTTGACGATGCCCGTGTCCTGGCAGATGGGGCGGCGGCCCTCGGCGCTCATGCGCGAATTCGTCAGGATCTGCGCGATCGCATCCTTCGCTGCGGGGCTCTGCTCACGCTCGTACGCACGCGCCAGGTGGGCGATGTAGTCGGCCGGGTGGTAGTAGCTGATGTACTGGAGGGCGGCTGCGACACTCTCGACGAGGTCGGCGTGGCGGATGTTCGTGGTCATGGCGGCGGCGGTGCGGGAGCAAAGCCGAAAGTGTAGCCAGCCGCCAGGGTCGCCCCGCAGGACGTTGATCCCGGTTCCGCCGGGCGCCTGTCCGATTGAGCCCGTGCCACCCGGGGCCATGCAACGCGGGTGCCGCCGGCTTGCATACACTCGCGGGCTGATCCGTTGCACTGTCGCGCCCGCGCCGTCAGACACCCACGCACGATGACCCCGCTGGCCCTGATCGTCCTGCTGCCCCTGCTGCTCGGCACCACCCTCACGATGTGGTGCGGCAGCGCCAACACACCTGCCCGTCGCGCCGCGACCGCCGGGATCGCCGGCGCCGTCGCGCTCTCGGTCTTTGGCCTGCTGCTGCTTCAGGCGCCTGCTGTGTTCGGCGGCCAGGTCCTGCTGACCCAGGCCGAATGGGTGCCCGCGATCGGCCTGAACGCGAACTTCCGGCTCGACGGGCTGGCGTTGATGTTCGCGCTGCTGATCAGCGGCATCGGCGTGCTCATCGTTCTCTATGCTGCGTTCTACCTGCACGAAGACGACCCTGCGGGCAGGTTCTACAGCCAGCTCATGCTCTTCATGGCGGCGATGCTGGGCATCGCGCTGTCGGACAACCTGCTGCTGCTGGTCGTCTTCTGGGAGCTGACCAGCGTTTCGTCCTTCCTGCTGGTGGGCTACTGGGGTTCGCACCCGGAGAAGGGGCCCGATGCCCGCGCCGGCGCCCGCATGGCGCTGGCCATCACGGGCGGGGGCGGGCTGGTGATGCTGGCCGGCGTGGTGCTGCTGGGCCAGATCGCCGGCACCTACGATCTCTCGAAGATGCTGACGATGGGCGCGCTGGTGCAGGCCGACCCGCGCTACCCGCTGGCGCTGGCCCTGATCCTCGTCGGCTGCTTCACGAAGAGCGCGAAGCTGCCGTTCCACTTCTGGCTGCCCGAGGCCATGGCCGCGCCGACGCCCGTGTCGGCCTATCTGCACTCGGCCACCATGGTGAAGGCCGGGCTGTTCCTGATGATGCGGCTTTACCCGGTCCTGGGCGGCTCGGGCCTGTTCGAGAGCATCGTCGCCACCGTCGGCCTGCTGACGATGGTCTATGCGGCGGTGGTGGCGCTCTTCAAGCACGACCTGAAGGGGCTGCTGGCCTACTCCACCATCAGTCATCTGGGCCTCATCACCTTCCTGATCGGCCTGGCCACGCCGCTGTCGGCCGTGGTGGCCGTCTTCCACGTCCTCAACCACGCGGCCTTCAAGGCGGCGCTCTTCATGAGCGCCGGCATCGTCGACCACGAGACCGGCACCCGCGACATGCGCCGCCTGGGCGGGCTGATGCCCCTGATGCCGGTGGTCGGCACGCTGGCCATGGTCGCGGCGGCCTCGATGGCCGGCATCCCCCCCTTCAACGGCTTCATCAGCAAGGAGATGATGCTCGACGAGGCCCTGCGCGCCGGCGAGCGCATGTGGGGATCCTTCGGCTGGGCGGTGCCCGTGCTGGCCACCCTGGGTGCCGTGGCATCGGTGGCGTATTCGCTTCGTCTGGTGCACGACGTGTTCTTCAACGGCCCCCCGAAGGATCTGCCGGTGGCGCACCCGCACGAGCCGCCGCTCGGCATGAAGCTGCCGGTGATGCTGCTGGTGGCCGTCTGCATTGCGGTGGGCCTGATGCCCATGACGCTGGCCGGCCCGCTGGTGAGCCTGGCTGCGGGCGCGATGCTCGGCACACCGGCGCCAGCGTTCTCGCTGGCGCTGTGGCACGGGCTCAACCTGCCGCTCGCCATGAGCGCGGCGGCCTTGGCCGGCGGCGCCGCGCTGTACTTCGGTCTGGCGGGCGGCGGGCGGCTGCATCGTTATCTGCCGATGGCCTTCAGCGGCAAGGCGGTGTTCGGCGCCCTGACGGATGGGCTGTTCCGCCAGGCCGGCCGCTTCACGGTACGCCTGGAGAACGGCTCGCTGCAGCGCTATGCCGGCTGGATGGTGGCCCTGGCCATCGTGCTGGCCGCGTGGCCCCTCGTCAGCGGGCCGGCGCTGAGCACCGGCGCCCGGGTGCTGCTGCCGGCCACGCCGCTGGCGCTGGTGCTGTGGGCGGTGCTGGCCGTCGTCTGCGGCGCGTTGGTGCTGGGGCACCACCATCGCTTTCGCGCCGTGGTGCTCACGGGGGTGGTCGGGCTCGTCACGGCGCTCACCTTCCTCGGGTTTTCCGCTCCCGATCTGGCGCTCACGCAGCTCTCGGTCGAGGTGGTCTCGACCGTGCTGCTGCTGATGGGCCTGGCGCTGCTGCCGGCCACCACGCCGCGTGAATCCGGTGCCGCACGCCGGTGGCGCGACGGCGCCCTGGCCATCGGCGGGGGTGCCGGCATGGCCTGGCTGGCCTGGCTGGTCATGACCCGCGACCACGACTCCATTGCCTGGTATTTCCTGGCCAAGTCGGTGCCCGAAGGCGGCGGCGCGAATGCGGTCAACGTCATCCTGGTCGATTTCCGCGGCTATGACACCTTCGGCGAGATCACGGTGCTGGGCATCGCCGGCATCGGCGTGCTGGCGCTGATGGACCGCTTCCGCGTGCGCCGGCCCGCCACCGACCCCCAGGGCCGCGTCTGGACGTTCCCGGCCGTACCGCTGCTGCTGCGTCAGGCGGCGCGCCTCGTGCTGCCTCTGGCTCTGGTGGCTTCCGTCTACATCTACTGGCGCGGGCACAACCTGCCCGGCGGCGGTTTCATCGCCGGCCTGGTGACGGCCGTCGCGCTGGTGCTGCAGTACATGGCGCTCGGCCAGACACGTGCCGACGCCGTGCTGCATGCTGCGGGCGGCCGCCGCTATGTGCGCTGGGTCGGCATCGGCCTGGGCATCGCCGGGCTCACCGGGGTGGGCTCCTTCGCGTTCGGCCACCCGTTCCTCAGCAGCGCCTTCGGCCACCCGGTGGTTCCGGTGCTGGGTGAATTGCCCCTGGCCACGGCGGCCCTCTTCGATCTCGGCGTCTACATCACCGTGGTTGGAGCCACGCTGCTGACGCTCTCTGTGCTGGGTGCCGCGAGCAAGGAGGGCGCGAAGTGATGGTGTCGATGGAATTCCTGCTGGCCACCGGCATCGGCTTCGTCACGGCAGCCGGCATCTGGCTGCTGCTGCGGGGCCGCAGCTTTCCGGTGGTGCTGGGCCTGTCGCTGATCGGCTACGCCGTGAACGTCTTCATCTTCGCGATGGGGCGTCTGTGGATGGGCGTCCCGCCCATCGTCGATGCCGGCCCGGACGTGGCCGACCCGCTGCCGCAGGCGCTGGTGCTGACCGCCATCGTGATCGGCTTCGCCACCACCGGATTCGTGATCGAGCTGGCGCTGCGCAGCCGCCATGACAACGGCAGCGACCATGTCGACGGGAGCGAGCGGTGAGCTTCTCCGACCACCTTCCCATCCTGCCGGTGCTGCTGCCGGCGTTCACCGCGATCCTGCTGCTGCTGATCGGCGACGACGATGCCCGGCGCCCCTGGGCGCGGCGGCTGGCGATGGCCTCGGTCCTGCTGGGGGCGGTGTTCGCGTTCCGGCTCGTCGAGCAGGCCGCGACAGGCACGCTGACCGTCTATCGCCTGGGCGACTGGCCCGCGCCCTTCGGCATCGTGCTGGTGATCGACCGGCTCTCGGCGCTGATGCTGATGCTCACCTCGTGCGTGGCCGTGCCCGTGCTCTGGTACGCCTGCGGCGGCTGGGACGCGCACGGCCGCTACTTCCACGCGCTCTTCCAGTTTCAGCTCATGGGGCTGGCGGGCGCCTTCGCCACCGGCGACATCTTCAACCTCTTCGTGTTCTTCGAGGTGCTGCTGATCGCCAGCTACGTGCTGATGACGCACGGCCTCGGGCGCCAGCGCCTGAGCGTGGGCCTGCAGTACGTGGTGCTCAACCTCGTGGCGTCGGCCCTGTTCCTGATCGGTGTGTCGCTGCTGTATGCCTTCGCCGGCACCTTGAACTTCGCCGATCTGGCGCTGCGCGTGCCGCAGGTCACCGGCCCCGAGGCATCGCTGCTGAAGGCCGGGGCGCTGATCCTGCTGGTGGTCTTCGGCTTCAAGGCCGCGATGGTGCCGCTGGCCATGTGGCTGCCGGCCACGTACGCGGCCTCGTGCGCGCCCGTGGCCGCGCTCTTCGCCATCATGACCAAGGTCGGCGTCTACGCCATCCTGCGCGTGCACGGCGTGGTCTTCGGCGCCGATCTGGTGCAGCCCATCCTGCTGCCGCTGGCGCTGGCCACCTGCGTCGTCGGCGTGCTGGGCGCGCTGGCGGCGCACACGCTGCCGCGCCTGGTGGCGTGGCTGACGGTGGCTTCGGTGGGAACCGTCCTCGCGGCCGTGGGGCTCTTCGATGCCGCCGCCTGGTCGGCCGGGCTCTACTACCTGCTGAACTCGACGCTGGTGGTGGCGGGTCTGTTCCTGTTGTCCGAGCTGGTGGCGGCGCAGCGTGGCCCGATGGCCGACCGGCTGGAGCCTTGCAGCCCGGTGGCGCAGCCGGCGTTGCTGGGGCTGATGCTGCTGCTCGCGGCCGCATCGACGGCGGGCTTGCCGCCGCTGCCCGGCTTCATCGGCAAGCTGATGCTGCTGGAGGCCTCGCTCGGCCATCCGGCGGCCGTGGCGGTGTGGTCGGTGGTGCTGGGTGTGGGCTTCCTCACCCTGGTGGGCCTGGCCCGCGCCGGGAGCGTGCTGTTCTGGTCGGTCCGGCCTGAAGTGCAGGGCAGCGCCTCCGGGGCGAGCCCGCAGCTGCTGGGCGCCACGCTGGCGCTGCTGGGCATGAGCGTGCTGCTGAGCGTTTTCGCCGCACCGGTGCAGCGTTACACGCAGGCCGCGGCGGTTCAGCTGCTGGACCGCGCGGCCTACGCCGAAGCCGTGCTCGGCGATGCCGCCGCGCGCACCACGCGGCCCTACCGCATTCCGCAGGAGGCCCAGTGAAGCCCGGCTGGTTCGCGCATCCCGTGCAGTCGGTGCTGATCGCCGCGACCTGGCTGCTGCTTCAGCAGAGCCTGGCCGTGCCGCAGCTCATCACGGCGGCCGTGCTGGCGCTGGGGCTGCCCCGGCTGCTGCACGGCTTCATCGGCCTGCCCGCGCGCCCCCGGGCCTGGGGTGTGGCGCTGCGCCTGTTCTTCGTGGTGCTGCGCGACATCCTGGTGTCCAACCTCGTGGTCGCGCGCCTCGTGCTGTCGCCCTCGGCGCGCCCACAGCCGGCGTGGGTGCCGGTGCCGCTGGACATCCGGCACCCGGGCGCCATCACGCTGCTGGCCACCATCATCACCACCACGCCGGGAACGGTGTCGTGCGTGGTCGACGAGGCGGCGCGCCGGATCCTCGTGCATGCGCTCGACGGCAGCCCCGGGGCCGAGGCCATCGCCGCCGACATCAAGGCGCGCTACGAGGCCCCGCTGAAGGAGATCTTCGAATGATCCTGCAGCTCGCACTGGACTTCGCACTCGGCGCTGTCGCGCTGGCCATGCTGCTGTGCTGCTGGCGCCTGCTGCGCGGCCCCGAGACCACCGACCGCCTGCTGGCGCTGGACACGATGTACATCAATGCCGTGGCGCTGGCGATCCTGCTGGGCCTGCGGTGGGAGACTTCGCTGCTTTTCGAGGCTGCGCTGATCATCGCGATGCTGGGCTTCGTGTCCACCGTCGCGCTGGCGCGATACCTGAGCCGCGGCGACGTCATCGAGTGAGGCACCCATGACCCTGGACACCTTGCCCCTGTGGCTGCAGATTCCGCTGGCGGTGCTGCTCGTGGTCGGCGGCCTCTTCGCGCTCATCGGTGCGGTCGGCATGCTGCGGTTCCCCGACTTCTACATGCGCCTGCATGCGCCCACCAAGGCCACCACCCTCGGCGTGGGCGGCGTGCTGATCGCCAGCATGGTGGTCAGCTGGATGCGCGGCGAGCCCGGTCTGCACGAACTGCTGATCACGCTCTTCCTGTTCGTCACGGCGCCCGTGTCGGCCAACCTGATGGCCCAGGCGGCATTGCATCTGCGCGTGCCCTCGAAGGCGCCCGTGCCCGAAGACCAGCCGGGCGGCCGCTGAGCCGGCGCGGACCCTGGCGCCGCGAAGGTGACATGACCGGCCCCTTGATCCAGTTCCTGGTCTGCGCGGCGCTCATCGCGGTCGCGGGCTTCGTGCTCAGCGCCAGCGCCGACCGCCTCGCGGCGGCCTACGGCTGGGGCCGGGGCTGGGTGGGCCTGGCCTTGCTGGCCAGCGTGACCTCGCTGCCGGAGCTGGCCTCGGGGATCAGCGCGGTGGCGTTCGTGGGCGCGCCCAATCTGGCGGTGGGCAATGCGCTGGGCGCCTGCGTCGTGAACCTCGCGTTTCTGGTGGTGGTGGACGCCCTGCAGCGCGGGCAGCCGATGTACCACGCCGCCGCCGCCACGCATGTGCTGACGGCGGCCTTCGGCGTCGTGCTCCTCGGCCTGGCGGCGCTGGGCCTGATCGCCGGCGACCGCGTGCCCGTCTTCATGAACCTGGGCATGATCAGCCCGATGCTCCTGGGCGGCTACCTGCTCGCCCTGCGAAGCCTTCAGGCGCACGAGCGCGAGGTCGAGCCGCCCCCACCGCCCGACCCGGACGCCCGGGTGCAACGCGAGTGGTGGCGCTTCGGCGTGGCGGCGCTGGTGGTGCTGGGTGCCGGCAGCTGGCTGCCGCAGGCCGCGGACCAGCTCGCACAGGCCGCGGGCCTGTCGCGCAGTTTCGTGGGCACGGTGTTCATGGCGCTGGCCACCACCTTGCCGGAGATGGCGGTCACGCTCGGGGCGCTGCGGCTCGGCGCGCTGGACATGGCCATCGGCAACCTGCTGGGCAGCAACCTCTTCAACGTGACCATCCTGGCCGTCGACGACCTGTTCCACCCCGGCGGCGCCTTGCTGGCCGTGGCGGCGCCCGTGCACGCGGGCACCGCGGTGACCGCGATGACCATGAGCGGCCTGGTGCTGGTGGGCCTGGTGATGCGCCCGCGCGGCCGGGTGCTGCGCGTGGTCAGCTGGGTCAGCGTCGGCCTTCTGGCCGGCTGGCTCGTCAATGCATTGCTGATGGCGCTGTCGGGCCACTGACGCCGCCCGACATCGGCTTGAGCGCTGTCAACGGCGCCGGCCGGCGTGCCGCCATGATCTGCCGAATCGGCCTCCAGCAGGCGGACAGGCGAAGCGATGGACACGCAGACGATCACGGACACCCGCATTCCGGCACGCATCGTGAAGCCCGAGCCGCGCGTTCCCCCGAACATGCCCGACCATGCTGCCGCGTGCGCGGGCTTTCGCTGGGAGCAGGCGCTCGACCAGATGGCCCGGCTGCCGGGCGGCGGCCTCAACATCGTGCACGAGGCGGTCGACCGGCATGTGCTGGCCGGGCTGGGCACGCGCGACGCCATCCGCTGGATCGGCAGGAACGGCACGCGGCGGACCTTTCGCTACGCCGATCTGGCCGCCGAGACCAACCGCTTCGCGAGCGCGCTGCGGCAGCTTGGCGTGGCGCCGGGGGAGGGCGTCTTCGTCCTGCTCGGCCGGCTGCCTGAACTCTACGTGGCGGTGCTCGGCAGCCTGAAGGCCGGCTGCGTGGTCACGCCTCTGTTCTCGGCCTTCGGGCCGGAGCCCATCGCCACGCGCTGCGAGATGGGCGATGCGCGGCTGCTCGTGACCACGCCCGAGCTGTACCAGCGCAAGATCGCCGGCCTGCGCGAGCGCCTGCCCGGCCTGAAGCACGTGCTGCTGGTGGGCGACGGCCCCGCCGAGGGCCCCGGCCTGCTGCGCTGGAACGAGTGCGTCGAGCGCGCTTCCCCCGACTTCACGACCGTGGCCACCGACGAGGATTCGCCCAGCCTGCTGCACTTCACCAGCGGCACCACCGGCAGGCCCAAGGGCGCGATGCACGTGCACGGCGCGGTGCTGGCGCACTGGGCCACGGGGCGGTTCGCGCTGGACCTGCACGACGAGGACATCTTCTGGTGCACCGCCGACCCCGGCTGGGTGACGGGCACGAGCTACGGGATCATCGCGCCGCTGGTCTGCGGCGTCACCAATGTCGTGGTGGAGGCCGAGTTCGACGCCGCGACCTGGTACGAGGTGCTGGAGCGCGAGCGCGTCAGCGTCTGGTACACCGCGCCCACGGCCATCCGCATGATGATGCGGCTGGGCACCGGGCCGTTGCAGGGGCGCGACCTGTCCGCGCTGCGCTTCATGGCCAGCGTCGGCGAACCGCTGAACCCGGAAGCCGTGGTGTGGGGCCTGGAGGCCTTCGGGCTGCCGTTCCACGACAACTGGTGGCAGACCGAGACCGGCGGCATCATGGTGTCGAACTTCGCCGCCATGGACATCCGCCCGGGCTCGATGGGAAAGCCCCTGCCGGGCATCACCGCAGCCATCGTGCTGCGCGACACCGAGGGCCGCGTGGCCGTCGTCGACGCCCCCGACACGCAGGGCGAACTGGCGCTGCGCGCGCCGTGGCCTTCGATGATGCGCGGCTACCTGCACGAGGAGGAGCGCTACCGCCGCTGCTTCGCCGAAGGCTGGTACCTGACAGGCGACCTCGCGCGGCGCGATGCCGATGGCTACTACTGGTTCGTCGGTCGAGCGGATGACGTCATCAAGTCGTCGGGCCACCTGATCGGGCCGTTCGAGGTGGAGAGCGTGCTGATCGAGCACCCCGCGGTGGCCGAGGCGGGCGTCATCGGCATCCCCGACCCGACGGCGGGCGAGGTCGTGAAGGCGTTCGTCGCGCTGAAGCCGGGTTTCGAGCCGGGCGAGGCGCTGGGCCGTGAACTGCTCGGCCATGCCCGCAAGCGGCTGGGTGCGGCGGTGGCGCCGAAGTCGATCGAGTTCCGCAGCAACCTGCCCAAGACCCGCAGCGGCAAGATCATGCGCCGACTGCTGAAGGCGCGCGAGCTCGGCCTGCCCGAGGGCGACCTGTCCACACTGGAAAGCGACGGGCGATGAGTGCCGCCAAGATCCACCTCGACCGCGCTCACCTGCAGCATCTGCACCGGCAGATGCTGCGCATCCGGCGCTTCGAGTCCAAATGCGTCGAGCTCTACCAGGCGCAGCAGATCCGCGGCTTCCTGCACCTCTATGACGGCGAGGAGGCCGTGGCCGTGGGCGTGATGTCCGCGCTGCAACCGCGCGACGCCGTGGTGGCCACCTACCGCGAGCATGGGCACGCGCTGGCGCATGGCGTGCCGATGGACATCCTGATGGCCGAGATGCTGGGCCGCCAGGAAGGCTGCTGTCGCGGGCGGGGCGGCTCGATGCACCTGTTCAGCCGCGCGCACCGCTTCTTCGGCGGCAACGCCATCGTCGGCGGCGGCCTGCCGCTGGCCGCCGGCATCGCGATGGCGGACAAGTCCCTGCGCGCAGGGGCCGTCACGGCCTGCTTCTTCGGCGAAGGCGCGGTGGGCGAGGGCGTCTTCCACGAGACGCTGAACCTGGCTGGCCTGTGGAAGCTGCCGGTGCTCTTCGTGTGCGAGAACAACCTCTACGCGATGGGCGTGCCCCTGGCCGACGCGGAGGTCGAGACCGATATCCGGCGCAAGGCGCAGGCCTACCGTATGCCGGCCGAGCAGGTCGACGGCATGGACCCGGTCCAGGTGGAGGCTGCGGCGCGCCGGGCGGTCGAACATCTGCGAGCGGGTGGCGGGCCGTACTTTCTCGAGGCCCGCACCTACCGCTTCAGGGCGCACTCGATGTTCGACACCCAGGCCTATCGCGGGCGCGACGAGATCGAGGGCTGGAAGCAGCTGGACCCGCTCGAGCGGCTGCGCGCCTGGATGCTGGCCAACCACCAGGCGACCGCCGCCGAACTGCAGGCGGCCGAAGCCGGCGTCGCGGCCGAGATCGCGTCGGCGGTGGCCTTCGCGCAGGCCGGCACGCTGGAGCGCGCGGACGAACTCGAGCGCTTCGTGCTGATGGACCGCGTCGTGCAGGAGACC
>CAJAES010000083.1 GCA_903938815.1 uncultured beta proteobacterium
ACCACGGCGTCGCGCGTGGCGGCCAGCAGGTGCGCGAAGAGGTCGATCTGGTAGTTGCTGTGCACGTGCTGCAGCACTGCGGCCAGGCGCTCCAGGCCCATGCCGGTGTCCACGCTGGGCTTGGGCAGCCTGTGCATCACACCGTCTTCGGTGCGGTTGAACTGCATGAAGACGTTGTTCCAGATCTCGATGTAGCGGTCGCCGTCGCCGTCGGGGCTGCCCGGGGGGCCGCCCGCGACTTCGGGGCCGTGGTCGTAGAAGATCTCGGAGCACGGGCCGCAGGGCCCGGTGTCGCCCATCATCCAGAAGTTGTCGGACATGTAGCGGCCGCCCTTGTTGTCGCCAATGCGCACGATGCGCTCCGGCGGCAGGCCGATCACGTTCTTCCAGATGTCGTAGGCCTCGTCGTCCTCGGCGTACACGGTCGCCCAGAGCTTGTCCTTGGGCAGCTTGAAGTGCACCGTGAGCAGTTCCCAGGCGTACTGGATGGCGTCGTGCTTGAAATAGTCGCCGAAGCTGAAGTTGCCCAGCATCTCGAAGAACGTGTGGTGGCGGGCCGTGTAGCCCACGTTCTCGAGGTCGTTGTGCTTGCCGCCTGCGCGGATGCACTTCTGGCTGGTGGTGGCGCGCGTGTACGGCCGCTTGTCGAAGCCCAGGAACACGTCCTTGAACTGGTTCATGCCCGCGTTCGTGAACAGCAGGGTCGGGTCGTCGCCTGGCACCACCGGGCTCGAGGCCACGATCTGGTGGCCCTTGGAGGCGAAGTAGTTCAGGAAGGTGGAGCGGATTTCGGCGGCTTTCATGGTGCGGATTCTATGCAGGCGGGGCCGGCGGCGGCGGCCGGCCGCGGCCATGGGCGTCGGCAGGGGCCTCGCGGCCTCGCGCACGCGCTAGAGTGACGGGTCGGAAAGCAAAGGAACACCCCGCCATGGACACGAAGACCTCCCCGCTGTCGACCCTGAACGACCCGAGCCTTCTCAAGACCGATGCGCTAATCGGCGGCGAGTGGGTGGCGGGTAGCGCGCGCTTCGACGTCACCGACCCCGCCACCGGCCTGAAGCTGGCCGACGTGGCCAACCTGGGCGCCGCCGAGGCGCAGACCGCCATCGCCGCGGCCGACCGGGCCTGGCCCATCTGGCGCGCCAAGACCGCCAAGGAGCGCAGCGCGGTGATGATGAAATGGTTCGGGCTGCTGCACCAGCACGCTGACGACCTGGCGCGCATCATGACCGCCGAGCAGGGCAAGCCGCTGGCCGAGGCCCGGGGCGAGGTGATCTACGGCGCGAGCTTCATCGAGTGGTTCGCCGAGGAGGCCCGCCGCATCTACGGCGAGACCATCCCCACCACCGACAACAACAAGCGCTACATCGTCATCAAGCAGCCGATCGGCGTGTGCGCGGCCATCACGCCCTGGAACTTCCCGATCGCGATGATCACGCGCAAGGTGGCGCCCGCGCTGGCCGCAGGCTGCACCGTGGTCATCAAGCCGGCCGAGGCGACGCCGCTGTCGGCACTGGCCGTGGCCGAACTGGCGCAGCGCGCCGGCATGCCGGCGGGCGTGCTGAACATCCTCACCGCCGACGCCGGGCAGTCCATCGCGATCGGCAAGGTGCTGTGCGCCAGCGACACCGTGCGCCACCTGTCGTTCACGGGCTCCACCGAGGTGGGCCGCATCCTGGCCGCGCAGTGCGCGCCGACCATCAAGAAGCTGAGCCTGGAACTCGGCGGCAACGCGCCCTTCATCGTCTTCGACGACGCCGACATCGACAGCGCCGTCGAAGGCGCCATGGTCAGCAAGTACCGCAACGCAGGCCAGACCTGCGTGTGCGCCAACCGCTTTTACGTACAGGCCGGGGTGTACGACGCCTTCGTCGAGAAATTGTCCGCCAAGGCGCGGGGCATCAAGGTCGGCAACGGCTTCGAGCCCGGCGTGAACCAGGGCCCGATGATCGACGACCAGGCCATCGAGAAGGTGCAAGCCCACGTGGCCGACGCCACCGCCAAGGGCGCGCGCGTGGTGGTGGGCGGCACCCGGATGGGCGAACGCTTCTACACGCCCACGGTGCTGGCCGACGTGACGAGCGAGATGCTCTGCGCGCGAGAAGAGACCTTCGGCCCGGTGGCGCCGGTCTTCCGCTTCCAGACCGAAGCCGAGGCCGTGCAGCTGGCCAACAACACCGAGTTCGGTCTGGCCAGCTACTTCTACAGCCGCGACATCGGCCGCATCTTCCGCGTGGGCGAGGCGCTGGAGTACGGCATGGTGGGCATCAACACCGGCCTCATCTCCACCGCCGAGGTGCCGTTCGGGGGCGTCAAGCAGTCGGGCCTGGGCCGCGAGGGCGCACGCCAGGGCGTGGACGACTATGTCGAACTCAAGTACCTCTGCCTGGGCGACATCCTGAAGTGAGGCCGGGGCCGCACGGCCCCGCTTCAGTCGTCGTTCGCCGCCGCCGCCGGGCCGCGTTCGACGCGGTTGGCGAAGCCTTCGCGGCCGACGCTGGCCACCGATGCCGCCTGCCCGATGGCGCGACGCATCAGGGCGTCGGCGTCGCGGCCGTGCTCCGGGTAGGCGGCCAGGCCCACGCTGACCGCCACGGCGCGCTCGTTGCTCGCCACCCGGAACGGCTGCTGAACCGACTGCGCCAGCTTGCCGGCCACACGGGCGGCGTCACCGGGGGCGTCGATCCAGGCGAGCAGAACCGCGAAGGAATCGGTGCCGATGGACGCCACCACGTCGCTGGCGCGCAGGCCCGAGCGGATGCGCACCGCGACCTTGCGCCGCAGCACGTTGGCGGCCTCGGCGCCGAGCGCGGCCTCGGTGCTGGCCAAGCCCTCGATGCGCAGCACGATCAGCGCCATCGGCGCGGGCTCGCGTTCGCGCAGCGCCAGCAGGTGCGTCATGTGCTCGAGCAGTTGCGCGTGGTTGGGCAGGCCGGTGGCGAGGTCGGTGGCGTAGGCCTTGCGCGCCGCCTGCTCGAGCCGCTTGCGCTCGACGGCCAGGCGCAGGGCGCGGGCGAGCGCGTCGGGCGTCAGGCCATTGGCGTTGAGCACGTCCTGGGCGCCGCGTTGCAGCAACCTCAGCGCCGACCCGGCGGCCGGCTCGGGCACCACGGCCACCAGGGCGGAATCCAGCACCACCTGCGACAACGCCGGCCAGACGAGCAACTCCTCGACAACGGATTCATCGCGGCCGGACAGCCGCAGCACGGCGTCCACGGGCCCGTCGCGCAACTGCGCCGCGGCTTCGGGCAGCGTGTCGCAGGACTGGACGGCGAATGGGCCCCAAGGCGAGAGGCCGAGGTCGGGCGGCGGGCCGCCGATGCAGAGAATGCGCAGGGGATCTGTCATGAGTGGGGCCGATGATGCTTGATAGCCCGCCCCCTGAACAGGGTGATCGACACCAATGGCCAGCCCCCGCTCACGCGATCAGCGAGCCCGGCTCGGCCTGCAGAACCGACGCGTCGTGGGCGCGTTCGGCAAATTGCGCGGGGTCGGTCGGCCGGCCGAGCAGGTAGCCCTGGATCTCGTCGCAGCCGCGCGCGCGCAGCATCGCGAGCTGCTCGTGGGTCTCCACGCCTTCGGCGATGATGTTCAGGCCCAGGCTGTGGCCCATCTGGATGATGGCGCTGACGATGGCCTGATCGTGGGCGCTGGCGTCGAGTTCACGCACGAAGGACTGATCGATCTTCAGCTTGTGCACGGCCAGGCGCTTCAGGTAGTTGAGCGACGAGTAGCCGGTGCCGAAGTCGTCGATCGCGAGCCGGAAGCCGACGGTGTTGAGCTCCTGCATCACCGCGATGGCGGCCTCTGGGTTCTTGAAGGTCACGGCCTCGGTGAGTTCCAGCTCCACCAGCCCCGGGTCGACGCCGATCTCGCGCACGAGGCGTTCGATGCCGGAGGCCAGGCCCGGCTGCACGAACTGCACGGCCGACAGGTTCACGGCCATCGTCAGGCCCGTCAGGCCCTGCTCCTGCCACTGGCGCAACTGCCCCACCGCGGTGCGCAGAACCCACTCGCCGATGGGCACGATGAGGCCCGTGCTTTCGGCCAGCGGCACGAATTCCGCCGGTGAGACATCGCCCCAGATGGGACTGCGCCAGCGCAGCAGCGCCTCGACGCCCACGATGCGCCCATCCACCAGCGAGCCCTGGGGCTGGTAGGCGAGCCGCAGTTCCCCGCGTGCCAGGGCCTGCTTCAGCGAGTTGCTCAGGCCGAGCGCCCGCGCCGCCTGCTCCTGCATGCCCGAGGCGTAGAAACGCACCGCGCTGCGGCCGTCTTCCTTGGCCAGGTGCATGGCGGCTTCGGCGCAGCGCAGCAGGGCCTCGGCGTCGTCGCCGTCGATCGGAAAGTGCGCGATGCCGATCGACGCCGTGATGAACTGCTCCGGCCCGTCCAGCGCGACCGGGAGTTCCAGCGCGCCCAGGATGCCTGCGGCGCGCGCCGCGGCCTCGTGCTGGTTCACGCCGGGCAGCACGATCGCGAAGTCGTCGCCGGCCGGCCGCGAGACGGTGCAGGGGTCCTGCACCAGGGCCAGGAGACGGCGGGAGACCTCGCACAGCAGCTGGTCCCCGGTGGCGCGGCCCAGGGAATCGTTCACGGCCTTGAACCGGTCCAGATCCAGCCACATCAGCGTGAGAGGTTCCCCGCGGTGCCGCGCCAGATCGAGCGCGTGGCGCAGGCGCTCGACGAGCAGGCTGCGGTTGGGCAGGCCGGTGAGCTGGTCGAAATACGACAGCTGCCGGATGCGGTCGGTCGCGGCCTTCTGGGCGGTGATGTCTTCCTTGTGCGCCAGGTAGTTGACAACCTGCCCGGCCTCGTTTCGCACGGGATAGATGAGCGCCTGCTCGGTGTATTCGCTGCCATCCTTGCGGCGGTTGATCAGTTCGCCCGTCCAGGCCTCGCCCTGCTTCAGACGTGCCCAGAGGTCCTTGTAGCTCGACGGGGGAGTCTTGCCCGACTGCAGGAAGCGGGGGTTGCGGCCCAGGGACTCGGCCTCCGAATAACCGCTCAGCGCGGTGAAGGCCGCATTGACGTATTCGATGCGGGCGTCGAGCCCGGTGATGATGATCGGAAACGGGCTCTGCGCGACAGCCGACGACAGGCGACGCACGGTGGCGTCCTGGCGCTGCCGGCTCAGGATGCGCCAGATGGCGTCC
This sequence comes from uncultured beta proteobacterium, assembly GCA_903938815.1. Classification (GTDB taxonomy): domain Bacteria; phylum Pseudomonadota; class Gammaproteobacteria; order Burkholderiales; family Burkholderiaceae_C; genus Rubrivivax. The sequence continues at coordinate 5,157 of CAJAES010000083.1, forward strand.
GTGAGGATCTGCAGTGTCTGGCGGTCGCGCTCGGCGTAGGGCTCGGCCTTGTCGGCGACGCCGAGCAGCATCCTGACTTGTCCGTCCTCGATCGCGGGCAGAGCCAGCAGGCGCTTCAGCCCGGGCGGCAGGCAAACCTCGAGCGTCACGGCCTGGCGCTGCTCCAGCACGGCCGCCCAGGCATCGGCGGCATCGGACAACGGGGTGTCGATTCCCCCTGGCGGCGGCAACACCTCGCACCCGGCGCGGACGAACAGCAGGCAGGCATCGCAGCTGTCGGTCAGCGACGCGGCACGGCTCGCGGCAAGCCGCAGGAAACCGGGCTCGTCCAGCCCCTCGGCCTGCTGCGGCAGCGCCAGAAGGATGGCGTTGAGATGGGCCTCGTGGGCCAGCGCGAGTTCCTGGGCCACCACTTCGGTGACGTCGCGCGAGATCAGCAGGACATTGGGTGTCGTGCCGGGGCCGTTGTCGCGCCGGGCGGCCGACAGCTCGAAATGACGCCAGCCGTCCGGCGTCTTGAGCATGATGCGCCGACCGCGGGAGGTTCCATGCGCCAGGGTGTCTTCGAGCACCTGGAGGCACGTACGCGCCGCAGCGGCGGGCAGCACGTCGACGATCAGCCGCCCCACCAGGGCGCTGGCGGGTGCTGTCAGGCCCCCGATGGCGCTGGCGTGCACGGCGATGTAGCGGCCGTCGGCGCTCACCTCGAACAGCAGGTCGGGCAGTGCGTTCAGCGTCGCGCCGAGTTGCCGCTCCGACGCCGCGAGGCGCAGGTGGGGCTGCTGCACCGTCTCCACGAAGATCGCACGGTACAGGTAGGCGTAGCCGACGACCTTGTAGGCGTGGCCGAGGAGGTTGTAGACGTCGGTGACGCTGGCGTACAGGGTGAAGAAGTACTCGCCCATGGCCATGATCGCCGCGGCGGCCATCAGGCCGCTGGCGTTGTACCGGCGCGGCCGGGACAGGCCGGACAGGAACCGCAGGGCCGCCAGGCCGTAGATGCCGATCAGCACGTACTCGAACCCGACCTTGAAGGCCGTGAGCCCCTGGCCGGGGACGAAGGTGGACGGCAGGAGATCGGGCCGCAGCAGGACCAGCAGGTGGAACAGCGCCACGGGTACGAGGGTCGCGCCGAGCATGGCCGCGCGCGGCCAGGGCGCGCGTTCGGTCCAGGGCAGGATCGCCACGGCCAGCATGCCGCCCGCTGCCAGGCTGCGCGCGGCAAGCCAGAAGTCGATGGCCTTCTCGGGGCCGCTCGGCGTCACGAAGGTCGGCATGCCCTGGTAGGACAGCAGATGCGACAGGTCGAGCAGGGCCACGCCCAGGAACAGGCAGGACAGCAGCAGCACGTTGCGCGACGGCTGATGCAGTTGCGTGCTCCAGCCGATTGCAAAGACCATGGCCGCCACGGCCACGGCCAGCACCTCGAAGGCCGTGTGCAACGGCAGGTACCCGGCCAGGCCCTGGGCCTGGAGGGGGGGCGGCACCACCCGCGCCAGCAGCAGCAGGATCGCCAGCGCAGCCACGGCGATCAGGGCCCGCCGGGCCTCCGCGCGGTGGGAGACATGGATCATTCGTGAATCATGCACAGGCTTCGTGGCGGCAGATCGTCGAATTTGCACGACTACTCTGGGCCAGCAGGAACGAAGGCTGGAGCGGGCGATGGGAATCGAACCCACGCTATCTGCTTGGGAAGCAGAAGTTCTACCATTGAACTACGCCCGCATCTGCAGCGGATTCTATCCGTTGTGCAGGGCGTGTCCGGGAGATGTGCGCCCGCAGACAGACCGCGAAGCTCCCTCGGCGCAGCATGCCGGCTGACACCACTGTCCAGCCGAAGGATCCGCCATGCACACGTCAGCACTCCCCCACAGGCTTCTCGCCGCCCTGTTGCAGCCCCTCCTGCTGGCCCTCCTGCTGGCCATGCCCGCCCTGGCCGCCAGCGCCGCGGCAGAGGCCACCTACCGCGACGACCGCGCGGCCTGCATGGCTGCCGGCGCGCCGCAGAGCCGCAGCGACTGCCTGCGCGAGGCTGGCGCGGCGCGCGCCGAAGCCGGGCGCGGTGGCCTGAAGACGCCAACGCCGCAGGCCCTGGCCGAGAACGCGAAGCGCCGCTGCGCCGTGCACACCGACCCGCTGGTCCGCACGTCCTGCGAACGCATGGCTGCCGGCGAAGGCAGCGTCAGCGGCTCGGTGGACGGGGGCGGAACCCTCAAGTCCCTCACCGTGACGGTACCGGCGGCGGCTGGCGCCTCCGCGCCGAAGCCCGCCAACTGATCGTCACGGGCCGGCCGGCGCGCATCGGCCCAGCCCCGGGCTGGCCGTGCCCTGACTGAATCCCGCACGGCCAGGCCTGGCCAGGCACACGACCGATCTCAGCTCAGACCGACGATGCGCCCCTCGTCGTCCAGGTCGATGTGCTCGGCCGCAGGCACCTTCGGCAGGCCGGGCATGGTCATGACGTCGCCGCAGACCAGCACGACGAACTCCGCGCCCGCGGCCAGCCGCACCTCGCGGATGTCCAGCACATGGCCGCTGGGCGCGCCGCGCGCCGTGGGGTCGGTGCTGAAGCTGTACTGCGTCTTGGCAATGCATACCGGCAGGTGGCCGTAGCCGTCGGCCTGCAGGCGGTCGATGCGTGCCCGCACGGTGGCGCCGGCCGAGATGCCGGCCGCCCCGTAGGTGCGCGTGGCCAGCAGACGGGCCTTCTCCCACAGTGGGTCGGCGTCTTCGTAGGCAAAGCGCAGCGTGCCCGGCTTCTCGCACACCCGCACCACCTCGCGTGCGAGCTCCGCGGCGCCGCGTCCGCCCTCGGCCCAGTGGCGGGCGGTGTGCACGGGCGCACCCAGCGCGCCGATGCGTTCGCGCAGCAGCGCGTGCTCGGCATCCGTGTCGCTGGCGAAGTGGTTGATCGACACCACGCACGGCAGGCCGAAGACCTCGCGCAGGTTGTGCAGGTGGCGCTGCAGGTTGGCCATGCCGCGCTCCAGCGCGCCCAGGTCTTCGCGGCCCAGGTCCGGCAGAGCCACGCCGCCATGGAACTTCAGCGCCCGCACGGTGGCCACCACCACGGCGGCGGCCGGCGCAAGGCCGGCCTTGCGGCACTTGTTGTCGAAGAACTTCTCGGCGCCCAGGTCGGCGCCGAAGCC
>CAJAES010000084.1 GCA_903938815.1 uncultured beta proteobacterium
CAGCGCGACCAGTCCGTAGATGGCCTCGACGGAATCGATGGTGTGCCCGCCCGCGATGGGAATGCCGGCCGCACGGCAGACATCGTTGCCGCCCTGCAGGATGCGGCCGATGGTGGCGGTGGACAGCACGTTGATCGGCATGCCGACCAGCGCCAGCGCCAGGATCGGCGTGCCGCCCATCGCATAGACGTCGCTGATGGCGTTGGTGGCGGCGATGCGGCCGAAGTCGTATGGATCGTCGACGATGGGCATGAAGAAGTCGGTCGTCGCGATCAGCGCCTGTTCGTCGTTGAGCTGATAGACGGCCGCGTCGTCGGCGGTCTCGATGCCCACCAGCAATTGCGGCGGGATCGGCATGCCGCCGGTGCCCTTCAGGATCTCGCTCAATACGCCGGGGGCGATCTTGCAGCCGCAGCCTCCCCCGTGGGAGAGCGAGGTCAGGCGGGGTTCGGTGGTGCTCATGGTGGGGACTCCAGCGCGCCCTCGACGATGCGCCGCAGCGTGGCGCGCTCGTGTCCGGGCTGAAACAGCGGCGCGCGGGCTCGGCCCTGCGCCATCAAGCCGGCAAGCATAGCGGGGTCATCGCGCGCCCGCTCCAGCAGGGCCGCGAGGCCGGCATCGTCGCCCAGCTCGAAATACCCGCCGTAACCTGCGCCGAGCAGGCCGACATTGCCCGGAATGCGCGAGGCCAGGACGGGCGTGCCGCGGCAGATCGCCTCCATCACGACATGCGCGCCGCCCTCCATCCGGCTCGCATGGACGAGCACGTGCGCCTGCCGGATCCGGCGCAGGGTGTCGGCGTGAGGCAGGCCGCCCAGCCAGCGATAGTTTCCGCATCGCGCCGCGCAGGATTCGGCGGCGGCGCCCAGCGCGGGGTCGAGTGCGCCGCCGACGTGGTCGATCAGGATGTCGGCCCGATGCTGAAGGCGCCGTGCGGTCGCCCACAGCGTCTGCGGCGACTTCTCGTCCCGCAGATGGCCCACCATCAATGCACGCAGGTGCCGTGGGGTCTTCGGCAGCGGTGGCAACGAGTTCGTGGACTGGAAGCAGACATCGCACTTCGTCTGCAGCTCCGGCGGCAGATCGCCGGGCGCAGCCTCGTGCAGCACCACGAGCCGCCAGGCCAGCGCCAGGGAACGCTGCGCGGCCGCATCGACATGGATGTCACGGTAGAGATCGGTGCCCGTCAGCGCCAGCACGAGCGGCCGGTCGGGGTGGGCGGCGGCGAACGCAGCCACCGAAGCCGCCGAGCGGCGTGCGTGCAGCGCGAGCAGCACGGCGTCGTCGCCCCCGTCCCATTCGGAAACCACCCGCACCCGATAATCGGCCGCCAGCCAGCGCGCCCAACGTCGGGCGGTCTGCCAATTGCCGTTGTTGGCGCCTGACAGCGCAGGCGTGACGAGACACAGGGAGTTCATCGGGTGAGGAGCTTACTTTGACTCTGCTCTCCGTCGACGATGCCGGCGCGGCCAGGCACGGTGGTGCCGCATGGCTCGCCGAAGCACTGGCGGACAGCCGCCGCCACACGCTGCGGCTGTTCGCAGCCCTGCGCGGGCAACTGCCGCCCGATATGCCCGTTCGTTATTCGCCCGAAGTGAACCCGCCGCGCTGGGAGCTCGGCCACGTGGCGTGGTTCGAGGAGCGCTGGATCGCCCGGAACCCGGAACGGCTGCGCGGCGTTGCCGCCCGGCCGCAAGGCCCGCTGGCAGCGTCCGTGCTGGCGCGATCGGATGCGCTGTACGACTCCAGCCGCGTGGCCCACACCGCGCGCTGGCATCTCGACCTGCCCGACGCCGAGCGCAGCCTGCGCTATGCCGGGCTGGTACGGGAACGGACACTCGCGCTGCTGTCGGGCCAGCCGGAAGACGACGACGCGCTGTACTTCTTCCGATTGGCCCTCGCCCACGAGGACATGCACGCCGAGGCCGGCGCCTACATGGCGCAGCATCTGGCCCTGCCTGTGGCCGGCGCCCTGCGCCGCACAGGGCCGGCTGGCATGGGCACAGGCACAGGCACAGGCACAGGCATAGGCATAGGCGCTGACATCGAGATCGACTGCCGGGCGAGCGATTTCGTGCTGGGCAGCCGCGGCCCCGGCTTCGCCTTCGACAACGAGCGCGGCGCCCACGCCGTCCATCTGGACGATTTCCGGATCGACCGCGAGGCCGTGACCTGGGGGCGCTTCCTGCCCTTCATCGAGGCTGGCGGCTACGACGACGCGAGCCTCTGGACCCCCGAGGGCTGGGCCTGGCGCAGGAAGCACAGCGCGGGCAGGCCACGCCACATGTCGCTGGACGAAGGCGGCTGGCACCGGGCCGCTTTCGGGCAGTGGGTTCTGGCGGACGAGGCCGCACCGGTGATGCACCTCAGCTGCTTCGAGGCGCAAGCCTGGTGCCGCTGGGCGGGCCGCCGCCTGCCCACGGAAGCCGAATGGGAGTTCGCGGCGCTCACGGCCGAGGGGTTCGCATGGGGCGAGGTCTGGGAATGGACGGCCAGCCTGTTTGCCCCCTACCCCGGCTTCCAGCCGCATCCCTATGCCGACTACTCGCAGCCCTGGTTCGACGGCCGCCCGGTGCTGCGCGGTGGCAGCTTCGCCACGGCGCCGCGCATGAAGCACCCGCGCTACCGCAACTACTTTCCGCCCGAACGGAACGACCTCTTCGCGGGCTTCAGGAGCTGCGCGGCGTGACGCCGGCTGCCGCCGGCAGGCTGCGGGGCGCACGGATGCAGATGCCCTTTTTGGGGCTGGCCAGGCCGTAGCGCAGTTCCACCGAAGAACGCGGCACGCCGAACTGTTCGGCCAGGAAGGCCAGCAGCCGGGCGGTGGCCTTGCCGTCCTCGGGCGCAGCTGCAATCTGCACCTGCAGGCGACCGGCCATCACGCGCCCGAAGGCATCGTGGCGGGCGCCCGGCTTGCCCTGCAGATCCAGCAGCAGGTCGTCGCCGTCCCAGCGCCAGTGCGGAGCCTCGGCGCCGCTCAAGCCGATGCCACGAAGACGGCGAACCAGCGCCGCTCGTCGGTCCACAGCCGCGTCCCGCGGAATCCGGCGTCGTGCAGCAGGGCTGCGAAGTCATCGGGCCGGTACTTGCAGGAGTTCTCGGTGTGGATGCGTTCACCCGCAGCAAACCGCCGCTCGCCCCCGCGCCAATGCACCACCTGCGGGGAGCGTGCCACCAGATGCATCTCGATGCGCGAACGTACCGGCTCGAAGGCGGCCACGTGCTGCCACTGCGCGGGGTCGAA
>CAJAES010000085.1 GCA_903938815.1 uncultured beta proteobacterium
CTGATGGCCAGCGTGGGGTAGGGCCGCGGCTCGCGCGCAAGCTGCGTGCGCACCTGCTCGGTGTGGTTGTCGTAGATGTGGCAGTCGCCACCGGTCCAGATGAAGTCACCCACCGCCAGGTTGCATTGCTGCGCGAGCATGTGCGTCAGCAGCGCGTAGCTGGCGATGTTGAAGGGTTTTCCGGTCATGGGGTTCCGGACTGTTCTCGCTATGGTCACAGTGCGCCAAGAGGGTGATGCTTGAGGATCTGCATTGTCTTTGACAAAACTTTTCATTGTCTTCAGGCCCCTGCCAGGCCGCCGGAGGCCCCCGGTTGAGCCATGTACCCATGGTTCAACCAAACAGGCTGCCTCGCAGTTTTCGCACTTGTTGTAGGCGCCGCGCCTGACCGAGTGTCATGGACGTCACACACCTTGATCTTCCGTCAAAAAGTGCGGTGCAAGTCCCGAACGGTCGCGTCAGTCCTGAGCCTGTTCATCAGGTGTGCCTCCCGGCGGGCGACTAACCTCGCCCTTGAGGTACTCGCAGCCGCCTTGCGCGCGCCTCAAAGTGCTGCTTCCGCAAAGAGCTCCGTGGCTGTCATTTCCATTGCCGAAGCCATTCTCAGTATCGAGACGATCCCTGGGTTCTGAGCTCCTCTCTCAATGCTGCTGAGGTAGGACCGGTCGGTCCCCGACCGATGAGCCAGCTCTTCTTGCGAGATTCCTCGTTCTAGCCGAGCAGATCGGATGGCCGTTCCCAGCGCGATCAGCGCAGGGGCATAGGCATGGCGCGGCGATGCGATTGGCATTTCCGAATGATTGCCATATGATGCCAATCACACCACGGACGATCTTCCACATATCGTGTTTGTAGCGCGACATGATCGCTTTTCCACAGCCAGGGAGAATTTCAAGAAATGCCAAGCGAATCTACCGATGCCGATGCCCGACACCTCGTCAGCTGGCCGTGGTCGGCTGCATTGCTCGCCCATGTGCCCGGGCGATCTGTTGACGGGTCGAGCGGTCCTGAAGGGAAACTTTTGCTCATTTCTCCGACAGCGCATGGACTTGATGCTCTCGAAAGCAGCGAACATGTCCTGTCGGCCCTTTGGGTTCTCGCCGTGGACACGGACGGCCCAGGGGCGCTGCTCGGCTACCGCGTCGAAGAGATCACCAACTGGCAATCGACGGCCTCAGATGGGCGACAACTGACCGTTCTGCGGGGCCCCGGTGACCGAGTGATCGCCATCGAGGGCGACAACCTCTTTGTCCATGACTCGACTTCCAGCAACTGGAAGGAGTCCGGCCAGTACAAGCGCAGACCCGCATCGTCAGAAGCGTGAAGCGGCGAAAGATCGGCCTGCCAGAGAATTCCATGGCGGACGGCAACGTCGTGCTGACCAATTCCAGGCCAGCCCCGCCGATCGCACCCATGCCACCGAGCACAGAACCCGAAATGACCGTCGTTGAGAGCCCCGCGCGCCTGCGCGTTCAGGTGGCCAGCGATCTTCACCTGGAATTCATCAAACGGCGCTTCCTGGGCGAACGCGTGATCAAGCCTTTGCCCGACGCCGACCTCTTGGTGCTGGCCGGCGACATCGACATCGGCCTCGGGGCCCTCGACGCCTTCGGCGATTGGCCGGTTCCGATCCTGTACTTGATGGGGAACCACGAAAGCTACGGCCGCGTCTACGACGAGGACCGGCAGGCACTCCGCGCCGCATGCGCCGGCACCAACGTTGTTCTGCTCGATCAGGACGTTGTCACCGCTGGCGATCTGGCCGCGCGCTTTCCGGCGTGGGCGTCAAGCCGCGAAGCGGCGTTGCCCGATGTGCGCTTCATCGGCTGCACCTTGTGGACGGGCTACCGGTACAGCGCATGCGGCAAAAGCCACGAGGCGCAGATGGAACTCGCCGAGCGCGCCTTGAACGACCATCGGCTGATCCGGCTCACGACCGGCCCCTTCGATGCGCAGGCCGCATTGGCCTTCCACGAGGCGGATTGCGCGTGGCTTCGCAGTGAGTTGGCAAAGCCCTTCGCTGGTGAGACCGTCGTGATCACGCACCACGCCCCCTCCGAGCGGTCGGTCCACCCCCGGTTTCAAGGAGACCCGCTCACCGGAGCATTCGTTACCGATCTGCCTGAGTTGCTGGAGCAGGCACAGGTCTGGATCCACGGCCACCACCACAACTCGTCGGACTACGTCGAACGCGGCTGCCGGGTGGTCTGCAACCCGAGCGGCTATCCGCTGGGACTGAACTCCATTCGGTGCGCCGAGGAGATGCACTTCGAGAACGCCGAGTTCGATGGTCGGCTGGTCATAGAGTTGCCATCGGTGCAGGGCGGCGATCAACCATGAGTCCACGGGTCCCAGTTTTTCCACTGGCAGTCAGCCCATGAAGTACACGCGTCAATCTGCGGTGGTGCGTCCGGCGCTGTCCGCCATACGCAGAGCGCTGCCAGCTGACCGCAGCCATCTCTTTCTGCGGCTGATGCCATACAGCTACAGCGCCCCGGAGGAGTACGGTCAGCTGCAGACCCTCGTCCACGAGTGCCTCACCGTGGACGACCCGCTTCGGCGCGCAGCAGCACTGACCGATTTGGCGAGCCTGTTCGACTCCGGCCTTAGAGAAGTGCCCAAGCGATACGACCTCATCGCTGAGGTCGCTGGGTATGTTCGATCTCGGCGCTTTTCGTGCATCGCCGTGGAGACAGAATTCGTCGCCAGGCTCGACATGGACGGGTGTGAACGGCTGTCAGGAAGCGCTGTTTTCTGGCTGTGAGGGCGCGGTTCTGGTGTTTGGGGCTTTGAGGATCGCGCAGCCCTGCGTGCCTGGCCGCCCTGC
>CAJAES010000086.1 GCA_903938815.1 uncultured beta proteobacterium
CCGGCACGGCCAGCGTGCGGGTGCCCGGGCCGCAGAACTCGACGAACTTGCCCACCACCTTGGCCTGGCGCAGGATCTCGGTGACGGTGAGCACGAGATCGGTGGCCGTGACGCCCTCGCGCAGCTGCCCGGTGAGCTCGAAGCCCACCACGTCCGGGGTGAGCAGGTACACGGGCTGGCCCAGCATGGCAGCCTCGGCCTCGATGCCGCCCACGCCCCAGCCCACGACGCCGATGCCGTTGATCATGGTGGTGTGGCTGTCGGTGCCCACCAGGGTGTCGGGGTAGTGGACCTGGGGGGCCTTGCCCTTCGTGCGGTGCACGCCGCGCGCCAGGTATTCCAGGTTCACCTGGTGCACGATGCCGAAGCCCGGCGGCACGACGCCGAAGGTATCGAACGCGTCCATGCCCCACTTCATGAACTGGTAGCGCTCGAGGTTGCGCTGGAACTCCAGCTTCATGTTCAGGTCGAGCGACTTCTTCGAGCCGAAGTGGTCGATCATGACGCTGTGGTCCACCACCAGGTCCACCGGCACCAGGGGCTCGATGGCCTTGGGATTGCGGCCCAGGCGTGCCGCGACGTTGCGCATGGCGGCCAGGTCGGCCAGCAGCGGCACGCCGGTGAAATCCTGCAGCACCACGCGGGCGACCACGAACGGGATCTCCTCGGTGCGCTCGGCGGTGGCGTGCCAGTTGGCGAGCTGGCGCACGTGCGCCTGCGTCACCTTCTGGCCGTCGCAGTTGCGCAGCACGCTCTCCAGCACGATGCGGATGGCGTGCGGCAGGCGCAGGATGTTCGGGTAGGTCTTCGCGAGTGCCGGAAGGGACCACAGCTGCCCGGTCTTGCCGGAAGCGGTCTCGAAGGTCTTCAGCGTCTGGGCGTACGTGTGCATGGCCGTCCTTCGGTGATGGCGGTCAAATTATGCGAGTCCGTACCCAGACCGCAAGCGCTGGCGGGTGATCGGCGGCGCCGGCCATTGCGGGGCCGGGGCTGCAACGGCCGCGCTTACTTGGCCGGTGCCGACGCGGCCGGCGTGATGATCACCGTCGTGCTGCCTTCGCCTGACTTGCCGGTGGCGCCCGTCGCACCCGTGCTGCCGGTCGCGCCGGTATCACCCGTGTAGCCAGTGCTGCCGGTATTGCCTGTGTTGCCGGTCGCGCCGGTGGCACCGGTGTTGCCGGTGTAGCCGGTGCTGCCCGTGCTGCCTGTGTTGCCTGTGTTGCCGGTCGCGCCGGTGCTGCCGGTTTCTCCCGGGGGGCCGGCGGGTCCCGGCACGGGCGTCGCGGCCGGCGGCACGTTCACGACCGTGGGCCGGTCGCAGGCGATCAGGGCCAGGGGGAAGAGCAGGGCGACGAGCAGGGTCTTGTGGTTCATGGGGGCCGTTCCGGGCAATGGACGGCAGATGCCGACCGTATGCCGCGACCTTAGGTCCTTGTCGCGCAAAGTTCGGTGCGGTGGCCGACACATGGCCCGAGCATGAAAAAGGCCCGCCGAAGCGGGCCTGTCGCAGCGGTCCGGCGAACTCAGACCGTCACGCCCTTGGCGGTGTCCGCGTATTCCTCGATCTGGTCGAAGTTCAGGTAGCGGTAGACGCTGGCGGCGTCCTTGTTGATGATGCCCATCGCTTCCTGGTACTCGGCCACGCTGGGCAGGTGCCCCAGCTTGCTGGCGATGGCGGCGAGCTCGGCCGAGGCCAGGAACACGTTGGTGTTCTTGCCCAGGCGGTTCGGGAAGTTGCGCGTGCTGGTGCTGACCACCGTGGCGCCCTCGCGCACCTGTGCCTGGTTGCCCATGCACAGGCTGCAGCCCGGCATCTCGGTGCGCGCGCCGGCGGCGCCGAAGTTGGCGTAGTGGCCTTCCTTGATAAGCTCGCTCTCGTCCATCTTGGTGGGCGGGGCCACCCACAGCTTGACGGGGATGTCGCGCTGGCCGCCCAGCAGCTTGGCCGCAGCGCGGAAGTGGCCGATGTTGGTCATGCAGCTGCCGATGAAGGCCTCGTCTATCTTGGTGCCGGCCACGTCGGACAGCAGCTTGGCGTCGTCCGGGTCGTTCGGGCAGCAGAGCACGGGCTCCTTCAGCTCGTTCAGGTCGATCTCGATGACGGCTGCGTATTCCGCGTCGGCATCGGGCTCGAGCAGGTTCGGGTTGGCGAGCCAGGCCTCGACCTTCTGGATGCGGCGCTCGAGCGTGCGCCGGTCGGCGTAGCCGTCGGCGATCATGTTCTTCATCAGCACGACGTTGCTGGTGAGGTACTCGATCACGGGCTCCTTGTTGAGCTTGATCGTGCAGCCGGCGGCGCTGCGCTCGGCGCTGGCGTCGGACAGCTCGAAGGCCTGTTCCACCTTCAGGTCGGGCAGGCCCTCGATCTCGAGGATGCGGCCGCTGAAGATGTTCTTCTTGCCAGCCTTGGCCACGGTCAGCAGGCCGGCCTTGATGGCGGCATAGGGGATGGCGTGCACGAGGTCGCGCAGCGTCACGCCCGGCTGCATGCTGCCCTTGAAGCGCACCAGCACCGATTCAGGCATGTCCAGCGGCATCACGCCGGTGGCCGCGCCGAAGGCCACCAGGCCCGAGCCGGCCGGGAAGCTGATGCCGATGGGGAAGCGCGTGTGGCTGTCGCCGCCGGTGCCCACGGTGTCGGGCAGCAGCAGGCGGTTCAGCCAGCTGTGGATGACGCCGTCGCCCGGGCGCAGGGCCACGCCGCCGCGGTTGCTGATGAAGGCCGGCAACTCGCGGTGCGTCTTCACGTCCACGGGCTTCGGGTAGGCGGCGGTGTGGCAGAAGCTCTGCATCACCAGGTCGGCGCTGAAGCCCAGGCAGGCCAGGTCCTTCAGTTCGTCGCGGGTCATGGGGCCGGTGGTGTCCTGGCTGCCCACGGTGGTCATCTTCGGCTCGCAGTAGGTGCCCGGGCGCACGCCCTGGCCCTCGGGCAGGCCGACCGCGCGGCCGACCATCTTCTGCGCCAGCGTGAAGCCGGCCTTCGTGGCGGCGGGCGGCTGCGGCAGGCGGAACAGCGTGGAAGCGCCCAGGCCCAGGAACTCGCGTGCCTTGGCGGTCAGGCTGCGGCCGATGATCAGGTTGATGCGGCCGCCGGCGCGCACTTCGTCGAACAGCACGTCGCTCTTGAGCTTGAACTCGGCCACGGTGGCGCCGTTCTTCAGCAGCTTGCCGTCGTAGGGCAGCACGTCGATCACATCGCCCATCTCGAGGCCGGACACGTCCACCTCGATCGGCAGCGAGCCCGAGTCTTCCTGGGTGTTGAAGAAGATCGGGGCGATCTTGCCGCCGAGCGTGACGCCGCCGAAGCGCTTGTTCGGCACGAAGGGGATGTCCTGCCCCGTGGCCCAGATGACGCTGTTGGTGGCGCTCTTGCGGCTGGAGCCCGTGCCGACGACATCGCCGACGTAGGCCACCAGATGGCCGCGGGCCTTCATGTCCTCGATGAACTGCATCGGGCCGCGCTTGCCGTCTTCTTCAGGGCGGAAGGCGGCGTCCGGGCGGGTGTTCTTGAGCATCGCCAGGTAGTGCAGCGGGATGTCCGGGCGGCTCCAGGCGTCGGGCGCGGGGCTCAGGTCGTCGGTGTTGGTCTCGCCGGGCACCTTGAAGATGCTGACGGTGATGGACTTCGGCACCTCGGGGCGGGTGGTGAACCACTCCGCGTCGGCCCAGCTCTGCATCACGTCCTTCGCGAACGCATTGCCGGCCTTGGCCTTCTCGGCGACGTCGTTGAAGAAGTCGAACATCAGCAGCGTCTTCTTCAGCGCGGCCGCAGCCACGCCGGCGACGTCGGCGTCGTCCAGCAGTTCGATCAGCGGGTGCACGTTGTAGCCGCCCACCATCGTGCCCAGCAGTTCGGTGGCCTTGGCCTTGGAGACCAGGCCCACGGCCAGGTCGCCGTGCGCCACGGCGGCCAGGAAGCTGGCCTTGACCTTGGCGGCGTCGTCCACGCCCGGGGGCACGCGGTGCGTGAGCAGGTCCATCAGGAAGGCCTCCTCGCCGGCGGGCGGGGCCTTGATCAGCTCGATCAGCGCGGCGACCTGCTTCGCGTCGAGCGGCAGCGGGGGGATGCCGAGCGCGGCGCGTTCGGCGGCATGTTGGCGATAGGCTTGCAGCATGGGTTGCTCCTGGGGAAATCTGGGGTGAGTGTGCGGGCTCAGGCTTGCGGCACGATGACCTTGAGGCCCTTGAAGTAGTCGCGGAAGAAGGCCGCGTCGCGTGTGATCAGTCCCTGGCACTGCAGCAGTGCGTGCGAGCCGATCAGGAAATCGGGCACCGTGCGCTGGGTCGGCGCGGCGCCGGTGCCGCGCCGCAGGCGCTCCTTGTAGCGGCGCTGCATCTCGCCGGCACGCACGGCCGAGCGCAGTTCCAGCGGCGAGTAGACGATGCCGACCTCGTCGAGCGTCTCCATGACGATGTCGCCGTGGCCGAGGCCGGCCACGACCTCGCTGATGACGACCGCGCAGGCCACGACCGGGCCGTCCATCAGGGCGGCGCGCAGCGCTTCCTCGGCCGCGGCTGCCCCGGGCCCGTCGCCGATGAAATCGACGAGGACGGAGGAATCGACGGCGATCACGTTTCGTCGTCCGGCGCGGGGAAGGGGTCGCCGGGAGCGCGGCCGCGCAGGTCGCGCATGACGTCGTCGGTGGTCATGCCGGGCGGCAGCTTGATGCGGCCGCGCATGCGCGAGAGGGCGTCGTCGACGTTCTTGCGCAGGATGATGCGGCCGCCGTCGAGCTCGACCTTGAGCTGCGTGCCCTTGGTCAGGCCGAGTGCGTCACGCACCGCCTTGGGCAGCGTGATCTGCCCGCGCTCGGCGACGGTGGCTTCCATGGCGACTTTGTCGGTCATGATCTTTCGGTCTGGATCTTTCGGTCAAGATCGGTATGCATGAATTCTACATACTTCAAGGCGCAAGCTGTCGCCAGGCCAGCTCCTTCATGATCTCGGTGGCGCCGCCGCCGATCTGCATCACCTTCACCTCTCGGTAGACCCGCTCGCAGAGCGTGCCCCGCATGTAGCCCATGCCGCCCAGGATGTGCACCGCGTGGTCGGCGCAGGCCTGCAGGGTGCCGGTGGCGTGGTTTTTCAGCAGGCAGAGGTCGGCAATGACCTCGGCATCAGTGGGCGCGGCCTCGAAGCGCGCCGTCACGTCGTGCAGCAGCGCGCGCGACGCGACGATCTGCATGCGCATGTCCATCAGTCGGTGGCGGATGGCCTGATGCTCGGCCTGCAGCTGCCCGAAGGTGCGGCGCTGCAGCGCCCAGGCCCAGGCTTCGTCCAGGCAGGCCTGCGCGAAGGCCACGGCGCCGGCGGACATCAGCAGCCGCTCGCCGTTGAAGTTGGCCATGATCATGCGGAACCCCGCGTTCTCGGCGCCGATGAGGCAGGCCGCGGGCACGCGCACGCCGCTGAAGTGCAGCTGCGCGGTGTCGCTGCACCACCAGCCCATCTTGGCCAGCCCGGTGCGTGTGAGCCCGGGGCTGTCGCCGGGCACGGCGATGAGCGAGATGCCCCCGGCGCCCGGGCCGCCGGTGCGAACGGCCACCGTGATCCAGTCGGCCCGCAGGCCCGAGGTGATGAAGGTCTTCTCGCCGTCGAGCACGAAATCGTCGCCCTCGCGCCGCGCGGTGGTGCGCAGCCGCGCCACGTCGGAGCCGCCGCCGGGCTCGGTGATGGCCAGCGCCGCGATGCGCTCGCCCGCCAGCACCGGCGGCACGATGCGCCGTTGCAGCTCGGCGCTGCCGTGCTCGACGACGGGCGGCAGGCCGATGTTGTGCGAGAACAGGCCCGCCATCAGCCCGCCGGAGCCGGCGCGGGCGATCTCCTCGGTGGCGATGAGCCGCCAGCTCAGCGCGCACGGCGTGCCGCCCAGCGCTTCCGGGTAGCCCAGCTGCAGCAGGCCCATCGCCGAGGCGCGGCCGTACAGCGTGCGTGGAAAGCTGCCGGCTTCGTCCCAGGCGTTCACGTGCGGCGCGAGCTCGGCTTCGACCCAGCGGCGCACGCTGGTGCGGAAATCGGCTTGTTCGGGGGTGTCCATGGGCCGCAAGCGTATGCGATCCGCATCGCCCTGCGGGGACTTGCGCCCGGGCCGGCCCGAGGCCTGGCAAGGCCGCCGGTCTGGCGCCGGTCAGCCCGCCAGCGGCAGCGAGCGCACCGCCAGGACGCCAGGGATGGCGCGCAGGGCGGCCAGCGCGGGCTCGGTGACGGGGCTGTCCACATCCACCAGCGTGTAGGCCATCTCGCCGCGGGACTTGTTGACCATGGTGTGGATGTTCAGCCCGGCCTGCGCCATGGCGGTGGAGATCTGCCCCAGCATGTTGGGAACGTTGCTGTTGGCGATGGCCACCCGGTGCGCCGATTCGCGCGCCATCTGCACGGCGGGAAAGTTCACCGCGTTGCGGATCTCGCCGTGCTCCAGGTAGGCGCGCAGCTGCTCGGCCACCATCACGGCGCAGTTCTCCTCGGCCTCCTGCGTGGAGGCGCCCAGGTGCGGCAGCGCGATCACCTTCGGGTGCCCGTGCAGCGTCACGCCCGGGAAGTCGCAGACGTACTGGCCGAGGTGGCCGGCGGTCAGCGCTTCCAGTGCGGCTTCGTGGTCGACGACCCCTTCGCGGCTGAAGTTCAGCAGCACCGCGCCCGGCGGCAGCAGGCCGAGGTTGGCCGCGCCCACCAGGTGGCGGGTGGCTTCCAGCAGCGGCACGTGCAGCGACACGAACATCGAGCGGCGCAGCACCTCGGCCACGCTGGCGGCGCGCTGCACCTGGGAGGGCAGGCCCCACGCGGCTTCCACGGTGATCTCGGGGTCGTAGCCCACCACGTTCATGCCCAGCTTGATGGCGGCATCGGCCACCAGCGCGCCCACCTTGCCGAGCCCGACGATCCCGAGCGTCTTGCCCGCCAGCTCGAAGCCTGCGAAGGCCTTCTTGCCGTCTTCCACCGCGCGCTCCAGGTCGGGCGCCGCGGTGTCCAGTGTCGCCGTGAAGCGCAGCGCGGCCGGCAGGTGGCGCGCGGCCATCAGCATGCCGGCCAGCACCAGTTCCTTCACGGCGTTCGCGTTGGCGCCCGGTGCGTTGAACACGGGCACGCCGCGCGCGCTGAGCGCGGCCACGGGGATGTTGTTCACGCCCGCACCGGCGCGGGCGACGGCCCGCACGCTGGCGGGGATGACCGCGCCATGCAGGTCGGCCGAGCGCAGCAGGATGGCGTCGGGGTCTGTCAGGTCTTTGCCGACGCGGTAGCGCTCGGGCGGCAGTCGCGCCAGCCCCGCGGGTGCGATCTGGTTCAGCACCAGGACCGACAGCTTCTCAGCCATGGGAGCTCTCGAATTCCTTCATGTAGGCCGCCAGCGCCTGCACGCCCTCGATGGGCATGGCGTTGTAGATGGAGGCGCGCATGCCGCCCACGGCCCGGTGGCCCTTCAGCTGCACCATGCCGCGTGCTTCGGCGCCCTTGAGGAATTCGGCGTCGAGCGTGGCGTCCTTCAGCTTGAACGGCACGTTCATCAGCGAGCGGCAGTCGCGCGCAACGGGGCTGCTGTAGAACGTGGTCGCGTCGAGGAAGTCGTACAGCACGGCCGCCTTCGCGCGGTTGTGCGTTTCCATCGCCGTCAGGCCGCCGCGGGCCTTGATCCACTTGAACACCAGGCCCGCGATGTAGATGGCGTACGTCGGCGGCGTGTTGTACATGCTCTCGTTCTCGGCCACGACGCTGAAGTCGAAGGCAGAGGGCGTGATGGGCAGGGCGCCGCCGAGCAGGTCTTCGCGCACGATCACGATGGTCAGGCCGGCGGGGCCGATGTTCTTCTGCGCGCCGCCGTAGATGAGCCCGTACTTCGACACGTCCACCGGCCGCGACAGCAGGTTGCTCGACATGTCGGCCACCAGCGGCACGCCGCCGACTTCGGGCGTGAAGTGGTATTCCACGCCGCCGATGGTCTCGTTGCTGCAGATGTGCACATAGGCGGCCTCGGGGTCGAGCTGCCACTCGGCACGCGGCGGCACGCGGTCGTAGGCGGTGCCGCTGCTGCTGGCCACCACGCGGGTGGCCGCGTACTTCTTCGCTTCCTTGATGGACTTGCGGCTCCACTCGCCGCTGTCCACGAAGTCGATGCTCGCCTTGCCGCGCAGCAGGTTCATCGGGACGATGGCGTTCTCGCCGATGGCGCCGCCCTGCATGAACAGCACCTTGTAGTTCGCCGGCACCGCCAGCAGCTCGCGCAGGAGGGTTTCAGCCTCGGTGGCGATGGAGATGAATTCCTTGCCGCGGTGGCTCATCTCCATCACCGACATGCCGCTGCCGTGCCAGTCGAGCATCTCGTCCGCCGCCTGGCGCAGCACGGTCTCGGGCAGGGTGGCCGGGCCGGCGCTGAAGTTGTACACACGCGTCATTCACTGTCTCCATGAGGGCTGATTCCGGGCCATTATCGGCCGCGCCAGCGGAGAATCCGGCCCCCATGATGATCCGCTTCCTGCTGCCGCTGCTACTGCTTTTGTTGCTCGCATCGCCTGCGTCAGCGCAACAGCCCGGCTCGCCGATGAAGGCCGAACGGCTGGCGCCGGGTGAATCCCTGAAGCTCGACGGCCGGCTCGACCACGCCGCCTGGCGCCGGGCGCCCGTGTACGACGCCTTCGTCGAGAAGGACCCCAAGCTGGGTGCGCCGCCCCCGCAGGCCACACGCGTGCAGCTGCTCTTCGACGAGCAGGCCCTGTACGTGGGCATTACCGCACTTGACACGCAGCCGGATCTGATAATCGCACCGCTGGTGCGCCACGACCAGGTCATGCGCACGCAGGATTTCGTGGTGGTGTATGTCGACCCCATCGGCAGCAAGCGCGCCGCGCAGTTCTTCCGCGTCAGCGCCGCAGGCAGCCAGGGCGACGGCATGCACACCGCCGCCGACGACAGCGAGGACTTCGCGCCTGATTTCGACTGGGATGCCGCCGCGCACCGCACCGCGGACGGCTGGACGGCCGTGATGCGGCTGCCGTTCGCATCGCTGCGCTTCTCGGAGGACGTGTCGGCGCCCTGGCGCATCATGGTCGCGCGCCGCCTGCCGCGCGAGCAGTTCCACCTGGTCACGTCGGTGAACATGCCGCGCGAGCAGCCGAGCTTCATCGATGCCATGCAGCCGCTCGAAGGCGTGCGGCTGCCCGAGCGCCACCACTTCCTGACGCTGCGCCCCAGCGTCACGGTGCGCCACGACGACACCGGCACCCACACCGATGCCAGCCTGGACGTGAAATGGCGTGCCCGGGCCGAGCTGGTGATCGACGGCACCCTGAACCCCGATTTCTCGCAGGTGGCGCTGGACGTGCCCCAGCTCAGCGGCAACCAGCGCTTTGCGCTGTTCGTGGCCGAGAAGCGGCCGTTCTTCTTCGAATCCAGCGACCTTCTGCGCTCGCCCACCGAGGCGCTGTACACCCGCAGCCTCACTGCGCCGCGCGCTGGCCTGCGCGCCACCTGGCGCGGCGCGGGCCTGGCCGGCACGCTGTTCGGCATCGACGACCGCGGCGGCGGCCTCGTGCTGCTGCCCGGCCCCTACGGCACGGAGTTCGCCGAGCAACCTGCTTCCCGCGTGCTGGCCGGCCGCGTGCAGGCCGACCGTGGCGACCTGCAAGGCGGCCTGATGCTGGCCTCGCGACGCTACGCCGACGAGCGCGGCGACAACCTCGTGCTGGGCCCGGATGTGGGCCTGCGCCTGAACGACCACTGGCGCCTGCGCGGCCAGTGGCTGCACTCGCGCACCAGCGCGCAGGACGACGGCACCGGCACGCTGCGCCGCGGCCCCGCCACCGACGACGACCGCGTCTACGCCCGGGTCTTCTACAACCGCGACCGCGACGAGTTCAACCTTGGCATCGACGACACCGGCCGCGACTTCCGCCACGACACCGGCTTCGTCTACCAGAGCGGCACGCGCCGGGTTTCCGCCTGGGCCGGGCGCGGCTGGGGCGGCGTCCTCGGCCTGAACGAGCTCTGGCTCAACGCCGACGCCTACCAGGTGCAGGACAAGCAGACAGGCCGCGTGATCGAACGCAAGCTGCGCCCCGGCATCTGGCTGACGGGTTCGCGCAACCTCGAGGCCTGGCTGGAGTGGCACGGCGAATCGCGCCAGCGGCTGTCTGCCGACGGCGCCCTGCTGGCCGAGCGCTACTGGCGCGGGGGCTTCGTCTTCACGCCCAGCCCATGGTGGAACTTCGCGGAAGTGAACCTGAGCGCAGGCCGCAAGGTGGACGCAGGCGAGGGCATCGTGCGCGATGGCCGCGACCTGTATGTGTACTCGCGCGTGCGGCCGCTGCCTTCGCTGGAGCTCGAGCCCAGCTGGTCGCTGGCCCGCCTGGACGGCGAAGGCCGGCCCGCCTTCCGCGAGACGGCCGGGCAGTTGCTGGCGGTGTGGCATCTCGGGCCGAGAAACCACCTGCGCGCCATCCTGCAGCGCAGCACGCTGGAGCGCGGCGGCGTGGAGGCCGCACCCAGCAGGACCGTGTCCCTGACCTGGAGCCTGCGCCGCTCGGCGGGCACCGTGCTGTATGTCGGCGCGAGCCGGGCCGACGACGGCGGCACGCCCGTGCGCGAGGCCTTCGTCAAGCTGCAGGTGGACGTGGACGAGGTGCTGGCCTCGTTCTGAGGCCACCCGCCGTTTCGTCATTCCCCTGGTGGATCGATCGGCGCGCGCCGTCTGGCGCGCCGCCGTGGCTTTGGGCATCCTTGACCCAACGGCGGGCGCAGACCTGCTCATCCACCCAGCGCAGCGGCTGCCCAGAGCCGCGCCCACACGGTCCAGGGAGGACACCATGAAGCGCTCGTCAGCCTCGCCGCCCAGGTAGCCGCGCCGGAGTGGCGTGGGCGGCCCGTTCCGGCCTGATCCGGCCTGTTCCGGCCCGATCCATCCCACCGCCTCGCCCTCCGTCGCTCTCGCCCGTCCCCATGCCTCGCGCGTGTCGAAGACCACTTCGACGCGTGATGGATGGGTGTCGCCTGCCGAACCATCGGGGTCCCATCCGTGCAACTGTCTTCCACGCTGCTGGCCTGCATCGTCCTGCAATTGCCCCTGTCGGCCTGGGCTGCCGTGTCGGTGTCGCCCGGCGGGCAGGCCGGCTACAGCCAGGCCATTGCCGTGCCGCCAGGCATTGCCGGCATGGCGCCGAACCTGGCCTTCAGCTACACCGACGGCGGCATCAACGGGCCGCTGGGTGTGGGCTGGAGCGTGCAGGGTATCTCCACCGTCACGCGCTGCCCGGCCAGCAAGCCCACCGACGGCTTCAGCCGCGCCGTCTTCTTCGACACGGCCGACAAGCTCTGCCTGGACGGCCAGCGCCTGATCCAGACCGACGAGTCCGGCCTGCCCACCGCAGCCGCCAACCTGAAGGGCATTCCCGTCGGCAGCCAGGTCAACGACGCGCAGGGCCTGGACAACAACAACCTCGCGGTCTACCGCGAGTTCCGCACCGAGAAGGACAGCTTCGCGCGCATCCGCGCCTACGGCAGCGTCGCCGGTGATGCCTCCAAGGGGCCGGCCTACTT
The DNA here is from genome assembly GCA_903938815.1 of uncultured beta proteobacterium. Classification (GTDB taxonomy): domain Bacteria; phylum Pseudomonadota; class Gammaproteobacteria; order Burkholderiales; family Burkholderiaceae_C; genus Rubrivivax. Next base: position 11,524 of record CAJAES010000086.1, read on the forward strand.
CAAGGTCTGGACCAAGAGCGGCCAGATCTACCACTACGGCCGCCTGGGCAGCGATTCGCAGTCGCTCATGATGGCCAACCCCAGCGGCGACGGCGTCACGCTGGTGGCTGCCGTCTGGGCCGCGCACCGCATCAGCGACACGCTGGGCAACTTCATCGACTTCAAGTACGCACAGCGCGAGGTGGCCTGGGGCAGCGGGCCGACGGCGCAGGGGCGCAACGGGCGCGAGTGGAACATCGCCGAGATCCAGTACACCGGCGCGCCCGGGCAGGCGCCCGCCAACAAGATCGTCTTCGAATACGACGAGCGGCCAGCCGATGCCGCGCCGGGCCACGACCGTGCGGAGGCGTACCAGCGCGCCGGCAAGAACGTCAATGTCCAGCGGCTGATCGCCATCCGCAGCTACGTCGGCATCGGCAATGCAACACCCGTGCCGGTGCGCGTCCACAAGCTGGTCTACGAGCGCTCGCCCGCGTCCGGCCGCAGCCGGCTGACCCACATCACCGAGTGCGCCGGCTCGAACGAGTCCGTCTGCCTGCCGTCCGCCCGCTTCAGCTACACCGATGGCGGCAAGCCCGACTTCACCGCGAGCAGCGCCTTCACCGCCAGCCCGATGGCCGAGTTGAAGATGCTCGATGCCACCGACGGCAAGTACGGCGCACTCACCGGAGACTTCAACGGCGACGGGCGCACCGATGTCCTGCGCTGGTCCACCACGGCTTCTCTCAACGAGCTTCATCTCAGCAACGGTGATGGCAGCTTCACGAAGAACGGCCAGTTCAACATCACCGCCGATCAGCTGTTCACGACCAGCGGCTGCTACTACACCTTGGTGTCCGACTTCAACGGCGACGGCCTGAGCGACCTGCTGCGCGCGACGAAGCCGGGTTGCTCGCCGAACATCAACATCGTCTTCCTGTCGGTGGGCGATGGCAGCTTTCGCGGCGTGAGCCTTCAGGGCGGCATCGACCTGACGCAGACGCTGGCCACGCGAATCGACGTATCCGGGCAGTGTCTCTTCCCGCAACGCCGGCCTGGCAGTGGTTCACGTCTGCCTGCAGGAGATCGACCCGAGACGGATCCCCCGGCGCCCGCCGACGAACTGAGCCGGATGCAGTCAGGGCCTACTGCCGGCACCCCCGGCACCAGTGCCGGCTGCATCGAATCCAACCGGAGAGAGGGCAGGAATTACCACCTGCTCGATGTGGATGGCGACGGCTTCACCGACCTCGTCACGAGCTTGGCGCCGGGCTTCTACTGGAACAGCGGGTGGGGGCCCGTCCCCAAGGACGCCGACATCTGCGCCGGTCTGGTGGAAGCGTTGCCGCCGCCTGCGGGTGGCTGCACCAAGGTCTACCGGGGCCAGGGCGACGGCCGATTCGTGTTGCTGGCTAGCGCAAGCAACATCAGCCTGTACACCGAGCCGCCCAGCCCGGGCGTTGTCAGCAACCCGTACTGGCGCCGCCCCGCCATTGCCGATGTCAACGGCGACGGGCTGCCGGACATCCTGACCCGCTACGCCGGCGTTTGGCGCTCGAACGGCAACGGCAGCTTCACCGCAGGTTCCGGGGGGGACGGGTCGGCCACCTGCAACATGCCCATCGACTTCAACGGCGACGGCCGGGCCGATTGCCTGCGTGCCGATGCCAACCCGGCCGCCCAGAACCTGAGCCTGCACTACAGCGCCAGCACCTCCGGCGTGCTGGCGCAGTTCAACATCAACACCACTGGCAACCATCTCTACGCCCGGGATTCCAAGGACCGTCAGACCATCGGAATGGTGGCCGAGGACTTCAACGGAGACGGCCGCACCGACATCCTGCGCTGGGGCCAGGCTACAGCCGACAACGGCCTGTATTTCTCCAAAGGCGACGGCAGCTTCCACAGCCGGGTGTCCGCAGGCCTGCAGGGCATCTCGCGGCCACTTCAGGGCGTCGATGGCAAGACCGGCTTCATGCTGGGCGACTTCCTCGGCAACGGCACGCTGCAGATCCTGCACCTGAAGCACGCGCCCACCCGTTCGGCCGCACCGGCCCAGGACGCCAACCAGCTCTATGTGCGCAACAGCGGCGGCCTGCCGGCCGACCTGCTGGCCAGCCACACCTCGTCCTCCGGGCTCGTCAGCACCGTCGGGCCGCGCGTGACGCTCAGCAACTCGGGCGGCGCGTATCTCGGCGAACGCGGTACGCCGCAGGCGGGGCAGGGCCAGGTGGTCGATCTGCAGGCGCCGATGCACGTCATCACCTCGCTGTCACAGGACACTGGCGCCGGCAGCGTCGTCACGCGCTACCTCTACAAGGGCCTGAAGGCCGAGCGCGGCGGCCGCGGCATGCTGGGCTTTCGCGAAGTGCGACAGCAGAGCCCGGCCCCGGACGGCAGCCTGCTCACCGTGGCCACGGAGTACGTGCACCAGCACCCCTACATCGGCGTCGCGGCGCGCACCCAGACGCATCTCGGCGGCCTCGATCTTTCAGGCCCGCGCCTGAGCCGCACCACCTACTCGTACTGCGACAAGACCTCGCCCAACGGCGCGCTTCCCATTCCGGACCCGCCGGTCCCCACCGAATCCTGCGGCACCGCAGCCAAAGTGACGCGCCCCTACGTCTACCAAAGCGTCGAGGAGGGCTGGGACCTGTCGGGTCTGCCCCTGCCCCGGCTGACCACCACCAACACCTACAACGCGTCGCTGGACCCGACCACGATCATCGTCAGCACCACCGGCACGGCGCTGGGGCTGCCGCAGACCTTCACCAAGACCACCCGCAACAGCTACTTCCCCGACCAGACCGCCAACGAGCAGTGGATCCTGGCGCGCCTGCAGCGCAGCACGGTCCAGAGCCAGGTGCCCAACAGCCTGCCGGCCATCGCCACCAGCGCCGGTCGCTCGCCTCAGGCATCCGCTCAGAACGGCTCCACGCCGGCTTCCAGCGATCCCGAACCCCCGCCAGCCATCTCGCCTGCCGCACTGAGTGCGGTCCTTCAACTGCTGCTGGAGGACTGAACATGGCTGCATCCCGACTGCGACGCGCAGGCGCCGCCATCAGCCTCACACTGCTGTCCGCGTTGGCGGCAGCCCAGGCTGTCACCAACCCGTACGACTACAGCCGCAGCAGCGCATTCACCTACCGCGCCGACGGCCTCCTGGAAACAGAAACGGTCGAGCCCGACCTGCCGGACCAGTGCGTCAGGACGACGCACCGCTACGACGCGCGTGGCAACCGGGCTGGCACCGAGGTGGCCAACTGCGCCAACGCGGGGGCCCGGGCCCAGTTCGCCAGCCGGGGCAGCGGCAGCGCCTTCGCTGCCCAGACCGTCGTCGTCAACGCCGTGACCGTGACCGTGCCTGCCGGAACGTTCGCCACGGGCGCCACCAACGCGCTCGGCCACAGCGAGAGCCGCAGCTACGACCCGCGTTTCGGTGCCGTGGTCTCGCTCACCGGCCCCAACGGCCTCAGCACCGTCCAGACGCTCGACGCCTTCGGCCGGGTGCTGCGCGAGCAGCGGGCCGACGGTACCCGCACCGAGACCGAGCACTGCATCATCACGGGCCGGGGCCTGGACACGGCCTCCAACACCCCCGGCTGTGGTGGCACGGTCGCGCTGTCAGGCTTGGCTGGCGAAGTCCCGGCCCTGGCCATCACCTATGTGCAGGTGCTGGCCAAGGATTCGGCAGGCAATGCCATGGGCCCTCTGGCGCGTGTCTACAAGGACCGTGCGGGCCGCGCCGTGCGCGAGATCTCCGAGGTGCCGCTGAACCACGCGGCGCAGCCCGCCGACCGGCGCTGGGTCGTCAAGGACACCGAGTACTCCGCCACCGGGGTCGCCGTCGTCAAGACCCAGCCTTACTTCCTGGGCGCGGATTCGTCCAACGTCTCGGGCACCGAGGCCTACGGGCTCGAGGTCACCACCGTCGATGCCCTGGGCCGCGTGGTGCAGGTGGACGTGGCGGATCCGCAGGGCGGCGGCGGCCCCTCGACGCTGCAGGGCCGCACGCGCATCTGGGCGCGAAGCACCGTGCGCTTCGAAGGGCTGGCCACCACCACCCTCAACCCCCAGGGCCAGTCCCGGGTCGAGGAGAAGAACGTCGATGGGCGCGTCGTGCGCGTCACCGACGCCTTCGGCGGCCAGCTCGCGCACCAGCACGACGCCTTCGGGAACCTGATCCGCACCCAGGACGCGCTTCAGAACCTCGTCACGCTGAGCTACGACGTGCGTGGCCGCAAGCTCAGCCTGACCGACCCGGACACCGGCCACTGGGCCTACGACTACAACGCCCTCGGCGAGATGGTCTGGCAGCAGAGCCCCAACCAGCGTGCCGCCGGCACCGCCACCACCACTTCATTCGACACGCTGGGCCGCATGACCCAGCGCTCGGAGCCGGAGTACGTCTCGACCTGGCACCACGACAAGGACGCGGCAGGTGCTGCCTGCGGCACGAGCGTCGGCAAGCTCTGCGAGAGCGTCACCAGCCACGGCGTGACGAAGAAGCAGCACTACGACGCACTGGGCCGACCCGACTGGAGCCGCACCCTCGTGCGCAACGGCCCCAGCTTCGAAAGCTGGCTGGGCTACGACGCGCAGACGGGCCGCCTGGCCCGGCAGACCTACCCCACGCGGCTGGCAGTGGACTATGTCTACACGGCCAAGGGCGCCTTGCAGCAGGTGAAGCTGGCCAATGCCGGTGGTGTCAACCCGTTGCCCGCCACGCCCGGCGGCACCCCGGCCGCCAGCCAGAGCTGGGGGGCGGGCACGCTAGTGCTGTGGCAGGCCGGCAGCGTCAATGCCTGGGGCCAGTCCGCCAACGCGCAGCTCGGCAACGGCGTGCAGGTCCGGGCGTACCACGACGCTTCCACCGGCCGAGTCCAGGCGCTCACGGCGGGGCCAGGCGCCATGACGACCGCCATGAGCCACCAGTACAGCTGGGACGTCATGGGCAACCTGGTGGGCCGCATCGACCATGTCGGCGACGGACTGACCGGCGCCGTGACCGAGACCTACGCCTACGACGCGCTCAACCGCCTGGTCGGCCACACCGTGTCGGCGCCCGCCGTGCCCAACCTGCAGCGCACGGTCACGCTGGCCTACAACGCCATCGGCAACCTGCTGCGCAAGAGCGATGTCGGCAACTATGTCTACCCGGCCTACGGCAACGATGCCGGCGTGACACGGCCGCGGCCCCACGGCGTGACCCGCGTAGCCGGCGACAGCGCCTTCGGCACGGTGGACTACGCCTACGACGCCAACGGCAACGTCGTCAGTGCCAGTGGCGGCAAGTGGCGCAGCATCGCCTACACCAGCTTCAACCTGCCCGACAGCCAGCAGGGCGCGGCGGGCCCCGCCGGCACG
>CAJAES010000087.1 GCA_903938815.1 uncultured beta proteobacterium
GATGCGCAGCGGCTGATGCGCCGGCTGGTTGCGCAGGTGCGACTGGATCACCTCGCCCAGCGCCGCGAAGGCGGCGGGGTCGCGGAAGAAGCCGGTCACGGGGATCAGCAACTCGCGGCGCAGCAGCTCGCACTCGTCCTGGGACCCGGCGACCTGATCGGCGTAGTCGGACACCGACGCGCAGCCCAGCACGGCCATGCGGCGCTCGATGCGGCGCATCACCGTGGGCAGCTTGTACTGGCTGAAATCGATGCCGGACTGCTCGATCAGCGTCTCGAACAGACGCTGCAGCGCCGGCTTGGTGGAGGTGGCGCCGATCAGTTCGCCGGTGGGCATGCGGCCCGCCTGGCCGCTGCTGAGCAGCGCCACCTGGCGCGCCAGGTCTTCCGGCGGCAGCACGGCATCGACCATGGCCGCGGCGATCACGCTGCGCGGCATGCTGTCGAAGCGCGCCGATTCCGGCGTCTGCGCCATCACGTAGCCACCGGCCACGCGCAAGGCGGCGGCTCCCGACGAGCCGTCCGAGCCCGACCCCGACAGGATCACGCCGATGGATCGCTCGGCCAGGGACGCCGCCAGCGAGTGCAGGAAGGCGTCGATCGGCAGGGAGACACCGTGATGCGGGCGCGGCGCGAAGACGAGGTGTTCATGCTCGATCGTCATCAGCACGCCGGGCGGCATCAGGTAGACCCGGTCCGGTGCGAGGCCTTCGCCGGCCTGGGCTTCCTGCACCGGCAGCACCGTGTGGCGGGCCAGCAGCTCGGGCATCATCGAACGGTGGTCGGGCGACAGGTGCTGGATGACCACGAACGCAGCGTTCGTCGGAGACGTCACCGCGCCGAAGAAGCGCTGCAGGGCTTCCAGGCCCCCGGCCGACGCACCGATGGCGATGATCCAGGGCCGTTCCGTGGCGCCTGCCGCCGGAACTGCCTGGACTGCCGGATGGATCGACTCGCTACTGCTGTACGCCATGGATCTTCCACTGGACACAATCTGCGACACACGCAGACGGACGCGAGACGATTATGGGCGTGGCTGGCGGGCAGGTATCATTTTTTTGTCTACGGGTGCAGGAAAGCGCTGTCAAAGCTCCAGAACGAGCCTGCCGCCGGCACGCGCGCTGCGCGAGCAGCACAGGATGACCCGGCGTTCCCGCTCCGCCGCGCCGAGCACGACATCCCGGTGCTCGACGGGGTCGGATGCCGCTGCGTCGTAGGGCAGGGCGCAGACGCCGCACAGGCCGTCGCTGCATTTCACGTCCACCGCGATCCCGGCTGCGGCCAGCGCGTCCGTGGCGCTCTGTTCGGCCGATACCTGCAGTTCCCGCCCCTGTCGACGCAGTTCGAGCACGAACGGGTGGTTCACGCGGTCAGGGACTTCGGGCGCGGTGAAGTATTCGCGGTGGCATGCGGCTTCGGGCCATGCCACCGCCGCCGCGGCGGCGAAGACCGCGTCCATGTACCGCGCCGAGCCGCAGGTGTAGAGCTGTGCGCCGCTGGTGTAGGCCGGCACCAGGGCCGGCAGGTCGGCCCTGCCGCCTTCGTCGGTGAAGTGGCACTGCACCGAACCGCGCCAGGCCGCCTGTTGCAGTTCGTCCACGAACCCGGCGCGCGACCGGCTGGCGGCGCTGTAGTGCAGCGCGAAGTCACGGCCCAGCGCATGCAGGCGGTGCGCCATCGCGATCAGCGGCGTGACACCGATGCCGCCCGCCATCAGCAGCGAGAACGGCGCATCCTCCACCAGCGGAAAGTGGTTGCGCGGCCGCGAGACGAAGACGCGCCGGCCTTCCCGGAACGCGCGGTGCATCAGCGCCGAGCCGCCGCGGCCGCCCGCGCGCGGGTCCTCGGCCTGCACGCCCAGCACGTAGCGGCTGGCGTCCGCGGGGTCGCCCGCCAGGCTGTACGCGCGCTGGTACTCGGGCGCGATCACCACGTCGATGTGCGCGCCGGCCTCGAAGCGCGGCAGCGCGCTGCCGTCCAGCGCGGCGAACTCGTAGCGCGCCACCTGGGGTGCCATGTCCTCGCGGCGAACCAGCGTTACCGGGAACACGGGCGGCTCGCCTTTGGGCATGGCGAAGGGTGGCGCCAGGCCCTCGGTCTGCCCGGCCGCCAGGCGTTCGCGATAGGTCTGCGGCGAAAGGAGCGCACGGTAGCGCGCGATGCCTTCCTCGCGGTTCACCGGGAACGGCACCGGCCAGGGCGGCGGCATGCGGTCGGCCGGGTAGACGGCCAGCGTCTGGTCCTCGGGGCGCAGCTTCAGGTGCTTCTGCAGCCCGCGCGCATGCGTCTGCCGCGCCGCCACGTAGCGGCCCGTGGCGCGGTCGAGTTCGATGTCCCACCACCACTTCTTGACCGGGTTGATGCTGCCTCGGTCCAGGCGGTCGTCGAGTGCCGCCAGAAAGGGCGCTGCGGCCGGCACGCGCATGGCCCCCTGGCGCCACAGGCTGTCGGCCAGCAGTCCCTCCAGGTTCCAGGGGCAGGTCTTCATGCAGCGCCCGCACATGCCGCCGCCTGCGTTGGTGATGCGGTACCGCGCGCACTTCTCGGCGTCGCTCTTCCAGATCTCGTAGCCGTTGTAGACCACCTTGGGGCCGGCGGTGATGGCGCCCGAAGGGCACTCGCGCGCACACTTGTTGCAGCTCTCGCAGAAGCGCTGCAGACCGAAGTCGATGGGCCGGTCGGGCGCCATCGGCATGTCCGTCGTCACGCTGCCGCTCTTCAGCCGCGGGCCGAGGAAGGGGTTCAGGATCACCTCGCCGATGCGGCTGACCTCGCCCAGGCCCGACAGCAGCAGCAGCGGCGGCTGCAGCACGTCGCCGTCGAGCACCGAGTGCACGCGGGCCGAGTAGCCGAGCCGACGGATCTGCTCCGCCACGATGCCGCCCAGCAGCGAGAAGCGCAGGTAGGCGCGCATGCTTTGCGCCACCGAGATCCAGTCGTCGCCGCTGGCGCCTTCCATGGTCTCGTAGCCCTGGTCGACGAGCAGGTTCACGGCGTTCGCGTGGTACGCGGGCATCGGGTTGCCCCCGGCGTCGTGCGAATACCAGGCCCACTGCGGCACGGCGCACAGGCCCACGGCATCGCTGCCCAGCCAGTACGAGGCGGCCTTCAGGTTCCGCGCATTGCGCTGCGGGTCGGCCGTGGAGGCCGACACTGGCCCGCGCGCCTCGCCGAACTGCAGCAGCAGCAGCGCCCCCAGTGCCCGGCGCGCACAGGCGCCGATGGGGCTCTTCATCACGTAGTGCGCGTTCTTCGCATCGTCCTGCACGCTCTTGCCCAGGTCGCCGAAGAGCGCGCGCGCGAAGAAGTCGGCGCGCTTCGGGAATCGCGGCACGCGGTCGTGGTCAATGAAGGTGGTGGGCGTGTCGCGGCGGTCGAGCGTCTCGTAGGGGTGCAGGCCGTCGGTGAACGCCCGCCCGGCGTAGGCCGGCGGCGCGGGCTTCGGTTGCGTCCGGGCCGGGTCCAGCGGCAGGCCAGGGGTGAAGGCCAGGGTGGTGGTCACCGCGGCCAGGCTGAAGCGGCGGCCGACGAAGGGGTTGCTGCCGTCGGGCAGCAACAGGCCTGCGGCCACGCCCAGGCGCGCCAGGTCGACATCGCTGCAGCTCGCGCTGTGCGCTCGCGCCTCGAAGCCCAGAAGCCGAAGGTAGTTCGACAGCAGCACGGCGGTCATCGATGCCAGCACGGCGCCGCGGTGGTCCTCGGCGCCGTGCAGCCAGTCGCAGCCGGTCTCGCCGTCCCGCGGCGCGCGGGGGTGCTCCACCAGCACCACGAGCGCGTGCGTGTGGTGGTGCACCGGACCGTGCACGGTGCGCGCCGAGGCCAGCACGTCGGCCAGGATCATGTCCATGCCGGCCGCGAAGCTGCGAGGCTGGCTGCGCTCGAGCTGCTCGCCCAGCGCGGCGACGCGCGGGTTGCGGATGGGCGTGTCCAGCATGGCCTGCGCCGGCACCTCGCACAGCCCGGCCATGCTGGCGTCGAAGTACGTGGCAGCGGCCAGCAGGTGCCGCGCGCGTTCGTCGGGATCGGCGGGGATCTCGGCCTGGGCGGCCGTCAGCGGCCCGTCCCGCACCAGGTCGAGCATCGCCTGGTAGGGCGCGATGGCATGCACCAGCGATTCGGCGTCGTCGTGCTCGAAGACCAGGGGCCGCGGGGTCGGCAGCCTGGAGAGCTCGGGCAGGTTGCCGCTGCGGGGCAGCGTTTCCAGTGCGTGGGGGCCCAGGTGGACGGGCCGCTGGCGGTTCGAGAACAGTCGCATGGCCCCGAGCATAGGGGCCGCCGCGTCAGAAGCGCCCTGCCTGGTAGCGCTGGCCCAGCACGTCCTGCAGCGTCTTGACCACCGAGAAGGCGTCCTTCATCTGCTGACGCTCGAAGTTCGACAGCTCCTCGAGTTCCAGGTAGTTGTCGGCCGCCTGGCCGACGGCGATGCGTTGCGCCTGATGGCGGATGCGCAGCGAGGCCAGGAACTCGAGCGCGTCGCGCAGATCGTGCGCGTCCTTCGAGTTGATCTCGCCGCTTTCGGCTGCGTGCAGCAGGCGGTCCTGCGTGCTCACCGCGTCGTGTCCGGCGGCCAGCGCGCAGATGCGGGCCAAGTCGATGATGGGCACGATGCCGTTCATCTTCAGGTCGACGGTGCCCTTGTGCTCGCCGCTCTTGATGGGGCTGATGCCACCGAAGAGCCCGAGCGGCGGGTGCCGCGACAGTGCGTTGTTGACCAGGTGCGCCAGGAAGAGCCGGTTGCCGCGCGTGCGCTCGAGCACGTGGCGCCGCAGGTCGGTCAGGAGTTCTGTGCGTCCGAAGACGGCGCGCACGTCGAAGAACACGCAGGTGAGCATCAGCGCCGTGGGCTCCGGCGTCTCGACCCAGCTGTGGAAGTACTCGGCCCAGCGCGCGCGAGGCTGCCGCCAGGTGTCGGTCTTCGCCATCATCTCGCCGGGGCAGTAGACATAGCCGCAGGCATCCAGGCCGTCGCAGACGTAGTTCGCCAGGGCCTCGAAGTAGGGGCCGTGCGCCACCGGGTCGTAGGCGTCGTCCAGGATCATGCAGTTGTCCTGGTCGCTCTTGGCCGTCTGCTCGTTGCGGCCCTGGGAGCCTGCGGCCACCCAGACGTAGTCCACCGGCGCCGGGCCCAGCTCGCGCTCGCCGAGCTGCAGCAGGCGCCCGGTGAGCGCGTCCGCGATCGCCGTCACGATGTGGCCGGTGCTGTAGGCGCTGGCGCCGGCGTTCGCCAGGTGCTTCTGCAGCGCCTTGACCTTGACGGCAGCGGCGACCAGCCCTTCGAGCGAAGGCTGCTTGTAGATGTCGCCCACCATGTACACCGCCGACGTGCTGTGCTGCTCGGTGAGGTCGGTGGCCGTGATCATGCCGGCGATGCGCTGGCCGTCCATCACCGGCACGTGGTGGATGTTGTGCCGCGCCATCATCAGCAGCGCCTCGAACCCCGGCGCGTCGATGTGGATCGTCAAGGGTGCGATGGTGGCGATCTCGAGCACAGCCAGCGAGGTGTCGAGCCCGGCGGCGACGGCGCGGTTGCGCAGGTCGCGGTCGGTGACGAGGCCGAAGAGATGGTCCTGTTCGACCAGCAGCACCGATGACACCCGCTGCTCGCTCATCAGCTGCGCGGCGGCACGGATGCTGACGGTGGGCGAAATCGTCACCGGCGCCCGCTTGAGCAGCGCGCGCACGGGCGTCGTCATCAGGTTCAGGTGAGGGTCGGAGGCGCTGGCCGGAGGGAGATCCATGGAGGTGTGATGTCGTCTTTCAGGCGGCGTGTCGCACGTAGACGTCGGTGTCCGGCAGTTCGAGCTTGAGCACGTGGAAGGCGTCCTCGGCCAGCAGGCGTGCAGGGCCGCAGCCGCGGGGGAACGCGAGTGTCAGTTCGGCTTCGCCGTCCTGCAGGCGCAGGGCGCTGATGCGGTGGGCATCGACGAGGTTGCCATCGGCATCGCCCACGGCGCGCAGCGCAACCAGCAGCCGCGCGATGACGGCCGGATCGCCCGTCAGCGACGGGGACTTGCAGACCGAACTGGCCGTTCCGCTGCAGGGAGAGCTGTCGTCCGAAGGCTCGCAGCCACCGCACCCGGCCTGAGCCGTTTGCAGCCAGACCGTGGTGTCGGAGTGAGCCATGCGTGAAGTGTGAGCTTCGGCGCTGACGGCGTGTTGACGCGAGTCAACCCGCGAACAGACCCTGGTGCTCGTCGCGCAGCAGCTTCTTCTGCACCTTGCCCATCGCATTGCGCGGCAGGTCGGCCACGACGAAGATCTGCTTCGGAACCTTGAAGTTCGCGATGCGGGCCTTCAGCGTGGCGATCATCGCGGTCGGCTCCGGTGCCGGCGCGCCGGGCTTGGGCACGACCACGGCCACCACCGCCTCGCCAAAATCGGGGTGCGGAACGCCCACCACGGCCGATTCGGCCACGCCGGGCAGTTCGTTCAGCACGCCTTCGACCTCGGCCGGGTAGACGTTGTAGCCCCCGGAGATGATGAGGTCCTTGCTGCGCCCGACGATGGTGAGGTAGCCCTTCGGGTCGAAGCGGCCGACGTCGCCGGTCTTGAACCAGAGGTCGCTCGTGAACTCGTCGGCCGTCTTCTCGGGCATGCGCCAGTAGCCCTTGAAGACGTTCGGGCCCTTGACCTGCACGTGGCCGATCTCGCCCGCCGCCAGCGGCAGGCCGCGGTCGTCGACCACGCGCACGCCGACGCCCGGCAGCGGCAGGCCGACGGTGCCGCCCACGCGTTCGCCACCGTCCGCCTTGCAGGGGTTGGAGGTCAGCATCACCGTCTCGCTCATGCCGTAGCGTTCGAGGATGGTGTGGCCGGTGCGCTGCCGCCACTCGGTGAAGGTCTCGATCAGCAGCGGCGCGGAGCCGCTGATGAAGAGCCGCATGTGGGCGCACGCGGCTCGGTTCAGGCCCTGCTCGCCGAGCAGGCGCACGTAGAGCGTGGGCACGCCCATGAACACCGTGGCCTGCGGCATGCGGGCCAGCACGGCCCGCGGGTCGAAGCGCGAGAACCAGATCATCCGGCTGCCGTTGAGCAGCGCGCCATGCGACGCTACGAAGAGCCCGTGCACGTGGAAGATCGGGAGCGCGTGGATCAGCACGTCGCCGGGCTGCCAGTTCCAGTAGTCCTTGAGCGTGCGGGCGTTGCTCAGCAGGTTGCCGTGCGTGAGCATCGCGCCCTTGCTGCGCCCCGTGGTGCCGCTCGTGTACAGGATGGCCGCGAGGTCGTCGGCGCGGCGCGTGGCGGGCACGTGCTGGTCCGGGTGGAAGATGGCGCGCTCGAGCAGCGTGCCGCTGCGGTCGTCGCCCAGGGTGAACACATGCGCCGTGCCGTGCTGGAAGGCGATCTTGCTGACCCAGCCGAAGCACTGCGGCGCGCACACCACCACGGCCGGTTCCGCGTTGCCGATGAAGTACTCGATCTCGCTGGCCTGGTAGGCGTTGTTCAGCGGCAGGTACACGTGCCCCGCGCGCAGCACGGCGAGGTACAGCACGAGCGCCTCGACGCTCTTTTCCACCTGCACCGCGATGCGGCTGCCCGCGGGCAGCGCCAGCGAGTCCAGAAGGTTGGCCATCATCGCGCTGGCACGGTCCAGGTCGCGCCAGGAGTACAGCAGCGGAGCGCCGGGCCCGTCGGCGGTTTCGATCGCGACCGCGTCGAGATCGGCCGGGAAGGCCTGTCGCAGGGCGGAGAACAGGTTCATCTCAGTACCGCCTGACGGTGCTGGGTCGGCCCTCTGGGGGCCGCGAACGCAGTGAGCGTGGGGACTTCATTTCAGGGACAGCTTTCAGTCGAGTTTGGCGCCCGAGGACTTCACCACGACGGCCCAGCGCTTCACTTCGGCCGAGACGAACTGGGCAAAGCCATCGCCGTACGCGTTGGGCATCTCGGTGCCCAGGTTGGTCCAGAGGGTCTTGAGTTCGTCGGTGGCGAAGGCCTTGCGCATCTCGGCCTGCATGCGCTCGACGGCATCGCGCGGGGTGCCCTTGGGCGCCCACAGGCCGTACCAGGTGGCGACCTTGTAGTCGGGCGTGCCGCCCTCGGGTGCCGTCGGGACGTCCGGGAAGGCCACGGCCCGCTTGTCGGCGGCCACCGCGATGGCGCGGATCCGGCCGCCCTTGATGTGCGCGGCCGAAGAACCCAGGCCGTCGAACATCATGTCCACCTGCCCCGCGATCAGGTCCTGCAGGGCCGGGCCGGCGCCGCGGTAGGGAATGTGGGTGATGAAGGTCTTCGTCTGCAGCTTGAACAGTTCGCCCGCCAGATGGTGCGAGGTGCCGTTGCCTGCCGAGCCGTAGTTCAGCCGGCCCGGGTTGGCGCGCAGCAGCGCCAGCAGCGACTTCATGTCGGTGGCGGCGACCTTCTGCGGGTTGACGACGATCACCTGCGGCACGCTGGAGATCAGGCCGACGGGAACGAAATCGGTCTCGATGTTGTAGTCGAGCTTCGGGTACATGCTGGGTGCGATGGCGTGGTGCACGGCCCCCATGAAGAACGTGTAACCGTCCGGGGCCGCCTTGGCAGCCAGTGAAGCACCGAGCGTGCCACCCGCGCCACCCTTGTTGTCGATCACGAACTGGCGCCCGACGTTCTTCGTCATCATCGAAAACAGGGGCCGCGCGAACGCATCGGTGCCGCCGCCGGGCGGGAACGGAACGACGATGGACACGGGCTTGCTCGGCCAAGCCTGGGCGCGCACCCAGGGTGCGGCGAGCGTGGCAGCGCCGGCGACGAGCAGCTGGCGGCGTGAGGCTTGGGACATGCGGGCTCCTGGGTTCAATGCAATGACCGCGGATTGTGGCGGTGCAGCAGGGCCGGACGCATCGGGATCCGCCCGATCCCTGGTTCTCGACAGCCCTTTGTGTCCGGAAAACGGACGCACCCGCCGGGGCGCATTAGGATCGGGCGATGATGGATGCCGTGGTCCCACCCTTGTCGCTGGACGCCGAGCGCGTGCTCGCCCTGGCCGCACGCAGCATGTTCGACACCTTCGCGCGCACCGCGATGGGCACCATGGTGGTGGATCGCCAGCACCGCATCGTGTGGATCAGCGATGGCTACAAGCAGTTCCTGCCCGCGCTCGGGCACGCCGAGGAGGATTTCGTCGGCCGCCGCGTCGAGGAGGTGGTGCCCAACACGCTGATGGCGCACGTCGTCGAGACCGGCCAGCCGATCCTCATCGACCTGCTCACCAACCCGGCCGGCACCTTCCTGGTGAGCCGGATGCCGCTGCGCGACGAGACCGGCGAGGTCATCGGCGCGTTCGGCATGGTGCTGCTCGACCACCCCGAGACCACGATGAAGCCGCTGATGGCCAAGTTCGGCCGCCTGCAGCGCGATCTCGATGCCGCCAATGCGCAGCTCGCCGCGCAGCGCCGGCCCAAGTACACCATCGCCGGCTTCATCGGCAGCAGCCCGCCGGCGCTGGACGTCAAGCGCCAGGCGCGCCGCGTGGCCGTCACCGACGCCACCGTGCTGCTGCTCGGCGAGACGGGCACCGGCAAGGAAGTGCTGGCCCAGGCCATCCATGCCGCGAGCGCGCGCGCGTTGCGCTCCTTCGTGGCCGTCAACATCGCGGCCGTGCCCGAGAACCTGCTCGAGGCCGAGTTCTTCGGCGTCGCGCCCGGCGCTTACACCGGCGCCGACCGCAAGGGCCGGGACGGCAAGTTCAAGGTGGCCGACGGCGGCACGCTGTTCCTCGACGAGATCGGCGACATGCCGCTCGGGCTGCAGGCCAAGCTGCTGCGCGTGCTGCAGGAGCAGGAACTCGAGCCCCTGGGCAGCAACCGGGTGGAGCGCGTGGACGTGCGCGTGATCGCCGCCACCAGCCGCGACCTGGCCGCGATGGTGGGCGACGGCCGCTTCCGCCCCGACCTGTACTACCGCCTCAACGTGCTGCCGATCCGCCTGCCGCCGCTGCGCGAGCGCATCACCGACCTGGAGGCTCTGGCCGAGGTGCTGATGGAAGACATCGCCCGCCGCAGCGGCCTGGCGGCGCGCAGCCTGGCGCCCGACGCGCTCGACTGGCTCTCGCACCAGACGTGGCCGGGCAACATCCGCGAGCTGCGCAACACGCTGGAGCAGGCCTCCCTGATGAGCGACGAGCGTGTGCTGCATGCGCGCCATTTCGGCGGCGCCGACCTGCCCCTGCCGCTCGCGCCGCCGCCCATGCCCGTCTTCCGGCCTGCGGAGCCGCCCGCGCAGCGCACGCTGGCCGAGCAGGTGGCCGAACTCGAGCGCCGCGCCATCGGCGAGGCTCTGGCGGCCACCGGCGGCAACCGTGCCGCCGCCGCCAAGCGCCTGGGCGTGCCGCGCTCGGTGCTGTACGACCGCCTGGCCCGCTACCCCGAACTGGACCCCACCGCATGAAGCAAGCGCCTCCCATCGTTCTCGTGCACGGCGCGTGGGCCGGCGGCTGGGCCTGGCAGCGCGTGCTGGCGCCGCTGCGGGCCGCGGGCCACCCGGTCTTCGCCGTCACACTCAGCGGCTGCGGCGAGCGGCGCCATGCCCTGCGTCGCGACATCACGCTGCAGACCCACATCGCCGATGTCGTCGGCCTCGTCGAAGCCGAGGAACTGCAGGGCGTGGTGCTGGTGGGCCACAGCTACGGCGGCCTCGTGGTCACCGGTGCGGCCGACGCGCTGCTGGCCCGCAGCCCCACGCTCGTGCGCCAGGTCGTCTACGTGGACGCCATGGTGCCCCTGCCCGGCGAGTGCTGGAGCAGCCGCCACAGCGACGAGGTCCGGGCCGCGCGCCAGGCCGCCGCCCGGGACGGCGGCCTGAACGCGTTGCCGCCGCCCGACCCCGCGGCCTTCGGCCTGAGCGCGGCGGACCGCGAGTGGCTGCTTCGCCGCCAGGGCCCGCACCCCTTCAACGCCTATCTCGAGCCCCTGCATTTCAACGGCGAACGCGTGGCCACCGTGCCGCGCGCCTTCATCGACTGCAACTCGCCGGCCTACCCGACGATCTCCCCGATGCGCGACCGCGTGCGTGCCACGCCGGGCTTCACGGTTGTGGAGATGCCCACCGGGCACTACCCGCAGATCCAGGATCCGGCCGGATTCGTGGAGACCTTGGTCAGCCTGATTGACTGAAAAGCAGTCATTGAGTCTGTCCTGAATTCAGGCACGTCTGCGCCTTTGTGTCTGACTATCAGGCAACTTATCGGCTGATCGGGGCAGAAAGTCAGGGTTAGCACTGATCTGGTGCGCATGGCACGGCGGTTGCGTAGGTGGTGCATCCACACCGACCCGGAGACTCGCCCATGAAGCGCCGCCAGACCTTCGCCCTCGCCGCCACTGCGGCAGCCCTCCTTGCGTTGCCGCTGGCCGCCTCGGCCCAGTCCAAGGGCGAGGTCAAGATCGCCATCATCGCCAGCAAGACCGGTCCGCTCGAGGCCTACGCCAAGCAGACCATCGTCGGCTTCCAGATGGGCCTCGAGTACGCCACCGGCGGCACCATGACGGTGGCCGGCAAGAAGCTGGTCGTGATCGAGAAGGACGACCAGGGCAAGCCCGACGTGGGCAAGGCGCAGCTGGCTGCGGCCTACGGCGACGACAAGGTCGACATCGCCGTCGGCCCGACCGCCAGCCCCGTGGCGCTGGCCATGCTGCCGGTGGCCGAGGAGTACAAGAAGATCCTGCTGGTGGAGCCGGCCGTGGCCGATTCCATCACCGGCGACAAGTGGAACAAGTACATCTTCCGCACCGGCCGCAACAGCAGCCAGGACGCCGCAGCCAACGCCGCCGCGCTCGACCTGGCGGGCAACAACATCGTCACGCTGGCGCAGGACAACGCGTTCGGCCGCGACGGCGTCAAGGCCTTCAAGGAGTACATCAAGAAGGGCAAGTTCGTGCACGAGGAGTTCCTCCCCGCCGGCACGGCCGACTTCACCGCGGGCCTGCAGCGCATCGTCGACAAGCTCAAGGACCAGCCGGGCAAGAAGTACGTCTACGTCTACTGGGCCGGCGCGCCTTCGCCGTTCAGCAAGTTCGCCGAGCTCGAGCTGAAGAAGCGCTACGGCATCGAGATGGCCACGGGCGGCAACATCCTGCCCGCCATGGTGGCCTACAAGGCCTATCCGGGCATGGAGGGCGCGCTGTACTACTACTTCGCGATCCCGCAGAACCCGGTCAACCAGTGGCTGGTGGCCAACCACTACAGCAAGTTCAAGAGCCCGCCGGACTTCTTCACCGCAGGCGGCATGAGCGCGGCGATCGCGGTCGTCGAGGCCCTGAAGAAGACCGCCGGCGACACCGATACGAACAAGCTGATCAAGACCATGGAAGGCATGAGCTTCCAGACGCCCAAGGGCCTGATGACCTTCCGCAAGGAAGACCACCAGGCGATGCAGGACATGTACCACTTCCGCATCAAGGACGACCCGGCCTTCGCCTGGGGCGTGCCTGAGCTCGTCCGCGAGATCAAGGCGGCCGACATGGTCATCCCCATCCGCAACAAGCGTTGAACGCCTGCCTGCCGTGCTGGAAACCCGGGACCTCACGATCCGGTTCGGCGGCCACGTGGCCGTCGACCATGTCTCCTGCCGCTTCGAGCCCGGCACCCTGACGGCCATCGTCGGCCCGAACGGCGCCGGCAAGACCACGTACTTCAACCTCGTCAGCGGGCAGCTGCCCGCCAGCGAGGGGCGAGTGCTGCTGGACGGCGAGGACATCACCTCGCTGCCCGCCCCCACGCGCACGCGCAGGGGGCTCGGCCGCGCCTTCCAGCTGACGCAGCTGTTCCCCAACCTCACGGTGCTGGAGAACGTGCGGCTGGCCGTGCAGGCGCGCTGCGGCGGCGGGCTCGAGCTGCTGAAGGTCTGGCTCGACCGCAAGGCCTGGATCGACGAAGCCGCCGACCTGCTGCAGCAGGTGCAGCTCGGCGACAAGATGCAGCAGCACGCGGCTGCGCTGCCCCACGGCGACCAGCGCAAGCTGGAGGTGGCCCTGCTGATGGCGCTGGACCCGAAGGTGTACATGTTCGATGAACCCACCGCCGGCATGAGCGTGGACGACGTGCCCGTGGTGCTGGACCTGATCCGCGCGCTGAAGAAGCGCCGCGACCGGACCATCCTGCTGGTGGAGCACAAGATGGACGTGGTGCGGGAGTTGTCCGACCGCATCGTGGTGCTGCACAACGGGCAACTCGTGGCCGACGGCGAACCCGCCGCCGTGATCGCGTCGCCCGTGGTGCAGCAGGCCTACCTGGGCATGGCAGCCGAGGAGCCGGCATGAGCGAGACCGCTCCGGTACTCACGCTGGCCGGCGTGCACACGCACATCGGCGCGTATCACATCCTGCACGGCGTCGACCTCATGGTGCCCGAGGGCGAGGTGACGATGCTGCTGGGCCGCAACGGCGCCGGCAAGAGCACCACGCTGCGCACGATCATGGGCCTGTGGACGGCCAGCCGCGGCGAGATCGCCTTTCGCGGCCAGGCCATCCACGGCCGCGAGACGCCGGAGATCGCGCAGCAGGGCATCGCTTACGTGCCCGAGAGCATGGGCATCTTCACCGACCTCACTGTGCAGGAAAACATGGTGCTGGCTGCGCGCGCCGCGCGCCATGCCGGCGAGCTGGACACGCAGCGCCTGGAGTGGATCTTCGACCTCTTCCCGGCGCTGAAGAAATTCTGGCTCTACCCGGCGGGCAAGCTCAGCGGCGGGCAGAAGCAGATGCTGGCGGTGGCACGCGCCATCATCGAGCCGCGCGCGCTGATCCTGATCGACGAGCCGAGCAAGGGCCTGGCGCCTTCCATCATCCAGAACTTGATCTCCGCGCTGCGTGAGCTCAAGCGCCAGCGCACCACCATCCTGCTCGTCGAGCAGAACTTCCAGATGGCCCGCGCTCTGGGCGACACCGTGGCCGTGATGGACGACGGCCGCGTGGTGCACAGCGGCCCCATGGACCAACTGGCCGAGGACGACGGCCTGCAGCAGCGCCTGCTGGGTCTGTCGCTGGGAGCACATCAATGAACACCGCCGTCGCCGCCACCCCGGTGGCCGAGGCCATCCCCAAGGCCAGTTTCGACTGGAAGCCCATCGCCCTGGTGGTGGTGCTGTGCCTGCTGGCCGTGCCGGCCATCGGCAGCACCAGCACCTGGTTCACGCTCACCGTGGCGGGGCTGGCCATGGGGCTCATCATCTTCGTCATCGCCTCCGGCCTGACGCTGGTGTTCGGCCTGATGGACGTGCTGAACTTCGGCCACGGCGTTTTCATCGCGCTCGGCGCCTTCGTGGCCACGAGCGTGATGGGCTGGAGCACCGGCCAGGGCTGGAACGGGCTGGTCAGCGTGTTCCTGGCCATGCTGGTGGCCATGGCCGTCGCGGGTGCGGTGGGCCTGGCCTTCGAGCGCATCATCGTGCGGCCCGTCTACGGCCTGCACCTCAAGCAGATCCTCATCACGATGGGCGGCATGATCGTCGGCGAGGAGATCATCAAGGTGATCTGGGGCCCGCTGCAGATCGCGTTGCCGCTGCCCGCCGAACTCCGCGGCGCCTGGCTGTTCGGCGATGCCGCGGTCGAGAAGTACCGCGTGCTGGCAGCCGCCATCGGGCTCGTGGTCTTCGCCGCACTCGTCTTCACGCTCAACCGTACCAAGATCGGCCTGCTCATCCGCGCCGGCGTGCAGGACCGCAGCATGGTCGAGGCCCTGGGCTACCGCATACGCCGGCTCTTCGTGGGGGTCTTCGTTGCGGGCTCGGCGCTGGCGGGCCTGGGCGGCGTGCTCTGGGGCCTGTACCAGCAGAGCGTGACCCCGCAGATCGGCGCGCAGGTCAACGTGCTGATCTTCATCGTCATCATCATCGGCGGTCTCGGTTCCACGTTCGGCTGCTTCGTGGGCGCGCTGCTCGTGGGCCTGATGGCCAACTACACCGGCTTCCTGGCCCCCAAGGTGGCGCTGTTCTCGAACATCGCGCTGATGGTGGGCATCCTGCTGTGGCGCCCCCAGGGCCTCTACCCGGTGACGAATCGATGATGCTCGATCGCATCCTCTCCCACGACCGCCCGCGCAGCGCGTGGCTGGCAGCGCTGCTGCTGGTGATCCTGGTGGTGCTGGCCCTCGCGCCCTTCCTGTTCCCGGGTGCCAAGTCGATGTCGGTGGTCGCCAAGATCCTGGTGTTCATCCTGCTCGTCGCGAGCTATGACCTGCTGCTGGGCTACACCGGCATCGTGAGCTTCGCGCACACGATGTTCTTCGGCATCGGCGCCTACGGCATCGCCATCGCCAGCGAGAAGCTCGGCGCGGGCTGGGGTTCGGTGGGCATCGGGCTGGTGGCGGGCATCGCGATCTCGGTGCTGCTGTCGCTGCTGATCGGCCTGTTCAGCCTGCGCGTGAAGGCGATCTTCTTCGCGATGATCACGCTGGCCGTGGCCACGGCCTTCCAGACGCTGGCCTCGCAGTTGAGCGATTTCACCGGCGGCGAAGACGGCCTGACCTTCCGCAACCCCGAGTGGCTGAGCCCGTCGTTCGAGCCCTTCGAGACCGAGGTGTTCGGCCTGCTGATCGACGGCAAGGCCATCACCTACTGGCTGCTGTTCGTGGTGGTGCTGGTGCTGTTCCTGCTGATCCTGCGCATCGTGAACTCGCCTTTCGGGCGCGTGCTGCAGGCCATCCGCGAGAACGACTTCCGTGCCGAGGCGATCGGCTACCGCACGGTGGTCTATCGCACGCTGTCCAACGTGCTGTCGGCGCTGTTCGCCACCGTGGCCGGCGCGCTGCTGGCGCTGTGGCTGCGCTATGTCGGGCCCGACACCACGCTCAGCTTCGAGATCATGCTGGACATCCTGCTCATCGTCGTCATCGGCGGCATGGGCACGATGTACGGCGCTGTGATCGGGGCGGTGCTCTTCGTCGTCGCGCAGAACTACCTGCAGGACCTGCTCACCGTGGGCGCCGCGTCGGTGCAGGGCATTCCGGTTCTGGAGGCCGTCATCGCGCCCGACCGCTGGCTGCTGTGGCTGGGCGTGCTCTTCGTGCTGTCGGTCTACCACTTCCCCACCGGCATCGTGGGCCGCCTGCGGGCGCGGGCGCTGAAGGCCAGGCCATGAGCGAAGGCATTTCGAAGTACCTGGTGTGCGAGGGCCGCGAGATCCACTACACGGAGTGGGGCGCGCCCGACGCCGAGGTGCTGGTCGCATGGCATGGCCTGGCGCGCACCGGGCGCGACATGGACCCGATCGCCGGCCCGCTGTCGCAGCGCTGGCGCGTGATCTGCCCGGACACCCTGGGCCGCGGCCTCAGCCAGTGGAGCCCGGAGCCGCAGGCAGAGTACTGCCTGGCCTTCTACGAAAGACTCGCGGTCTCGCTGCTCGACCAGCTCGGCGTCTCGCAGTGCCTGTGGCTGGGCACCTCGATGGGCGGCGCCATCGGCCTGAAGGCCGCGGCCGGCCCGCTGCGCGGGCGCATCCGCAGGCTGGTGCTCAACGACATGGGCCCGCAACTGGCCGAGCCGGCCGTGGCGCGCATCCGCAGCTACGCGGGCAGCCCGCCGGCCTTCGCCACCATCGCAGAACTGGAAGCCTTCTTCCGCACCATCTACGCGCCCTACGGCTGGCTGCCGGATGCCCAGTGGCGGCTGTTGACCGAGACATCCGCGCGCCGGTTGCCCGACGGCCGCTGGACCCCGCATTACGACCCCGCGATGGTGCAGCAGTTCATCCACCATCCGCGCGACTACGACCAGTGGGACGCCTGGGACAGCCTGGACCTGCCCGTGCTGTGCCTGCGCGGCGAGCACTCCGACCTGTTGCTGCCCGAGACCGCCGAAGCCATGCGCACGCGCGGCCCGCGCGCGGTGGTGGCCACCATTCCCGGCTGCGGCCACGCCCCGGCGCTGAACACCGATGCCCAGATCGGCCTCGTCGAGCGCTTCCTGGCGGGCGTCTGACGCTCAGCGCACGAAGCGGCCGTTGGCGCCGATGATGGACAGGTCGACGAAATCCAGACCGGTGTGGTCCTTGGGCGAATAGCCGAGTTCGATGCCGCCCAGGTCGAGCCGCCCGAGCCCGTCCAGCGCCTTCTGCAGGCCTTCGCGTGTGACGGGCGACGGCGCGCGCTTGAGGCCCGCGACCAGCACCTTCGCGGCCGCATAGCCCTCAAGCATCGCAGGGCTGAGTTCCACGTTGCTGCGTTTGGCCAGGTCCGACGCTTCCTTGACGAAGCCGGTGGCCATGGAGCGCTCGAACGGAAAGACCTGCGCGACGATGATGCCGCGTGCATTCGCGCCCAGCGACTAGATGAAGCCGCCCGAGGCGTTGTTGGAGAAGGTCACCACCTGCGCCGTGACGCCGCGCGTGCGCAGCGCCGCCACGCCGTCGGCGACCGCGTTGCCGGAACCGATGTACAGGATGGCCTGCGGCTCGGCCTTGGCCGCGGCGGCCACCACCGGAGCGAAGTCCGGCTTGGCGCGGTCGAACTTCGCGACGAAGGACGGCTGCAGCTTGGCGGCGGCGAACCCCCGGCTGGCGCCCTCGAGCAGGTCTGCGCCGAAGCTGTCGTCGACGTGGATGACGCCGATTCGCGTGATGCCGATGGTGGCCAGGTGCGCCACCGCGCGTTCGGCCTCGCGCTGGTAGGTGGCGCGCACGTTGAAGACCCAGGGGTGCACCGGCTGGTGCAGCACCATCGCGCCGGTGGACGGGCCCACCAGGGGCACGCCGTACTGCGTGAGCAGCGGCATGATGGCCTGCGCGTGCGGCGTGCCGCGCGTCAGGAACAGCGAGACCACCTTGCGTTCGGTGATCAGGACCTTGGCGTTCTCGCCGGCCTTCTTGGGGTCGAAACCGTCGTCCAGCGAGACGAGTTCGATCCGCTGGCCCCCGACGCCACCGTCGGCGTTCACGGCGTCCAGATAGAGCTTGGCGCCCGCCGTCGTTTCCTTGACGCCGGCTGCCACCGGCCCCGTGAACCCGGCTGTCTGGCCGATGACGATCTGGGCCGCCGCACCGAGGCTGGCAGACACCAGCCAGATGGCGGCGATGGCGCGTAGACGGCGGGGATGGATCACTCGTGCTCCGGTGGTCAGGGTTGACCCGCAGTGTCGCCCGGCAGGCGCGGCGGTGCGCCGGGGACTCACCCGGATTGACGCTGCAGTTCGTGAAAAGAGACCCGCCTGCCAGCCGCTGCGCTGGCGCGAATCTCCGGGCAATCCGGATCGGCCACCGCTGGGGCCGGGCTCGTTGCCGCGGCCTGTGCCTGCGCGAGTTCCCGCGCCAGTTCCCGCGCCAGCGCCACGAAGGTGCCGACCGGGCCGGTTCCTGCGCTCTCGCGCCAGGCCAGGGTCAGCGGGGCATCGAGCCGCACGCCGTCGGCGAGCGGGCAGTAGACGACGGCCTCGGGGTGCGCGCCGCGCATCGAGGCCGGCACCACCGAGACCCCGACCCCGGCCGCGACCAGATTCAGGTTGCTCATCATGCGTTCCACCTCGACGGCGATGCGCGGCTGGAAGCCCGCCGCCTCGCACAGCGCCAGCAGGTTGGCGTACAGCCCGGGGGCGCCGGGGCGCCGCACCAGGATCAGCGGCTCGTCGCGCAGTTCGCGCAGCGCCACCGGGCGGGCGAGGCCACCGCTCTCGCGCAGCAGCGGGTGGTCCAGCGGCAGCGCCAGCAGGGCAGGCTCGGTCAGCAGGGTCTCGAAGCGCAGGCCCGGCGGGCGCGCGACCGGCACGCGCAGCAAGCCGGCGTGCAGACGCCCGGCGACGAGCTCGTCGGTGATCTCGGCTGCGCTGGACTCGCTGATCTCCAGCGCGATTTCCGGGTAGCGGCGGCGGCACTCGCGCAGGGCGCGCGGTGTGTAGGCGTGCGCTGCGGCCGAACTCGTGAATGCGACCTGCAGCAGTCCGCGCTCGCCGCGTGCCACGCGCTGCAGGCGTTCGCGCATCGCGGCGGCGTCCGCCAGCAGCCGCCGCGCTTCGTCCAGCACCTGCTGACCGTCGTCGGTCAGGTGCACGCCCTTGGGGTGGCGCACGAACAGCCGCAAGCCGAGCTCGCGCTCCAGCGCCTTGATCTGCTGGCTGAGCGGGGGTTGCTGGATCCCCAGCGTCTGCGCTGCACGGGTCATGTGGCCCGCCTCTGCCACGGCGACAAAGTAACGAAGATGACGCAGATCCATATGCAGATCATATCGACGAGGCTAAATCGAGATATTGGACACACGGTTGCAGCCAGCCTATGGTGCCGGTCACAACAATTTCCAGGAGACAAGACCATGAAGCTGCACGCCTTTGCGCTGGCAGGCGCCCTGCTGGCGGTTCCGGCAGCACACGCCGACCCCATCACCGTGCTCTTCGTCGGCAACAGCTACACCTTCGGCCGTGCCGACCCGGTGATGAGCTACAACACCGCGAACGTGACCGACCTGACGCTGGGCATGTGGCAGACCAATCCGAGCGGGAGCAATGTCTACGAGCCGCACCCCTGGGGCGGCGTGCCCGGGATCTTCGAGCGCCTGACCGCGCAGGCTGGCCTGGACTACGAGGTCGCGATCTCGGCCCGCAATGCGGCGTCGCTGCGGGGCCACCTCCTCAACACCAACCCGGCAGGCTGGGACCTGCGCGGCAACATCGGCGGCAAGGCCTGGGATCAGATCGTGCTGCAGGAGCAGAGCGACGAGGCCCTGCCGCGCCAGCCCGGGCTCAGCTCCAACCCCGAGTACACGAAGCTGTATGCCGACCTGATCGAGGACTGGGCGCACCAGGGCGCCGCCCTGAGCTACCGCGAGCGCGACTTCATCGGCGGCACGCAGGAGGCCTGCATCGCCGCCGGCTACAGCAGCGGCGCCTGCAGCACGGTGCGCAACCTCCCGGCCAACCTCAACGCCAGCGCCGCCACGCAGATGATCCTGTACCAGACCTGGGCGCGCCCCAATCTGGTGGATGGCGCCTTCGTCACCAGCACCGATCCCGTCACCGGTGCGGTCACGCGCACCGGCACGCCCGCCAATACTGTCTTCGATTCCCTCGACGAGATGACCGGGCAGCTGCGCGCCGCCTACCAGGCTGCCGTGGACAACGCAGCGGCGGACGGCAGCGGCGGCTTCAGCGCCATCGCGCCCGTTGGCGAGACCTTCCTGCGCGCCGTCGCCGAAGGCGTGGCCACCCGCGACATGTGGGCGCCCGGCGCCGCCACCGACGGCCTGATCGACCTCTGGTACGACGACGGCACGCACGCCAGCGTGTACGGCTCCTACCTCAGCGCGCTCACGCTGTACGGCACGCTGACCGGCCTGGACCCGGCGCTCTTCGGCGCGGGCGAGCTGGCCGCGCAGGAGCTGGGCATCTCGGCCGCCGACGCCGTGGCGCTTCAGCGCATCGCCAGCCTGCAACTGGGCTTCACACCGCCGGTGCCCGAGCCCGCCACCGCGCTGCTGGCGCTGGCCGGCCTGGCCGTCGTCGCGCGCCGCGCCCGGAGGACCGCATGAACACTCGCCTGATCGTCCCGTTCGTCTTCGCCGCCCTGCTCGGCGCCTGCGCCCAGGCGCCGGTCTCGACCGAGGCCGCACCCACCGCCCGCGCCTGCCCCGACAGCGTTCCGGCCGGCACCCGCTGCTGGTTCGGCCAGGACAGCGCCGGCGCGCACTACCTGATCGCGATGCCCGCCACCTGGAACGGCGTACTCGTGCTGCACGCCCACGGCGGGCCGACGCTCGGCGCGCCCAAGCCCGAACGCGCGCTGGAAGACCTCAAGCGCTGGAACGTCTGGGTCCGCAGCGGCCATCTCTTCGCGGCCAGCACCTTCCGCCAGGGCGGCGTGGAAGTGCGCGCTGCCGCCGAGGACACCGAGCGCCTGCGCAAGATCGTGCTGCAGCACGTGGCTCAGCCCCGGCGCACGATCCTGCACGGACAGTCCTGGGGCGCCAACGTCGCAGCCAAGGGCGCCGAGATGTTCACCGCCGGCAAGCCCTACGACGCCGTGCTGCTGACCAGCGGCGTGCTGGCCGGCGGCTCGCGCGCCTACGACTTCCGCCTCGACCTGCGCGTGGTCTACCAGCACTACTGCAAGAACCACCCGCGACCCGACGAGCCCGCGTATCCGCTGTGGATGGGCCTGCCCGCGGGGGGGGCCTCGATGACGTCGCAGCAGCTGGCGGTGCGCACGCGGGAGTGCCTGGGCATCGGCCTGCCCGCGGCTCAGCGCACGCCCGAGCAGGCGAAGAAGCTGGCGACCATCGCGAAGGTGATCCGCATCCCGGAGAGTTCGGTCCAGGGCCATCTCAACTGGGCCACCGGCCACTTCCAGGACATCGTGCAGAACCGCACCGGCGGACGCAACCCGTTCGGCAACGTGGGTGTGCGCTACACAGGCTCGGATGACGACGCGGCGCTCAACGCCGCCGTGCCGCGCTACCGCGCCGATCCGCAGGCCGTGGCGCGCATGGTCGAGGACACCGACCTCACCGGCCGGATCCCCGTGCCGGTTCTGACGCTGCACGCCATCAGCGATGCGACGGCCTTCGTCGAGATGGAGGCCGCGTTTGCCGAGACGATGAACCGTGGCGGCAGCGCGCCGCGCCTCGTGCAGGTCTTTGCCGATCACAGCGAGCACAGCTATCTGGCCGACCCGATCTATGTCACGCTGGCCGAAAGCCTGCTGGGCTGGGTGGAGCGCGCCGAGAAGCCGACGCCGTCCGGGTTGGCGCAGCGGTGTCAGGCGCTGGAGGCCACGTGGGGCCCCGGCTGCAGGATGCAGCCTGCCTATCGGCCCGCATCGATGGATGTCAGGGTGCCGTCGCGCGAGAGACCGTGACGTATTTCATCCGATAAAAATGATAACTGGATATGATTCGGTCAGGAGATCCGAATCATGTCATCCAGTTTGATCGAGCTGTTCGAACGCGTGCCCTCCGGAGTGCTGTGGGTGCAGGTCGACGGCAACGTCCGGCACGCCAACAGCGAGGCACGCCGCATCAGCGCCCTGCGCGCTGGCGACACCCTGCGCGACCCTGCGCTGTCGCTGGCCGTCCAGCTCGTGGCCCGGGTCGGTATCCCGCGGTTGAGCTCGTTGTCCAATTCCGGGCGTCTGGTGCGGTGTCGCGTGATGCCGGGCCTGGAGAAGGACGACACCTTCGTGCTGCTCGAGGGTGGCGGCGCCGTCGATGAAACCTCGGGCGGCGCCGACCGGCTGCTGCGCGCCGTGGACCAGGGCCTGCGTGCGCCACTCCACCGCGCGGCCTCGGCGCTGCAGCTGTGGCGCGAGGACTCCGATCCGCACGGCGCGACGATGCTGGTCGAGCGGATCGACGACCTGCTGGCCGGCCTCAACCGACTGCTGGATCTGGCGGGCCTGTGGACCTCCGACGGCACCGGGGACGACGAACGCATCGAACTGTGGCCGCTGCTGCAGCAGGCCTGGGCCGAGGTCGAGCCTGTCGGCATGGCGCGCGGCGTCGGCCTGCAGTTCCGATCCGCCGGCGACGCGGCCTCGCAGGCCACGCTGTACGGCAACCGGCGCTGGCTGAGGCGCGCCTTCGCGGAATGCCTGCGCTCCGCCTTGTCCGTGGTGCCGGCCGGCGAGCAGATCGAGATCGAGCACCAGCAGGTCGGCGCGCGGGCCCGCATCGTCTTTCGCAACCGGGTGCTCTTCGCCGACGCGGCGTCGGGCGGGATCGGCGCCATTGCGCTGATGATGTGCCGCCAGGTGCTCGCGCTGCACGGTGGCACACTCGGGCCCGAGGGCGCCGATTCGGAGTGGGTCCTTGAAGTTCCCACCGGCGCGCCGGCCCTGGCCGCGAACCAGGACGCCACCTTCGGGATGGAGCAGGCGCAAATCTACGCCCGAGATCTGGCAGAGTTGATGCATCGTTCACGATCAACGCCGAACACCTGACCCGAACATCCGAAACTCCGCTGGAATCACCCCATGAAACGCGTTCTGATCGTCGAAGACCAGTCCGACATCCGCAAGCTGATCCGGATGACCCTCGAGTTCGAGGACTACGAGATCCACGAGGCCTCCGATGGCGCCCTGGGCCTGAACATGGTCTCCACCCTGCGGCCTGATCTGGTGCTGCTGGATGTCATGATGCCCGGCGAGATCGACGGGCTGCAGGTCTGCCATCGCATCAAGTCCGACCCTGCGCTGGCCCACATCAAGGTGGTGCTGCTGACGGCCCGTGGCCAGGCGCGTGACCGCGATGCCGGCGGCGCGGCGCGGGCCGACGAGTACCTCGTCAAGCCCTTCAGCCCCCTGCAGCTGATCGAGACCATGGAGCGGCTGATCTCCCCGACCTGAGCCTGTGCGCGCCCGATGCCCCTGAGGCGTCGTCGGGCGTGTCGGCCGCAGAATCCGGGTGATGGGGCGCGTCCCTAGAATGGCTGTTTGGCCTCGGCCCGGGAAGCAGCAGCAGTCTCATGTCCTCCGGTCTCATACGCATCCGCGGCGCGCGCCAGCACAACCTCAAGAATCTCGACCTCGACATCCGCACGGGCGAGATGACCGTGGTCACCGGGCCCAGCGGCTCCGGCAAGTCCAGCCTCGTCTTCGACACCCTCTACGCCGAGGGCCAGCGGCGCTACGTCGAGACCTTCAGCGCCTACGCGCGCCAGTTCCTCGACCGCATGGACCGCCCGGCCGTGGACCGCGTGGACGGCGTCCCGCCCGCGATCGCCATCGACCAGACCAACCCTGTGCGCACCAGCCGCAGCACGGTCGGCACGATGACCGAGCTGAACGACCACCTGAAGCTGCTGTTCGCGCGCGCGGCGCAGCTCTTCGACCGCGTCACGGCGCTGCCGGTCCGGCACGACTCCGCCGAAACCATCTTCACCGACCTGAGCGCCCGCGCCGCCGCGGCGGGCGACCCTCGCCTGGTCTTCACCTTCCCGGCGGAACTGCCGGCCGACACCACGGCCGAGCAGCAGGAGCAATGGCTGGCCGCGAGCGGCTTCACGCGAGTGCAGGCCGAGCGCATCGAGGGCGGCCGCAAGATCCTCGACGTGGTGGCCGACCGCCTGCGCCTGGGCGGCGCCGAGCGCGTGCGTGTGCTCGAGGCCATCGAGCTCGCGCTCAAGCGCGGCGGCGGGCGCCTCACGGTGCACGTGGCGCCCGAGGCCGAGGCGCAACCCTTGCTGTGGAAATACAGCACCGGCCTGCACTGCCCGGAAAGCGACCTGCGCTACGCCGATCCGCAGCCTGCGCTCTTCAGCTTCAACTCGGCCTACGGCGCCTGCGAGACCTGCCGCGGCTTCGGCCGGGTGATCGGTGTCGACTGGGGCCTGGTGGTGCCCGACCACCGCAAGACCCTGCGCAACGGCGCCATCAAGACCCTGCAGACGCCCGCCTGGAAGGACTGCCAGGACGACCTGCTCAAGTACGCGGGCGAGGCCGGCATTCCGCGCGACACCGCCTGGACGAACCTCACCGCCGGACAGCGCGAGTGGGTTCTCGAGGGCTCGCCGCACTGGAAGGGCGACTGGAACAAGCAGTGGTACGGCGTGCGCCGGTTCTTCGAGTACCTGGAGAGCAAGGCCTACAAGATGCACATCCGCGTGCTCTTGTCCAAGTACCGCAGCTACACGCCCTGCGGCGCCTGCGGGGGCGCGCGCCTCAAGCTGGAGGCCCTGCTCTGGCGCGTGGGTTCGAAGGCCGATGCCGATGCGGTGCTGCCGCCGGCCCGACGCTTCCTGCCCGTGGGCGTGGGCTGGTCGCGCGAGCAGCTGGAGGCGCTGCCCGGCCTGGCCCTGAACGACCTGATGCAGCTCTCGATCGAGCGCCTGCGCCGATTCTTCGACGCGCTGATGCTGCCGCTGCTCGACGACGCGCTGTCGCTGCTGCTCGACGAGATCCGGACGCGTCTGAAATACCTCTGCGACGTTGGCCTGCAATACCTGACGCTGGACCGCCAGAGCCGCACGCTCAGCGGCGGCGAGGTGCAGCGCATCAACCTCACCACCGCGCTCGGCACCTCGCTCGTGAACACGATGTTCGTGCTGGACGAGCCCAGCATCGGCCTGCACCCCCGTGACATGGACCGCATCGTCACCGCGATGCACCGCCTGCGCGATGCCGGCAACACGCTGGTCGTGGTCGAGCACGACCCGGCCGTGATGCTGGCGGCCGACCGCCTCATCGACATGGGCCCCGGCCCCGGCGAGCGTGGCGGCCAGATCGTCTTCGACGGTGCGCCCGAGGACGTGAAGCGTGCCAACACCCTCACCGGCGCCTACCTGGGCGCGCGCAAGACGGTGAGCACGGGTTTCCGGCGCCTGGTGGACGGCAGCACGCCCAAGCTGGTGCTGGAAGGCGCGCGCGAGCACAACCTGCAGGGCGTGTCGGTGGAGTTCCCGCTGCAGCGCCTGGTCTGCGTGACCGGCGTCAGCGGTTCGGGCAAGAGCACGCTGATCCAGGACGTGCTCTACCCCGCGCTGGCGCGCCACTTCGGCAAGCCCACCGAGACGCCCGGCGCGCACGACCGCCTGCTGGGCACCGACCTGCTCTCGGACGCCGTCTTCGTCGACCAGAGCCCCATCGGCAAGACCGCGCGCAGCAACCCGGCCAGCTACGTGGGCGCGTTCGACGAACTGCGCAAGCTGTTCGCCGACGCACCGCTGGCGCGCGAGCGCAGCTACACCGCCGGCACCTTCAGCTTCAACGCCGGCGACGGCCGCTGCCCCACCTGCGGCGGCTCGGGCTTCGAGCACGTGGAGATGCAGTTCCTGTCGGACGTGTACCTGCGCTGCCCCGATTGCGACGGCCGCCGCTACCGCGCCGAGATCCTCGACGTGAAGCTGCTGCGCGGGCCGATGCAGCTGTCCATCGCCGATGTGCTCGACCTCACCGTGGCCGAGGCGGCGCACTGGTTCCAGGCCGACCGCGAGGTGGTGGCGCGCCTGCAGCCCATCGTCGACGTGGGCCTCGATTACGTGCGCCTGGGCCAGCCGGTGCCCACGCTCAGCGGCGGCGAGGCGCAGCGCCTGAAGCTCGCCGGTTTCCTGGCCGACGCCGCGAGCGGCCCGCGCCAGCCGGCGGCGCGCCGGGGCACGCTGTTCCTGTTCGATGAACCCACCACCGGCCTGCACTTCGACGACATCGCCAAGCTGATGCGCGCGCTGCGCAAGCTGATGGACGCCGGCCACTCGCTGCTGGTCATCGAGCACAACCTCGACGTGATCCGCGCCGCGGACTGGATCGTCGACCTCGGCCCCGAAGGCGGCGACGCCGGCGGCGAGGTGGTGTGCGTCGGCACGCCCGACGACATCAAGGCCCACCCAAGCTCGCACACCGGGCGCGCGCTACTGCTGTACGAGCAGTCGCTGGGTGTCGGCGGGCACGCGGTGGAGGAGGGCGCGCCCCTGCAGCGCGTGCTGCGCCGCCAGCGCGACGAGTCGGAGCAGTCCATCCGCATCGTCAACGCGAACGAGCACAACCTCAAGGGCTTGAGCGTCGACATCCCGCGCGGCAAGTTCAACGTCATCACCGGCGTCAGCGGTTCGGGCAAGAGCACCCTGGCCTTCGACATCCTCTTCAACGAGGGGCAGCGCCGCTACCTCGAGAGCCTGAACGCCTACGCGCGCAGCATCGTGCAGCCCGCGGGCCGGCCCGAGGTGGACGCGGTCTGGGGCATACCGCCCACCGTGGCCATCGAGCAGCGGCTGAGCCGCGGCGGCCGCAAGAGCACGGTGGCCACCACCACCGAGGTCTGGCACTTCCTGCGGCTGCTGTGGGTCAAGCTCGGGCTGCAGCACTGCGTGCACGACGGCGCGCCGGTGAAGGCGCAGAGCGCCGAGAGCATCGCCGCCCAGCTGCTGCGCGACCACAAGGGCGAGCACGTGGGCTTGCTGGCGCCGCTGGTAGTCAACCGCAAGGGCGTCTACACCGACCTGGCCAAGTGGGCCAAGGCCCGCGGCCACACGCATCTGCGCGTGGACGGCGAATTCCTGAAGCTCGACCCGTTCCCGCGCATCGACCGCTTCAAGGAGCACACGCTCGAGCTCCCGGTGGCCGACATGGTCATCACGCCCGAGAACGAGCCTGAGCTGCGCGCCGCCCTGTCGAAGGCGCTGGAGCTGGGCAAGGGCGTGCTGCATCTGCTGCACCCGCTGGACGGCCTGGCCGCTGCCCTGGCCGACGGCGGCACCGGCGTGGGCATCGGCCAGGTGAAGGTGTTTTCCACCAAGCGCGCCTGCCCGGTCTGCGGCACCAGCTACCCCGAGCTGGACCCGCGCATGTTCAGCTACAACAGCAAGCACGGCTGGTGCACCAGCTGCGTGGGCACGGGCCTGAGCCTCACGCGCGAGCAGCGCAAGGCGCTGGACGACTCCGTGCGCGACGACGACAACGGCGGCCGCGAGCAGACCTTTCCTTCCGAGGAGCCCGAGGTCGAGGGCCTGGTCGACAGCCCCTGCGGCGACTGCGGCGGCACGCGGCTGAACGCCGCAGCGCGCGCGGTGGAGTTCGACGGCCGGCCCATCGGCGACGTGGCGCGGCAATCGGTGGCCGACGCGTCCCGGTGGCTCTCGGTGCTGGAAGCCTCGGGCCGGTTGACGGTGCGTGAGGAAGGCATCGCGCGCGACGTCATCACCGAGATCGCGAACCGGCTGCAGTTCCTGCAGGACGTGGGCCTGGGCTACCTGACGCTGGACCGCGCCGCGCCCACCCTCAGCGGCGGCGAGGCGCAGCGCATCCGGCTCGCGGCGCAACTGGGCAGCCACCTGCAGGGCGTCTGCTACGTGCTCGACGAGCCCACCATCGGCCTGCACCCGCGCGACAACGGCATCCTGCTGAACGCGCTGGCCAAGCTGGGCGAGGCCGGCAACACGCTCGTCGTGGTCGAGCACGACGAGGACACCATCCGCCGCGCCGACCACATCATCGACATCGGCCCCGGCGCGGGCCGCCGCGGCGGCACGCTGGTGGCGCAAGGGCGCGCGGCCGACATCTCGGCCGTGCCCGAATCCGTCACGGGCCACTTCCTGGCGCACCCGCTGCGCCACCCCCTGCAGACGCGCCGGCCCATGGCAGCCGACGCGGCGGCGCTCACGGTTCGCGGCGCCACGCTGCACAACCTGCAGCAGCTCGACGTGCGGGTGCCGCTGCACCGTCTGGTGGCCGTCACGGGCGTCAGCGGCTCGGGCAAGAGCACGCTCGCGCGAGACGTCCTGCTGGCCAGCGTGGCGGCCCTGGTCGCGGCGCGCGGCAAGGCCTCGCCGGTGGGGTGCCAGGCCATCGACGGCTGGCAGTCCGTCGAGCGTGTGCTCGAGGTCGACCAGACCCCCATCGGCAAGACGCCGCGTTCCTGCCCCGCCACCTACATCGGTTTCTGGGACCCGATCCGCAAGCTGTTCGCCGAGACGCTGGAGGCCAAGGCGCGCGGCTACGGGCCCGGTCGGTTCTCGTTCAACACCGGCGAGGGCCGCTGCCCGTCCTGCGAAGGGCAGGGCATGCGGACCATCGAGATGAGCTTCCTGCCGGACGTGAAGGTGCCCTGCGACACCTGCCACGGGCAGCGTTTCAACCCCGAGACGCTGGCCGTCACCTGGCGCGGCCGGCACATCGGCGAAGTGCTGCTGATGCAGGTGGACGAGGCGGTGGAGTTCTTCGCCGCGATGCCCGCCATCGGGCACCCGCTGAAGCTGCTGCAGGACGTCGGGCTCGGCTACCTCACGCTGGGCCAGCCTTCGCCCACGCTCAGCGGCGGCGAGGCGCAGCGCATCAAGCTCGTCACCGAACTCAGCAAGGTCCGTGACGAGGTCGGCCGCCGGGGCCAGAAGGCCCTGCACACGCTGTACGTGCTGGACGAGCCCACGGTGGGCCTGCACATGGCCGACGTCGAACGACTCATCCGCGTGCTGCACCGCCTGGTGGACGGCGGGCACAGCGTGGTGGTGATCGAACACGACCTGGACGTCATCGCCGAAGCCGACTGGGTCATCGACCTGGGGCCGGAGGGCGGCGGCGCAGGTGGGCGGGTGGCTGCCCAAGGCGAGCCCGAAGGCATCGTGGCCGCCGGCACGCACACCGGGGTGGCGCTGGCGCCGGTGCTGGCGCGGGCTTAGTGCTCCAGGCTCAGGGCCGGCGCGGGCCGCCTTCAGTGGCGGCGCAGCAGCGCGGCGTCGGCGGCGTTCGGGGTCTCGGGCGTTCCGCCCACCGTCAGCAGCAGCGCCCGCACCTGCAGCTGGGTCGCGTCGTCGCGGTCGCCGAAACGGTCCAGAACGTCGGACAGCCGCAGCAGCACCGTCACCTCCCAGCGCGCATCGGCCACGCGGGCGGCGAGCTGGCTGGCCTCGAAGACGCGGTCGCGCGCCTGGTCGCGGCTCGCGCGGCCGCTGCCGGGGCGCTGGCCCTCCAGCGCGTCGGACTCCGCAGCCAGCGTCTCGACGATCTCGCACAGCAGGTCGACGCGCTGGTCCGTCGAACCCGTGGCGCGCGCCCAGCGCAGGGCGTGCTCGAGCATCCCCAGCGCCGACGTCAGGGCGCCGATGGCGACATAGGCGCCCGCCGCCTCCCGGTGGGCCTCCGCCAGGGACCAGGGCCTGCCCGACGTCTGCGCCAGATCGAGGCTTGCGAGCGCCAGCCGAAGCCGGTTGCGCAGCGCCAGGGGGGTGGCGTCCCGGTGGACGGTGATGCAGTTGGAGGACGGGTCGAAGCGCATGGCTGGATCCTAGGAGGGCCGGCCTCGCTTGCCCTCCCCTTGTCCCGGGGGAAGCGCGGATGGTGGAAGTGCCGGGCTGAGTCAGAATTCACGGGTGGCGCCAGTACTGGCATGCCCTTGAAAGGAATCCGATGACTCGCTCGATCTTCCGTACCTGCGGCCTGATGGCCCTGGCTGCCGCGGGCAGCGCTGGCGTTCAGGCGCAGACCACGCTGACGCTCTCGTCCTGGGTCCCGCCGGCCCATACGCTCACCGCCTCGCAAGCCGAGTGGTGCGAGATGCTCGCGGCCAAGGCCAAGGGCGCCATCAAGTGCAACGTGCTGCCGCGTGCCGTCTCGGCGCCCCCGGGCACCTTCGACGCCGTGCGCAACGGCCTGGCCGACATTTCCTTCACGGTCCACGGCTACACGCCGGGCCGGTTCGTGACCACGCAGCTCGCCGAGTTCCCGTTCCTGGGCGATTCGGCCGAGGCGTCGTCCGTGGCCTTCAACCGCATGTACGACAAGTACGCTGCCATCCGCGAGGAGCACAAGGGCGTGAAGGTCATCGCCGTGTTCACGCACGGCCCCGGCATGGTGCTCAACACCAAGCGCCCGATCGCCAGGATCGACGACCTCGCCGGCCTGAAGTTCCGCATCGGCGGCGGCATGATCAACACGATCACCAAGCAGCTGGGCATGAACGTCACGCTCAAGCCCGCGCCCGAGAGCTACGAGCTGCTGTCCACCGGCGTGATGGACGGCACCTTGTTCCCGGCCGAATCGGTGGAAGGCTTCAAGATCGACAAGGTCATCAAGTACGCCACCACCTTCCCGGGCGGCCTGTACAACACCAGCTTCGTGTTCATGATGAACCAGGCCAAGTACGACTCGCTGTCGCCCGAGGTCCGCAAGATCATCGACGAGATGTCCGGCGAGTTCGCCGCCCGCATGCTGGGCCGCGGCTGGGACAAGGTCGACCGTCGCGGCATGGCCTTCATGCAGGCCGCGGGCGTGCAGTTCACGAAGGCCGATCCGGCCTTCGTGAAGGCCGTCAAGGACAAGACCAGCTCGCTCGAGGACGACTGGGCCAAGGCCGCCGAGGCCAAGGGCCTGACCAACGCGAAGAAGGTCCTGGTCGAGTTCCGCGCCGAGATCGCGAAGCAGAAGTGAGCGTGGCCGCTTGAAGCTGAAGGCGCTGCTGCAGGCGCTCTGCGGGCTGCTGGCCGGCATCGCCTTGTTCGCGATCATGCTGCTCACCCTGGTCGACGTGACCGGCCGCAAGTTCCTGGATGCGTCCGTGCCCGGCTCGCTGGAGGTGACCGAACTGCTGCTGGTGGTGGTCATCTTCGCGGGCCTGCCGCTGGTGTCGCTGCGCGGCGAGCATGTCGTCTTCGACTCGCTCGACCCGCTCTGGCCGGCCACGTGGCGGCGCGTGCAGCAGGCCCTGGTGGACCTGGCCTGCATGGGGCTGCTGCTGGGCGTGGCCTGGGTCATGTGGGTCAAGGCCGACAACATGGCCGAGTACGGCGACACCACGGCTCAGCTCCTGCTGCCGCTGGGGCCGTTCGTGCACGGCATGAGCGTGCTGTGCGCCGTGACGGCGCTCGTCCACGGCCTGCTCATCCTGCAGCCCACCAGCCACCACCACGCCGGCGTTCCGGAAGAGCCCTCCCCATGACCGAAGCATTGCTGGGCTTCGGCGCAGTCTTCCTGCTGGCGCTGCTGCGCGTGCCACTGGCCTTCGCCATGGGCCTGGTGGGCTTCGTCGGCCTCGGCCTGCTGCGGGGGTGGCCGGCCACGATGGCCAACACCGCACAGGTGGTCTACGACACCGGCTTCGCGTACACGCTGTCGGTGGTGCCGCTCTTCATCCTGATGGGCAACTTCGTGGCGCGCGCCGGCCTGGCGCACGAGTTGTTCCGCGCCGCCTATTCCTTCATCGGCCATGTGCGCGGCGGCCTGGCCCACGCAACGGTCATCGCCTGCGCCGGCTTCGGCGCCATCTGCGGCTCTTCCATCGCGACCGCGGCCACCATGAGCAAGGTGGCCTATCGCCCCATGAAGGAACTCGGCTACGCCGACTACCTCAGCACGGGTGTCATCGCGGCGGGCGGAACGCTCGGCATCATGATCCCGCCGTCGACCATCCTGGTCATCTACGGCATCGTCACCGAGACCAGCATCGGCAAGCTGTTCGCGGCCGGCGTGCTGCCCGGCCTGCTCTGCGCAGGCCTGATGATGCTGGGCGTGGCCTGGATCACCTGGCGCGACCCCAGCGCCGGCCCGGCCGGCGTGCGTGCCACCTGGCCCGAGCGCTGGCGCGCGCTGCGCGGCATCTGGGGCGTGCTGCTCCTGGTCGTGGTGGTGCTGGGCGGTATCTACGGCGGCGTCTTCACGGCCACCGAGGGCGCCGGCATCGGCGCCTCGGGCGCGTTCTTCTTCGCTCTGGCGCGCAGGGCGCTGACGCTGAAGATCCTGCACGAGGTGCTGGTGGAGAGCGTGCGCACGACCGCCATGCTGTTCACGATCCTGATCGCGGCGATGCTGTTCTCGGCCTTCGTCAACTTCACCACGATGCCGGGCGACCTGAAGGACTGGATCCTGCACCAGGGCCTGTCGCCGCTGATGGTGGTGGGGGCCATGATGTTCATCTACATCCTGCTCGGCACCATCATGGAAGAGCTGTCGATGGTGCTGCTGACCATCCCGGTCTTCTTCCCCATCGTCACCGGGCTCGGGTTCGACCCGGTCTGGTTCGGCGTGCTGATCGTGCTGGTGGTGCAGATCGGCCTGATCTCCCCGCCCGTCGGCATGAACCTGTTCGTGCTGAACGCACTGCTGCGCGAGGTTCAGCTCGCGCAGATCTTCCGTGGCGTCTGGATCTTCGTGCTGATGCTGGCCGTGGCGATCGCGCTCGTGATGGAGTTCCAGGGCCTGGCGCTGTGGCTGCCGTCCTTCATGCGCTGAGCCGTCGCGCGCCGTAGCGTTTCCAGAGCCGCCAGCCCAGCAGTCCGCCCAGGATCGCGGCATAGACCGCGACTTCGGCGAAGTCGTTCTTGCCGGCGCGCATCCAGAAGAAATGCAGCAGCGCCAGAACTGCCGTGCCGTACACGGCACGGTGCAGGGCGCGCCAGCGGGCGCCACCCAGGGCGCGGATGGCACGGTCGAACGACGTCGCCGCCAGCGGCGCCATCAGCAGCAGCGCCGCCGTGCCCACGAGGACGAACGGGCGCTTCGGGATGTCGCGCAGGATGTCGCCCGCGTCCAGGCCCATGTCGAGCCAGGCGTAGCAGAGAAAGTGCAGCACGCCGTAGAAGAACGTGAACAGGCCCAGCATGCGCCGCAGTCGCAGCAGGGCAGGCCAGCCGCCCCACTGGCGCAGCGGCGTCACGGCGAGCGTCAGGCACAGGAAGCGCAGGGTCCAGT
This sequence comes from uncultured beta proteobacterium, assembly GCA_903938815.1. GTDB lineage: Bacteria > Pseudomonadota > Gammaproteobacteria > Burkholderiales > Burkholderiaceae_C > Rubrivivax. The sequence continues at coordinate 32,996 of CAJAES010000087.1, forward strand.
CGCCGGTACCGCGGATCAGGGCCTCTGCCGGGTTGGCGCCCAGCGTGTTGGCGATGGCGCCGTTCAGCAGCCAGGCGAACGGCCCCAGCGCCAGCAGGAACATCACCGGCTTGCAGGCCGGGTGAAGCAGCCAGCGGTTCAAGGAAAGTTCAGAAGTAGCGCTTGAGGTCCATGCCGGCATACATCTGCCCGACCTGCGGCTCATAGCCGTTGAACATGAGCGTGGGCCGCTTCTTCGCGAACACGCCGTCCTCGCCGATGCGGCGCTCGGTGGCCTGGCTCCAGCGCGGGTGGTCGACCTTGGGGTTCACGTTCGAATAGAAGCCGTATTCCTGGGCAGCGGCGGTTTCCCAGCTGGTGGCCGGCTGCTTCTCGACGAAGCGGATCTTCACGATCGACTTGCCCGACTTGAAGCCGTACTTCCAGGGCACCACCAGCCGCACCGGGGCGCCGTTCTGGTTGGGCAGCACTTCGCCGTACAGGCCGAAGGCCATCATCGTCAGCGGGTGCATGGCTTCGTCCATGCGCAGGCCTTCTGCATAGGGCCAGTCCAGCACGCCCGAGCGCAGCCCGGGCATCTGGGCGCGGTCGGCCAGGGTGATGAACTGCACGTACTTCGCGTTGCCCGTCGGCTCCACGCGCTTGATCAGCTCGGCCAGGGACCAGCCCACCCAGGGCACCACCATCGACCAGCCCTCGACGCAGCGCAGGCGATAGATGCGTTCTTCCATCGGTGCGAGCTTCAGCAGGGCGTCCAGGTCCCAGGCGCCGGGTTTCTTCACCTCGCCTTCGACCGCGACCGTCCAGGGGCGCGGCTTGAGCGAGCCGGCGTTTCGGGCGGGGTCGGCCTTGTCGGTGCCGAATTCGTAGAAGTTGTTGTAGCTCGCCACGTCGCCGTAGGCCGTGGGCTTGTCCATCACCATCGCGCCCGCCACCGTGCTCCGCACGCCGGGAAGGGCGGCCAGCTTGTTCGGCCGCGCCGTTTGCGCCATGGCGTCGCGCCCGGCCCAGCCGGAGAGCGCAGCACCGCCCACGGCCAGTGACTGCAGCCAGGCGCGCCGGTTCAGGTAGGCGCTGCGGGGCGTGATCTCGGACGAGACGGGATGCTGGAAGCCGCGGTCTTGGAAGTAGTGCATGGTGGGTCGGTCGTGCGAGTGGTGCCCGAGCTTACAAACTTCCGGCGGCGAGAGCGCGGATGCGGTCGAAAGTACCCGCCCAACGAAAAGGGCCGGTCAGAGACCGGCCCGTTCGCGTCGAGGCGTTTGGGGCTCAGCGAAGGCCGGCCACGTAGTCGGAGACGGCCTTGATCTCGGCGTCGTTCATCTTCGCGGCCACGCCGGTCATCTGGATGTTGTTGGCGCGCAGGCCGGAGCGGAACGCGTTCAGCTGCGCCTCGGTGTAGTCGGCGTGCTGGCCCGCCAGCATCGGGTACTGCGCAGGAATGCCCGCACCCGTGGGGCCGTGGCAACCGGCGCAGGCGGGGATCTTGCGGTCGGCGATGCCGCCGCGCCAGATCTTTTCGCCGAGCAGCACGGTTTCCTTGTTCTTCGCGGCGCCCGGCTTGGCTTCCTTGCTGGCGTAGAAGGCGGCGACGTTGCGGATGTCGTCTTCCGACAACGCTGCAGCCATGCCCTGCATGATCGCGTTCTTGCGCTTGCCCGACTTGAACTCGTGCAGCTGCTTGGACAGGTATTCCGGGAACTGCCCCTGCAGGATGGGGTTGGCCGGCGCGCCGCGGGTGCCGTCGGCGGTGTGGCAGGCCATGCAGGTGGCCGCGGTGGCCTGCCCCTTGGCGAGGTCGGGCTTGGCAGCAGCGGGCTTGCTCTCGGCGGCCAGGGCGGGGGCCGCGAACAGGGCGGCGAGCAGCAGGACGGTGGCGGATTTCATGCTCGGGAACAGCCTTTGGTGGGCATCGACGCATGTTGATCGCGGCGATGCATGGAAACAAACCCGCTGATTTTACAATGACACATGACAACCTCTCCACTGGTCCCTGATCCTGCCGCCCGCGCGCTGGCCTGGACCCACACCGCACGCTTCCTCACCACGGCCAGCAAGCTCGATCAGCTGCCTGTTTCGGAACTGCCGGAAATCGCTTTCGTCGGCCGCAGCAACGCAGGCAAATCGACGGCGATCAACATGCTGGCCCAGCAGAAGCGGCTGGCTTTCGCATCGCGCACGCCGGGCCGGACGCAGCATATCAACCTGTTCGAACTGGGCCCGAAGGACGCTGCCGACGCACGCTTCGCCGACCTGCCCGGCTATGGCTACGCCGCCGTCGAGCGCAGCGCCAAGCTGCGCTGGCAGGAGGTGATGGCGGACTACCTGAAGTACCGCCGCAACCTGAGCGGCGTGGTGATGATGATCGATTCCCGCCTGGGCTTCACCGATCTCGACCTGCGCCTGCTCAACTGGATCGAGCCCCGCGTGCGCGGCGGCGAGGTGCGTTTGCTGGTGCTGCTCACGAAGGCGGACAAGCTCAACCGGAGCGATGCCCAGAAGGCGCTGCTGAAGGCCCAGGAGGCGCTGTCGGATGTCAGCGGCGACTCGGCGGACGTGGGCGTCGCGCTGTTCTCGGCGCTGTCGCGCCTGGGCCTGGGCGACGCGGCCGAACACATCCACGGCTGGGCGCATCGTGCGCCGACGGCAGTCGAGGATGAGGATCAGGGCGAGGGCGAGGGCGAGGGCGAGGGCGAGGCGCCTGCGAAGGCCGATCCCGCGACCGGTCCGGTGGCTGATCCTGTCGTTCAGCCGGATGCCCATCCCGGTGCCCATCCTGATGCCGGCGCCGCTGGCAACAAGCCGCAGGGCTGAGCTGCGGAACTAGGCCGGGCGCTGGTTCATGCGCTTGTTTGCGCGCAGGATCTGGACCGCCGCAGAGCGCAGCATCGATCGGATGCGCAAGGGTCGGACCAGCCCTTCCGAGTGCAGCCGGGCCAGCGCACGCCGGCGCAAGGCGAGCGTCTCGTCGCTCTGTTCGCGGCCGAAGAGGAATGCATCGCCGTGGTGGCCGATCCAGAGCAACTGCGCGCGTTGCCAGTCGCCGCGGTAGAACAGCCGCACCCACTCGCCGGGGCGGCGCTCCCTCATCCAGTCTTCGCTCGCTGGGCGCTCCCCGTCGTTGCCGGGCAGGCTGGCCAGCAGATCGGCCGGCACGGTGTCGAGCTGGCCTTCGTCCAGCGGGCCCATGCCGGTGGGGATGTTGCCCTGCGTCTCGGCGATCAGGCGGTCCTCGAGGATCTGCATCGCCTCGATGTCGGCCTCGGCGCGCAGCACGCGCGCCTCGAAGCCCATGCAGTCGTCGTCGATGAGCCGGTCCAGGCCGCCGCGATACAGCTGCGCATCGGGCACCGGCTCGCGTGCCATCGAGTCGATCAGCTGCTCCGACATGCGCAGGACCCGCTCGCGCTCCGGCGAGCCTTCCGCGTGCAGCGCGGCGAGGTGTGCGGCCAGGTCCATGAAGCGCCACACCGGGTGCGTGTAGTCGTCGAGCGCTGAATCGTCGCGCAGTGCCAGTCGCAGCGTCGAGGGCTGCATCCGGGCCAGCACCGCGCGGATGTCGCGCGACACGCGCGGGTCGGACAGCATCGCCTCGAACAGGCGGGTGAGCATCTCGATGTGCTGCCTGTCGATCGGCGTCTGCGCATGCCGAACGAGCCGCGCACGCTGGGACTCCAGCAGTTGCGCCCTCACGGTCGGGGGTGCGTCGTCCGGCAGGGCTCGCAAGGCCTGGTCGGAATCGTCGATGAGCCGGTCCAGCGGAACCTGCTGCGTCGGCAGCGCCGCGTAGTCGGTTGCGGGTGTGGGGATGATGGCCCGGATCTGGTTCAGCGTCGGTTCGACGCCCACCCAGGAGTCGGTCGGTCGCAGGGTGCGTGCGCCCGGCGGCAGGATCAGTGTGCGGTGCAGAGCCGCCACCACGCCCTGGGCTTCCAGCCGCGCGCAGGCGCCCGCATAGGTCTTGCGCAGCACCTGGGCCAGCGGCACGCTGGCGTGGCGCATGAGGCGCGCCTGGTAGGCCTTGCCCAGCGGCAGCATCTGCACGGCGTCCCAGAGGGCCCGCGCGTAGGTCTCGGCGCGGAAGGGGTTGTGGTCGCGCGAGACATCGGGGTCGCCCGCGAGGGCCGACGTATAGGTGGCGAGTTCGCGGAGTTCGTGCTCGGTGACGCTGCGGATGGCCTCGATCGCGTGCGAGGTCTCGACGTCGGTGGCGATCTCATCCTCGTCGAGCAGTGAGAGCTCGCCGCGCGGCGGCGTGGGCGAGACAACCGCCATCGGCGTGCCTCGGACCAGTTCGGCCTGAACCTGGTCGCGGATGGAGCCCACGAAACGCTCGACGATGCGCGCGCGCGCGCCGGCGCGAACCTGGAGCAGATCGCCCGCGATGCCTCGTTCGCGCGGGCCCAGCGTCGGGACGCTTTCGTGCACCGCACGCCATGTGGCATCGAATATCTGATCGGCGACCATGGGCAGCCGCAGCAGTTCGTCGTCGACGAACTGCTGGCGAGCATGAGTGGTTACGGTCTTCATCCCAACCGCATTATCGGCGCGCCGACGATGGATCTTCGGCATGAAAAAGGCCCGCAACCGTCAGGTTGTGGGCCTTTTGTGTCAGGACGCTTGCCTGAACTTACATGTCCATGCCCATGCCGCCCATGCCGCCCATGCCGCCCATGCCGCCCATGCCGCCAGGCATGCCGCCGGCGCCGGACTCTTCCTTCGGGGCTTCGGCGACCATGCACTCGGTCGTCAGCATCAGGCCGGCCACCGAAGCAGCGTTCTGCAGCGCGGTGCGGGTGACCTTCGTCGGGTCGAGAATGCCCATCTCGATCATGTCGCCGTAGGTGCCGTTGGCGGCGTTGAAGCCGTAGTTGCCCTTGCCTTCCAGCACCTTGTTGATCACGACGCTCGGCTCGTCACCGGCGTTGGCGACGATCTCGCGCAGGGGCTGCTCGATCGCGCGCAGCACGATCTTGATGCCGGCTTCCTGGTCGTGGTTGTCACCCTTGATGGTGCCGGCGGCCTGGCGTGCGCGCAGCAGCGCAACGCCGCCACCCGCCACGATGCCTTCTTCGACGGCTGCGCGCGTGGCGTGCAGCGCGTCTTCGACGCGGGCCTTCTTTTCCTTCATTTCCATCTCGGTGGCAGCGCCGACCTTGATGACGGCAACGCCGCCGGCCAGCTTGGCCACGCGTTCCTGCAGCTTCTCGCGGTCGTAGTCGCTGGTGGCTTCCTCGATCTGCACGCGGATCTGCTTGACGCGCGCTTCGATGTCGCCAGCGGCGCCGGCGCCGTCGATGATGGTGGTGTTTTCCTTGCCCACTTCGATGCGGGCAGCCTGGCCCAGGTCGGCCAGCGTGGCCTTCTCGAGCGTCAGGCCCACTTCTTCGGCGATGACCTTGCCGCCCGTCAGGATGGCGATGTCTTCCAGCATGGCCTTGCGGCGGTCACCGAAGCCCGGAGCCTTGACGGCGACGACCTTCAGGATGCCGCGGATGGTGTTCACCACCAGCGTGGCCAGGGCTTCGCCCTCGACCTCTTCGGCGATGATCAGCAGCGGACGGCCGGCCTTGGCCACCTGTTCCAGCACCGGCAGCAGATCGCGGATGTTGCTGATCTTCTTGTCGAACAGCAGCACGAACGGGTTGTCGAGCAGCGCGCTCTGCTTCTCGGGGTTGTTGATGAAGTAAGGCGACAGGTAGCCGCGGTCGAACTGCATGCCTTCGACGACGTCCAGCTCGTTGTCCAGGCTCTTGCCGTCTTCGACGGTGATGACGCCTTCCTTGCCGACCTTGTCCATCGCGTTGGCGATGATGGTGCCGATCGACTCGTCGCTGTTTGCGGAGATCGAGCCCACCTGGCCGATTTCCTTGCTGGTCGTCGTCGGCTTGGAGGCCTTGCGCAGCTCTTCCGTCAGGGCCACGACGGCCTTGTCGATGCCGCGCTTCAGGTCCATCGGGTTCATGCCGGCGGCCACGTACTTCATGCCTTCGCGGACGATGGACTGGGCCAACACCGTTGCGGTGGTGGTGCCGTCACCGGCGTTGTCGCTGGTCTTGGAAGCAACTTCCTTGACCATCTGCGCGCCCATGTTCTGGAGCTTGTCCTTCAGCTCGATTTCCTTGGCGACCGACACACCGTCCTTGGTGACGGTGGGGGCGCCGAAGGAGCGCTCGAGGACCACGTTGCGACCCTTGGGGCCCAGGGTGACCTTGACCGCGTTGGCCAGGATGTTCACGCCTTCCACCATGCGGTGACGGGCGTCGGAACCGAAGACGACGTCTTTAGCTGCCATGTGTTTTTCTCCGAATCTTGAGTTGGGGGATGCGATTACTTCTCGACGACGGCGAAGAGGTCTTCTTCACGCATCACGAGCAGCTCATCGCCATCGACCTTGACGGTCTGGCCGCTGTACTTGCCGAACAGCACGCGATCACCGACCTTGATGTTCAGGGTGACGAAGTCGCCCTTGTCATTGCGCTTGCCCGGGCCCACGGCCAGGACTTCGCCCTGGTCAGGCTTCTCGGCGGCGTTGTCGGGGATCACGATGCCCGAGGCGGTCTTGGTTTCCTGCTCGAGGCGCTTGACGATCACGCGATCGTGCAAAGGACGCAGCTTCATGGGGATCTCCTGTTCGAAAACTTGGGGGTTTGCAGTGAGCGGGCTCGAAGGCGAGCACTCGCTGAAACAGATGCGGCGCGATATCGATCGTGCCGCAGTGTCATCAGCACTCACAGACTGCGAGTGCTAACAATGGAATTATAGGGTCGCGCCGCGCTTCTTCAAGACCCTGGCGTAAACCCTTAGGTCGGGGATGCGGGCGGTTCGTCATCCTCGACCGGCGGTGCGGCGGGCACGCGGTAGTCCCCGCTGGCCCACGCACCCAGGTCGTTGCCGCGGCAGCGGGCGCTGCAGAACGGACGCCAGGCGTTCGATGGCCCGTACAGCGTCTGCTGCCGGCACGTGGGGCAGGGGACCTGGCGTTCGACGCTCACGAGCAGAGCGTCAGCGAGAACGCAGTGTCGTCGGCGCAGCCGCGCAGGCGGCCTTCGGCGTCGGGGCGCATGAAGCGGATGTTGACCATCAGGCGGTGGCCCGAGATCTCGGGCACGAGTTCGGTGCCTTCGTCCAGACGCACACGCAGCAGCAGGTAGCTCTTGCCCTGGGGCAGGCTCTGCTGGAACTGCCCGCCGGGCGCCACCATGCGCTGCGGCATGCCGCTGTCGCGCAGAAGCCCGAGCAGCACCGAGAGCGCCTCGCCCAGCGGCAGTACGGTGGCCGTCCAACGGGCGAGATCCTCGCGCCGGCGCTCCGGGGGCAGCTGCTGCCAGGCGTAGTAGGCCGGCAGGTCGAATTCGCAGGTGCCGCCGGGGATGCTGACGCGGCTGCGGATGCTCATCAGCCACTCGTTGCTCGTCAGCGCGTGCCCGGCCTTGCCGGCCAGCTGGTTCAGCCCGGCGAAGACATGGTCGATGCGGGCGGTGACTTCGTCGAGCGCCGCTTCGGAGATGTGCGGGTTGCCGCGATAGGTCTGGAGCTGCGCGCGATGGCGTTCGAGCTCCTTCAGCAGATCGGACTTGAGATCGGCGCGCGAGGCGACGTCCATGATCTCGAACAGCGTGACCAGCGCGAAGTGGTGGTCCACCGGCTCGTCGCGCCGCGCGAGCTTGTCCTGACGCTCGAACAGGTGTTCGAGCCGAAGCATCGTGCGGATGCTTTCGTTGAACGGGTATTCGTACAGGACAGAGGCCACGCGGCCTATTGTTCCACAGCGTTCCGCTGCGGCCCGATCCATGCGCCCCACAGGCTCGCGACCAGGGAGGCGAGGTCGTCGAGGTGCGTGGTTTCGCCGTTGTGGATGACGGCGTCCGCGATGGCGCGGCGGCGCGCGCGCGGCGCCTGCTGCGCGATGACGCGTTCGACGGCCTCGGCCGGCCAGCCCGAACGCTGCATCACGCGCTGCACCTGCAGTGCCTGCGGGCAGTCGACCACCAGCACGCGGTCCACGCGGCGGCGCCAGCGTGTCGATTCGGCCAGCAGCGGCACGTCGAAGACGAGGGTCCGGCCGTCGGCCCGTGCGGCCTGGGCATCGGCCTCGGCGCCGATGAGCGGGTGCAGCACCGCTTCGAGCCGCGCCTTGGCGCTGGCGTCGCCGAAGGCCAAGGCGCGCATCCGGTCGCGGTCGAGCGCGCCATCCGCGCCGACCATGTCCGCTCCGAACTCGGCCGCCAGGGCGGGCAGGGCCGCGCCACCGGGGGCGGTGAGCTGCCGCGCGATGGCGTCGGTGTCCACGAGCCACGCGCCGTGGCGCACCAGCAGCGAGGCCACCGTGCTCTTGCCGCTGCCGATCCCGCCCGTCAGTCCGATGCTGCCGATGCGGCCAATGCCGCCGGTCACGCCCAGCCCATGAACGCCAGGACCCGCGGCAGTCCGATGAGCATGACCGCCACGCCGCCGCCCGCCAGGAAGGGGCCGAAGGGCACGAAGCGGCCTTCGCGCAGGCCACCGGTGGCTTTCATGACGATGCCCACCAGCGCGCCGATGATCGAGGCCGACAGCACGATCGGCAGGATGGCCTGCCATGACAGCCACGCACCCAGCGCCGCCAGCAGCTTGAAGTCGCCGTAGCCCATGCCTTCCTTGCCCGTCACGAGCTTGAAGAGCCAGTACACCGACCACAGCGACAGGTAACCCGCAACCGCGCCCCAGAGCGCGCCGGGAAGGGAAGTCGTCGTCCAGCCTGCGGCGGCAGCGACGAGGCCGGCCCAGAGCAGGGGCAGAGTCATCGCATCGGGCAGCACGGTGGTGTCCCAGTCGATGGCCGACAGCGCGACCAGCACCGCTAGCACGCCGCACCACAGCAGTGCTTCGGGCTTCGGGCCGATCTTCCAGGCCATGGCGGCGAACAGCGCGCCGGTGAGCAGTTCGATGAGCGGATAGCGCGCCGAGATGCCGGCCCCGCAGGCCGAGCAGCGGCCACGCAGCACGAGCCAGGAGACGAGCGGAATGTTCTCGAACCAGCGGATCTTGTGGCCGCAGTGCGGGCAGCGCGAAGCGGGCTTGGCCAGGCCCAGGGCGGGCAGGCCTTCCAGCTGGGTCTCCAGCGTCTTGGCGAGGGTGCCGACTGCGGTGGGAGGTGCACGGCCAAACACACGCTGGAATGCAGATGTGTCCGACAGAAGCTCGGCGACGTCGGCCCACCACTGCCGCTCCAGCATGAGCGGCGTGCGGTGCACCACCACATTGAGGAAGCTGCCGACCAGCAGGCCCAGCAGGCCCAGCCCCCACGGGCTGAGCAGCAGGTCCAGGGCGTTCAAACCACCGCGCCCAGCTTGAAGATCGGCAGGTACATCGAGACCACGATGCCGCCGATCAGCACGCCCAGGATGACGATGATGAAGGGCTCCATCAGGCTGGACAGGCCCTTGACCATTTCATCGACTTCCTCTTCGTAGAACTCGGCGGCCTTGGCGAGCATGTGGTCCAGCGAACCGGACTCCTCGCCGATGGCCGCCATCTGCAGCACCATGGTCGGGAACACGCCGGTGGCTGTCATGGAGGTGGTGAGCGCGGAGCCCGTGGAGACGTCGCGCTGGATCTGCTCGGTGGCGATGGCATACACCGCGTTGCCGGAAGCACCGCCGACCGAATCGAGCGCCTCGACCAGGGGCACGCCGGCTGCGAACATGGTCGACAGCGTGCGCGTCCAGCGCGCGATGACGGACTTGTTGATCAGGTCGCCGAAGATGGGAATCTTCAGCAGCAGCCGGTCCATCACGACCTGCATCTTTTCCGATCGCTTCCAGGATTCCAGGAAGAAGTAGATGCCGCCGAAGAGCAGCGGGAAGATCACGTACCACCACCCGGTGAAGAACTCCGACATCGCGATCACGGCCAGCGTGGGCGCGGGGAGCTCGCCGCCGAAGGACGAGAACACCTGCTTGAACGCCGGGATCACGAAGATCATGATCACCGTCAGCACCACGAAGGCGACGACGATGACGGCGACCGGGTACATCAGGGCCGACTTGATCTTGGCCTTGATGGCCATGGTCTTTTCCTGGTAGATCGCCAGGCGGTCGAGCAGGGCCTCCAGGATGCCCCCGGTCTCGCCGGCTTCCACCAGGTTGCAGTACAGCGCGTCGAAGTGCAGCGGATGCTTGCGGAACGACGAAGACAGACTCGTGCCCGTCTCGACGTCGTTGCGGATGTCGGTCAGCAGGCGCGTCATCCGGGGATTGGTGCTGCCGCGGGCGACGATGTCGAAGGACTGCAGCAGCGGCACGCCGGCTTTCATCATCGTCGCCAACTGGCGCGTGAAGATCGCGATGTCCTTCTGCTTGATCGCCTTGCCGCCCGAGGTGCGGCGCTTCTTGATCTTGTTGACCAGGATGCCCTGGCGGCGCAGGCTTGCGCTCACCACGGATTCACCGCCGGCGCGGATCTCGCCGCGGACGATCTTGCCGTTCTTGTCCTTGCCCTCCCACTCGAAGATGACTTCCTTCGGACTGCGGGCGGCTGCGGTTGCTGTGGCCATGAAACCTACTCGTTCGTGACGGTGATGACTTCCTCGAGCGTTGTCACGCCCGAGCGCACCTTGATCAGGCCCGACTGACGAAGATCACGCACGCCTTCGCGTTGCGCCTGCTCCGCTATGTCGAGCGCCGTTCCTTCCGACAGGATGATGCGCTGTATCGCTTCGGTTATCGGCATCACCTGGTACAACCCAACCCGCCCCTTGTAACCGTTGTTGCAGGCTGAGCATCCGACCGCCCGGTAGGGCTTCCAGTTGCCGTCCAGGTCCTCGGGGAGGAAGCCCGCCTTCAGAAGGGCTTCGCGAGGGTAGTCCGCCGGCTTCTTGCAGTTCTCGCACAGGCGCCGTCCCAGGCGCTGCGCCGTGATCAACAGCACACTCGAGGCGATGTTGAACGGCGCCACGCCCATGTTGAGCAGCCGGGTCAGCGTGGTCGGGGCGTCGTTGGTGTGCAGGGTCGACATCACCATGTGGCCGGTCTGGGCGGCCTTGATGGCGATGTCGGCGGTCTCGAGGTCGCGGATCTCGCCGACCATGATGATGTCCGGATCCTGCCGCAGGAAGGATTTCAGCGCCGCGGCGAAGGTCAGGCCCGCGCGATCGTTGACGTTGACCTGGTTGATGCCGGGCAGGTTGATTTCCGCCGGGTCCTCGACCGTGGCGATGTTCACGCCGGGCTGGTTCAGGATGTTCAGGCAGGTGTAGAGCGACACCGTCTTGCCAGAGCCCGTCGGGCCCGTGACCAGAACCATGCCGTAGGGCCGCTGGATGCAGGCCATCAGGCGGTCCTTCTCGATCTTCTCGTAGCCCAGGGCCTCGATGCCGAGCTTGGCGCTGGAGGAGTCCAGGATCCGGATCACGACCTTCTCGCCGAACAGCGTGGGCAGCGTGCTGACGCGGAAGTCGATGGCCTTGTTGCCGAACTTCAGCTTCATCCGGCCGTCCTGCGGGACCCGCTTCTCGGCGATGTCCATGCGCGAGATGACCTTGATCCGCGAGGACAGCTTGTCCTTGATGGCGATCGGCGGCTGCGTGATCTCCCGCAGTTCGCCGTCGATACGGAAGCGCACGCGGTAGTGGTACTCGTAGGGCTCGAAGTGCAGGTCGGATGCGCGCGCGTTGATGGCGTCGATCAGCATCTTCTGCAGGAAACGCACGACAGGCGCGTCCTCGACCTCGGTCGAGACGTCGGCCGATTCGGCGACGCTGGTGTCTTCCTCGGTGACGTCGAACTCGAAATCGCCGCCTGCCAGCGTCTCGATCGCGTCGTTGGCGCTCGTGGTCTGGGCCTCGAGCACCTTCGCCAGCTTGTCGTATTCGACGATGACCCACTCGGGGGTCAGCTGCGTGGCGAACTTGATGCGTTCGACGGCTTCCTGGTCGGTGGGGTCGGCGGCGCCGATGAAGATGCGGTTGCCGCGCTTGCCCAGCGCGATCACGTGGTACTGGGCGGTGATCTTGGTGTCGACGATGCCGGTGGGCAGCCGCTGGAGATCCATTGCGTTCAGGTCGAGCACGGGCAGCGCGAGCGCTGCCGAGAGCGTGTGCGCCAGGTCGGCGGGCTGAACGGCGCCCGCCGCGATGGCGGCCGCCACGAAGCCGATCTTGCGTTCGCGTGCCGAGCGTGAGAGTTCGTCGGCGACCCGAGGCGTGAGCTTGCCTGCGTGCACCAGCACGCGGGCTACGCCCGACAGGGCGCTCGGTGGTTCAACCGTCGTATCCAGGGCCATCGACTTCCGTTCAGCGCTTGAGGTTCCCGGACGATCATCGCCGATAACCGCTGCGACTGTAAATCGAGCGGGGCGCCGTATTCGCGCCTTGTTCCGGCTTTGACCGCGTCGTAGTTGCGCGATGCTGCGCTCAGATGCGGCGTTTGCTTCGCGCGCTTTTCGTCTGCCTTTCGCCCGCTCTCCGCGTGCTCTTGGCGTGCTCTTGGCGTTTCCCTGCGTTCGTGTCCGACACCAGTGTGGTGCCGGCGAGGTGCCGGTGCGGCACCGGTTGGGCGCAGCGCGGCATGACACTCAATTGAACCTGGTCGGGGTGAGAGGATTCGAACCTCCGGCCTCTACGTCCCGAACGTAGCGCTCTACCAGGCTAAGCTACACCCCGATGGCCGGGCGGCGCGACGACGGTCAAGACGACCGGTGCACTGCCCGAACGCATAATTCTAGCAGAGCCGAACGGGCCTGCGAAGGCTGCATCGGCTCGACGCACCGACGGGCCAGTTCGGCCTCGCGCAATGCGGCTTCGCGCGTGGCGTCCAGTGCGCCCGTGCGGCGCACGATGTCCACGATGTCGGGCAGCCTCTGCACCTCGCCATGCTCGATCGCGCCGCGTATCAGCTGCCGTTCGGATTCGCTGCCCCGTTCCATCGCGATCAGGAGAGGCAGCGTGGGCTTGCCCTCCCGCAGGTCGTCGCCGATGTTCTTGCCGAGTTCCTTGGCATCGCCCTCGTAGTCGAGCAGGTCGTCGACCAGCTGGAAGGCGGTTCCGAGCGAGCGGCCGTAGTCGGCGCAACGCTCCTCGATGTCGGGCGGGCTGCCGGCCAGCACCGCGCCCAGGCGGGCGCTGGCCTCGAACAGCTTGGCTGTCTTGAACCGGATGACGCGCAGGTAATCCTCGACCGTGAGGTCGGGATCGTTCATGTTCATCAGCTGCAGGACTTCGCCTTCGGCAATGACGTTCGTGGCGTCCGCCAGCACCTGCAGCACCCGCATGCTGCCCACCGACACCATCATCTGGAAAGCGCGGGAATACAGGAAATCGCCGACCAGCACGCTCGCGGCGTTGCCGAAGACAGCGTTTGCCGTGGCGCGGCCGCGGCGCAGGGACGATTCGTCGACGACATCGTCGTGCAGCAGCGTGGCGGTGTGGATGAACTCGACGATGGCCGCCAGCTCGTGCCGCTCCGGCCCCTCGAAGCCCAGCGCCTGGGAGAACAGCAGCACCAGCCGTGGGCGGATGCGCTTGCCGCCGGCCCCCACGATGTAGTGCGAGATCTGGTCGATCAGCGCGACGCGGGATGAAAGCCGCTCGCGGATGACGGCGTCGACACGTTGCATGTCGGCGTCCATCGGGTCCGCGGAGGAAAGTGGGGCAGTGGTATCGAGCACGAACGCGCCGGGGGAATATGACCTCATTATAGGAAGGCGGCGCGCCCGACCATGAATGTGGGCGGGCCGGAGCCGCGTTGCGGTACAAGGCAGCAACGCGCCCGCCCCGCGGCCGGCCGGAATCGTGCTAAGCTTATGGGCTGGCCAACGTGCGCCCGTGGTGACTTCGTGTCTTCAAGCGGTGCCGGGTGCCGGGCACATCATTTCCGAAAGGTCTCACCATGTACGCGGTCATAAAAACCGGTGGCAAGCAATACAAAGTTGCAGCCGGCGAAAAGATCAAGATAGAACAGATAGCTGCGGACGTTGGCCAGGACATCGTGATCGATCAGGTTCTGGCAGTCGGCAACGGCGCAGAACTGAAGGTCGGGGCTCCTCTGGTGGCTGGTGCCACCGTGAATGCCACGGTCATCGCTCACGGCCGGCACGACAAGGTGCGCATCTTCAAGATGCGTCGCCGCAAGCACTATCAGAAGCACGGCGGCCACCGCCAGAACTACACCGAGCTGCAGATCAGCGCGGTCAACGGCTGAAGGGGCACTGAACCATGGCACAGAAAAAGGGCGGCGGCTCAACCCGCAACGGCCGCGATTCACAGCCGAAGATGCTCGGCGTCAAGGTGTTCGGCGGCCAGGCCATCCTGGCTGGCTCGATCATCGTGCGCCAGCGCGGCACCAAGTTCCACGCCGGCACCAATGTCGGCATGGGCCGTGACCACACGCTGTTCGCGCTCGTGGACGGTTCCGTGTCCTTCAAGATCAAGGGCCCGGACAACAAGCAGACGGTGTTCGTGACGCCGGTCTGATACCGGCCACATCGGACACCGAAGCCCCGGCCCGCCGGGGCTTTTTCGTTTGCAGGGAAGCACCATGAAGTTCGTCGACGAAGCCGTCATCGATATCGCCGCCGGCAACGGCGGAGCCGGTTGCGTGAGCTTTCGGCGTGAAAAGTTCATTCCGTTCGGCGGCCCCAACGGCGGCGACGGCGGGCGCGGCGGCAGCGTCTACATGGTCGCTGACCTGAACATCAACACGCTGATCGACTACCGCTACACGCGGCGCCACGAGGCGAAGAACGGCGAGCCCGGCCGGGGATCGGACCAGTTCGGCGCCGCCGGCCCCGACGTCGTCCTGCGCGTGCCCGTCGGCACCATCGTGACCGATTTCGAGACCGGCGAGAAGATCGTCGAACTGCTGGTGCCCGACGAGAAGGTGCTGGTCCTCAAGGGTGGCGACGGCGGTTTCGGCAACCTGCACTTCAAGACGGCCACCAACCGCAGCCCGCGCCAGAAGACGCCGGGCTGGCCCGGCGAGTCGCGCAAGGTGCGCATGGAACTGCGCGTGCTGGCCGACGTCGGCCTGCTCGGCATGCCCAATGCGGGCAAGTCGACGCTGATCGCCGCCGTTTCCAACGCACGGCCCAAGATCGCAGACTACCCCTTCACGACACTGCACCCGAACCTCGGCGTCGTGCGCCTGGGCCCCGAGCGCAGCTTCGTGATCGCGGACATCCCCGGCCTGATCGAAGGCGCCTCCGAAGGCGCCGGCCTGGGCCACCAGTTCCTGCGCCATCTCCAGCGCACGCGGCTGCTGCTGCACATCGTCGACTTCGCGCCCTTCGACGACAGCGTCGACCCGGTGCAGCAGGCCAAGGCCATCGTGGCGGAGCTGAAGAAGTACGACCCGAAGCTGCACGCCAAGCCGCGCTGGCTGGTGCTGAACAAGCTCGACATGGTGCCTGCTGACGATCGCGCCGCGCGCGTGAAGGATTTCGTCCGTCGCATGCGCTGGAAGGGCCCGGTCTTCGAGGTCTCGGCGCTCACGCGCGAAGGCCTGCAGCCGCTGCTCGACGCGATCTGGCACCACGTGGCGCTCGAACAGCGCCCGGTCGAAGTCATCGACCAGCGCTTCGAAGGCGGCGAGGAGCCGGCGGCGTGAGCGCGCGGAGGACCGTCCGATGAGCGTGGTGTCCTCGGCGAGGCGCATCGTCGTCAAGGTCGGCTCCAGCCTGGTCACCGATGAAGGCCGGGGCGTGGATGCCGAAGCCATCGGCAACTGGTCGCGTCAGCTGGCCGGGCTGGCGCGCCAGGGCCGCGAGCTCGTCATGGTGTCCAGTGGCGCCATCGCCGAAGGCATGAAGCGCCTGGGCTGGACGACGCGGCCCAAGGAACTGCATGAACTGCAGGCCGCTGCGGCCGTCGGTCAGATGGGCCTCGTGCAGATGTACGAGACCCTGCTTCGCGCCGAGGGCATGGGCAGCGCGCAGGTGCTGCTGACGCACGCCGACCTGGCCGACCGCGAGCGCTACCTGAATGCCCGGTCCACGCTGCTCACCCTGCTGGGGCTGGGCGTCATCCCGGTCATCAACGAGAACGACACCGTCGTCAACGACGAGATCAAGTTCGGCGACAACGACACCCTCGGTGCGCTGGTGGCCAACCTCGTCGAGGCCGACGTGCTGATCATCCTGACCGACCAGCCCGGCCTGTACTCCGCAGACCCGCGCAAGGACCCTGCCGCGACCTTCATCCATGAGGCTGCCGCCGGCGACCCGGCTCTCGAGCGCATGGCTGGCGGCGCCGGCAGCGCCATCGGCCGTGGCGGCATGCTGACCAAGGTGCTGGCCGCCAAGCGTGCGGCCGGCAGCGGCGCCAGCACGGTCATCGCCTGGGGCCGCGAGCCCGACGTTCTGTTGCGGCTGGCTGCCGGCGAGGCCATCGGCAGCGCGCTCCTGGCGGGCCAGGGCAAGCAGGCCGCACGCAAGCAATGGATGCTCGACCACCTGCAGCTTCGCGGCGCGGTGGTGGTCGACGCCGGCGCCGCCGGGAAGGTGCGCGACGAAGGCAAGAGCCTGCTGCCCGTGGGCGTCACCGAGGTCCAGGGCGACTTCGCGCGTGGCGACGTCATCGCCGTGCGCACGGTCGACGGGCTGGAGATCGCGCGCGGCCTGGCGAACTACGGCGCGTCCGAGGCGCGGCTGATCGCGCGCAAGCCTTCTGCGCAGATCGCCGAAGTGCTGGGCTACGTGAACGAACTCGAGCTGATCCACCGGACGAACCTCGTCCGCCTCTGACCCCGCGCGGCGGCCGCAACGGCCACCGGGGGCGCTGCGCCCTCAGCCCGCGGCGGTGTCGGCCGGCGGTGAGGCTTCGTCCATGTGCGGGTCGGCCCGGCGGTCCCGCATGCCGGCTCGCAGGTAGCGGTTGTGGTGGTTCACGCGCGGCAGGTAGCGCGCCAGTTCCGTCAGCGCCATCTCGTAGACGCCTCGCTTGAACTCGATCACCATTTCCAGCGGCACCCAGTAGTCGTTCCAGCGCCAGGCATCGAACTCCGGGTGGTCGGTGGCGCGCAGGTTCATGTCGCTGTCGCGGCCCGTCAGGCGCAGCAGGAACCAGATCTGCTTCTGCCCGCGATAGTGGCCGCGCGCGTCCTTGCGGATGAAGTGGTCGGGGACCTCGTAGCGAAGCCAGTCGCGCGTGCGCGCGACGATCTGCACGTGGTCGGGCATCAGGCCCACTTCCTCGTGCAGCTCGCGGAACATCGCCTGCTCCGGCGTCTCGCCGTACTTGATGCCACCCTGCGGGAATTGCCAGGAGTGCGTGCGCAGCCGTTTGCCCCAGAAAACCTGGTTGCGCCCGTTGAGCAGGATGATGCCGACGTTGGGCCTGAAGCCTTCCCTGTCGAGCATAATCTGACCCCGATTCTTGGATTGATTTCATTATGGCATCCGCGTGGTGCCGCGCGGCAACCCACAGTTACCCGCACCGACCCGGACCCCCGATGAAAGCCTCCCGATTCTTCGTCAGCACCCTCAAGGAAGCGCCCGCCGACGCCGAGGTCGTCAGCCACCGTCTGATGATGCGGGCGGGCATGATCAAGCGCCTCTCGGCCGGCATCTACAACTACATGCCGATGGGTCTGCGCGTGATCCGCAAGGTCGAGGCCATCATCCGCGACGAGATGGCCCGTGCCGGCGCAGTCGAACTGCTGATGCCGGTGGTCCAGCCCGCCGAGCTCTGGCAGGAGACCGGCCGATTCGAGAAGATGGGCCCCGAACTGCTGCGCGTGAAGGACCGCCACGACCGCGACTTCATCATCCAGCCGACCAGCGAAGAGGTCGTGACCGACATCGCGCGCCAGGAGCTGCGCAGCTACAAGCAGCTGCCGAAGAATTTCTATCACATCCAGACCAAGTTCCGCGACGAGCGCCGCCCCCGTTTCGGCGTGATGCGCGGCCGCGAGTTCACGATGAAGGACGCCTACTCCTTCGACCGCGACAAGGACGGTGCCGCGAAGAGCTACGACGCCATGTTCGCGGCCTACCAGCGCATCTTCGATCGCTTCGGCCTGCAGTACCGCGCCGTGGCCGCCGACACCGGCGCCATCGGCGGCGACCTCTCGCACGAGTTCCAGGTCATCGCCGACACCGGCGAGGACGCGATCGTCTATTGCCCCACCAGCGACTACGCGGCCAACATCGAACTCGCCGAGGCCGTGGCGCCGGCCGTGCCGCGCGCCGCCGGCGCCGCCGCGCTCGTGAAGACGCCCACGCCCGACAAGAGCACCTGCGAGGACGTCGCTGCGCTCCTGGGCGTGCCGCTGCAGCAGACCGTGAAGTCCCTGGTGCTGGCCACCGACGAGAGGAACGAGGCCGGCGACATCCTGCGCAGCACGGTCTGGCTGCTGCTCGTGCGCGGCGACCACAGCCTCAACGAGATCAAGGCCGGCAAGCTGCCGGCGCTCAAGGCCGGCTACCGCTTCGCGACCGTGGCCGAGATCGAGGACCATTTCGGCTGCAAGCCGGGGTACCTGGGCCCCATCGGCATGCTCAAGCCCGTGCAGGTGATCGCCGACCGCACCGTGGCCGCGATGAGCGACTTCATCTGCGGCGCCAACGACGCCGGCTTCCACTACACCGGCGCCAACTGGGGCCGCGACCTGCCCGAGCCCGCGCTCGTCGCCGACATCCGCAACGTGCTGGCTGGCGAGCCCTCGCCCGACGGCCGCGGCGTGCTGGCCATCCAGCGCGGCATCGAGGTGGGCCACGTGTTCTATCTCGGCACCAAGTACAGCGCCGCGATGAACGCCAGCTACCTCGACGAGAACGGCAAGCCGCAGCTGATGGAGATGGGCTGCTACGGCATCGGCGTCACGCGCATCCTTGGCGCCGCCATCGAGCAGAACCACGACGAGCGCGGCATCATCTGGCCGGCATCCATCGCGCCTTTCGCGGTCGTGATCTGCCCGATCGGCATGGACCGCAGCCCCGAGGTCCGCGTGGCCGCCGAGGCGCTGCACGACGAACTCGACGCCGCCGGCATCGACGTGCTGCTCGACGACCGCGGCGAGCGCCCGGGCGCGATGTTCGCCGACTGGGAACTGATCGGCGTGCCCTGGCGCGTCGTCATCTCCGACCGTGGCCTGAAGGCCGGCACCCTGGAAGTCCAGGGCCGGCGCGAGGCCGCCGCCACGGCGGTGCCCGTGGCCGAGGTGCTGGCCCGGGTGAAGGGGCATCTCGCCGCATGATCGGCCGGCGCGCGCTGGTCGCGCTGCCGCTGCTGCCGTGGGCTGGCGGCGCGTTCCGGCCCGCGATTGCCGGCACGCAGGCCGAGGAGCCGCTGGCCGACTCCATCCGCTCCGCGCTGGCCGCGGCCATCGCCCAGGAAGCCCCGCCCAAGCCCGTCTTCGACCGCATCGAGGACCGACTGGCCTACCTGCGCTGGCTGGGCGCCATGAGCGAGCGCCTGAAGCGCCGCAAGGCCGAACACCACACGCGGGTCGAGTTCCTGCAATCGGTCTGGTACGAGAGCCGGCGCGCCGGCCTTGACGTCTCCCTGGTGCTGGGGCTCATCCAGGTGGAGAGCGGCTTTCGCAAATACGCGATCAGCGTCGCGGGTGCGCGCGGCTACATGCAGGTGATGCCCTTCTGGACGCGTCTCATCGGCGACGGCGAACCCGCCCGCCTGTTCCACCTGCAGACCAACCTGCGCTTCGGCTGCGTGATCCTGCGCCACTACCTCGACCGCGAGCGCGGCGACCTGTTCCTGGCGCTGGGCCGCTACAACGGCAGCCGGGGCAAGGCGGAGTATCCGAACCTCGTGTTCGGCGCGCGCAAAGCCTGGGATTGGAAGGACCCCGGCTCCTAGAATCCCCGGATGCACCTTCACATCCTGGGTATCTGCGGCACCTTCATGGGTGGCCTCGCCGCACTCGCACGCGAGGCCGGCCACCGCGTGACGGGCTGCGACTCCAACGTCTACCCCCCGATGAGCGACCAGCTGCGCGGGCTCGGCATCGAACTCATCGAAGGCTGGTCGGCCGATCAGCTGGCGCTCAGGCCCGACGTCTTCGTGGTCGGCAACGTGGTTACGCGGGGCAACCCCCTGATGGAGGCCATCCTCGACGCCGGCCTGCCCTACACCAGCGGGCCGCAGTGGCTGGCCGAGCACGTGCTGCCCGGGCGCCATGTGCTGGCCGTGGCCGGCACGCACGGCAAGACCACCACCACCTCGATGCTCGCCTGGATGCTCGACCAGGCCGGGCTGCAGCCCGGCTTCCTGGTCGGTGGCGTGCCGCAGGATTTCGGCGTCTCGGCGCGCCTGGGCGCTGGCAAGACCTTCGTCATCGAAGCGGACGAGTACGACACGGCCTTCTTCGACAAGCGCAGCAAGTTCGTGCACTACCGGCCGCGCACGGCCGTGCTGAACAACCTCGAGTTCGACCACGCCGACATATTCCCCGACCTGGCCGCCATCGAGACGCAGTTCCACCATCTGGTGCGCACCGTCCCGGCGTCCGGCCTGCTGGTGGTGAATGCGCGCGAGGAATCGCTGGCCCGCGTGCTGACGCGCGGCTGCTGGAGCCAGGTGCAGCGTTTCGGGGGCCGCAAGGAGGAGCCCGGCATGCTGCGCGCGCGCGGCGAGCCGCATGATTTCGATGTGCTGCGCGGCAGCCTGAAGCTCGCCCACGTGAGCTGGTCGCTGCTCGGCGAGCACAACCAGCTCAACGCGCTGGCGGCCATTGCCGCTGCCGAGCACGTGGGCGTGGCGCCCGAAGCGGCGGCGGCAGCCCTGTCGCGTTTCAAGAACGTGCGGCGGCGGCTCGAGTTGCTGGGCACGGCCGGTGGCGTGTCCGTCTACGATGACTTCGCGCACCACCCCACGGCCATCCGCACCACGCTCGACGGGCTGCGCCGCAAGGTGGGGCCTGCCCGCATCCTGGCGGTGTTTGAGCCGCGCTCGAACACCATGAAGCGCGGCGACATGGCCGCCCTGCTGCCCTGGGCGCTGGAGGAGGCCGATCAGGCGTTCTGCTTCGCCGCCAACCTCGGGTGGGACCCGCAGTCGGCGCTGTCACCCATGGGCGACCGCGTCCAGGTGCAATCGGACCTGCCGGCGCTGGTGCGCGCGGTGGCACGGGTCGCCCGCCCGGGCGACCATGTGCTGTGCATGAGCAACGGCGGCTTCGGCGGCGTGCACGGCCAGTTGCTGGCCGCACTCGCCGGCTGACCCAGCCAGAGATCCCGCTAGAGATCCCGCCAGATCAGGCCGGATCAGGCCGGATCAGGCCAGACCTGGCCGGACCCAGCCGTCCCCGGCTAGACCGCGCGCTGCATCGTCGCGCGCAGGGCCTCGGTCAGCGTGCCGAGGCTGTCCTGCAGGTGCGCGCGGGTCTCGACCGACAGGCCGGGCTTGGCTGCCGCCTTCTGCAGCGACCCCTTCAGCTCGTCGGCGCGCAGCCGGGCCAGGCTCAGCGCGTCGGCCGGCAGCCCCGGTGCGCCACGCGTCAGCAGGCTCTGCAGTCGGCGCAGATGCTCGCGCTGCAGGTTGCGGCGCAGCGGGTCGATCTCGCTGCCGGTCTTGAGCTCGCTCCAGACGGCGCCCTGGATCGTGCCGTACATCTCGTTGAGAGAGATCGCGGTCTTGCGCTGTGCCTCCGGCAGGAAGTAGGGCAGCTCGAGCAGTCGCTGCGCCGTGCCTGCCGCCATCAGGCGGTCGAGCGCCTGGGTCTGCAGGCTCAGCACCGCGGCGGGCACCGAGACCGGCCGCGGACGGTTCCACTCGTTGTAGTCCGTGCCCAGGCTGGACAGGAACTCCGGCTTGAACTGGAAGCTGTCGATGCTGAAGAGCCCGGTCGTCAGGAACTTCAGCGCCTCGCGCTGGCGTGCCGGCTCCACCGGGCGGTAGGTCGGGCGGGCACTGCCCGGCAGATCGCGCTCGGTGTACATGCCGCCCACGTACTTGGTCGCCAGCTCAGGCAAGGGGCCGAGCTGCCGGAAGCCCGACAGCAGGCTGCGACGCAGGCGCAGGGGGTCATCGCCCGTCTTGGCGCCGCGCGTCTGCAGACGCTCCCACAGCTCACGCGACAGGGCCAGCCGCCTGCCGGCCCAGGCGAGCGGGTCGTCGCTCAGGTCGAAGCGGTTGTCGCGCGGATCGATGCCCGTCATGCCGCCGAAGCCGCCGGCGTCGGCGTCGTCCGCGAAGGCCAGCAGCGGCTCGGTGCTGCGGGAGGCGATCTTGGCGAGTTCCGCGGCTTCCGTCGCGGCCTCCAGCGGGCGGTAGGCGTACTCGATGGCCCAGTAGTCGTAGGGGCCGAGCGTGGTGACGTTGAGGTTCGCCTTCGGCTCGCCGGCCAGCGGGATGTTGTAGGCGTTGTAGTCCATCACCGAGCCGGTGATGGCGTTGTTGTCGGTGAAGGCCTTGTCCTTGAGCTGCTCGCGGGTGATGACCGTGGAAGAGCGGAAGTTGTGCTTGAGGCCGAGCGTGTGGCCCACCTCATGCATGATCGTGTCCTTGATCTGCGCCTGAACGAAAGCTTCGGCCTCGGGGCTGTCGGGGTCGAGCTCGCCGCGCGCCTCCAGCAGGTCCATCGCGAAGTTCATCTCCTGTGCGCCTTCGACGGCGTAGCTGCAGAAGGCGTCCGTGCCGCCCTGCTGCCAGAGCTGGCGCAGGTCCTGGCGCTGCGCGAAGCTGGAGAAGCCCACGTCTTCGGAGATGAAGCGGCGCGAGCCGCGGCCGAAGACGTCGCTCATCGCGATGTCGGCGTCGAGGATCTCGCCGCTGCGCGGGTCGGTCACGCTCGGGCCGCGCGCGAAGCCGACGTCGGCGCCCGTGAACCAGCGGATCGACGCGTGCTCGGCATCCAGCGTGTCGAAATCGGCGTCGTCCGGCTGCTGCTTCGCCACCACGGCGTTCTTGAAGCCGATCTTCTCGAACGCCTTGTTCCACTCGACGATGCCGGCTTCGACAGCTGGCCTGTAACGCGCCGGGATGTTGCGGTCCATCCAGAAGGTGATGGGCTTCACCGGCTCCGACAGCGCGGCGGCGGGATCCTTCTTCTCGAGGCGCCAGCGCGTGATGTTGTGCACCCGCGGATTGGCCTTCAGGTCATTGCCGAGCTCGACATAGGCTTCCGTGAAGTGGCCGATGCGCGGGTCCGCCGCGCGGGTGGCCATCGGCTTGTCGGGCAGCGCGGCGAAGTTGACCACCACGCCCACGAAGAAGCTGCGCGCGTCGGGCACGGCTTGCGGCGGCAGCGGCATCTGCGGCGCGCCCGGGGGCGGCGGCATCATCGGCGGCGCGGGGAGGCGTGCCGTGGCGAAGTGCAGCTGCGTGTTCAGCATCGTGCTGAGCTCGGTGGCGCGAGCGGTGTCGATGTAGGAATTGCCGCGGTCCAGGCCATAGGGCAACCGGAAGGCGAACTCGAGCGCCGTGCTCAGGCCGGGCAGGTCGGTCAGCAGGAAGCTGGCATCGACGAGGATGGACTTGCGCTCGGGGTGCGCGGCGCTGGCCACCGGCGTGGAAGCCATCAGGCTGTCGGAGAAGGACTGCTGCACCGTGCGCGCCATGGCGGCGTCGCCAGCCGCGCGGAAGGCAGTGTTCTTGGCCAGAACCTGCAGCGTGCGCCCGACGATCCGGAACTCGACGGTCATGTCGCGCGACATCTGGCTGGCATACAGGCCGCGCTCTCCGATGGAATTGGCCACGCTCAGGCTCAGCAGCATCGGCTTGCCCAGGCGCTCCGGCGGGATCTCCAGCCAGACCTTCTCGTCCTTGCGCCACACCGGGATGAAGCCGTCGTCGGACTTGGCCTCCTTGATGACTTCAGCGAAGGGACGCGGCGCGGCCGGGTCCGGGCGGGCTGCCGCGGGGGGCGCGCCCGCCGTCGGCGTGCCGGCTGCCGGCGCACCCGCCACAGGCTTCGCGGCGGTCGGCGCCGCTGCGGCGGACGTTGCGGGCGCGGCAGGGGCCGGGGCGGCTGCCGCCAGCTTGGCGGCGGGCGTGGCGCCATCGGGCGCCACGGTGGCGCAGCCGGTCAGGATCAGGACGGCGGCGGCCACGGGCAGCAGGCGCAGGGGACGGGATGATGAAGGCATGGTGGCTCGCGGACGGCGGCAGACGAAAAGCTGGATTCTGCGCCGAGCCGGCCAAGGCGGCAGCGGGCGCGCTTATAGACTAGTGCAATGACGAGGAATGCTGCCGCCGCACCCAGCCACCTGCTGTACCTGCATGGCTTCCGGTCGTCGCCGCGCTCCTTCAAGGCCGAGCGCCTGCGCCAGTGGCTCGCGGCGAACCGCCCCGAACTGCACTGGTGGTGCCCGCAGCTGCCCCCGTCGCCCGCGGCCGCCCTGGCCATGATCGAGCACGGGCTGGCCGCCTGGCCCGCCGGACGATTCGCCGTCTGTGGGAGTTCGCTGGGCGGCTTCTACGCCACCGTCGTGGCCGAGCGCCACGGCTGCCGGGCGGTCGTGATGAACCCCGCGGTGGAGCCGGCGCGCGACCTCGCGGCGCACATCGGCGAGCAGACCGGCTGGCACGACCCGGCCGAGCACTTCTTCTTCCGCCCCGAATTCGTCGACGAACTGCGCGCGCTGGCCGTGCCGGCCGTCACGCGGGCCGAGCGCTACCTGGCCATCGTCGCGACAGGCGACGAACTGCTGGACTGGCGCGAGATGAGCGCCCGCTATCCCGGCGCCACATTGCGCCTGATCGAAGGCAGCGATCACGCGCTCTCCGACTTCGACGACCACATCCCCCACCTCCTGAAGTTCCTGAACCTATGCGACTGAAAGACCGTATCTGCATCGTCACCGGCGCGGCACAGGGCATCGGCGCCGCCACCGTGGCCCGGTTTGCCGAAGAAGGCGCCATCGTCATCGGGTGCGACCGCCGCGCCGACCCCATTCCCGGCGCCGCCGAGACCTTCGCCGTGGACGTGACCGACCGGGTCCAGGTCGATGCCATGGTGGCGGCGGTGCTGGCGCGCCATGGCCGCATCGACGTGCTGGTGAACAACGCCGGCATCACCAAGGACGCACGCCTCGTCAGGATGACGATCGAGCAGTTCGACGCCGTCATCGACGTCAACTTGCGCGGTGTCTTCCATTGCTCGCAGGCCGTTGCCGGCGCGATGGTGGCCCAGGGCTCGGGCGTCATCCTCAATGCCAGCAGCGTGGTCGGCATCTACGGCAACTTCGGCCAGACCAACTATGCGGCGAGCAAGTTCGGCGTCATCGGCTTCACCAAGACCTGGAGCCGCGAACTCGGCCCCAAGGGCATCCGTGTCAATGCCGTGGCGCCCGGCTTCGTCGAGACGCCGATCCTGCAGACCATCCCCGACAAGGTGCTGGATCAGATGCGCGAACAGGTACCGTTGCAGCGCCTGGGCAAGCCGTCCGAGATCGCCAGCGTCTACGCGTTCCTGGCGAGCGACGACGCAAGCTATGTCAACGGGGCGGTGATCGAGGTCTCGGGCGGCATGACCGTGTAGGACAATCAGCCGTGTGACCTACGCCCTATTCGATGAAGCCGGCAAGTTCCTTGCCGGACGTGTGATGTCCGAAGCCGAGAGCTCGCTCCAGGTCGAGCTCGACTCCGGCAAGCGCGTCAAGGTGAAGGCCGCCAACGTGCTGCTGCGCTTCGAGAAACCCGCTCCGGCCGAGTTGCTGGCCGAAGCGGCCCGCATCGCCCCCGAGATCGACCTCGACCTGGCCTGGGAGTTCGCGGCCGAGGAGGACTTCGGTTTCGCCGATCTCGCCCGCGACTACTTCGACGCCAAGGCATCGGTCCCGCACCAGGTGGCCGCCCTGCTGCGGCTGCACGAGGCGCCCCACTACTTCCGGCGTGCCGGCAAGGGCATGTTCCGCAAGGCGCCCGAGGACATCGTCAAGGCCGCGCTGCTGGGCATCGAGCGCAAGAAGCAGGTCGCTGCCCAGATCGATGCCTGGGCTGCCGAGCTGACGGCGGGCCAGTGCCCGGAGCCGGTGCGCGAGCAGCTGTTTCGCATCCTGTTCAAGCCGGACAAGAACGGCGCCGAGTACAAGGCCGTGGTGCAGGCCGCGCGCGCTGCGCAGATGCAGCCGCTGGATCTGCTGCAGCGTGCCGGCGCCATCACGAGCCCGTACCAGTTCCACTGGCGCCGATTCCTGTTCGACCAGTTTCCCAAGGGCACGGGCTTCCCGCCGCTGCAGGCGCCGGCCATCAAGGACGAGTTGCCGCTGGCGCCGGTGCAGGCCTTCTCCATCGACGACTCGGCCACCACCGAGATCGACGACGCCCTCTCGGTCACCGGCCTCGGCCAGGGCACGGTCATCTTCGGCATCCACATCGCGGCCCCGGCGCTCGCCATCCAGCCGGATTCGCCGGTGGACAAGGTGGCGCGAGAGCGCATGTCCACCGTCTACATGCCGGGGTGGAAGCTCACGATGCTGCCCGACGAGGTGGTGCAGGCCTACACGCTGACCGAAGGCCGCGACTGCCCGGCCGTGAGCGTCTACATGAGCTTCGACGAAGCCACGCTCGAACTGCTGAACACCGAGACCCGGATCGAGCGGGTGCCCATCGCCGCGAACCTGCGCCACGACCAGCTCGACGAGGTCGTCACCGAGGCGGCGCTCACCGGCGAGGCCCTGGCCGAGTACCCGTTCGCGGCCGAACTCGCCTTCGCCTTCCGGCTGGCGCGCCACCGCAAGGTCGCGCGCGAGGTCGTGCGCGGCAAGCCCGAGAACTTCAACCGGCCCGACTACAACTTCCGCCTGGACGGCGACGGCAACGAGCCCCGCGGCGACGAGCCCGTGCGCATCGGCACGCGCCGCCGCGGCGCGCCGCTGGACCTCATCGTCTCCGAGGCCATGATCCTGGCCAACAGCCATTGGGGCGGCTGGCTCGACCAGTGCGGCGTTCCCGGCATCTACCGCAGCCAGGCCAGCCTGCTGCCCGGCGTGAAGGTGCGCATGGGAACCAAGGCCGCGCCGCATGCCGGCATGGGCGTGCCGCAGTACACCTGGGCCACCTCGCCGCTGCGCCGGTATGTGGATCTGGTTAACCAGTGGCAGATCATCGCGTGCGCCCGCCACGGGCGCACCGCGGCGCTGGCCGCGCCCTTCAAGCCGAAGGACGCGATGCTGTTCTCGGTGATCTCGTCATTCGACGCAGCCTACTCGGCCTACAACGATTTCCAGAACGGCATCGAGCGTTACTGGACGCTGCAGTACCTGGCGCAGAACGAGGTGGCCGAGCTGGACTGCGCCGTCATGAAGGACGGCATGGTGCGCGCCGAGACACTGCCGCTGGTGCTGCGCGCCGCCGGCACCGACAACCTTCCGCGCGGCACCCGCGTGCGGGTGCGTATCGTCAGCACCGACCTGCTCACGCTGGACGTGCACGGCGCCCTCGTCACCCGCCTCGACGATGCCGGGGCCGATGCCGCACCCGAGCCTGAAGCCGAGGGTGACGACGAAGCCGCCGGCCCGCTGACCCTGGCCATCGCGCTCGACGACCCTGCCCCGTCGTCCGACAAGGACGCGGTCGCCCCGTGATCGCCAGGGCGCTCGCCTGGGCCCGGCAGCGCTCCGCGCTGCAATGGGCGCTGGCAGTGTCCTTTGCGATGCACGGCATCCTGTTCACGGTGCGCTTCGTCGACCCTGAGGGGTTCAACCGCGTGTTCCGCGACACGCCGCTGGAGGTCATCCTCGTCAATGCGAAGTCCGGCGAAGCGCCTGCCGAGGCCCAGGCCATCGCGCAGGTGACGCTGGCCGGCGGCGGCGAGGCCGTACGCGGCCGCGCGACTTCGCCCCTGCCGCCGTCGCGCGAGTTCAAGCTCGGCGATGCCTCCGACACCGCCCGCCGACGCGAGGAAGACCTGCAGACCCAGCAGCAGCAGCTGCTGGCGGCGCTGCGCCGGGAGCTGGCCCTGCTGCCGCTGCCCGACCCGCAGCGCGACCCGGGCACGCCGCGTGAACGCGAGCTGCTGGAACGCCAGCAGCAGCTGGTGCGCCAGCTCGCCGAGATCGAGAAGCGCATCAACGCCGAGAACGCGCGGCCCAAGAAGCGCTACATCAGCCCGGCCACGCGCGAAGAGGTCTATGCCATCTACTACGACAGCCTGCGCCGGCGCATCGAGGACCGCGGCACGCGCGATTTCCCCGAAGCCGGCGGCCGCAAGCTGTACGGCGAACTGACCATGAACGTCACCATCGACGCCGCAGGCCGCGTGGTCGAGGCCGAGATCGTGCGTCCCTCCAGTTCACGCCTGCTCGATCAGCGCGCAGTGGCCATCGTGCGCGCCGCAGCACCCTTCGGGCCGTTCACGGACGCGATGCGGCGCCAGGCCGACCAGATCGTCGTCACCTCCAGGTTCCGCTTCACGCGGGACGAGAGCCTGGAGACAACGCTCAGCTCCAACGGCACCCGCCCATGACCCTCGATCGCTATGCCGTGCTCGGCAATCCGGTGGCGCACAGCCAGTCGCCCTTCATTCACGGCGAATTCGCGCGCCAGACCGGGCAGTTGCTGACCTACGAGCGGGTGCTGTGCCCGCTGGACGGTTTCGAGGCCAGCGTCCGGGCGTTCGCCGCGGGCGGCGGGCGCGGTTGCAACGTCACGGTGCCGTTCAAGTTCGATGCGCCCGGGCTGGCCGCGGTGTGCACCGCGCGCGCCACGCTGGCGGCCGCCGCCAACGTGCTGCGATTCGACGCGGACGGCTGGGCCGCCGACAACACCGACGGCGTCGGGCTGGTGCGCGACATCGAAGCCGGCGCGGGCGTGTCGCTCGCCGGCCGGCGCGTGCTCCTGATCGGCGCCGGCGGTGCAGCCGCGGGCGTGCTGGGGCCGCTGCTGCAGGCCCGCCCCGCCGAAGTGGTGCTGGCCAACCGAAGCGTCGACAAGGCGGTGGCACTGGCCGCGCGCCACGAGGCGCTGGCCGCCGGACAGTGCGCCAGGCTGACCGCGGGCGGGCTGGCGCAGCCGCAGGGTCGATTTGATGTGCTCATCAACGCCAGTGCCAGCAGCCTGCACGGCGCGTCGATCCCGGTGGCCGCCGATCGCCTGGCCCCGGGTGCGCTGGCGGTCGACCTGATGTACGGCGCTGCCGCGGCGCCCTTCCTGGCCTGGGCCGCCGCCGCCGGTGCGGTGCCGCGCGACGGCCTCGGCATGCTGGTCGAGCAGGCCGCCGAGGCCTTCCTGTTCTGGCGCGGCGTGCGGCCCGAGACGGCGCCGGTCCTGCAGGCCCTGCGCCGGCGGCTGGAGGTCCCCGCGTGAAGCGCCATCTGTGGCGGCTGATCGGGCTGCTGGTGCTGAGCTTCCTGGCGCTGCAGGCCTTCTTCGCGCTGCGCGTGGCCGCGATGGCCGTGGTCGACCCGCAATCCACCGCCTTCCAGCGCAGCGAGGCCTGGCGCCTGCTGACGCAGGACGGCCGCATTCTCTGGAGCCAGCAGTGGGTGGCCGACGCGGCCATCTCCGCGAACCTGAAGCGCGCCGTGATCGCGAGCGAGGACGCCGGGTTCACCGAGCACTCCGGCATCGAATGGGAAGCCATCGAGAAGGCATGGGACAGGAACCAGCGCGCCGAGGTGCGTGCCGAGAAGCGCGCGGCCCAGCAGCCCGGCCGTACCGTCACGCCCAAGGTGGTGGGCGGCTCCACGATCACGCAGCAGCTGGCGAAGAACCTGATGCTGTCGGGCGAGCGCACGGTGGTGCGCAAGGCCCAGGAGGCGGTTCTGACGGTCTGGCTGGAAGTGTTCCTGTCCAAGCGGCGCATCCTGGAGATCTACCTGAACAACGTCGAGTGGGGCGAGGGCGTGTTCGGGGCCCAGGCCGCCGCGCGGCACTACTTCCGTGTCGACGCGGCCCGGCTCGGCCCCGAGGCGGCGGCCCGGCTGGCGGTGATGCTGCCCGCGCCCAAGCGCTTCGAGCAGCGGCCCGGCTCGGCCTATGTCTCCGGACGGGCCGCGACCATCGTGGCCCGCATGGGCGCCGTGGAACTGCCCTGATGAGCGCGACCGGGCACATCGCGGCCGCCGCGGCCGAGCTGGTGGTGGAGGAGGGCATGGAGTACGCCCAGGCCAAGCGCAAGGCGGCGCAGGCGCTGGGCCGGCGTGGCGGGCGGCCCGGCGAGTTGCCCAGCAACGAACAGCTCGAGGACGCCGTGCGCGAGCACATCGCGATCTTCCACGCCGAAACCCAGCCCGCCGAGCTGCTGGCGCTGCGCCAGCTCGCGCTGCAGTGGATGCTGCGCCTGACCGGGTTCCGGCCGCACCTGTCCGGCGCCGCCTGGCGCGGGACGGCCACCCGCCGGTCCTCGCTGCACATCGATCTCTACTGCGACGACCCCAAGGGCGCCGAGATCAGCCTGCTGAATCTGGGCGTGAACTTCGACGTCGGCACCCTGGACCGCCCGGGGGAATCGCCGCTGGACGTCCTGACGGTCGCCACGCCGGTGCCGGCGCTGGACGGCGAGCACGTCACCATCCATCTGCTCGTGCGCGATCTCGACGAACTTCGGGGCGCCCTGAGGCCCGACGCCCGCGGCCGCAGCTGGCGCGGGGACACGCCGGCGCTGCAGCGGCTCCTCGAGTCGAAGGAGGCGGCATGACGGCGCGGCGCACCTGGCTGATTGGCGGCGTGGGCGCTGCGGCGGCGCTGGCCGGCCTGGGCGGGGCGCTCTGGCGCGAAACCCGTGGCGGCGGCAACGTGGCCGACGAGGCTGCGTGGGCATTGCGCTTTCCGCGGCCCGAAGGGGGCGAGCTCGCGCTGGCCGCGTTCCGGGGCCGCCCGCTGCTCATCAACTTCTGGGCGACCTGGTGCCCACCCTGCGTGCGCGAACTCCCGCTGCTGGACGCCTTCCAGCGCGCGCAGGCGGCCCGGGGCTGGCAGGTCGTCGGCCTGGCGGTGGACGGGCCGACGCCCGTGCGAGAATTCCTGCGCCGCACGCCGCTCGGTTTTCCCGTGGGGCTGGCGGGTTTCGACGGCACGGCGCTGTCGCGCCAATGGGGCAACAGCGCCGGCGGGCTGCCTTTCAGCGTCGCCTTCGACCGCTCGGGTCGCCTGCGCGAGCGCCAGCTCGGTGAACTGAGCGAGGCCGTGCTGCAGCGCTGGGCGAATCTGGATTGACAGCCCCCAACATCGCCCTTCTTCTGCCTAACAGAACATAAAGCTTCGCATTTCGGCGCGGCATCGCGTAAAGTGACTCCTTTGCCCGGCACCCAGGCGTGACCGGTGGAGCTGCGGTGCGCTGCATGGGATGTGCGCGGTTCGCGGCGGATGACAGAAGATGCCCGGAAATGCAACCCGGGCTCCGAGGAGAACCATGGATCTGCGCAAACTGAAGACCCTGATCGACCTGGTGTCGGAATCGAACATCTCCGAACTCGAGATCACCGAAGCCGAAGGCAAGGTTCGGATCGTCAAGGGCGGAATCGCCGTGGCGATGGCCGCGCCGGCGCCCGTGGCGGCGGTGGCTGCGCCTGTCGCAGGCGCCCCGGTCGCGCCCGCCCCTGCCGTGGTGGCCGAACCCGCCGGCAAGGTGATCAAGTCTCCGATGGTCGGCACCTACTACCGCGCCGCCAGCCCGGGGGCCAAGCCGTTCGCCGAGGTGGGCGACAGCATCAAGGAAGGCCAGGCCGTCTGCATCATCGAAGCCATGAAGATCATGAACGAGATCGAAGCCGACTGCAGCGGCAAGATCGTCCAGATCCTGTGCGAAAACGGCCAGGCGGTCGAGTTCGGGCAGCCCCTGTTCATCGTCGAGTAAGCGGCTTACCGTGTTCAAGAAGATCCTCATCGCCAACCGCGGCGAAATCGCCCTGCGCATCCAGCGGGCCTGCCGCGAGATGGGCATCCAGTCCGTCATCGTCTACTCCGAGGCCGACCGCGAGGCGAAGTACGTCAAGCTGGCCGACGAAGCCGTGTGCATCGGGCCGGCGTCGTCGGCGCAGAGCTACCTCAACATGCCGGCCATCATCTCCACCGCGGAGGTGACCGACGCCGAGGCCATCCACCCCGGCTACGGCTTCCTGTCGGAGAACGCCGACTTCGCCGAGCGCGTGGAGCGCAGCGGATTCGTCTTCATCGGCCCCTCGCCCGAATCCATCCGGATCATGGGCGACAAGGTGTCGGCCAAGCAGGCCATGATCCGCTCGGGCGTGCCCTGCGTGCCCGGCTCCGAAGGCGCCTTGCCCGAGGACCCCAAGGAGATCGTGCGCATCGCGCGCAGCGTGGGCTACCCGGTCATCATCAAGGCTGCAGGCGGCGGCGGCGGCCGTGGCATGCGGGTGGTGCACACCGAGGCCGCGCTGCTCAACGCGGTGCTGACCACGCGTGCCGAGGCGGGCGCAGCCTTCGGCAACCCGTCGGTCTACATGGAGAAGTTCCTCGAGAACCCGCGCCACATCGAGATCCAGATCCTCGCAGACACCTTCAAGAACGCCGTCTGGCTGGGCGAGCGCGATTGCTCGATGCAGCGGCGGCACCAGAAGATCATCGAGGAAGCGCCGGCGCCGGGCATCCCGCGCCGCGTGATCGAGCGCATCGGCGACCGCTGCGCCGCGGCCTGCAAGAAGATCGGCTACCGCGGGGCGGGCACGTTCGAGTTCCTGTACGAGAACGGGGAGTTCTTCTTCATCGAGATGAACACTCGCGTGCAGGTGGAGCATCCCGTGACCGAACTCGTCACGGGCATCGACATCGTGCAGATGCAGATCCGGGTGGCGGCGGGCGAGAAGCTGCCGTTCGCCCAGCGCAACATCACGATGCGCGGGCACGCCATCGAATGCCGCGTGAACGCCGAGGACCCCTACAAGTTCACCCCGTCTCCGGGCAAGATCACGATGTGGCACCCGCCGGGCGGGCCGGGCGTGCGCGTGGATTCGCACATCTATACCAACTACTTCGTGCCGCCGAACTACGACTCCATGGTCGGCAAGATCATCGTTCACGGCGACACGCGCGAGCAGGCCCTGGCCCGCATGCGCGGCGCGCTGCAGGAGACCGTGGTCGAGGGCATCCAGACCAACATCCCGCTGCACCGCGAGTTGATGGTCGACGCCAAGTTCGTCGAGGGGGGCACCAGCATCCACTACCTCGAAGGTTGGCTGCAGCAGCACAGGCGTTGAGCGTGGCCATGTTCGAACTCGTGCTGCGCGCGCCGCAGGCGCTGGTGGAACCCGTCTCCGACGCGCTGTCCGACGAACTCGGCGCGCTGTCGGTCTCGGTGGAGGATGCCGACGCCGGCACCGACGCTGAGCAGGCGCTCTTCGGCGAACCCGGGATGCCGGCGCCGAAGCCGGGCTGGGACCGCTCCACGCTGCGTGCGCTCTTCGAGACCGAGACCGAAGCCGAGGCTGCCGCAGCGCTGCTGCTCGCGCAGGACTGGGCGCAGGGCCTGCACGTGCAGGCCCTGGCCGCCGTGGTCGAGCAGGACTGGGTGCGCCTGACGCAATCCCAGTTCGACCCGGTTTCCATCACCGACACCTTCTGGATCGTGCCCAGCTGGCACGAGCCGCCGGCCGGAGCCGAGCGCGTCATCCGCCTCGACCCTGGCCTGGCCTTCGGCACCGGCACCCACCCCACCACCCGCATGTGCCTGCGCTGGACGGCCGGGCATGCCCGGCCCTGGCCGCGCGTGCTGGATTACGGCTGCGGCTCAGGCATCCTGGCCATCGGGGCAGCGCTGCATGGTGCGCAGGCGGTCGACGCGGTCGACATCGACCCGGCTGCCGTGGGTGCCACGCAGGCCAATGCCGACGCCAACGGCGTCCAGCTCCGCTCCGGCCTGCCCGCCATGGCCGAAGGCGAGTACCCGCTCGTGCTGGCCAACATCCTGGCCACGCCGCTCAAGCTGCTGGCACCGCTGCTGTGCGGCCACGTGGCGCCCGGCGGGCACCTGGTGCTGGCTGGCATCCTGGCCCGTCAGGCGGACGAACTCAAGGCCGCCTACGAGCCCTGGCTCACCCTGGACGTCGCGGACACCGAGGACGGCTGGATCCTGATGGTCGGGCAACGGCGGTGAGCCTCGCGACCCGCTGCACGTCCTGCGGCACGGTGTTCCGCGTCGTGCAGGACCAGCTTCGGGTGTCCTCCGGCTGGGTTCGCTGCGGCCGCTGCAGCGAGGTCTTCAACGCCATCGAAAGCCTGGTCGACCTGGAACTCGACCGGCCGGGCGAAGGCGCGTCCACCAGCGTGCACGGCGCGCGCGTGATGGAAGATCTGGCGCGCGTCTCCGGCGGCGTCGATTCCGCGCCCGCTTCGCTGTGGGCCAACGAGCCGCAGGCGGCAGCGCTCCCGGCCGAGCCGCCACCTTCGTCGGCATCCGAGATGGCCTTCTCGAAGGAATCGTCGCATTTCCCGAACACCGAGGTGCCGCACGACATCTTCGGCCACGGGACTGCCGATCTCGTGCTCGACATCGCCGAGCCGCCGCCGGCGGCATCCTTGTCGGCGCCCGTGTCGGCTCCCGCCGACTTCACGGCTGGGCCTGCCGCGGGCGCCCCGGCCGATGCGGCCCCCCTGCGCGCCCCCGACTTCGTGCGCCAGGCCGACCGCGCCGCGCGGTGGCGTCACCCCGGCGTCCGCGCCGTGCTGTCCCTGATGGTGCTGGCGGCCTTGTCCGGCCTGGTCTGGCAGGTGCACCTGTCCCACCACGATTGGCTGGCCGCGCGCTGGCCGGTGCTTCGCCCAGCGGTCGAGCGGCTGTGCGGCCTCTCGGGCTGCACGATCGAACCCCCGCGCCGCATCGAGAGCCTGGTGGTCGAGAGCAGCGGGCTGGTCCGGGCCGGTGCGGCGGGCACCTACCGGCTGTCGATGGTGATGCGCAACCGCGACCGGCTCGCGCTGCGCACGCCGGCGGTCGACCTGTCGCTCACCGATTCCCAGGGCCGTGTGATCGCGCGCCGGGTGCTGCAGGCCGCAGAACTCGGCGTCACCGCTGCAGCCGTCGAGCCCGGCGCCGAACTCGCGCTGTCCGCCACGCTGCGCACCCGCGACACGCCGGTGGTGGGCTATACGATCGAGATCTTCTACCCCTGAAATCCGCGGCCCCGGCGCTGCCCCCTGGAGACACCCACATGCCCGCCCTGATCTGCGGTTCCCTCGCTTTCGACACCATCACGAACTTTCCCGGCCGCTTCGCGCAGCAGATCCTGCCGGAGCAGGTGCACATCCTGAACGTGTCCTTCCTCGTGCCGACACTGCGGCGCGAGTACGGCGGCTGCGCGGGCAACATCGCCTACAACCTGATGCTGATCGGCGGCGCGCCGGTGGTGATGGCCGCCCTCGGCGACGACGGCGCCGACTACCGCGCGCGTCTGGACGGCTGGCGCGTGGACACCTCGCTCGTGCGCACGGTCGCGGGCGCGTACACCGCGCAGGCCA
Source organism: uncultured beta proteobacterium (assembly GCA_903938815.1). Lineage (GTDB taxonomy): Bacteria > Pseudomonadota > Gammaproteobacteria > Burkholderiales > Burkholderiaceae_C > Rubrivivax. The sequence continues at coordinate 68,286 of CAJAES010000087.1, forward strand.
TCATCATCACGGACACCGACAACAACCAGATCACCGCCTTCCACCCTGGCGCCATGCAGCAGGCCCACGACACGGTCGTGCCCGCCGCCCGCACCGACCTCAAGATCGGCATCGTGGCGCCCGACGGCCGCGACGCCATGCTGCAGCACGCGGAGCAGATGAGCGAAGCCGGAATCCCCTTCGTCTTCGACCCGGGCCAGGGCCTGCCGATGTTCGACGGCGCCGACCTGCGGCGCTTCGTGGCACAGGCGCGCTGGGTTGCGGTGAACGACTACGAAGGCCGCATGCTGTGTGACCGGCTGGAGACCAGCCTCGAGGCTCTGTCGCGTACGCCGAACCTGCAGGGCGTGATCGTCACGCTGGGCGGCGACGGCTGCGAGCTCTGGATCGACGGCACCCGCACGCATGTGCCTGGCGTGGCGGCGTCCGAACTGCTGGACCCGACCGGATGCGGCGACGCCTTCCGCGCCGCGCTGCTGTTCGGCCTGGAGCGTGGCTGGCCCCTCGAGCGCTGCGCTGCGCTAGGCAACCGCCTGGGCGCCACCAAGATCGCCTGCCGCGGCGGGCAGAACCACGTGCTCGACGCCGAGACGCAGGCGCTGCTCGCGGCCTGAGGGCAGTTGCCCCGGACTCCGGACCTGCGGGTCGGCGGGTCCGGTGGCGCGCATCAGAGCCGCGGCGGCAGGAACAAAAAACCCGGCCGAAGCCGGGTTGGATGAGGGAGTCGCGGGGCGTGAGCCCCGCGAGTTCTCTCAGGGCTTGTTGCCAGTCGGGAAAGGCCAGGCCGCAGCCGGGCTCAACGCCGTCTTTGCTGCCGGTGCCGCAGGCGCGGCAGGGGCAGCAGGGGCAGCAGGTGCGGCGGCCTTCTTGGCAGCCTTCTTCGCCGCAGGCTTTTTGGCAGCAGGCTTCTTGGCAGCGGCGGCCTTCTTGGCCGGAGCGGCCTTCTTGGCAGCAGCCTTCTTCGCCGGAGCAGCGGCCTTCTTGGCCGGAGCAGCAGCCTTCTTCGCCGGAGCGGCGGCCTTCTTTGCCGGAGCAGCGGCCTTCTTCGCCGGAGCAGCGGCCTTCTTCGCCGGAGCAGCAGCCTTCTTTGCCGGAGCAGCAGCCTTCTTTGCCGGAGCAGCGGCCTTCTTCGCCGGAGCAGCAGCCTTCTTGGCCGGAGCGGCCTTCTTCGCCGGAGCCGCCTTCTTGGCCGGAGCCGCCTTCTTCGCCGGAGCGGCCTTCGGGGCCGGGGCTTTCTTGGCCGGAGCGGCCTTTTTCGCAGTTGCCATAACGATCTCCTTGATCAAGTTGCAAAGAGCGCCGCGCTGTTCGATTCAGCGCGGTGATTCACCGTCCGCGGCTTTTGCCTCGGTACGGTGAACGGGGGTGCAGTCACGTGCACGGCTTCTGTCGGCTGTGCATCGTGCCTGCGAATCTTGACCTGCATCGACCGGCCCCGGCTTGCGCCGCAGGAACGTCAGTCCCAGGAGAGCGCGCCACCGGTCTGGTAGTCGATCACGCGCGTCTCGAAGAAATTGCGTTCCTTTTTCAGGTCGATCATTTCACTCATCCAGGGGAACGGGTTCTCCTCGTTCGGGAACAGGGCTTCGAGGCCGATCTGCGTGGCTCGCCGGTTGGCGATGTAGCGCAGATAGCCCTTGAACATGGAAGCGTTCATGCCGAGCACGCCACGCGGCATGGTGTCTTCGGCGTAGCGGTACTCGAGCTCGACGGCCTGCTCGAACAGCGCCTTGATCTCGGTCTTGAATTGCGGCGTCCAGAGCTGCGGGTTCTCGAGCTTGATCGCGTTGATCAGGTCGATGCCGAAGTTGCAGTGCATGGACTCGTCGCGCAGGATGTACTGGTACTGCTCGGCCGCACCGGTCATCTTGTTCTGCCGGCCCAGCGCGAGGATCTGCGTGAACCCGACGTAGAAGAACAGGCCTTCCATCAGGCACGCGAACACGATCAGGCTCTTGAGCAGCGTCTGGTCGGTTTCCTGCGTGCCGGTATGGAAGTGCGGGTCCATGATCGCGGCGATGAACGGGATCAGGAACTCGTCCTTGTCGCGGATCGACTGCACCTCGTGATAGGCGTTGAAGATCTCGCTCTCGTCCAGGCCGAGCGACTCGACGATGTACTGGTACGCGTGCGTGTGGATCGCTTCCTCGAACGCCTGGCGCAACAGGAACTGCCGGCACTCAGGCGCCGTGATGTGGCGATAGGTGCCCAGCACGATGTTGTTGGCGGCCAGCGAATCGGCGGTCACGAAGAAGCCGAGGTTGCGCTTGACGATGCGCCGCTCGTCTTCGGTCAGGCCGTTGGGGTCCTTCCAGGTCGCGATGTCGCGCGACATGTTCACTTCCTGCGGCATCCAGTGATTGGCGCAGGTGGCGAGGTACTTCTCCCAGGCCCACTTGTACTTGAAGGGGACGAGCTGGTTGACGTCGGTCTGGCCGTTGATGATGCGCTTGTCGGCAGCATTCACGCGGCGCTCGGCGTCGCCGTTCGTCGTGGCTTTCGCGTTGGCGGCCAGATTCGCGGTGGCCCTTGCTGCGATGTTTGCAGTGCTGTTTGCAGTGCTGTTTGCAGTGCTGTTCGCAGCGCTGCTGGATGCAGCATGAACGGACGGTGCGGCAACCGCAGCGGGGGCTGCAGTGCGGGCCTCGCGCGGCGCTTCGAGTTCAACCGAAGGCTGGGCAGCGATGACCGGATGGATCGAGGGGCTGCGTGTTTCTTCTTCCCAGACCAGCATGTGTGTGTACGTCCTGTGGCGCGAATTATCGGAGTGTTGTGAGTGAACACCAAGCACTAGTTGACATGCACTCCCACACGATGTTGTGCAGTCGCATCGGGTGCATGTCGGTGTGTGTGTTCAGAGCTGTTTCAGAGGCTCGTCAGAGGCTCGTCTGAGCCTTGCAGACGGCCTCGTCGAGAGGCTCATTGGCATGCTTCGCAATCGGGGTTGTCGATCGAGCAGAACTTGACGTCGCTCGCAGGCGTGTCCATCACCGGCGCTGCGGCGATGGGTGCATGGCCCGGTTGCGGCACCGCGTTGTGCGAGCCGCGCGAGATCGTGGACTTCTCCGCATTGGTGGCGCTCGTGGTGCGCAGGTAGTACGTGGTCTTGAGACCGCGCTGCCATGCGAGCTTGTAGGTTTCGTCGAGCTTCTTGCCCGATGCGCCGGCCATGTAGATGTTCAGCGACTGCGCCTGGTCGATCCACTTCTGGCGGCGCGATGCGGCCTCCACCAGCCACGTGGCCTCGACCTCGAAGGCCGTGGCGTACAGGCGCTTGAGGTCTTCCGGCACGCGGTCGATGGCACGCAGCGAGCCTTCGAAGTGCTTCAGGTCCATGACCATCACGTCGTCCCACAGGCCGTGGCGCTTCAGGTCGCGCACGAGGTACTCGTTGACCACCGTGAACTCGCCCGAGAGATTGCTCTTCACGGACAGGTTGCCGAAGCAGGGCTCGATGGAAGCGTCGACGCCGATGATGTTGGAAATGGTGGCCGTGGGCGCAATGGCGACGCAATTGGAATTGCGCATGCCGTGTTCCGCGATGCGGCCGCGAAGCGATTCCCAGTCCATCGTGGAGGAGCGGTCGACATCGACGTAGCCGCCGCGCTGCTCGGCCAGCAGGTCGAGCGAATCCTGGGGCAGGATGCCGCGGTCCCAGAGCGAGCCGCGGTAGCTCGAGTAGCGGCCGCGCTCGGCTGCGAGTTCGGTGCTGGCCCAGTACGCGTGGTAGCAGACGGCCTCCATCGAACGGTCGGCGAAGGCCACGGCATCGTCGCTGGCGTAGGGCAGGCGCAGCTGGTACAGCGCGTCCTGGAAGCCCATGATGCCCAGGCCCACCGGGCGGTGGCGCAGGTTGCTGTCGCGTGCCTTCTTGACCGCGTAGTAGTTGATGTCGATGACGTTGTCGAGCATGCGCATCGCCGTCGAGATCGTCTTCTTGAGCTTCTCCTGGTCGACCTGCCCGTCCTTCAGGTGCTGGACCAGGTTCACGCTGCCGAGGTTGCAGACCGCGATCTCGGTGTCCGAGGTGTTCAGCGTGATCTCGGTGCACAGGTTCGACGAGTGCACCACGCCCACGTGCTGCTGCGGGCTGCGCACGTTGCAGGCGTCCTTGAAGGTGATCCAGGGGTGGCCGGTCTCGAACAGCATCGAGAGCATCTTGCGCCACAGGTCCTTGGCGGGCATGCGCTTGAAGAGCTTGATCTCGCCGCGGTCGACGCGGGCTTCGTACGCCGAGTAGGCGGTCTCGAAGTCGCGGCCGAACTTGTCGTGCAGGTCGGGGCAGGTCGAGGGGCTGAACAGGGTCCAGTCGGCTCCCTCGAGCACGCGGCGCATGAAGAGGTCGGGGATCCAGTTGGCGGTGTTCATGTCGTGCGTGCGCCGACGGTCGTCACCGGTGTTCTTGCGCAGCTCGAGGAACTCCTCGATGTCCAGGTGCCAGGTCTCCAGGTAAGCGCAGACGGCGCCCTTGCGCTTGCCGCCCTGGTTGACGGCCACGGCCGTGTCGTTGACGACCTTCAGGAACGGGACCACGCCCTGGCTCTTGCCGTTCGTGCCCTTGATGTAGGAACCGAGCGCGCGGACGTTGGTCCAGTCGTTGCCCAGGCCGCCGGCGAACTTGCTCAGCAGCGCGTTTTCCTTCAGGGCCTCGTAGATGCCGTCCAGGTCGTCGGCCACGGTGGTCAGGTAGCAGCTCGACAGCTGCGAGCGCCGGGTGCCGCTGTTGAACAGCGTCGGGGTGCTGGACATGAAGTCGAAGCTCGACAGCACGTCGTAGAACTCGATGGCGCGCGCTTCGCGGTCGATCTCGTTGAGCGCCAGGCCCATGGCCACGCGCATGAAGAACGCCTGCGGCATCTCGATGCGCTGCTCGTCGATGTGCAGGAAATAGCGGTCATACAGGGTCTGCAGGCCGAGGTAGTCGAACTGCAGGTCGCGTTCGGTCTTGAGCGCAGCGCCTAGCCGGGCCAGGTCGTACTGCATGAGCTTCTCGTCGAGCAGCTCAGCCTGCACGCCCTTCTTGATGTACTTGGGGAAGTACTCGGCGTAGCGCTCCTGCATCTGGCCCTGGGTGACCTCGCCGCCGAGGATCTCGCGGCGGATCGTGTGCAGCAGCAGACGGGCGGTGGCGCGGGTGTAGGCCGGGTCCTTCTCGATCAGCGTGCGGGCGGCCAGGATGGCGGCCTTGTAGACCTCTTCCATCGGGACGCCGTCGTACAGGTTGCGGCGGGTTTCGGCCAGGATGGGCTCGGCGCGGACTTCACCGCCCAGGCCGTCGCAGGCGGATTCGATCAGGGAGCGCAGCGAGGCCAGGTCCAGCGGCACGCGCACGCCGGCTTCGAGCACATGCAGCTCGGCGGCCTGCGACGCGGCCGGTGCGACGGTGCGCGCGCGCTCCTGGGAGCGGCGCTCGCGATACAGAACGTAGGCGCGTGCCACTTCATGGTGGCCGCCACGCATCAGGCCCAGCTCGACGTGGTCCTGTACGTCCTCGATGTGGAAGGTGCCGCCGCCCGGGCGCGAACGCAGCAGGGCGCGAACGACCGATTCCGTCAGGCCGTCGACCGTCTCGCGAACGCTGGCCGATGCGGCGCCCTGCGTGCCGTGCACGGCCAGGAAGGCCTTCATCAGCGCGACCGCGATCTTGTTCGGCTCGAACGAGACCACGGCGCCATTGCGCCGGATGATCTGGTAGCCCGCGAAGGCCGAGGCGGGCGTGCCGGCATTGCCGGTACCGCGCGCGCTGGCGGAAGGGGTCTGGGTCGTGGTGGCGCTGGGCGTCGCGGTCTGCTGCATGGCTTCTCCTCGGTCTTCTCGGAATGGGTAGGCTGTCCGCGCAAGGACGCGGGCGGCTGTCGGTATCAGGTTCGGTGGCTCTGAACCGTGCCCGTGGCACGGCTGCAGTGATGACTCTGTGCCCGTTGCGCCGGCCGGCAGGGAGCCGGGCGCGGAGGGGTGGGCGACGGGGGCAAAGCGTTCATCGGGCTTTCACAGAGAGGACACTATATCTGGTGTCCAGACCCCTCACAAGCCACTAGCGGTAGTGTTTTGGTGATGTCCCGGATCGGGCATTCACCGATGGCCGCGAGCTCACCCCGGCAGCGCGCCAACGGTGGTGCGGGCCGCCTCCCGGAGGCCCCTGTCCATGCGGGCTGGCGCACGATTTCGCGGCGTGAGCCGCGTCTTTGCTGGGGGGTCGCCGATCAACCACAGGCGCCGCCTGCGCAAGGCGGCGCGAAGGGCCCGCCAGACGAAGCCGGCTCCGGGGTCGCCCTTGCGGCCGGGCGCCACGTGTTCGTGGCCGACGACTTCGCGCAGGGGATAGCGGCGCGCCAGGGCCCGCAGCAGCCGCCCCAGCGCGGCGTACTGCGGCGGCTCGAACGTGTCGCCTTCCAGCCCCTCGAGCTCGATGCCGATGGAATGGTCGTTGCAGTTGTCCCGGCCGCGCCAGCGCGAGCGGCCCGCATGCCAGGCGCGGCGGTCGCAGTCCACGAACTGCAGCACCTCGCCGCTGCGCCGGATGACGAAGTGCGCCGAGACCTCGACGCCCTTCAGGGCATGGAAGTACGGGTGCGCGTCGCAGTCGAGCCGGTTGCCGAAGAACTGCTCGATTTCCGGGCCCCCGTAGATGCCCGGCGGCAGGCTGATCGAATGCACGATGGCGAGATCGACGACGGCACCCCCGGGGCGGGGCCCATGGTTCGCGCAGGGCCGGCGGCGGGCATGCCACCACCAGCCGCCGCGCCAGCACCCCATGCCCCCCATGCCCCCCATGCCCCCCCCGCCGGCGCTGCCCTCGAGCCCGCCCCGGGTGGGCTCAGTCCGCGCCGCTGACACCTGCGTCCACCCCCAGCCGGGCCATGCGGTAGCGCATCTGCCGGAGCGACAGCCCCAGGCTCGCGCCGGCCGCAGTGCGGTTGTAGCGATGGCGCTCCAGCGCCCGAAGGAGGATGTCGCGCTCGACCGCATCCAGGTGCGCCTGGATGTCGTCGGGAAGCGCGGCGCCCGGCGGCGGCGCGGCCGGGGCCGGGGCGGGCGCGGGCATCAGCGCCATCGGAATCGTCGTCTCGATCCCCTCGTCGCCCGGCAGTCCCAGGTCGGACGGGCCGATCTGGTCGTTGCCGGACAGCGCGAGCGCCCGGTGCAGCATGTTCTCGAGCTCGCGCACGTTCCCGGGGAAGCGGTAGTGCAGCAGCAACTGCATCGCCGCGGGGGTCAGCACCGGGGGCGGGCTGACACCGGCGTCGTGCGCGATGCGCTCGAGCACGGCGCCGCAGATGGCCGGAAGGTCGTCGATGCGCTCGCGCAGGGGCGGCACGCCGATGCGGATGACGTTCAGGCGGTAGAACAAGTCCTGCCGGAATCGGCCTTCGCGCACCTCGAGGCCCAGGTCCTTGTGGGTCGCGCTGACGATGCGCACATCCACCGGCAGCTCGGCCACGCTGCCGATCGCGCGCACCGCGCGCTCCTGGATCGTGCGCAGCAGCTTGCTCTGCATGGCCAGCGGGAGGTCGCCGATCTCGTCGAGGAACAGGGTGCCGCCCTGGGCGGCCTGGAAGAAGCCGCCACGGTCTTCCTGGGCGCCGGTGAAGGCGCCCTTGCGGTAGCCGAAGAACTCGGCCTCGAGCAACTGCTCGGGGATGGCCCCGCAGTTGACCGCCACGAAGGGCATCGCCCCGCGCGGCGAGACTTCGTGGATGGCGCGCGCGACGAGTTCCTTGCCGGTGCCGGACTCGCCGTGCACCAGCACGGGCGCCATGCTGCGCGCCACCTTGCGCACCAGTGCACGGACGTCGCGCATCGCGCTCGAATCGCCCGCCAGGCGGTCGATGGAACCCAGCGCGGCGGGGCCTCCGCGGGCACGCCGGTTCGGTGCCGGGTCGACCTGCGCGGCCGGCTGACGGCCCAGCGCCGACGCGACCACGGCGCGGAACTGCCGCAGGTCGACGGGTTTGGTCAGGTAGTCGTAGGCGCCGGACTTCAGCGCCTCGACGGCGTTCTCGGGCGAGCCGTAGGCCGTGATCACCATGGCCTTCTCGGGGCGGCCGGCGGCTTCGAGCCGGGCCAGCAGGTCGAGGCCGGTGCCGTCGGGCAGCCGCATGTCCGTGATCAGCAGTTCGTAGCGCTGGTTCTCCAGGAGCGCCCAGGCTTCGGACACCGTTCCCGCGCTCTCGACGTCGTAGCCCTCGCGCATCAGCGTGAGCTCGTAGAGGGTGCGCAGGTCGGGCTCGTCGTCGACGACGAGAAGCCGGGGTGCGTTGGCGGAAGTGCTCATGGTTGTACCTTCGGGCGGCTGCACCCGCTTCGGCGATCGCTGTCGGGGCGGCCCGGCGTGCTCATCAATCGAGTGGCAGCACGGCGTCCGGCGCGCTCAGCGCGGCGCGGCGCATCGTGACGACGAATTCGTTGTGCAGCTTGTCTGCGCCGGGGCGCGGGCGGTACTCGATGCTCGCGCCATAGCGCTCGCACAGTTCGCGGCAAATATACAGGCCCAGGCCCGAGCCACGGCTGCGGGTGGAGAAGAAGGGTTCGAACAGCAGGCGCTCGACTTCGGGGGGAATCGGTGCGCCGTCGCTGATGACCTGCAGCACCGCCTTGGTCTCGTCGCGCACGGCCAGCCGCAGCAGCACCGAGCCGGCATCCGCGCTGGCATGGCGCAGCGCGTTGTCGAGCAGGTTCACGAGCACGCGGCGCAGGTGCTCGGGGTCGAAGCTGGCGCCCAGCGGCATCTCGGGAAGATCGGTCCGCAGGCGCGACGCCGGGCCGAACTCCAGCCCCGCGGTCTGCGCCCAGTCGACCGCGGCGGCGGCGACGACGGCCCGGGCGTCGATGATCTGCGGCGGTGCCGACATGTCCGCCGGGGCGAGCTCGGTCACTTCGTCGACGATGCGTTGCAGGCGGCGCACGTTGTCGGCCACCATGCGAGCCAGGCGCTGCTGGTCGGGGCGCAGTTCGTCCTCCAGCAGCAGCGCGTTGGCCTGCGAGATGGCCGCCAGCGGATTGCGGATCTCGTGCGCGATGCCTGCCGAGACGCGCCCCATCGCCGCCAGCTTTTCCTGGCGCAGCCGGGCCTGCGCGGTGCGCAGATCCTCGAGCAGCAGCACGCAGTAGGGGTCTGGCGCCTGCCCCGTGCGGGGGTCGGCCTCGGGAGCCCGCGTGAAGCGCACCCGCAGGCGCAGCGTGCGGATGTGGCCGTCTTCGAACGCGAGATCCACCTCGCGGCCCGCGGCCGGCCACTGGCCCTGCGCCAGCGCCTGCTGCGCGGCGATCGCGAGCGATTGCCAGGCCCGGCGCTCGGTGAGGTCGAACGGCGCCTGCGGCCCGGCCCCCTGCGCCACCAGCAGCCCGCGCGCGGCAGGGTTGGCCGCCCGCACGCGCAGCCCCCGGTCGATGACGAGCACGCCGTCGGCCATTTCCTGGATCACGAGGCGGTTCAGCTGCGCCTGCCGCCGCGCCAGTTCGAGGCTGTCGCGGGCGACAGTCTCCTCGCGCGTGAGCCGTGCCGACAGCTCGCCCGCCAGCAACGCGATCACGAAGAAGCCGATGCCGGCCAGGCCCGCACGGGTCAGCGCGACGGTGGGGTCGCTGTCGCGCAGACCCATCTCCCAGGCACCGACCAGCAGCATCAGCGCCACTGCGGCTGCGGTGCCCAGGGCCACCAGGCGCGGCATCAGCACGCCCGTCATGAGGACCGGCAGCACCAGCAGCGCCGCGAAGTTGAAGCTCGTCGCGCGGTCCAGCAGGTGCAGCGAGACGAACGCGACGACGTCCACGCCGATGGTGGCGAGCCAGTGCCAGCGCTTCTCGCCGGTGGTGGGCTGGGCCAGGGTATCGGTCAGCCCGCGAAAGCTCGGCAGCAGCCAGACGATGAGCGCCAGCGCGGCATAGGCCACGCACATGGACGTGACGAGGTTGGTGCTGCGTTCGCCGGCCTGGCTGGCGGCCACCTGGGCCAGCACCAGGGCCATGCCGATCACGGCCCGCGCCGCGGCATAGATGCGTGCCACGCGGATCAGTGCGCTGCCCCCGTAGGCCTCGCCGTCGATCTCGTCGCGGCTCACGAAGCGGGAGTCGGCTGCCCGGGTGTCGGGCCCGATCGTCGCGTGGCGCCGTTCGGCCTGGCGGCGGTCGCCCTGGCGGCGATCGGTCTGCCTGCGGTTGCCGGCGTCGGCGGTCATCGGGTTGCTGCAGCGGGCCTCATCGCGGCCCCGCGAGACGATGCGCCTCGCTGCAGAACGGGCGGCCCAGGGCGTCGAACTGCGCTTCGCCCTCCGGCAGGCGGAGATCGCAGTGGGCGCAGGCCACCATGGCCGCCGGCTCGAGCCGGGCCGTGGGGCGCGGCTTGGCTGCCGGCGGCTCGCTGCCGCTGCCTTTGCCAGTGCCGGTGCCCACGGCGCCGCCCCCACCCCCGCGCTTGCGCAGCAGCACCCACAGGCCGAGCACCACGACGATCAGCACCAGCAGGTACTTCATTCGGCGCGGTGCTTCATGAGCGGGGCAGCACCACTTCCATCACGAAGCGGGAACCGGCGTAGGCGAGCAGCAGGAGAAGGGCGCCGGCGTACAGCCAGCGGGTGGCTCGCTTGCCGCGCCAGCCTCGCAGGCGCCGCCCGAGCAGGAGCGCCGCGAACACGGCCCAGCCGAGCAGCGAGAACACCGTCTTGTGGTCCCAGGTCCAGCGGGCCGTGGTCAGCACGCCCAGCAGCAGCGTGGCGGTCAGGACCGCGAAGCCTGCCTCGACGAAACGGAAGGTCAGCCGCTCCAGTTGAAGCAGGGGCATGCCGAAGGCGTGCGGCGAGCTGCCGCTCTGCAGGCGCAGCCGGCGCTCCGCGCTGTCGAGCATGACGGCGTGCAGCACCGCGGCCCCGAACAGGCCGTAGGAGCCGACGCCCAGCACGAAGTGCAGTGGCGCCCAGGGCGAAGACATGGCCCGCGCCTCGCCCGGGAACGCCCAGGCCAGCGCCACCGCCGCCGCACCCACCAGGGCCAGTACACGGCGCACGGCCGGCAGCGGCACCAGGCGGCTCTCGACGGTGTGCACCGCGATCACGAGCCAGACCGTCATGGAGAGCACCGGCGCGAAGCCCAGGTGGGCGCCAGGCGTGTCCAGACCCCAACCGCCGATGTCCAGCAGCAGCAGCACCAGATGCGCCAGCCAGCCGGCGACCAGTGCCGGCGCCGACCACGGCCGGCGCTCCCCGGAGGGCAGTGCGGCCAGGGCGTATCCGGCCAGCGCGAGGATGGCCATCACCAGCGGTGTGGTGCCGGCCCAGGCGGCGGACCCCGACGTCGTTAAGATCATGACCCCCAGTGTACCGACCCGCGCCCGTTCATCCGGGCCAACGCGCCATGGCAACCACCCTCACCGATCGCCTGTCGCGCCTGGTCAAGACCATGCGTGGCCAGGCCCGCATCACCGAAGACAACGTGCAGGACATGATGCGCGAGGTGCGCATGGCGCTGCTCGAGGCAGACGTCGCCCTGCCCGTCGTGCGCGACTTCATCCAGCGCGTGAAGGACAAGGCCCTCGGCCAGGAGGTCGTCGGCTCGCTGAACCCCGGCCAGGCGCTGGTGGGCATCGTCCACAAGGAGCTCGCGGCCACCATGGGCGCGGGCGTGGCCGACATCGACCTCGCCACCCAGCCGCCGGCGGTCATCCTGATGGCGGGCCTGCAGGGCGCCGGCAAGACCACCACCACCGCGAAGCTCGCCAAGCACCTGATCGAGAAGCGCCGCAAGAAGGTGCTCACGGTCTCCGCCGACGTCTACCGCCCGGCGGCCATCGAGCAGCTGAAGACCGTGACGGCGCAGGCCGGGGCCACATGGTTCGAGTCCACGCCCGACCAGAAGCCGCAGGACATCGCCCTGGCCGCGCTCGACCACGCCCGCCGGTACCACTTCGACGTGCTGCTGATCGACACCGCCGGCCGCCTGGCCATCGACGAGGCGCTGATGGCCGAGATCCGCGCGCTGCACGCGGCGGTGCATCCGGTCGAGACGCTCCTGGTGGTCGACGCCATGCAGGGCCAGGACGCCATCAACACCGCCCGCGCCTTCAAGGAGGCGCTGCCGCTCACCGGCATCGTGCTGACCAAGCTCGACGGCGACGCCCGTGGCGGCGCGGCGCTGTCGGTGCGGCAGGTGACCGGTGCGCCGATCAAGTTCGCCGGCGTCTCCGAGAAGATCGACGGCCTGGAAGTCTTCGATGCCGACCGCCACGCCGGGCGCGTGCTGGGCATGGGCGACATCCTGGCGCTGGTCGAGGAAGTGCAGAAGGGCGTCGACCTCGCTTCGGCCCAGAAGCTGGCCGAGAAGGTCAAGTCCGGTGGATTCGACCTCGACGACTTCCGGATGCAGATCTCCCAGATGAAGAAGATGGGCGGCCTGTCGAGCCTGATGGACAAGCTGCCGACGCAGCTGGCGGCGAAGGCACAGGGCGCCGACATGGACCGCGCCGAGCGCGACGTCCGCCGCATGGAGGGCATCATCTGCGCGATGACGCCGCTCGAGCGCCGCAAGCCCGAACTCATCAAGGCCTCCCGCAAGCGCCGCATCGCCACCGGCGCCGGCGTGCAGGTCCAGGAGGTCAACCGTCTGCTCAACCAGTTCGAGCAGATGCAGGGGATGATGAAGAAGATGAAGGGCGGCGGCCTCATGAAGATGATGAAGCGCATGGGCGGCATGCCCGGAATGCCGCGCTGAGGCGTGATGCCTGTCACGGCGGGGCAGGGGCTCGGCCGACGTGGATACGACTTGAAACGAGTGTTCCGCCTGCCGCCATTGAGTCGGGCCGTTCCGTGCCGTAGTTTCCGTTACCAGGCACCCACGCACACGGCCCATGAACCTCCTCGATCCCCTGTCCTCCGCGGCGCTTGCCACCGCCGCCCTCCTGCTGTTGAGCCTGGTGGCGGTGCGCCGCCGCCAGCGTGACGGTGCGCGTCAGGCGCGCCAGGACGCGCTGGACACGGTGGCCTCCTGGCCGCCCGAGGCCGCCCGGATCCTGAACGTCACCGAACGCCAGGCCTTCGAACTGCTCAAGCGTTCGCTGCCCGGGTTCATGGTGCTGGCCCAGGTGCCGCTGTCGCGCTTCGTGCGCGTTCCGATGCGGAACTCCTACACCGACTGGCTGCAGCGCGTGGGGCAGCTCAGCGCCGACATGGTGGTGTGCGACATCGGCTCACGCGTGCTGGCCGTCATCGACATCCGTTCCGCGGACGAGACCGCGCGCAGTCGCAAGCGCCATGAACGCATGACCCGCGTGCTCACCGCAGCGGGCATCCGGGTCTACACCTGGCGTGAAGGCGACCTGCCGTCGATGGGCGAAGTGCGCAGCGAGATCGGCGCGGTTCTGGTCGACAACGCGCCGCGTGCGACCACTTCGCGCCCGATGCCGTTCATCCCGGTGCCGGAAATTGCCGAGATCCTGGCCGAGGGCGACGCCCTGGACCACGCCATGGAGCCCGTCGCCTCGGCCTTCTTCGACGAGATCGAGGCAACTGCCGGACGCCGCTGACACCGCGCCCCGGTTCGCGGCTGCGCTTCAGTCCAGCAATGCCTGGGCGAACTCGCGCGCGTTGAAGGGCTGCAGATCCTCGAGCTTCTCGCCGACGCCGATGAAGTAGACCGGCACGTCGCGCCCGACCTCGCGCTGCCAGGCCGCGATGGCGCACAGCACGCCGCCCTTGGCCGTGCCGTCGAGCTTGGTGACGACCAGCCCGGTGAGCTGCAGTGCGGCGTCGAAGGACTGCACCTGCGCCAGCGCGTTCTGGCCGGTGTTGCCGTCGACCACCAGCAGCACCTCGTGAGGCGCGCCTTCCTGGGCCTTGCCGATGACGCGCTTGATCTTCTTCAGCTCGTCCATCAGGTGCAGCTGCGTGGGCAGCCGGCCCGCCGTGTCGGCGATGACGACATCGCAACCGCGGGCACGGCCGGCGGTGACGGCGTCGAAGCTGACGGCGGCGGGATCGCCCCCTTCCTGCGCGACAATCTCGACGCGGTTGCGGTCGGCCCACACGCCCAGCTGCTCGCGGGCGGCGGCGCGGAAGGTGTCGGCGGCCGCCAGCAGCACCTTGCAGTCGCCTTCGGCCAGGTGTTTCGTGAGCTTGCCGATGGTGGTGGTCTTGCCCGCGCCGTTGACGCCGGCGACCATGATCACCGTGGGCTTGGCCGCGCCGATTTCCAGCGGCCGCTGAAGCGGCGCCAGCCATTCGGCCACCGCATCGGCCAGCAGCGCCTTCACGGCCGAGGGCTCGGTGGTCTTCGTTTCCTTCACGCGGCGCTTCAGGTCGATCAGCAGCGCGGTGGTGGCCTTCATGCCCGTGTCGGCCATCAGCAGCGCGGACTCGAGTTCTTCATACAGCGCATCGTCGATGCGGGTGCCGGTGAAGACCTGCGCGATGCCGGAGCCTGTGCGTGCCAGGCCCTGGCGCAGCCGAGCCAGCCAGCCGGTGCGTTCGGCGGTCGCGGGCTGCGGGGCCACGGCCACTGCTGCCGGCACGTCAGGCCCGGGCGATGGCGCTGTGGGGCCGGGCGCGGGAACCGCAGGGGCCGGCGGCGTTGCGGCGGGGGCCTTCTTCTTGAAGAAACTGAACATGCTTGGGCGTTCTCGCGGGAGGGGACTTTGCAGACCGCCAAGTATCGCTATAATGCGGGGTTCAGGCGCTTTAGCTCAGTCGGTTAGAGCGACGGAATCATAATCCGCAGGTCCGGGGTTCGAATCCCTGAAGCGCCACCAAATCTTAAAAAGGCCACCGAGTCAACGACTTAGTGGCCTTTTTTCTTGGCCGGGTGTCCACTTGAGGTATCCACCTTGGCCACTCGTCGTCCTGCACGGCTCCAGCTGAACAGACACGGCATGTTCAGCTTCCGCTGGATCGTGCCCACGCGACTTCGAGACGAGCAAGGTAAGCCTCGGGAAATCCGCGTGTCGCTGCGCACCCGCGACGCGCGTCACGCTCGCATCCTGGCCATGTCTGTGAACCTGGCCCTCGAAAGGATGTGCGCTTTGACTTCGAAGATCGACCCGCGCGACTTGCTGCAGCAAATGACGCTGCAGGCCGGCGACCTAAAGATCGACATCAAGGACCTGAACGATCTCAACCTGTTCAATGAGCTACTGAAGGCCCAGCCTCAGCTCAAAGACATGCTGGAGAAGGCGGCAGGCAGTCTCTCCGATCCAGAAGCCTTGGTGCGGACCTTGTCCCAATCCGTGATCAAGGCCGCCGGCCAGCCTGCACATGGGTCAATCAAGCCGAAGCGGCTGCATCCCTCCATCGTGGAGTACATCGCCACCCGCGAAGGCCTCTCGCGCAACAGCGACTCCACCGGCGCCGAAAAGCAGCGCTCGCTGGACTGCCTGACGACGTACCTCAAGCGCCGCAAGGGCGTCGACCTCGGTCAGGCCCATGTTCACGACCTGACCAGAGCAGTCCTTCTTGAGTTCGTCGGCTTCTATGCCAAGCACGGCGCGGTCACCTCTGACGCCGTCTGGGATCAGGCCGTTGAGGGCAAATCCTCCGGCAAGGGCAAAGACGGTCGGCCAGCAAAGTCCGATCGGGGAGTCGCAGCTCGGACTGTGATCAAGACCATCGGTCACCTCCAGGACTTTTGTGACTTCTGCGTGGCGACTGAAGCATTGGCCGCTAACCCGATCGACGAGAACTTTCGCAGGGCCCTGAAGGGACTCTGGGAAGACGCTGCAACGGCGCGCAGGCACAACGGCTACCGACCTTTCAGCTTCGCGCAGCTCAAGACCATCCTGGACCCGGAGACGTTTCTGCGCCACAACTCGGCGGCAGACTATTTCTGGTGTGTGCTCATTGGCCTCTTCACCGCAGCTCGCCTGGGTGAAATCGTCACCATCACCCTGGCAGACGTCGTCGTCGATCCCGACACGGGCGTGCTGGTCTTCCGGATTCGTGAAGACGACGAATCCGGCCGAAGGGTCAAGAACAAAAACTCGGAGCGCATCGTCCCCGTGTCTCGCCGGCTGCTTCAGATCGGCTTCGGGGAGTACGTGGCACATGTGCGCGAAATGGGTGCCAAGACCTTGTTCCCACACCTCAAGCAGGGCGCCACGCGCGCGGGCGATCCCAGCAAAAACCAGAGCCGCCAGTTCGCCAAGTACCTGACCAGTCTGAACATGACAGACGATGACCTGGTGTTCCACAGCTTCCGCCACACCGCCATTACCACGATGCTGGGGCGGGGCGTGCCGTCCATGGACTCGGAGCTGATTGCTGGCCACGCAGCACAGGACCTGGCCATGACGTCTGAGCGCATCTCGGGCGCTCGGCGGAGCTGGAGCGCAACGCAAGCGTCAACCTACGCCCACGCCACGCAGTTCGCCGAGGAAGGCGAGCCGCTCATCAAGCGGCTGCAGCGCCACATCGACGCCGCGCTGGACTTCGAACTTGACTACGTCGGCCTGAGCTGCGCTGCGGAGATCGTCCGAAAAAACGTGACGAAGGAGACGAGCGGCGGCCAGGGTGTCTTTAGATCAGGCTGGCACACGAACGCCAAGGCCTATGCGGAGCAAATGCTCGCCGAACTCGAGAGCTCCCGTCTCGCTGCTGCAGCACAAGCTGCCCCCAACTCGGACGAGGTTGCGTAGGAGCAGCATTTCCGGGTTCGCCTCAACACGCATTTCCAGTACAGCACCTTCACGCGTTAACAACTACATAGGAGAGCTCGAAATGCTGCTGCGTACACCGACCCGATCGCCGGAGACCTTGCTGTCCTACCGCCGGGTCATGCGAACCCTGGAGAACCACCTCGCGCGGCGCTTGGCTGCCGGTGATCTGCTGCACCTGGACGACCGAAGCCTCCAACTGGCAATCACCTGGCACGACCTCCGACCGTTCATTTCTGCATCGACCGACCGCCAATACAAGGCAGCGCTGATGCAGCATCTGCGCGAGCATCCGAGTGAAGAGGATGTTGGCCGGGTCGTGATGGAGCTGCTGGATCCCGAGCAAGGGCTGTCTGAAATCGAGAATGACGATCGCCTGGCCGACCAGCGCAAACGCAATCTCGTCGAACCCCGCGGTTCGCAGCAACGCGCTCGGTACATCAGCCCCGCCGACTGGCACATCCTGATCACGGCACTGTGCGCATCCACCTCGCAAGTGGGCAAACTGGCAGCGCTCTGGCTGGCGGCGACTCGGGTTACCGGCCTGCGCCCATGCGAGTGGGAGACCGCCCGGCGGCACGGGGTGAGCGTGGTCGTTCAAAACGCAAAGAGCACGAATGGGCGCTCACACGGCCCGACACGCGACATCTTCCTGGGCGGCATCGACCCAGTGCAACTGCGCATGATCGACAGCCTGCTGGAGATCATGTCGATGGTGCCTGATGGTGCGTTTGTGGAGCTCTACAACCGTGTGCGGGACCTGATCGCAGACGTCGGCCGAGCCAGCCTGACCAAGCGCTCCACCTACCCGACCATCTACTCCGCGAGACACTTGTTCGCAGCAGAGGCCAAACGCGAACTCACCCGCATCGAGGTGGCCGCGCTGATGGGGCACCGCAGTATCGCCAGTGCCGCGCAGAGCTACCTCGAAGCTCGATACGCGCGGGGCGGCGGCGCCCTGAAGGTGCGGGCCAGTGACCGGGACATGGACGCCGTGCGCCGCGCGAACGGCTCAGACCCCGACCTCAAGCATTGATTGACGACGATCTCATGAGCGTCAGCATGTCATCACGTCACCACGATCGCGCCTCGACGACTCGCACGCTTGCCGTGTTTTCGCAAAAGGGCGGCAGCGGCAAGTCCACCTTGGCCATCCATCTGTCGGTGCTGGCCGCCAGAGGACGCAAGGTGCTGCTCGTCGATGCCGACCCGCAGGGCACAGTCGCGGCATGGGCCGAGACACGCCAGCGACCAGACCCCCTCGTGGTCCGGGCGGATCCCAGCTCCATCACCGAAATCGTCAGCCATGCCACGGCCGAGCGGTTTGAACTGGTGATCGTGGACTGCCCGCCCCATGCCGCCGCCGGCACGACCGCTCTACTCCGCGTCGCCGATCACATCGTCATCCCGGTCCAGGCGTCAATGCCCGACATCGCGGCTACGCGCCGGACGGTTGCGCTGACGACGGCCGCCGCCAAGCCGCACTCCTTCGTGATCAATCGCGCGCCGGCCCGATCGCTGGAAGTGCAACAAGCGATTGACGCCCTTACCCCGGCCGGACCGGTGGCGCCTGTGACCATCGGCGATCGCCGCGCGTTCTCACGCGCACTCACCGACGGCCTGGCGGTGAGCGAGAGGGCCAAGGATGAGGACAAGGCCGTCCTGGAGATCCTTCGGTACTACCTGTGGCTGGACAGCCACCTTCTGGAGATTGAACGATGCCACCGAACAGCAGCCTGACGAAGTTCGCAATCAAGCCGGTCGCACCCGTGGTCCCTGCCGCCGCAGCACCCGCGGTATCCGACCAGCTCGCAGCGGCTGAACTCCAAGGTCGAGGTCGCGGCAAGAACAAGCGCGTGGGCATCGCCGTCCGGCTGGGCCACGAAGACTGGTACCGCATCCATGACCTGGCCGTGCGCGAGCACACGTCGCTGCAGGCCCTGATCGTTGCGGGTCTCAGTGCGGTGATGGAGCAGCGAGGCCTGCCACCGCTGTCGGGCAGTTGATCTCCCTCCGCAATGGAACCCCCTCACTTTAGGGGGTGAGGTTGCAGCTTGTCAGCGAGCTCATCAGGCCCCACGTTGTGGAGCTGAGAGCAGCAACTACTCAACATCAACATCGGGATTTGCTCCCGGATCTGGTTCGCCAGATCACTTTGCGGTGTGAACCGCGAGGCCCAGCTACTCGTTCCACGGTGATTGGCCCCCGTGACCTCGCGGCTCAGTGTTCGTCACTGAGTCATCGGGGCTGCGGGCGCCAACAAGATCGCGACTCACGTTTTTCGTGCGCTCGATGGTTTCCGCAGTCCGGCAACCACATCGAGATCATGAGCGAAACGAATCACCTGGGGCACGCGAACCGCCCCAACGAACTGCTGGCCGCCTTCACGCAGCGCTACCCGAACGCGCACCGCGACATCGATGAGATGCGCATGGACAAGGGGAGCCTTGGCTTTCCTTACTGGCCTGACTGGTGCTACGCACCGATCGCTTGCAGCGTGGCGGCGATTGCCAGTCACCATCAACTCTGCGTCGATCACATGAGGGAGTGGGGCGTACTGGATTCGATGGATGCGACGACCCTCGCTGCACTTGCGACCTGGCGCAAGACTCGGGGCGTCTACTCGTTTGACCCGGACGTCTATCAAGAAGTCTGCGAAACCTCACTCGATGGGAAGCTTCCCGTCGACATGTTGTTCCGAATGCCGGAGTGGTGCATCTACCTACCGACCCCTGGCATGAACGTTCTGAGCACCAGGATCTATGGGTGCTTTGTTCACCTGGAATACAACCTCAACAACGGGCGGGCTGAATTGCGCCTCCTGTTCGACGTCGGTGACGATTGCCAAGTCGTCTACCCGGTGACCTTGCATCTCGGGGACTGGACTCTGCACGAGGCTCTGGATCGCGCGAACAAGGCCACGGCTGACCGCAAATCGCTCAAGGAGGTGTCAGGGCTGCCGGATGCACAGAAGATCAAGCAGGCGTTCGAAGTGGCGACCCTGGCCGTCGTGAACATGGTGCTCTTTGTCTGCAGCCAAGCCTCAGACATTTCAGGGCGCCAAGGGAGGCCAGGCAATCCCACGCCAACCAAGACCAAGAAGGGCATGAAGGTTTTTGCCGCCCAACAATCCCGGGAATGGCTGGTTGGCGCGCGTTTAGGCTCAGCGCTGCGCAAGGCGCGGTCCATGCGCGAGAACGCCGCCATCGTCATCGGGCGTAGAGGCCCCAGACCACACATCCGCAGGGCGCACTGGCATACCTACCGTGTTGGGCCAAGATCCTGCGACGGCCAACGCATCCCCAGCACCGTAAGCGTCCGGCGAAGTCATCTTGACTTCGCCGTAGATGCTCAGTGAGCGGTCGCCAGCGGCATCCAGCGGTGCGGCAGGAGTTCTTCGACCTTGC
>CAJAES010000088.1 GCA_903938815.1 uncultured beta proteobacterium
CTGAAGGTTCGCCGCCACCACGGCGGCCGCACTGCGCCAGTCGGTCGCGGCCGCGGCGTGCGGCAGCACCGTCACGCGAGGGTGCGTCCAGTAGCGGTGGTCGGCGGGCAGGGGCTCGCGCGTGAAGACATCGAGCACGGCATGGCGCAGGTGCCCGCTGTCCAGCGCGGCCAGCAGGTCGGCATCGACCACGTGCGCGCCGCGCCCGAGGTTCACCACCGAGGCCCCGGGCGGCAGCGCCGCGAAGAAGCGGGCGTCGAGCAGGCCGCGGGTCTGCGGCGTGAGCGGCAGCAGGTTCACGACGATGTCGTGCGCCGCCAGCAGCGGTGCAAGCTCCAGGCCGCGCCGCCAGCCGCCGACACGGTAGCCGCCTGCACGCAGCCGGGCCGTGGCGGCGCCGCCCATCTCGCCCTGCCCCAGCACCAGCACGCGCACTTCGTCGGCGCGGCGCTGCGGGTGCTGCCGCCACACCGACTCGCGCTGCTGACGCGCGTAGTCGAAGAAATCGCGCTGCAGGCTCAGCACCGCCCACAGCGCGGTCTCGGCCATCGCGGCACTCATGGCGCGGTCCACCATGCGCGCCAGCGGCACGCCGGGCGGCAGCGTGGGGTCGGCCACGAGACGGTCGACCCCGGCCCACAGCGACTGGATCAGCGCCAGGTGGGGCAGGCCCTGCAGGCTGCCGGGCGGCGGGTTGGCCACCACGGCTGCACGCACCGACGCCGGCGCGGCGCGGGCTTCTTCCAGGCCCAGCCATCGGCCGGCGGGCCAGGCGGCGGACAGCGCCTCGAGCCAGGCCTCGCGCTCGCCCGCATCGAAGCTGCCGCACAACAGGATGTCCATGCCCTGCCCCGCTTCAGTCGGCGGCCGCGGCACCGTGACCGGCGCCGATCACGGTCACGGTCTCGGCCCCGGTGCTGGTCCCATCGGCAGCCTGCTGCAGCAGCCGCCCCAGTGCGGCCGCCACGGTCTGCTCGCGGATGGCGGCACGGTCGCCGTCGAGCTGCAGCAGGCGGGCGCCCACGCCGCCCGCATCCGCCCAGGCCAGCCAGACCGTGCCCACGGGCTTGCCCGGCACCGCACCCCCGGGCCCGGCGATGCCGGTGACCGCAACCGCCAGCTGCACCGGCGCGCGGGCCAGCGCACCGGCGGCCATGGCGCGGGCCACGGGCTCGCTGACCGCGCCGTGCGCCGCGATCAGCGCCGCGTCCACGCCCAGAAGCTCGGTCTTCGCGGCATTGCTGTAGGTGACGAAGCCGCGCTCGAACCAGTCGCTGGAGCCCGCCACGGCCGTGCAGGCGGCGGCAATGAGACCGCCGGTGCAGCTCTCGGCGGTGGCCATGCGCCAGCTGCGCGCGCGCAGCGCATCGGCCAGGGCCAGCACGGCGGGTTCGAATCCGGTCATTGCCATACCGCCACGCCCAGGGCCAGGACCAGCAGCGTGCAGAAGGCCGCCACGAAGTCGTCGAACAGGATGCCGAAACCCTCGCGCCAGCCGATGGGGCGGCCGGGCTGCGGCTTGAAGCGCCGGTCGGCCCAGCCCACCGGGCCCGGCTTGGCGGCATCGAAGTAGCGGAAGAGGCCGAAGGCCAGCGCCTGTGCCAGCAGGCCGGCAGGCATCCAGACCCACAGGATGAGCCAGAACGCCAGGATCTCGTCCCAGACGATGGCGCCGGGGTCGCCGATGCCCAGGTGCTGCGCCGTGCGCGTGCAGGCCCACCAGCCGACGGCCGTGCCCCCGAGCAGCAGCAGCGCCCAGCCGCCGTTGCCGAGCCAGCGGTCGAGGATCAGGTACGCGGCCCAGGCCCACAGCGTGCCCACGGTGCCGGGTGCGCGCGGCGCCAGGCCGCTGCCGAAGCCCAGCGCCACCCAATGCGCCGGGTGGCGGCGCAGGAAGGCGAAGCTGAGGGTTGAACTCATGCGGCGGCGGGCTCAGGCGAAGTGGTCGAAGCCGCGCTC
The DNA here is from genome assembly GCA_903938815.1 of uncultured beta proteobacterium. Taxonomy (GTDB): domain Bacteria; phylum Pseudomonadota; class Gammaproteobacteria; order Burkholderiales; family Burkholderiaceae_C; genus Rubrivivax. The sequence continues at coordinate 1,960 of CAJAES010000088.1, forward strand.
GGCGATGTCCACCGGCCGGCCCTGCGCGTCGACCACGCGCAGGCCGGGCTGGGCCTCGATGCGGCCGATGGGCGTGACATCGACGCCCGCGCGCAGGCCCGCGGCGCGGACGGCGTCGTCCTGATCGGCCGGCGCGGTGAAGAGCAGTTCGTAGTCGTCGCCGCCGGCCAGCACGCAGGTGTGCTGCCAGGCAGCGCTCTGGCGCGCGAGCACGCCGCTGCGCGGGATGGCGTCGCGCTCGACGGTGGCGCCGGCGCCCGATGCCTTCAGCACGTGGCCGAGATCGCCGAGCAGGCCGTCGCTGAGATCGATGGCGCTGGTGGCCAGGCCGCGCAGGGCGAGGCCGAGCGCGACGCGCGGCGTCGGCGTTTCCATCGCGGTGCGCACGGCCGTGAAGTCTTCGCCCGGCAGCGTCAGCGTGCCGCGGAATGCCTCCAGCGCGAGGCGCGCATCACCGAGCCGGCCGCTGACCCAGATGCGGTCGCCGGCACGCGCGCCGCTGCGCAGCAGGGCCCGCCCGGCCGGCACTTCACCGAAGACGGTGATGCAGATGTTGAGCGGCCCCGCCGTGGTGTCGCCGCCGACGAGCTCGATGTCGTGCGCATCGGCCAGGCTCAGCAGGCCCTGCGCGAACGGCGCCAGAAAGGCGCGGTCGGCGCGCGGCAGGGCGAGGGCCAGCGTGAACGCCAGCGGTCGGGCGCCGCAGGCGGCGAGGTCGGACAGGTTGACCGCCAGCGCCTTGTGGCCCAGGCGCTCTGGCGGCACGGTGGACAGGAAGTGCCGGCCCTCGACCAGCATGTCGCTGGACACCGCGAGCTGCTGGCCGGCGCCCGGCTGCAGCAGCGCGCAATCGTCGCCCACGCCGAGTGCGGCACGCCGCACCGGGCGCGTGAAGTACTCGGCGATCAGGTCGAACTCCCCCATCGCGCCATTATGGTCGGGCCATTGACGGGGCTCATGCACGGCAGGAGCGCCGCACGCTACATTGCGGTTTCAAATTGGAGATCGTCACGATGGCCACCAGCAAGCCCAAGAATCCCGAACTCGCCCAGGCGGCCACCAGCCTGACCGACGCAGCGCGGCATGTGCGTCAAGCCGTGCAGGGCAAGATCGACGAGGTGCGCGACGCGGCGAATGCCGAGCTGGCGAAGGCCAAGGCCTTGGCGCTCAAGAAGACAGGCGTCGCGCAGGACAAGGTGGAGTCGGTGCTGAAGAAAGCCGAAGGCAGGCTGCACAAGGTGATCGCCAAGGCGCAGAAGTCGCTCGACAAGGCTGTGCGTCAGGCCGAGAAGACCACGGCAAGGCCGGCTCCCGCCGCGGCAGCGCCCGCTGCGAAGGCGCCGGCGAAGTCACCCGCCAAGTCACCGGCAGCCAAGGCTCCAGCCGCGAAAGTCGCCAAGCCAGCCGCCAGGAAGGCCGCGCCGGTGAAGAAAGCGGCTGCAACGGCCGCAGCACCCAGGAAGGCCGCGGCCCGCAAGAAAGCCGTCTGAGCGGGGTCAGTGGGCCGGCTCGGCCGCGGTCAGGGCCTTGTCCACGGCCGCCACCAGTCGCACCAGGTCGATGGGCTTCGTGAGGTAGTCGTTGAAGCCGGCCAGGCGCGCCTGGGCCAGATCCTGCGGCATGGCGTTTGCGCTGACGGCGATGACCGGCGTGCTGCGCGTCAGGGCATCCGCGCGCAACTGGCGCAGCACCTCGAAGCCGCTCATGCCGGGTAGCTGGATGTCCAGCAGCACCAGGTCGGGCGGTGACTCGCGCGCCATCGCAAGGCCCTGCTCGGGCAGGTCGGCGAGTTGCAGCGCGATGTCCGGGCGATGTGCCAGCATGCCCTGCATCAGCAACTGGTTCACGGCGTTGTCCTCGATGTAGAGCACACGCCTCAGGCCTGCTGTGGCCGGGCGCGGCTCGGCAGCGTGCTCGACCTGCGCTGCGGCACCCGCCCGAGCCGGGCCGCGCCGCAATTCGACCCAGAACGTGCTGCCCTGGCCAGGCCGGCTGTGGACACCGATGCGGCCGTTCATCAGTTCGACCAGAGACTTGCTCAGCGCCAGCCCGATGCCCGCACCTTCGATGGCGGAACGGTCGGCGTCCAGCCGCTCGAAGGCCTGGAACAGGCGTTGGCGCTGCGAATCGTCCAGCCCCTCGCCTTCGTCGGACACCTCGATGCCGACGCCATCCGCGATCGCGCGGGTCAGGACCGTGACCGTGCCGCCGCTGCGGTTGTACTTGATGGCATTGGAGAGCAGGTTCAGCAGCACCTGTCGCAGCCGGGTGGGGTCGGCGCTGGCCAGGCCCGCAACACCGCCGCTCGACTGGCGCACCAGGTGCACGGGCCGCTGGCGGGCCATGGGCTGCACCAGGCGAAGGCAGTCCTCGACCACGGCATCGACATCGACCGCCTGCAACTCCACCGGCAGCGTGCCGGCCTCGATGCGGGCCAGGTCCAGCACCTCGTTGATCAGCACCAGCAGGTGCTGCCCGCCATGAACGATCTGGGAGACGCGAGCCTGCTGGCCAGGCTCCAGCGGCTCGACGGTGTCGCGCTGAAGCAGCTGCCCGAAGCCGAGGATGGCATTCAGCGGCGTGCGCAGCTCGTGCGACATGCGCGACAGGAATTCCGACTTCGCACGGTTCGCGCGCTCGGCCTCGTCCTTGGCGGCAATCAGGGCCTGCTCGGCCGCGGCTGCCGCAGTCACGTCGGTGTAGGTTCGCACCTGCCCGCCGCCGGGCGCGGGGTAGGCCGCGATCTCGATCACCGTGCCGTCGGTCCGGGTGCGCTGGTAGCGCAACGGGCCCGGAATTTCCGGGAGTTCAGCCGGGAGTTCAGCCGGGAGATCCGACGGCCGATCGGACGGCAGATGGGAAAACTCCCTCTCACCGGTCATGCGCAGGTAGTCCGCCGGACTGAACTCGCCGCGTTCAATCTGCAGGCGGCCGATCTCGCGCAGCGAAGGCCGCGTCAACATCATGGCTTCAGGCAGATCGAGCAGGTCGAGCGCGCGCCGGTTCCATGCATTGACGCGCTGGTCGCCGCCGAAGCTGATGACGCCCTGGACCAGGCTCTCGAGCGTGGTCTCGAGCACATCGGACTTCTCGGTCAGCAGCGTCGTGGCACGCTGGGTCTCGGCCGCCGCCTGCTTCTGTGCCGTGATGTCGGAGAACAGCCCGATGGCGCCGATCTTGTTCCCGTTGGCGTCATGGATGGGCGTCGCGTTGTTGTAGCAGTACACGCGCGTACCGTCGCTGCGCGTCAGTGCGATCTCGTAGCTGCCGGCCTGCCCCTCGGCGCGCAGTTCCACCTGGCGCCGGAAGACGGCCTCGTTCTCGGGATCGACGAACTCGTAGATGGTGCGGCCCAGCAAGGCCTCGCGCGTGATGCCGAGCATCCGGCACATGGCGCGGTTGGCGTCGGTGGTGCGAAGCTGGTTGTCGATGAACCAGAAACCCTCGTCCGTGGTCTGCAGCAGAACGTCGAGCGTGCGCCGGTTCTCGAACAGCGCGTCCGCCGACGCCAGCCGTTCGGTCACGTCCACGCAGACCATCGCGAAGCCACCCTCGGGCAGCGGCGTGCGCCGCGTCTCGATGGTTCGGCCGTCGGGACGGGTGCGCTGCGCGATGCTGCGCACCTGGCGCGAGACATCGACCACCCGGCGGTCGGCCTCGACCTCGGGATCGACGACGCCATAGGCGCCGACACGCGCAAGCTGCAGGGCCCAGTCGCGCACGGGCGTGCCCGGCCGGGCCAGCTCCGGGTTCACGCCCAGAAGCTCGATCATGCGGGCGTTGGTGGCCTGCAGCCGGAGATCCGGGCCGAACATGCAGATGCCTTCACCGACGTGCTCGAAGACGCGTCGAAGCAGGGCATCGGAGCGCCGCGTCTCCAGCGCGCGGTCGCTCTCGGCCAGGCGGGCGGCGGCCAGCAACTCGCGCTCGCGCGCGGCGCCGCGCGCGGCCAGGTACAGGCTGCCGATCAGCAGCAGCAGCATGATGCCGGCGATCGGAACGATGGTCGGGGGCTTGCCGGGCACGAGCGCCAGGCGCATTGCGAGCGGCAGCGCCACTGAGAACGCGAACGCGAGCGCGGCATGCCGGTCGTACATCAGCAAGGACATGCCAGCGACCGCGATGCCGCCCTGCAGCATCACGAGCGCCCCAACCGCATCGGGGCTCGAAGGCGTCGGCCCCGCCCACGCGAACAGGCCCCAGACCGCACCGTGCGCGAGCGTGACGGCCCGCAGGCGACCCAGCCACAGCGTGGGGGAAGCCTCGCCGGAGACCAGCTCGCGATGCCACTGCCGGACCAGAACCATGCGCGCGCCCAACACTGCCGCCAGCGCCGCCAGCCAGAGATGGACATGCCCCCCGGCGGAGTCGACCACCCAGACCGCGAGCACCCCTGTGAGCAGGCTCGCTGTCACCGAGGTCCAGGCGCGACCTGCGTAGGCGCGCACCTGCGCCGCACTGGCAGCGGCCAGCACCCGTCCGGCCCGGGCTTCCGCCGGGTCACGCTCGGGCAGCATCTCCTCATCCATGCGTGATTCTCTCGCCACCCGAGCACTTCTGACGCACGGGTTTTGTGCCATCCTGACGCCTCCCCCCTGTCTGGAAGTGCCCGAAATGTCCCGCCCCGGCCCCACAGCGCTCGTCTACTCCACCGAAGGTGGCCGCATGTGCCCCGTTTGCCGCCACGCCCTGACCGCCTGCGTCTGCGCCGCACAGGCCCGGGCCGCGCCGGCCGGCGACGGCCGCGTGCGGGTGAGCCGCGAGACCCAGCGCCGCGGCGGCAAGACGGTCACCGTGGTGCGCGGCCTGCCGCTGGCAGCGGATGCACTGACGGCACTCGGCAAGCGCCTGCGCACCGCGTGCGGAACGGGCGGCACCGCCAAGGACGGCGTGCTGGAGTTGCAGGGCGACCATGTCGAGCGCGTGCTGGCCGCGCTGGTAGCCGAGGGGTTCGCGGCAAAGCGATCCGGAGGCTGAACCTCCGGGACCCGGCCTCAGGGACGGCTGCTGGCCAGGTAATGCGCGAGGTCGCGCAAGTCGTCGTCCCGCATGCCCAGCAGGGTGGCGGCCATGATGGTGTCGCGGCCCGGGCCTGGGTCGTCGCGGAACTGCTTCAGCGACAGCCTCAGGTAGGCCTCGTTCTGGCCGGCCAGCCGCGGCACCTGCTTCTGCCCGGTGTAGTCGGCCAGGTGGCAAGTGCCGCACAAGGCCCGGCGGGACAGCTCCGCGCCCCGCAGCCGCTGCTCACGCTGCACCGTCATGACCAATGGCACCGCCGCCTGCCCGGCGTAGTGCCGCGCGAGGGCGACGATTTCCTCGTCGCCCAGGCCGCCCATCACGGCCTTCATCGCCGGCACATCGCGCAGGCCCTCGCGGATCAGGACGAGCTGGTTCTCGATGAAGATGCGCGGCTGGCCAGCGATGGATGGCAGCTCCGGCAGCTGCGAATTCCCGCCCGGCCCGTGACAGGCCGCGCAGGCGGCCAGCAATGCGGGCGCCGGCGTTGGCGCTGCTGCCTGGGCGAAAGCCACACCTGCGAGCGCCAGGAGGATGGCCCCCAGCGCGGCGCGGGCCGCCCCCACGGGGCGGCCAGGCTCAACGGGCATAGCTGATGCGGTAGATGGCGCCCAGCTGTTCGTCGGACACGAGAACGGCGCCGTCGGGCATCTGCATCAGATACGCCGGACGGCCGCTGAAATCCTGGGTCGCCGAATTCATGAAGCCGGTCAGGAAAGGCTCGGTCTTCGGGTTGCTGCCGTCGGCGCCGCTGCGCACCGTGACAACGTCGTAGCCGAACTTCTGGGTCCGGTTCCAGGAGCCCTTGCGGGCGATGAACGCCGCATTCCGGTACTCGGCCGGGAACATGCTGCCCGTGTAGAACAGCACGCCCATCGCGGCCGCGTGCGGGCCCATGGTCGTGACAGGACGAGTGACCCCGGCGCAGGCATTGGCCTTCGGGAAGTCACGGTCCGCAACGCCGTTCGCATGGCAGTACGGGAAGCCGTAGTTCAGCCCGGTCGCCGGCATGCGGTTGAACTCGTCCTCGGGGCCGTCGTCGCCCATCCAGTCGCGGCCGTGATCGGTGAACCACATCTCCTTCGTGACCGGGTGCCAGTCGAAGCCGACCGAATTGCGCACGCCCCGCGCGATGACCTCCATGCCCGAACCGTCCGCGTTGTAGCGGCGGATCTGCGCGTACTCCTTGTCGGGTTCGCAGATGTTGCACGGCGCGCCGAAGGGCACATACAGCTTGCCATCCGGGCCGAAGGCGATGTACTTCCAGTTGTGGTGCTGGTTCGGGGGGAGCTTGAAGACATCGGTCATGTCGACCGGCGCGACGGCGGGATTCTTCTCGATGCCGTCATAGCGCAGCACCTTGTTGATGGCCATCACGTAGAGCGATCCGTTGCGGAAGGCCACGCCGGCCGGCTGCACCAGCTTGTCGACGACGACGCGGTTGGTGCGCTGCCCGCCCTGGTCCGTGACCTCGTACACGCGGCCGATGCCGCGGGTGCCGATGTAGATCTTGCCGTTGTCGCCGCGTGCCATGGCCCGTGCGCCGGGCATGCCCGTGGCCCACACCTCGACCTTGAAGCCCGGCGGCAGACGCAGGTCGCCCACCGGGATCTCGGCGACGGGCGTGGCGGTCATGCGGCCGGCGACAGGGGCCAGTCGGGAATTCGCCTGATCGGCGGTACGGCCCTGGGCCCATGCCGGCGGCGGTGCCGGAGTTGCCGCCGCAGGAGCGGCAGGTGCGGGAGCAGCCGGTGGGGGCATCATCGACTGGCAGGCGGCCAGCGAAAGCGTGCAAGCCGCGAGCGCGAATCTCGTGATCATGTTGTCTCCTCGTTCGGGATTTTCTTGTGGGGAATCGACGGCGCCCTCGGCGCCGCAACCCATCTTATTCAAGCCGAAGCGAGGCTGCAGGAAGCGCCGCGTGCGCGCACGGCGCGATCAGGGCCTTTCGTCGCGCCGCGACCTGCGGGACAACCGCCACCACGAGTACAGGCCCGTCAGTGCCATCAGGGGCCACAGGCCGCTGCAGACCAGCGCCCACATCACGCGTGCCCCGAGGGTGCCGGCCGCGCCGTCTTCGGTGCGGCGCGACGGGCCCTCGCTGAAGAGATGCCGGCGGCTGAACGTCAGCAGCCCGAAGCAGGCGCCGAACACGGCGTACGAGGTGATCACAAGGCTCAGCGTGGTCAAGGCAGGTTCCCCGGGGTTACTTGGCGAGGAAGACCGACATGCGGGAGACGTCGCGCTCGAATGCAGACACGGTGAAATCGGAGATGGGCGCATTCAACAGCACGGTGCGCGCCACTTCGGTGCTCACGGAGAAAGCCCGCATCAGCTCGGCGCGCGCCTCGGCGGGCATCTGCTGCAGCAGCGCCGTGACCAGCGCATCGAGCGCCACCAGGCTGCCCTTGAGCTCGCAGATCTTCTCGGTCGCTTCCTGCAGGTTCTTCATCGAGGTACTCCTATCGAGGTGTTGCTGCGACCGTGCCGCCGCCGAAGCTGCCGACGACGGGGGCCGCGCCGCCGGCGTGCGCACGCACCGCACAGTACTTCAGCTCGGGAATCTTGGCCACCGGGTCGAGCGCAGGGTTCGTGAGCCGGTTCGCGGCGGCCTCGTACCAGCAGAAGGCCACGAAGACCACGTCCTCGGGCATGCCGTCGTCGGCCCGGGCGTACAGGCTCACGGCGCCGCGCCGCGATTCGATCGTGATCACCGCACCCGGCGCCGCGCCCAGGCCCTGCAGGGTCAGCGGGTGGATCAGCGCCACCGGGTCGGGCTCGATCGCGTCCAGCACGCCGGACCGGCGAGTCATGCTGCCCGTGTGCCAGTGCTCGAGCTGCCGGCCGGTGATGAGTACCAGCGGGTAGGCGGCATCGGGCTGCTCGTCGGCGGGCAGCACGTCGGCCGGGACGAATCGCCCGCGCCCGGACTCGGTGGGAAAGTGGTCGGTGAAGACGATGGGGTGGCCCGGCTCATCCTCGGTGTGGCAGGGGTAGGTGACGCTGCCTTCGCGCGCCAGCCGCGCCCAGCTCACGCCGGCGATGCTGGGCATCACGCCGCGCATTTCCTCGAACACGGCCGCCGCGGCCGCGTCGCAGTCGGTGGGCGTGGCGCCGTAGTGCGACCAGTCCAGCCCCAACTGAGCCGCCATCGCGACCAGGCACCACAGGTCCTGCCGCGCCTGCCCCGGCAGCCCGATGGCGCGCCGCCCGAGCTGCAGGGTGCGGTCGGTGTTCGTGAAGCTGCCGGCCTTCTCGGGGAAGGCGCTGGCGGGCAACACCACGTCGGCCAGGCAGGCGGTCTCGGTCAGGAAGATGTCCTGCACCACCAGCATCTCGAGCTTCGCGAACGCCTTGCGGGCGTGCTGCGTGTCGGGGTCGCTCATCGCGGGGTTCTCGCCCATGATGAACATGCCGGTGACATCGTGCCGGTCGATCGCGTCGAGGATCTCCACCACTGTCAGGCCCGGGCGGGCATCGAGCGTCTGCTCGGGCACGCCCCAGGCCTGCGCGAAGTGCGCACGAACCGCGGGGTCGGCCACCCGCTGGTAGTCGGGGTACATCATCGGGATCAGGCCCGAATCGGAAGCGCCCTGCACGTTGTTCTGCCCGCGCAGCGGGTGCAGCCCGGTGCCGGGGCGGCCGATCTGCCCCGTCATCAGCGCCAGCGCGATCAGGCAGCGCGCGTTGTCGGTGCCGTGCACGTGCTGCGTGACGCCCATGCCCCAGAAGATCATCGCGGCGCGGCTGGTGGCGTAGCGGCGCGCGACGGCGCGCACCGTGGCGGCGTCGATGCCGGTGATGGCTTCCATGGCCTCGGGCGGGAAGGCCTTGACGTTCTCGGCCAGCGCCTCGTAGCCGCTGGTGCGGTCGGCGATGAAGGCCGGGTTCACCAGGCCCTCGGTGACGATGACGTTCATCATCGAGTTCAACAGCGCCACGTCGCTGCCGGGCCGGAAGGCCAGGTGGCGCTCGGCATGGCGCGCGAGCTCGCTGCGGCGCGGGTCGATGACGAAGAGCGTCGTGCCGTCTCGCACCGCGTTCTTGATCCAGCTGGCGGCCACCGGGTGGTTGACCACCGGGTTGGCGCCGATGACGATGCACAGATCGGCCAGTGCCACGTCGGTCACCGGGTTGCTGACGGCGCCGGAGCCGATGCCCTCGAGCAGCGCCGACACGCTGGACGCATGGCACAGCCGCGTGCAGTGGTCGACGTTGTTGCTGCCGAAGCCCAGCCGCACGAGCTTCTGGAAGAGGTAGGCCTCCTCGTTGCTGCCCTTGGCCGAACCGAAGCCTGCGAGCGCCTTAGAGCCCTGCTCGTCGCGCAGGCGCCGCAGCGTGCCGCCGGCCAGGGCCAGCGCCTCCTCCCAGCTGGCTTCCCGGAACTGCGCCCGCGCGGCGGCCGGGTCGGTGGCGGCGGCGGGGTCCTTGGGGGCGTCGGCGCGGCGGATCAGCGGCACCGTCAGGCGCTGCGGGTGGCGCGCGTAGTCGAATCCGTAGCGGCCCTTCACGCACAGGCGGCCGTGGTTGGCGGGGCCGTCCCGGCCTTCCACGTGCAGGATGCGATCGTCCTTGACGTGGTAGGTCAGCTGGCAGCCGACGCCGCAGTACGGGCACACCGAATCCACCGTGCGGTCAGGCACCTGCAGCGCCGCGCCGTTGGCGGGGCTCAGCGCGCCCGTGGGGCAGGCCTGCACGCACTCGCCGCAGGCCACGCAGGTGGACGCGCCCATGGCGTCGCCGAGATCGAAGCTGATCTGCGCGTGCTCGCCGCGGAAGGCCAGGCCGATCACGTCGTTGGCCTGCTCGTCGCGGCAGGCACGCACGCAGCGCGTGCACTGGATGCAGGCATCGAGGTTCACCGCGATGGCCGGATGCGACAGGTCGGCCGCCACGCGCTCGCGCGGTGTGAAGCGCGGCTTGCCTACGCCCAGGCGCTGCGACCAGTGATCGACTTCGCTGTCGCGCGTGAAGGCGGTCTCGGGCAGGTCGGCCTGCAGGAGCTCGAGCACGAGGCGCTGCGAGCGGCGCGCACGCTCGCTGCCGGTCTGCACCTGCATGCCCTCGAAGGGGCGCCGGCAGCAGGACGCCGACAGCACGCGCTCGCCGCCGACCTCCACCACGCAGGCGCGGCAGTTGCCCGCGGGCGCCAGGCCTTCGGTCCAGCACAGGTGCGGGATCTCGACGTTCTCGCGCCGCGCGACATCGAGGAGGGTCTCGCCTTCGTCGGCGAAGACGGTCAGGCCGTCGAGCGTGAAGGAAACACTCATGCCAGCTCCTGCGGGAAGTGGCGCATCACGCAATCGGGTGCGTTCGGCGCGGCCTGGCCGAGGCCGCAGATGGAGGCGTCGCGCATCACCTGCGAGAGGTCGGCGAGGAGCTCGCGGTCCCAGACGGGTTGATCCATCAGCGCCGCGGCCTTGGCGGTGCCGGCGCGGCAGGGCGTGCACTGGCCGCAGGATTCGTGCGCCATGAACCGCATCACGTTGCGCGCGGCGTCCACGGCGCGGTCGTGCTGCGAGAGCACGATGACGGCGGCCGAGCCGATGAAGCAGCCGTGCGGCTGCAGCGTGTCGAAGTCCAGCGGCACGTCGGCCAGCGCGGCCGGCAGGATGCCGCCCGAGGCGCCGCCCGGCAGGTAGGCATACAGCGTGTGGCCCTCGGCCATGCCGCCGCAGTGCTCGTCGACCAGCTCGCGCAGCGTGATGCCCGCCGGCGCGAGCTTGACGCCCGGTTGCCGCACGCGCCCGCTGACCGAGAAGCGCCGCAGGCCCTGGCGCCCGTGGCGCCCCTGCGCCGCAAAGGCCGCGCCGCCCTGCTCCACCAGTTCACGCACCCAGTACAGCGTCTCGAAGTTGTGCTCCAGCGTGGGCCGGCCGAAGAGGCCGACCTCGGCCACATAGGGCGGCCGCAGGCGAGGCAGGCCACGCTTGCCCTCGATCGACTCGATCATGGCCGACTCCTCGCCGCAGATGTAGGCGCCGGCGCCGCGTCGCAGGTCGATGACCGGCAGCGGGCCGAGGCCTGCGGCCTGCAGCTTCGCGATCTCCGCGGCCAGCATCGTGCGGCAGCCGTGGTACTCGTCGCGCAGGTAGATCCAGGTGGCGTCGATGCCCACGGCCCAGGCCGCGACGAGCAGGCCTTCCAGGAAGCGGTGAGGGTCGCGCTCGAGGCACCAGCGGTCCTTGAAGGTGCCGGGTTCGCCTTCGTCGATGTTGACGGCCATGTGCCGCGGGCCGGGCATGCCGCGCACGATGCGCCACTTGCGGCCGGCCGGAAAGCCGGCACCACCCAGGCCGCGCAGGCCTGCGTTCTCGAGTTCGACGATCACCGACTCGGCGTCGCGTCGGCCCCCGATGCACTCGCGCCACAGCGTGTAGCCGCCCTGCGCCAGGTAGGCGTCCAGGCCGATGTGGGTGTCGACCCGGTCGGTGCGCGTGCCGGCGCGCACCGCGGCGGCCACGGTATCCGCGGTGGCGCAGCGCACGGGGTGCTGATGCACCACGGCCACCGGCGCCGTCTCGCAGCGGCCCACGCAGGGCGCCGGGATCACGCGCACCTCGGCACCGAGGATCTGCGGCAGGCGGGCGAGCAGACCCTGAGCGCCCGCCATCTCGCAGGCGAGGCCGTCGCAGACCCGCACGGTCAGGGCCGGCGCGGCAGGCAGCACGCCGTCCGCGCTTTCGCGAACGACATCGAAGTGGTGATAGAAGGTCGCGACCTCGAAGACCTCGGCCATCGACAGCTTGAACCATGCGGCCAGCGCCACCAGGTGCGGCGCGGGCAGTTGCCCCAGGCGGTCGTTCAGCACGTGCAGCGCCTCGATCAAGCGGTCGCGCGGCCAGGGCTCGGTGCCGAGCCAGGCGGCAATGTCGGCACGCGCCGCGGGTTCCACCGGGCGACCCTTGGGGTGCTGGCGCTTGCGCTGGCGAACGGCCTCAGGGGCCGGCAGGATGGGGATGGTGCGGACGTTCACGCCGGGAGGCTAACGCAAGCCAGGGTCCGGCGGCCACGGGCCAGGCCGCCGGACACCGGCAGCGCAACGCGGGGCAGCAGACATCCGGTCGAAAAGTGCTCAAACAGCCTAAAGAATCAAGTTCATCGATCGATATAACGTTTGTACGATTTTCGTACTGATCCGTCAAACGCACCGTCTCGACGCAGGCAGCGGCATGGCGCACGACGGATCCCGCGCTGCCGAAGACGTGCCAGACCAACCAGGACAGGAACCGCCATGCTGGACCCCGACAACCCACGATTTCTCGTCGTGGATGACTTTTCGACGATGCGACGCATCATCAAAGGCCTTCTGAAGGAGCTCGGCTATCAGCGATCCGAGGAAGCGGAAGACGGAATCTCTGCCCTCAAGCTCATCAGGACGCAGACCGTCGACATCGTCATAACCGACGTCAACATGCCGAACATGACCGGGTTCGAACTGCTGTCGAGCATCAAGGCCGATGCCGATCTGAAGCATCTGCCGGTGCTGATGGTCACGGCCGAGGCCCGCAAGGAAGACATCATCCGCGCTGCCAAGGGCGGTGCCGCCGGGTACATCATCAAACCCTTCAGCAAGGTGAACCTGGAAGAGAAGATCAAGAACATCGTCGCCAAGACCCAGCGGTAGACCAGGCCAGACGACGCGGCCGCACCGCGGCGCCCAGCCGATCAGGCCGCCTTCAGCTCCGCGCGGATCACCACCGCCAGCCCCGCCAGCACGCACAGCAGCCCCAGAAACGCCCCGGCACCGGGGCGCTCCCCCACCACCACCAGCGCCAGCACGAAGGCCGTCACCGGCTCGGCCAACGCGAGCGCGACGGCAGTGGCACCGGAGATGTGGCGCAGCGCATGGCTGAAGAGCAGGTAGGCCACGCCAGTGCTCATGACGCCCAGCCACGCCACGATGGCGAGGTCCGCCGCGCGCACCATGGGCAGGCCCGCGAGCGCCAGGGCCACCGGCAGCGACAGCAGCGCGGCCAGCGTGAAAACCGCCCCCGTCACCGCCGCTGCCGAGGCGTCGGCCACCATCGTCTTGTTGACCAGCGCATAGACGGCGTACGACAGCCCGGCGATCAGGCACAGCACCACGCCCAGCGGCGTGAGCGCCTGCAAGGCCCCGCCGCCCGCGATCATCAGCGCGCCGCCGCCGACGGCCAGCACCGTGCCGAGCCACCAGGGCAGGCTCGGCGGCCGACGGTTCACCAGGGCCTGCAGGATGCCCGCCCACACCGGCCCGCTGCCGATCGCGATGGCGGTACCCACCGCCACGCCGCTGGCGCGCACACCGGCGAAGAAGGCCAGGTTGTAGACGCTCATGCAGACGGCGGCGGCCATCACGCCGCGCCAGGGCAGCGAGGCCAGCGCCGAGCGGGCGAGCGCGCCCCGCTCGGTCAGCACGAGCCAGGCCAGGAAGAACAGGCTTGATGCGACCAGGCGCAGCGCGCCGACCCAGTAGGACGAAAGTTGAGGCGGCGCGAAGCTTTGCGCCGTGCCGGTGGTGCCCCACAGCACCGCAGCGGCCAGCACCAGTGCGACGCCGCGCAGTGATTGGGGATTCATCCCCGCGATGCTAACGATGCAGTTCGATCGCCGTCAGCGCGCGCAGGGCGTCGAGTGTCATGCCGTCGCAGAGGTCAATCAAGCGGCCCTGCCCGCTGCGCAGCTCGATCACGGCCAGCTCGGTGTAGACGCGGCTCACGCATCCCAGGCCGGTGATGGGGTAGGTGCAGGCCGGCACGAGCTTGGGGTCGCCGCCTTTGGTGCGGTGCTCCATCATGACCCAGGTCTGCTTCGCCCCGATGGCGAGATCCATCGCGCCGCCCACCGCCGGAATGGCATCGGGCGCACCGGTGTGCCAGTTGGCCAGGTCGCCATTGGCCGCGACCTGGAAGGCGCCGAGCACGCAGACATCGAGGTGCCCGCCTCGCATCATCGCGAAGCTGTCGGCGTGGTGGAAGAAGCAGCCGCCGGGCTTGAGCGTCACCGGCTGCTTGCCGGCGTTGATGAGGTCGTAGTCCTCGGCGCCTGCTGCGGGGGCCGGGCCCATGCCGATGACGCCGTTCTCGCTGTGCAGGATGACTTCGCGCCCGGCCGGGATGTGGTTGGCCACCAGCGTGGGCAGGCCGATGCCGAGGTTGACGACGGCGCCGTCGAAGAGGTCCTGCGCCACGCGCTGCGCGATCCGGTCGCGCGTCCAGGGGGTGTGGCCGCTCATGCCGTGGCCGCCTTGGCGAAGCCGCCGCCCTGCGTGGCGCGGCGGGGCACGCGCACCACGCGCTGCACGAAGAGCCCGGGCGTGACCACCGCCTCGGGGTCGAGCGCGCCGAGCTCGACGATCTCGTGCACGGTGGCGATGGTGGTCTTCGCGGCCATGGCCATCACGGGGCCGAAGTTGCGTGCGGTCATGCGGTAGGTGAGGTTCCCCCAGCGGTCGCCGCGCTCGGCCTTGATGAGCGCCACATCGGCGTGGATGGGAGTTTCGTAGACGTACATGCGGCCGTCGATCTCGCGGGTTTCCTTGCCGCGGGCGAGTTCGGTGCCGTAGCCGGTGGGCGTGAAGAAGCCGCCGATGCCGGCGCCGGCGGCGCGGATGCGCTCCGCCAGGTTCCCCTGCGGGACCAGTTCGAGCTCGATCTGCCCGGCGCGGTAGAGCCGGTCGAAGTGCCAGGAATCCACCTGCCGCGGAAAGCTGCAGATGATCTTGCGCACGCGGCCGGCCGCCAGCAGCGACGCCAGGCCGGCATCGCCGTTGCCGGCGTTGTTGTTGACCAGCGTGAGGTCCTTCGCGCCCTGCTCCAGCAGCGCCTCGATCAGTTCGTCTGGCAGGCCGGCGGTGCCGAAGCCGCCGATCATCACGGTGGCGCCGTCGGGCACGTCGGCCAGTGCGTCGGCGGGGGTGGTAACGATCTTGTCGATCACGAACTCAGCTCCGAGAGGGGCCCCAGGCCGCAGCGCCAGGGGCGGATGTCGATGGTGCCGTAGACGCCGGCCGCCACGTAGGGGTCGCCGTCGACGAAGGCGCGGACCGCCTCGGGCGTCTCGGCCTGAACGACGAGCAGCGTGCCGTTCATGGCGCCCGTGGTTTCGTCCAGCGTCACGCCGGCCTGCAGCACGAGCACCGGATGATCGCCCGGATCGCGCAGCCGTGCGCGGTGCGCCTCGCGCACGCGCTGCCGCTCGGCCAGCATGCCGGGGCGGTCGGTGGCCCAGACCGCGTACAGCATGGTCAGCGCGCCGGCGCGCCGGCGCCGGCGCCCGCTTCCGCGTCAAGCACGAAGCGGTGCTTCAGCGTCGAGTGGGGGCCGTCCAGCAGCGGGCCGCTGGCGTGGTGCACGAAGGGCGCGATGAGCGACGAGCGCACGCCGAAAACCACGTCGGAATCCAGGTACGGGTCGGGGTCGCGGAAGAGGTGCGTGATGAGCGTGCGGTAGCCCGGCGCGCGGATCAGGAAGTGCACATGCGCCGGACGCCAAGGGTGCCGCCCGCTGGCCACCAGCAGGCAGCCCACGGGCCCGTCGGTGGGCACCGGGTAGGCGGTGGGCACGACGCTGCGGAAGTGCGTGCGGCCCTGGGCGTCGGTGCGCAGCACGCCGCGCGCGCGGCGGGTGTCGCCGAGTTCCGGGCGCTGCACGTCGTACAGGCCTTCCTCGTCGGCCTGCCAGACATCGACCTCGGCGTCGGCCACCGGCCGGCCCTGCAGGTCAACGACCTCCACTTCCACGAAGAGCGGCTCGCCTGGGGCGCCTTCGGCCACGTTGGCGCCGGCCGCCACGTGCGGGGCATCGTCGGTGTGGAAGGGCCCGAAGACCGTGGCTTCGGTCGCGCCGGCCGGGCGCGACTGGTTCAGCGCCACGGTCAGCATCGACACCCCGAGCGTGTCGGACAGCAGGATGAACTCCTGGCGCTTCGAATCGCACATCTGGCCGGTGGCGGTGAGGAAGCGGATGCCCTCCATCCACTCGGGCTCGGTCAGCTTCACCTCGCGCACGAAGTCGTGCAGGTGCGTGACGAGCGAGCTGAGAACCTCCTTCAGGCGCGGGTTGTCGCACGATGCGAAGCGCGCGATGACGGCTTCGGTGATGTTGTGCTGGTCGATGTTGCGCATGTCAGTCCTTGATGATGAGGTGGCGCCGTGTCGGGAACAGCACGAGGCCCCAGCGCTGCTGCACCCAGCCCGCCAGCCCCTGCTTGAAGTTGATGGTCACGACGATGGCCAGCAGCCCGAGGCCCAGCAGGTACCAGGTGCCGTAGTCGCTGAACCACTTGTTGAGCGCCCAGAAGATCAGCGCGCCGACGATGGGGCCCTCGATGCGGCCGATGCCGCCGATGATCACCATGAAGATGGCGAAGGCCGTCCAGTTGACGCTGAAGGCGGCGTCGGGGCTGATGCGCAGGTTGCCGACGAAGTACAGCGCGCCCGCGAGCCCGGCGCCGAAGGCAGCCACGACATAGACCGCCAGCTTCATGCGGCCCACGGCGATGCCCTGGCTCTCGGCCGCGACTTCGTTGTCGCGGATGGCCAGCAGCGCGAGGCCGCGCTTGCTGCGCAGGAACAGGTACACGAGCGCGACGGAGGCCACCACGCACGCAAGCGCCATCCAGAACGTGAGGTTCTCGCGCGTGCCGCGTTCGATGTCGCGCAATGCAGTCAGGCTGGTGCCCGAACCGCCGCCGACGATGCTCATGTTGGCGAACGACAGCCGGAACACTTCGGCGATGACCCAGGTGCCGATGGCGAAGTAGCCCCCCTGCAGCCGGAACGCGACCCAGCTGACCGGCACGGCGATGGCGGCCGCGGCGACGGCGGCCAGCGGGATGGCGACGAACGGGTTGACGCCGGCGAAGTTGCCGAGCATCAGCATGAAGTAGCCGCCGAGGCCGAAGAACGCCTGCTGCCCGATGGACACCATGCCGCCATAGCCTGCGAGCAGGTTCCACATCATCGCGAAGATGAAGTAGCAGGCGATCTCGACGAACTCGCGCATCCACGCCGGTGCGTCGTCTTCGGGCGCCCAGAACGGGAGCGTGGCGGCGGCGAGGAAGAGCAGCAGAGACACGACCGCCGCGGCCTGGCTGGCGCGGGTGTGACGCTGGACTTCGATGGGCGGGATCGGGGTCATGGCGGGGTCATGGCGGGGGCGGCGTGTGGGTTCACATCAACCCCGAGTCCGGGGAAACAGACCCTGGGGGCGCACCACCAGCACGGCCAGGAACATCACGTGGCCGGCCCACAGGCCCCAGCCGGGGTCGATGCGAAAGCCGATCTGCTGCGTCACGCCCAGCAGCATGGCGCCGGCGAAGGTGCCCCAGAAGGAGCCCATGCCGCCGATGATCACAGCCTCGAAGGCGAACAGGAGCAGCAGCGGGCCGTCGCTCGGGCTGACGGTGGTGCGCATCGCCTGCAGGCTGCCCGCGATGGCGATCAGCACGAAGGCGATGCCGGTGGCCAGCGCGTAGATCCTCGAGGCCGACAGGCCCATCAGTTCGGCGATCTCGCGGTCGTCGGAGACGGCCCGGAAGGAACGCCCGAGCGATGTGCGGGCGAAGAGCCATTGCAGGCCCGCAGTGCAGGCCACCGCCACGCCGAAGATCAGCAGCGGCAGCACGCCGAGGGTGATGGAACCGAGCGTCAGGCTCTGGGTGTTCAGGCCGCCGGAATCAAGCGAACGCGGGTCGGCCGAGAAGACCTCGAGCAGCGCGTTCTGCACCACGATCGACAGGCCGAAGGTGACCACCAGCGAGGGCAGCGGGTCCCGGCCGAGCGTGCCGTTGAGCACGTAGCGCTGCAGCGCGTAGCCGACGCCGAAGGCCACGGGCAGCAGCAGCAGCGCCGCGAGCGACGGGTGCAGCGAGAACTGCGTGGCCGCCGCGATGGCCGCGAAGCCGCCCAGCACGATGAAGTCGCCCTGGGCCGTGTTGGTCAGCCGCATGACGCCGAACATCAGCGACAGGCCGAGTGCGAAGAGGCTGTACAGGCCGCCGAGCAGCAGGCCCTGGACGAGGGTCTCGATCATGCGTGCAGCCCGAAATAGGCGCTGGCGATCTGCTCGCGCGTGAGTTCGCTGCTGGCGCCTTCCAGCGAGACACGCCCCTCCTGGAAGCAGACCACGCGCTGCGACACGCGCATCGCGACGCTGACGTCCTGCTCGACCACCACCACGCTCATGCCCTCGGCGGTGATCGACGGCATCGCGTCGTAGATTTCCTTGATGACGATGGGGGCCAGGCCCAGCGACAGTTCGTCGCACAGCAGCAGGCGCGGGTTGCTCATGAGCGCGCGGCCGATGGCCACCATCTGCTGCTGCCCGCCCGACAGCGAGGTGCCGGGCAGCTGCCGCTTTTCCTTCAGGATCGGGAACATGCCGTACAGGCGCGCCAGGCTCCACGGGCCCGGGCGGGCGGCGAATGCGCCCATCAGCAGGTTCTCCTCGACCGTCAGCGACGGGAACAGGCGGCGGCCTTCCGGCACCATCGCGAGACCCATCCTCACGATCTCGCCCGGCGGCAGGCCGCCCACCGCGCGGCCGTCGAAATGCACGCTCTCGCGCGGCACCTTCACGAGGCCGGTCAGCGCCTTCAGGCAGGTGCTCTTGCCGGCGCCGTTGGCCCCGATGATGGCCAGCACCTCGCCCGGCTCGACGCGCAGGTCGATGCCGAACAGCGCCTGGGCATCGCCGTAGAAGGCGGTCAGTGCGGATGCGGTCAGCAGGCTCATCCTTCGAGCCCCATGTAGACGCGCCGGACTTCAGGGTCGGCCATCACCGCCTGCGGCAGGCCTTCTGCGAGCGGCTGGCCGAAGTTGATGACGAAGAGGCGGTCGGCGATGGCCAGCAGCGCGTGCACCACGTGCTCGATCCAGATCATCGTGACGCCGCTGGCCTTGATGCGGCGCAGTTCGTCCACCAGTTCCCGGGCCTCGGGCTCGGTCAGGCCGCCGGCGATCTCGTCGAGCAGCAGCAGCTTCGGCCGCGTGGCCAGCGCGCGCGCCAGTTCCAGCCGTTTGCGGTTGAGCAGCGTCAGGCCGCCCGCGGGCTGGTTGGCGTGCTTCAGCAGGCCCGTCTGCGCCAGAACCTCGTGCGCGGTGGCCCAGGCCTGGCGCTCGTCCTCGCCCGCGCCGAAACACGCCGCGGTGACGAGGTTCTCGAACACCGTCATGTTCCCGAAGGGTTGCGGCACCTGGTAGCTGCGGCCGATGCCGGCGCGGCAGCGCTGGTGCGGCTTCAGCCCCGAGATGTCGCGGCCCGCGTATTCCACGCGGCCGGCATCGGCCCGCACGTCGCCGCTGATGAGGTTGAAGAGCGTGGTC
The DNA here is from genome assembly GCA_903938815.1 of uncultured beta proteobacterium. GTDB lineage: Bacteria > Pseudomonadota > Gammaproteobacteria > Burkholderiales > Burkholderiaceae_C > Rubrivivax. The sequence goes on from CAJAES010000088.1 coordinate 21,281, forward strand.
TTGCCGGCGCCGTTCGGGCCCAGGATGCCCAGCGTCTCGCCTTCGGTCACCGACAGCGAGATGCCGTCGGTGACCTTCACCGCCCCGTAGGACTTGTGCACGTCGTGCAGGGCGAGCAGGGCCATCTCGGGTCGGCCTGGGTCAGATCAGCGTGAGCTTGCCGCCGGTCGGGATGCTCGGCGCCGCCTCGTTGTTGACGATGACCAGATCGACCTTGTTCTTCGTGCCCTTGACCCACTGGCCCAGTACCAGCGGCGTCTTGCTGACGTTCTTGAATGGACCCGGGGCGCCCCACTTCACGGCGCCGACCACGGTGTTCATGGAGGTCGCGGCCACGGCGTCGCGCACATCCGCGCCCTTGAGCGACTTGGCGCGCGACAGCGCATTGGAAGCCACCTCGAACAGCGCGTGCGCGAAGCCGATGGGCTGCGTCCACTGCTTCTTCGTGCTGGCCTCGTAGGACTCGGCCAGCGCCTTGGCGCTCTGCTTCGTCAGGCTGGACGCAAAGGGGTGCGACGGGCTCCACCAGACCTCGGTGCTCAGGCCGTAGCCCAGGTCGCCCAGCGCCTCGATGGCGCCCGGGAACAGCAGCGCCTTGCCGAGCGTGATGACCTTGGGCTTGAAGCCCTGCTGGCGCGCCTGCGTCAGGAAGGTCTTGGCATCGGGCGGGATCACGACGCCGGTGACGATCTCGACGCCGTCCTTCTTGAACGCGGCGATCTGCGCGCTGAAGTCCTGCGTGCCGTTCTGGAAGCGGCCCGGGTCGGTGAGCGTGTAGCCCATGCCCGCCAGCGGCTTCGGGAAGCCGAGTTCCTTGTCGCCCCAGGCGTTGCCGTCGCCGTCGTTCGGGAACAGGCCGCCGACCTTCTTGTTGGTGGCCACGCTCTTCCAGCCGTTGGTGAAGTTCGCGATCACGTCCTCCAGGCCCCAGAACATGTGATACGTCCAGTTGAAGCCCTTCGCCGGGTCGCCCTTGCGGCCGAAGAACCAGGGCTGCCAGGGCACGACGCTGCTGATGCAGGGCACCTGGTTGAGCTCGCAGGCGTCGCTGACGGGGTTGGCCGTCTCGGGCGTGCCGGCGGTCAGCATCAGCGAGACGCGGTCCTTCAGGATCAGGTCGTTCGCCACCTCGCCGGCGCGGTTGGGGTTGGACTGGCTGTCCTTGAGGATGATCTCGACCGGCAGCTTCTTGCCGCCCACCATGATGCCGTCCTTGAAGGCGGCCTTCATCTGGTCGATGACCCACTTGTCGGCTTCGCCGAAAGGCGCCAGCGGGCCGGTCTGCGGCGAGACATAGCCGATCTTGATCACGCTCTGCGCGTGCAGCAGCGGCGCGACGCCGGTGGCGGCGAGGGCTGCCGTGCCCTGGACGAAATGGCGGCGGTTGAGTGTCATCGTGGTCTCCTTACTGTTGTGGGGTCTGGCCGTCGAAGGCCCGCTGGAGCAGGGAACGAAGCGCGGCCTGCTCCAGCGGCCGCGGGTTGGGGTACGGGGTGGTCACGGCGAGCTCGGCCACGCGGTCCAGGCCGTCTGCAGGCATGCCGATGGCGGCCAGCGAGGTCGGCGCGCCGCAGCGGGCGGCCAGGTCGAACAGGCCACGCGGTGCGTCGGTGCAGGCCAGGGCCCGCGCGATGCGCACCATGGCCTCGGGCGCCGCTGCGGCGTTGTAGGCCATCGCATGCGGCAGCACCACGGTGTGCACCTCGGCGTGCGGCAGGTTGAAGCTGCCACCGAGCGTGTGGCACAGCTTGTGGTGCAAGCCCATGGCCACGGCGCCGAGCACGCTGCCGCAGAGCCAGGCGCCATAGAGCGCGTCGCCACGGGCGGCCAGGTCGCCGGGGTCGCGCGCCAGGCGCGGCAGGGCTGCGGCCAGCGCGCGGATGCCCTCTTCGGCCATCAGCGCGGTGATGGGGTTGCCGTCGTGCGCATACAGGCCCTCGGCCGCGTGCGCGATGGCGTTCATGCCGCTGGTCACGCTGAGTGCGGCGGGCAGGGTCAGGGTCAGCTCGGGGTCGTAGATGACGGTGCGGGGCAGCACGCGCGCGTCACGCCCAGTCTTCTTGACGCCGGCCTCGGTGATGCCCCAGATGGGCGTCATCTCGCTGCCGGCGTAGGTGGTGGGGATGGCCAGGATCGGCAGGCCGGACTCGAGCGCAATGGCCTTGCCCAGGCCCGTGGTGGAGCCGCCGCCGATGGCCACGGCGCAGTCGGCGTCCAGCCGGCGCGCTTCCTCGCGCGCTTCGCGGGCGGTCTCGATGGGCACATGCATCACGGCGCGCGCAAAGACCCCCGCGGCCCGCTCACCCAGCATGGCCGCCACACGCCCGGCGCTGGCAGCCTGCTCGGGCGTGCACAGCACCAGCGCCCGCCGCGCGCCCAGGCGCTCGATCTCATCACCCAGCCGCGCCAGCGCGCCGGAGCCGAAGATCACGCGCGAGGATTGCGGGGTATAGGTGAATGGGGTCATGTCAGTGCCCTTGCGGGGTGCCGCGCGGCGCACGCATGCCTGCGTATGCTCAGGAACGGGCGAGCGGGCGGCTGTGCGCCGCTCATGTCCCCCGGCGTCGGCCTGCGGCCGCCGCCTCCTCC
>CAJAES010000089.1 GCA_903938815.1 uncultured beta proteobacterium
GAGCTCGACCCGCTGCCCGCCCCCGGTGCCGGCGCCGTCGTGCTGCGCGGCGCGTGCCGCGCCACGCCACCCAGGGCGATTCACCCGAAGGCGCGGCGCTTCGCCCGCCCGGATGAGGACCTCGCCTTCACCGGATTCCGCAGCTGCGCGGCCTGACGCGGGCGGCGTCGCCTCGCGCGGTGTCCCATGGCCTCGATGGCGCACCGGACGGCTGCTCACTGGAATTCAAACATCAAAAACAGTAATATCAATACTGGTTTTGAACTTTGGAGGTTTGATGAAAGTCACTCATGCGCGGAATCTTGGCGTCCTGGCCCGTGCCAGGATCGTCCTGGCGCTGTCCGCCATCCCGGCACTGTCCAGCGCTGCTGCAGCGCCGATCTCGAACCCCGCCGCGTACTGCAAGGCCAAGGGTGGCCAGGTCGAGGTCTACGAGTACGTGAGCTCCGGGGGCGAGTTTGCCAAGCAGGCCCGGGTCTGCAATTTTCCCGACGCATCGGGCCAGGACCCTGACGGGCACGCGCTCGTCGAGCTCTCGACGCTCTTCACGACCAAGGCCACGCTGGCGGCTCTGGCCTATTACGGCAAGCCGGCCTGGGACGGCAAGCGCGCCTCGGGCAGCCCCGCGAAGGACTACTGTCTGCAACTCGGCGCAGCGGCGACCGTGCGCGGCGTCTGGAAGCTCGATCCCGCATCGGGTGAATTCGGCCTGTGCATGTTCGAGGATGGGTCCTTCATGGAGGAGTGGACGCTGTTCTACAACCAGGCCGGCATCATCCGAGGCGTCGATCTGGGCACGGTCATGCGATTCCGGAATCCTACCCAGCGCTGACGTGCCGGGCCTACGCCCCGGAAGCCACGCGCGTGGTGTCGCCCCCGGCTCAGTGCGCACAGCGCCCACCAAGGTAGGATTCACGCATGCAGACCCTCACCCCCCTCAGCCTCACGGTCAATGGCCGCCCGGTCACGACCTCCGTCGATCCTTCGACCCTGCTGGTCGAACTGCTGCGCGGCCCGCTGGGGCTCACCGGCACGCACGTCGGGTGCGACACCAGCCAGTGCGGAGCGTGCACCGTGCTGCTCGACGGCCGGGCCGTCAAGAGTTGCACCGTGCTGGCCGTCCAGGCTGCCGGCTGCGAGGTGGGCACCGTCGAGGGGCTGGCCGCCCCGGACGCGCCGCTGCACCCGGTGCAGGAGGCGTTCGTCGCCTGCCACGGCCTTCAGTGCGGCTTCTGCACCCCCGGCATGATCATGAGCGCCTGCGGCCTGCTGGCCCAGAACCCGAATCCCACCGAGGCGCAGATCGTCGATGCGCTGGAAGGCAACCTGTGCCGCTGCACGGGCTACGTCAACATCGTCGCGGCCGTGAAGCAGGCGGCCGGCGCCATGGCCGGAGGTGCCCGATGAACGCCCCCCAGGAAGCGATGCGGTTCGGCAGCGGCAAGGCGGTTCGCCGCATCGAGGACCCCGCGCTCGTGCGCGGGCAGGGCCAGTTCACTGATGACGTCAACCCGGCCGGCCAGGCCTTCGCCGCCTTCGTGCGCTCGCCGATGGCGCATGCCCGCATCCTGTCCATCGACACCGCGTCGGTGCTGGCCATGCCGGGCGTCCTGGCGGTCCACACCGGGGCCGATCTCGTGGCTGCCGGCGTGAAGTCCATTCCTCTGGCGCCCGTGTTCAAGCGCCCCGACGGCCAGCCGATGACTGCCGCGCCGCGCCGCGCGCTGGCGCACGAGGTGGCCCGCTGCGTGGGTGAGCCCGTGGCGCTGGTGGTGGCCGAGACCCGGGCCCAGGCCAAGGCCGCCGCCGATGCCCTGATGGTCGACTACGAAGACCTGCCGTCCGTGACCGACCCCATCCGCGCCATGGCGCCCGATGCGCCGCGCGTCTACGACTCCCTGCCCGACAACATCTGCGGCGTGGCCCGCCACGGCAACGCCGAAGGCACCGCCGCAGCCTTCGCGCGCGCCGCCCACGTGGTGCGCCTGCACCTGGTGAACCAGCGCCTGGCGCCGTCCCCCATGGAGCCGCGCAGCGTGCTGGCCTGGATGGCCGATGGCCGCCTGAACGTGCGCCTGTCCAGCCAGATGCCCACGGCGGTGCGCGGCGGCCTGGCCGATGCGCTCGGCCTCGCGCCCGAGAGCATCCGCGTGGTCGTGGGTGACGTCGGCGGCGGCTTCGGCATGAAGACCGGCATCTACCCGGAAGACATCGCGCTCGGTTTCGCGGCGCGCGCGCTGGGCCGGCCCGTCAAGTGGCAGGCCGAGCGCCTGGAAGACTTCCTGTACGCCGTGCACGGCCGCGACCTGATCACCGACGCCGAAATGGCGCTGGACGCCGACGGCCGCGTGCTCGGCCTGAAGCTGAAGTCGATCGCCAACGTGGGGGCCTCGGCCATCACGACCGGCGTGCTGATCCAGCTGATGATCGGCCCGTGGGTCACGACCAGCATCTACGACATCCCGCTGATCGACCTGGACCTGACCGCGGTCCTCACGAATTGCGCAGCCACCGGCGCCTACCGCGGCGCCGGCCGGCCGGAGGCCATCTACACGATCGAGCGCCTGATGGACGCCGCGGCACACCAGCTGGGCATGGACCCGGCCGAGGTGCGCCGCCGCAACATGATCCGCCCCGAGCAGATGCCCTACAAGACGGCGATGGCCCAGACCTACGACGTGGGCCAGTTCGAGAAGATCCTCGACCAGGGCCTCGAGCTGTCCGACTGGGCCGGCTTCGAGCCGCGCCGTGCCGAGGCCGCGTCGCGCGGCAAGCTGCGCGGCCGCGGCATGGCCACCTTCCTGGAGTGGACCGGCGGCAACGCGCTCGTCGAGCAGGCCACGGTGCGCGTGGCGCCCGACGGTTTCATCGAGCTGATCGCCGCCACCATGCCGATGGGGCAGGGCATCGCGACCAGCTACGCGCAGCTCGCGGTCGACGTCTTCGGCGTGCCGATCGAGAAGATCCGCGTGCTGCTCGGCGACACCGACCGCGCCAATGGCTTCGGCAGCGCCGGCAGCCGCTCGCTGTTCACCGGCGGCGCTGCGGTGCAGGGCGCCGCCGTCAAGACCGTGGAGCGCGGCCGGGAACTGGCCGCCGAGGCGCTGGAAGCGCCTGCCACCGATATCGAGTACCGCGCGGGCCGATTCAGCGTGGCAGGCACCGACCTCGGCATCGGGCTCTTCGAGCTCGCGCAGCGCCAGGGTTCCGAAGGATTCGCCGTGCAGGAAGGCGCCACTGCCGGCGCCCCCAGCTGGCCCAACGGCTGCCATGTCTGCGAGGTCGAGATCGACCCCGGCACCGGCACCGTCGAGGTGGTGGCCTACGCGTCGGTCAACGACATCGGCCGCGTGGTCAGCCCGGTCATCGTGCAGGGCCAGGTCGAGGGCGGCGCGGTGCAGGGCATCGGGCAGGCGCTGTGCGAGGCCGTGGCCTACGACGCCGACAGCGGCCAGATGCTCAGCGCCAGCTTCATGGACTACGCGCTGCCGCACGCGGATGTCTTCCTCGGCTTCAAGACGAAGTTCGACACCTCGATCCCCTGCACGACCAACGCGCTGGGCGCCAAGGGCGTGGGCGAGCTCGGCACCATCGGCGCGACACCGGCCGTGGTGAATGCCGTGGTGGATGCGCTGCACGCAGCCGGGCACGGCAAGGCCGCGCTCGGCCTGCAGATGCCGCTGACCTCCGAGCGGGTCTGGCGCGCGCTGAACGGCGTCTGAGGCCAGTCCGGCGGGAGGCGCAGCCCGGCCCGGCGCGCCAAGCCGCCGGGCCGGGCTGCGCGTCACCGGTCGCCAGCCGAAGGTGGAGCGCTCACCGGCGCGCTCACCGGCGCGCTGACTGCCTCGCTGACTGTCGCAACTTGTTCACTTCGAACGAATAAATTCGGCAATCAAACGATACAGGTGATCGCTGATCGGCGGTAACTGCTAGCCGCCCGAAGGCCGGGCCGGTGAGGCGGCCACGGCCAGCGACTCGAGTGAAAGGCGAAGGGCCGAGCCGTGCGCCGCAACCGCGGCCCAATCCTGGCCTGCCGCAGCCACCTCGAGTGCGCGCGCGTGCGAGGCGGCTTGCGCGAACCCCAGGGTGTGCAGCACGCTCTTCAGGCTGTGGCCCAGCCGTCGCAGCGCGCCAGCATCCCTTCGGTCGAGTGCGGCCTGAAGCTGATGCAGGTCGTCCTGGAACTGCAGCAGGCACCCGGCCTTGAAGGCATGGAAGAGTTCTGCGTTGCCTGCGAAGTGCGTCCGGATGGCTTGCGCCTCGTCGGAGGGGGGTGCGTTGGCCGACGCCGGGGCTTGCGGTGCCGCGGCCGGCGCCTGCTCGTCTTCGGCCAGCGCTTCTTCGACGGTCGCGGCCAGCGCCAGCACCGACACGGGTTTCGAGATCTCGCGCCACACGCCCAGACCGGCCAGCTGGGCCTGCGCCTCGGCGTTCAGCCCCGCGCTGAAGACCGCCAGCCTGGCGCTGCCACGCAGCGAGGGTTCTGCCACCAACCGCTGCAGCAGTTCGAAGCCGGACATGCCGGGCATCATGAGGTCGGTGATCAGCAGCCGGGCGGGAGCCAGGCGCAGTGCTTCCAGGGCTTCGGCCCCACCGGCGCAGACCACCAGTTCGATCGGCAGCTCCGCGAGCGCCATCGTCACGAGTCGGCGGATCGAGACGTCGTCGTCCACCAGGACGACGCGGGCCGCTTCCAAGGTGATCAGGCGGCCACGGGCTGGAGTGCGGTGGCCAGCAGCCCCGGCAGCTCGACCACCAACTGCGGCTTGTGCACCACCGGCACGCCGGCCAGCGCGAACGAGTAGGGCTGCAGTTCATCGCTCTCGAGCGATGTCACCACGATCAGTCGGCTGCGGCTGAAGGCCGGGTGCGAGCGCAGGCTCGTGATGAGTGTGGCGCCGTCGATTCCGGGCAGCAGGATGTCGATCAGCAGCACGTCGGGCTGCAGTTGCCCGACCAGCGCGAGCCCGGCAATGCCGTCGTCGGCCACGTGAAGTTCGACGGCGGGAAACTGTTGCTTGACCAGGAGCGAGACGAGGTTCTGGTAATGGCGGGAGTCCTCGATCAGCAGCACGCGCTGCGCCCGATGCGCCTGGGCGGCCCCGCGCCCCGCGGAAAGCGTCTGGCCCTGCCGCGCTGCGACCCATCGGTTCACGGATTCGCGCGATATGCGGCGATGCCCGCCCGGAGTCTTCCAGGCCTGCAGTTCGCCGCGGTCGACCATCAATTGCACCGAGCGTACGGCCAGTCCCAGCCTGCGGGCCACTTCGATGGTGGTGCAGTCTTCGCCAGTATCTTCATTCATGCGTGCAATTCTGCCGGTTCGGAGCGAAAATGGGAATATCAGTCAAATGATAATTATCAGTTCCACAAAGGCATCGCCATGAACTCGCCCGTCAAGTCAGTTTCCGCAGTGGCGGCGGCGTTGATACTGTGCTTCACGGCTTCCGCTGAAGCCGGGCCGGTGGCAGACCGGGTCAAGGCGGCAGGCGTGGTGCGGGTCTGCATCTGGCCCGACTACTACGGCATCACGCTGCGCCACCCCCGCACCCAGCAGCTCACGGGCATCGACATCGACCTGTCGACAGCCTTCGCACAGGACCAGAAGGTCCGGCTCGAGTACGTCGACTCTTCCTTCCCGACGCTGGTCGAGGACCTGAGAACCGACCGTTGCGACGTGGCCATGTTCGGCATCGGCATGTTGCCGGCGCGCATGGCCGTCCTCAAGTTCACCCGCCCCTACCTGCAGAGCGACATCTACGCCGTCACCACCAAGGCCAACCCGACCGTTCGTCGCTGGGCCGACATCGACCAGCCCGGTGTCGCCGTCGCCGTCCAGGCCGGGACCTTCATGGAGCCCGTGATGGCGGCGACCCTGAAGAACGCCAGGCTTGTGCGGGTGGCCCCGCCCGCCACGCGCGAGCGCGAACTCGAAGCCGGGCGCGTCGATGTCTTCATGACCGACTATCCCTACAGCCGCCGTCTGCTCGACAACGCCGACTGGGCCGCGCTGATCTCGCCGCCGGCACCCTTCAATGTGCTGCCTTACGCCTATGCCGTGAAACCGGGCGACGATGCCTGGCTGGCCGCCGTCGATGCCTTCGTCGAACGCATCCAGTCCGATGGCCGCCTCGAGGCTGCCGCCAGGCGCCACGGGCTGAGCCCCATCGTGCGACTGCGCTGATCAGTGCGCATGGTGGTCGGCGCGCGCGCTCCTGCCAGACCCGTGCAGCGTTCGCTGCGCAGGCTGGTCGTTGGCGCTGGGCTGGCCATGGCCCTGACGGTGTGCGCGGTGCTGGCTAGCGTCGTCGCCTATGAGTACCGACATCAGGTCGATGGCACCACCGAGCGCAACGTGCTGCTGGCGCGGGTCTTCGCGGACAGCGTCACGCGCAACCTCGAGGCCGCCTCGCAGGCCACCGCTTCCCTGACGGCGTTGCTGGGGCAGGGCGTCCTGCCCGACAGCCCCGAGATGCGTGCCAGTCTCTCGCAGTTGCTCGTCAACCTGCCCTTCCTGCGGGGCGTGGGCATCGTCAACGCCCAGGGCACGGTGCTGGGCGGCGGCGCTCCCGGCGAGATCGGACGCATGGTGGACATGAGCGTCTTCGGCGCGCTGCCGGTGCAGGAACGCGAGGTCCTGGGCTACTTCACCCGAGGGCGGGGCCTGACGGACGCGGGCGCAGCACAGTCACCGAACGGCGTGGGCTATCTGCCGCTGGTGCGCGTGGTGACCGTCGATGGCGGGTCGACCCTCGCCGTCATCGCGATGATCAACGTGCAGGCGTTCATCAACTATCAGCAGGTCACGCTGGGCGACGGCGACGTGGCCGCGGCGCTGCTGAGCTACGACGGCCGTTTCATCGCAGGCACCTCGGGCGTGGCGCGCGAGGTCGACGCCGATCTCACCGCGCTGCCGCCTTTCTCGCAGTTCCTGCCTCAGCATGAGTTCGGCCACTGGACAGGCCCGGGCCTGCGGGACGGCGAGCAGATGGGCGCCTTCCGTGTGTCGGCCACCCGGCCCGTGGTGGTGCTGGTCGAACACGCCCGTTCGGCGGCGCTGGCGGTCTGGGTGCGGCTGACTGCGTCGCTGGCCCTTGCTGGAGCCGCCGCGATGCTGGTCATCGCCGGCGCCACGCGGCTGGCCTTGCGCAGCGTGACTGCGCGCGAAGGCGCGCAGTCCGAGCGGGACACGGCGCAACGCGCGGTCGCCCAGCGCGAACGCGAACTGCGCATCACGATCCGCAGCTTGCAGGAGCTCATCTTCCGCACCGACGCCGCCGGCGCGCTCACCTTCGTCAATGACCGCTGGATCGCGCTCACCGGCACCGAGACCTCGAAGGCGATGGGCGCCTATCTCTGGGATCTCGTGGTGCCGGAAGAGCGCGAAGGCGCACGCGCGCTGTTCGACAGCGCCGAGAGCACATCGATCCGCCGCGCGCAGCTGCACGTCCGCGACCCGTCCGGCACCCTGCGCAGTTTCGAGATCGCCGTGATGCCGCTGATGTTCGAGCGCGCGGTCGTCGGCTTCGCCGGCAGCGCCGTGGACGTCACCGAACGCAGCGTCGCCCAGGACCGGCTGCGCGCGCAGCTGGCGTTCAACGAGCTGATGATGGACAACAGCCCGCTGCCGATGTCGGTGGTGGACCTGGCCGGCCGCTACATGCGCGTCAACCGCGCCTGGGAGGAATTCAACGGCAGGAAGCGCGAGGACGTGATCGGTCAACCCGTGGGCGCTCATCTGTCGCCCGAAGAGCGCATCCAGCATCAGGTGCGCGACCACGCACTGCTGGGCACCCGCGAGCCGCAGCGCTACGAGGCGCGTGCGATGCACGCCGACGGCAACCTGCGCGACGTGCTCATCAGCAAGGTGCTCCTGCCGCCGGAGCAGGGCGTTGCCGGCGGCGTGCTGTCGGTGCTGACGGACGTCACCGACTTCCGCCGTGCCGAGCGCGCCACTCGGGAGGCGCGCGACGCCGCCGAGGAGGCTTCGCGCGCCAAGTCGGAGTTCATCGCCAACATCAGCCATGAGTTGCGAACCCCCCTGCAGGGCATCATCGGATTCTCCGAGCTGGGTCAGATGCGGGGCCGTGAGCAACCGAAGCTGGCCGGGATGTTCAGCGACATCCATGCGTCCGGCCACCGCATGCTCTCGCTTGTCAACGACCTGCTGGATGTCTCCAAGATCGAGAGCACGGTCGGGTCGATCCACCTCGAGCGCGCCGACCTGCGCGGGATCCTGCGCGAGCTCTTGCGCGAGATGGAGCCCTTGCTGCGGTCGCGCCGGCAGGCTGTCGATCTGGTGCTGCCCGAGCATGCACTGATGGCCAAGGTCGACCCGATGCGCATCCAGCAGGTGCTGCGCAACGTGATGGCCAACGCGATCAAGTTCTCGCCGGAAGGCAGCCGCATCCGGGTGGTGGGCGACTACGACATGGACCTGCAGCCCTGCCTGGCCATCCACGACCAGGGCCCGGGCGTTCCGCCCGGCGAACTGGAGGCGATCTTCGATGCGTTCGTGCAGTCCAGCCGCACCAAGGACGGCTCGGGCGGAACCGGCCTGGGGCTGGCGATCTGCCGCAAGATCGTGGCGGCCCACGGCGGCCACATCCACGCCGAAAACGCGCCCGGAGGCGGCGCCGTCTTCCACATCGTGCTGCCGGCTCGCGGCAGCAGCGAGACGCAGCCGATGGAGCTCTGACGCGCTGGCGCGGCGAACGCAGGGCCACGGCGCGCGACCCTGATCTGGTACAACCCGCCGTGCTGCCCGGCGTGCCGCCCGGCCCGAAGGCGGCAGCCGCAGGAGAACCCATGCCCAGCCCCGCCAACCCACCGACCGCGCCGCGCGGGCGCCGAGAGCAAGCGGCGGAGCGACCCATCGCGTCGGCACTGGCGCTGTCGGACGCGCACCTCGGCCTGATCCAGCGCTCGCACGAACGCAGCGCCGCGCTCGGCCTGTCGCGCATCGGCCGGCCCGACCACGCACCGCTGGGCCGGTCGGACCTCACCGTCGCGCGCGACCGCAACCAGCGTCTGCATGCGCACGCCGCGCCGGTGATGGAGATGCTGTTCGACCAGATCGTCGGCACGCAGAGCATGGTGGTGCTGTGCGACGCGACGGGCACCATCATCCATTCGGTGGGCGACGACGACTTCCTCGCGCGTGCTTCCAAGGTGGCGCTGCAACCGGGGGTCAACTGGTCCGAGCAGGCCAAGGGCACCAACGCGATCGGGACCGCGCTGGTCGAGGAAACGCCGACGCTCGTGCATGCCGACGAGCACTACATGCACGCCAACCAGTTCCTGACCTGCTCCGCCGCGCCGATCCTCGACCCGCGCGGCAACATCCTCGGTGCGCTGGACGTCACCGGGGACCACCGCAGCTACCACCAGCACACCATGGCGCTGGTGAAGATGTCGGCGCGCATGATCGAGAACCACTGGCTGTCGGACGATTTCCGGCACGCGATGCGGCTGCACTTCCATGCCCGACTCGACTACCTCGGCACGCTGATGGAGGGCATCCTCGCGGTGTCCCCGGACGGCCGCATCGTCGGGGCCAACCGCAGCGCGCTCGACCAGCTCGGCCTGTCGGCCGCGGCCCTGCGCATGAACGGCCTGTCTGCGCTCTTCGGCACGACGGTGGGTGCGCTGGTGGACCGCTTCCGCTCACCGCTGGCCACGCCGATGACGGTGCATACCGGACAGGGGCAGGCCTTTCATCTCCATGCACGCTTCAACTGGCCCGTGTGGAGCCAGGTCACCGAGGCCGCGGCCGGCACGCGCCCCGATGCCGTGGAGATGGCCGGCCCGGCGCCGTCGCCGTCAGCCTCGCCCATCGCGCCGCCAACCCCGCTGCCGACGGCCGCGCTGCCGTCGCCTTCGTCCGGTATCGGGCCAGGCGCCGGGCCAGGTACCAGGCCAGGCACCGGGCCACTCACCTGGCCCGGCCTGGCCGACCTGCTGACCGGCGACGAGCGTGTCGAGGCCCTGGTGGCCAAGCTGCAGCGCGTTCTCGACCGCGAGATCCCGATCCTGATCCTTGGCGAAACCGGCTCCGGCCGGGACACACTGGCCCGCGCGGTGCACCGCGATTCACCGCGGTGCGGCGCCAGTTTCGTCCCGCTGGCCTGTGCCGGCATCGGCGACGACGAACTGCAGCGCCACTGGCGCCTGGCTGCCGCCGGCACGCTGTTCCTCGACGGCGTGGGCGACCTGCCTCTGCCCGCGCAGGCGCGGCTGATGCGCCTGCTCCAGGAGGCGCCCGCTCCGGCGATCGTCTGCGCCAGCACGTCACCGCTGCGCGACTTCGTCGCCGCCGGTACGTTCCGCGAAGATCTCGTCTACCGCCTGAACGGCCTGGCGGTGCAGTTGCCTGCGCTGCGCGAGCGCAGCGATCTTGCAGCGCTGGCCCGGCGCATGCTGGACGGCCTGGGGGGCGGTGGAGGTAGCGGTGGCCGTGGCGGGGTTGGGAGCGTGGCGCCGGTGCTGTCGCCCGAGGTGCTGTCGCTTCTCCAGGCCAGCCGCTGGCCCGGCAATCTGCGCCAGCTCTTCAATGTCCTGCGGGCGGCCGCCCTGATTGCCGGCAGCGAAGGCGTGATCCGAGTCGAGCACCTGCCCGACGACGTGCTGGCCGAAGCCGCGCTGCCGACGGGCGACGGGCCCGTGGCCACCTCGCTGGAGGCCCTGGAGATCGACGCCATCCGGCGCGCCGTGGCGAGTGCCGGGGGCAACATCTCCGAGGCGGCCAAGCGGCTGGGCGTCAGCCGCAACACCATCTACCGCAAGCTTCGCGGCGCGTGATCGGCCAGCACGCGCACCAGTTGCGCGAGGCTGTCGAGGTTGTGCACCGGCAGGAAACGGTCCACGTGCGGCAGGATGGCCTTGATGCCGCCCGCGCGCGGCTCGAAGCCGTCGAATCTCAGCAGCGGGTTCAGCCAGATCAGGCGCCGGCAGCTCTTGTGCAGGCGCTCCATCTCGAAGCTCAGCGCGGCGGTGTCGCCGTGCTCCAGCCCGTCGGACACCAGCAGCAGCGTCGCGTTGCCGGGCAGCACGCGGCGCGCCCAGCGGCGGTTGAACTCGTGCAGGCAGTCGGTGATGCGCGTGCCGCCCGACCAGTCCTGGACCGCGCGCACCACCTCGCCGACGGCGAGGTCGGGATCCCGGCTTTTCAGCAGGCGCGTGGTGCGCGTGAGCCGGGTGCCGAAGACGAAGCTCTCCACCGGCGCTTCGGCGTGTGCGAGCGCGTGCGCGAAGTGCAGCAGCATGCGCGAATACTTGCTCATCGAGCCGGAAATGTCGGCCAGCAGCACCAGCGGCGCCGGGCGCGTGCGGCGGGTGCGCCAGCGCAGGTCCCAGAGCTCGCCGCCGTGGCGCGCCATCGCGCCCAGGGTGCTGCGCCAGTCCACGCGGCCCGGCCGGCTGGCGGCGCGGGTGCGGCGCGTGAGCAGCGGCTCGAAGACCAGCTTCATCTGCGCCAGCAGGCGCTGGGCCTGGCGCCATTCATCCGCGGTCATGGTCTCGAAGTCGGCCTTCTGCAGCCGCTCGCGCTGATTCCAGCTCAGCGCGGTCTCGAGTTCCATCTCCTCGGGCGGGGGCGGCTCGGCCGCCGGCCGCGGCGGGTTCGGGAACAAAGCCGACGCCAGGCGCCGGTTCTCGGGCGGGGGCGGGGCGCCGTCCTTGGCCTGCACCTTGGGCAGCAGCAGCGCGCGCATGCGACCGGTCAGGTCGGGGTCGCGCCAGAAGAGTTCGAACGCCTGGTCGAAGAGCGCGCGGTGCTCGGCGCGGTCGAGCAGGCAGGCCGCGAGCACGGCGTGGAAATCGGTGCGTGACTCGAGCCCCGTCACCTGCAGCGCCTGCAGCGCGGTCGCCACCCGGTCGCTGCCCACCGGCATGCCGGCGGTGCGCAGCACGCGCGCGAAGTGCATCACGTTCTCGGCCAGGCGGCCGGGCGAGCTACGCAGCGGGATCACCCCGGCCGCACCTGCGCGCGCAGCTCCTCGAGCAGTCGCGCCGCCTCACCGCCCTGCATGCGGGCGATGTCGTCCTGATACTTCAGCAGCACCCCCAGCGTGTGCTGGATCACCTCGGGGTCCAGCACCACGGCGTCCAGTTCCATCAGCGCGCGCGTCCACTCGATGGTCTCGGCGATCCCCGGCAGCTTGTAGAGGTCGATCTGCCGCAGCCGCTGCACGAAGGCGACGATCTGCCGCGCCAGTTCGGGCCCCGCGCCGGGCACCCGGCTGCGCAGGATCTGCAGCTCGCGGGCGGCGTCGGGGAAGCCCACCCAGTGATACAGGCAGCGGCGCTTCACTGCGTCGTGGATCTCGCGCGTGCGGTTGCTCGTCAGGATGACGATCGGCGGGTGCGCCGCCTTCACGGTGCCGAGTTCGGGGATGGTGATCTGGTACTCGGCCAGTACCTCGAGCAGGAAGGCCTCGAAGGGCTCGTCGGCGCGGTCGAGCTCGTCGATCAGCAGCACCGGGGCCACGTGGCGCTTGGGGTCGATGGCCTGCAGCAGCGCCCGCTGGGTCAGGAACCGCTCGCTGAACAGCTCGGAGGCCAGAGCCTCGCGCGAGACGGCCTCGCGTTCGGCCAGCCGGATCTCCATCATCTGGCGGCCGTAGTTCCACTCGTAGGCCGCACCCGCCAGGTCCAGGCCCTCGTAGCACTGAAGCCGGATCAGCGGGCGGTCGAGCATGGCGGCCAGCGTGCGGGCGATCTCGGTCTTGCCGGTCCCGGGCTCGCCCTCCAGGAAGAGCGGCCGCTGCAGCTTCAGCGCGAGATAGACGACGGTGGCGAGCTGCCGGTCACTGACGTAACCGTGGGCCAGCAACTGCGCCTGCGTGTCGTCGATCGACGTCGGGACTTCAGCCGCCAACGGCACGCCCCGCCAGCACCGGGATCAGCGCGGCACGGTACTCGGCCGAGCCGTGCAGGTCGGTGTTCAGGTCGTCCGAGGGTACGGCCACGCCGTTGCAGGCGGCCGCGGACCAATTGGCCGCCAGTGCGGCTTCCAGCGCCGGCACCCGGAACACGCCGCCAGCACCGGCCCCAGTGACGGCCACGCGCGTGCCCTGCGGGCCCTGGCTCACGAACACGCCTACCAGCGAGAAGCGTGACGCCGGCTGCTTGAACTTCTGCCAGCCGGCCTGGGCCGGCACGGGGAAGCTCACGGCCGTGATCAGTTCGCCCTCGGCCAGCGCCGTGGTGTACATGCCCAGGAAGAAGTCGTCGGCGGCGATGTCGCGCTGGTTGGTGTGCACCGTGGCCCCGAGGCCCAGCACGGCGGCCGGGTAGCAGGCGGCGGGGTCGTTGTTGGCGAGGCTGCCGCCGAGGGTGCCGCGATTGCGCACCTGGCGGTCGCCGATGTGGCTGGCCAGGTCAGCCAGGGCCGGGATGGCCTGCTGCACCGCAGCGCTGGCTGCCACCTCGGCGTGCGTGGTCATGGCGCCGACCCGCACGGTGCCGCCGGTGACGGTGATGCCCTTGAGTTCGGGCAGCGAGGACAGGTCGATCAGCGCGTCCGGCGCCGCGAGGCCCAGGCGCATGGAGGGCAGCAGCGACTGGCCGCCGGCGATGATCTTGGCGTTGTCGGCCATGGCGGCGGTGGCGGCAGCCGCTACGGATGCGGGCTTGTCGTAGGCAAAGGTCTGCATGGTGTCGTTGTCTCCGGCGGTTCAGCGGGCGGCGCGAGCCGCTTGCCACACAGTGTAGGGGGTGGCGGGCATGGGCAAGTCCTTCACGCCCAGTGCGTCGCAGATGGCGTTGATGACGGCGGGCGGCGAGCCGATGGCGCCGGCTTCGCCGCAACCCTTCACCCCAAGGGGGTTGTGGGTGCAGGGCGTGCCCTTGGCGGTCTCGACGGTGAAGCTCGGCAGGTCGTCCGCACGAGGCATCGCGTAGTCCATGTAGCTGCCCGAGAGCAGCTGGCCGGACTGCATGTCGTAGACGCCGTGTTCCAGCATAGCCTGCCCGATGCCCTGCGCCAGGCCACCGTGAACCTGGCCCTCGACGATCATCGGGTTGACGATGTTGCCGAAATCATCGACGGCGGTCATCTGCTGGATGCGGGTGACGCCGGTGGCCGGGTCGACCTCGACCTCGCAGATGTAGGTGCCAGCCGGATATGTGAAGTTGTTCGGGTCGTAGAAGGCGTTCTCGTTGAGGCCCGGCTCCAGCTTGTCGTGCGGGAAGTTGTGCGGCACATAGGCCGTCAGCGACACCTGCGCGAACGGGATCGACTTGTCGGTGCCGGCCACCTTGAACAGCCCGTCCTCGAAGACGATGTCGGTGTCGGAGGCTTCCAGCAGGTGCGCCGCGATCTTCTTGCCCTTGGCGACGATCTTGTCCACGGCCTTCATGATGGCCGAGCCGCCTACCGCCAGCGAACGGCTGCCGTAGGTGCCCATGCCGAAGAGCACCTTGCCGGTGTCGCCGTGCTCGATGGAGATGTCCTCCATCGGGATGCCCAGGCGGTCGGCCACCACCTGCGCGAAGGTGGTCTCGTGGCCCTGGCCGTGGCTGTGGCTGCCGGTGAAGACCGTGACCTTGCCGGTGGGGTGCACGCGCACTTCGCCGGCCTCGAACAGCCCTGCCCGGGCGCCCAGCGCGCCCGCCACGCTGGACGGTGCGATGCCGCAGGCCTCGATGTAGGCGCTGTAGCCCAGGCCGCGCTTCAGGCCCTTCGCCTCGCTGGCGGCGCGCCGTGCCGGAAAGCCTGCCACGTCGGCCAGTTCGATGGCGCGGGCCATCGTGGCTTCATAGTCGCCGACGTCATACGTCAGGCCCACCGGAGTGGCATAGGGAAAGGTCCGCACGAAGTTGCGACGGCGGATCTCGGCCGGGTCCAGGCCCAGCTCACGCGCGGCGGTCTCGACCATGCGCTCGACCACATAGGTGGCCTCGGGCCGCCCGGCGCCGCGGTAGGCGTCCACCGGCGCAGTGTTGGTGAACACCGACTTCACCGTGGCATGGATCTTCGGCGTGGCGTACTGCCCCGCCAGCAGCGTCGCGTACAGGATGGTTGGCACGGCCGAACCGAAGGTGGACAGGTAGGCGCCGAGGTTGGCCACCGTGTTCACGCGCAGGGCCAGGAACTTGCCGTCCTTGTCCATCGCCAGGTCGGCGGTGGTGAGGTGGTCCCGGCCGTGCGCGTCGGACAGGAAGGCCTCGCTGCGGTCGGCCGTCCACTTGATCGGGCGCCCGATGTGCTTGCTGGCGAACACCAGTGCCGTTTCCTCGCCGTACAGGAAGATCTTGGAGCCGAAGCCGCCGCCGACGTCGGGTGCGATGACCCGCATCTTGTGCTCGGGGATGCCCAGCACGAAGGCGCACATCAGCAGCCGCTCGACGTGCGGGTTCTGGTTGGCCACGTACAGCGTGTACTCCTCGCTGTCGGGGTTGTAGTGGGCGTTCGCCGCGCGTGGCTCCATCGCGTTGGGCACGAGACGGTTGTTGCGGAAGGTCAGGGTCGTGACATGCGCCGCGCCTTTGATGGCTTCTTCCACGCCCGGGCCGTCGCCGATCGACCACAGGAAGCACTGGTTGTCCGGTGCCTCTTCGTGAACGGACGCGCCCGCTTCGGCGACGCGGCCGATGTCCATCACCGGGGTCAGGACGTCGTACCCCACCTCCACCATCATCGCGGCGGCCTGCGCCTGCTCCAGCGTGTCGGCGACGACCAGGGCCACGCGGTCGCCCACGTAGCGCACCTTGCCGTCGGCCAGCACCGGATGCTTGGGCTCCTTCATGGCCGAGCCGTCGATGCTGTTGATCAGCCAGCCGCAGGGCAGCCCGCCGACGGCCTTGAAGTGCTCGCCGGTGAAGATGCCCAGCACGCCGGGTGCGGCGGCTGCGGCAGAGGTGTCGAGCGAGGTGATGCGTGCGTGCGCATGCGGCGAGCGGACGAAGATGCCGTAGCTCTGGTGCGGCAGCGTGATGTCGTCGGTGTACTGGCCGCGGCCGGTGAGAAAGCGGGAGTCTTCGCGGCGTTCGACGCGCTGACCGATGAATCCTTGACGTGCGTTCATGGTGCGGTCTTCCTTACTTCATGGCCGCAGCACCTTGCTGCACGGCCCGGACGATGTTGTGATAACCCGTGCAGCGGCAGATGTTGCCTTCCAGGCCTTCGCGGATCTGCGTCTCGGTGCCGCAGGCGTGGTTCTGGACCAGGTCGATGGCGCTCATGACCATGCCGGGCGTGCAGAAGCCGCACTGCAGGCCGTGGCAGGCGCGGAATGCGTCCTGCATCGGGTGAAGCTTGCCGTCGGCAGCGGCGATGCCCTCGATCGTGGTCACGCTGGCGCCGTCGGCCTGCACGGCCAGCATGTTGCAGCTCTTCACGGCCTGGCCGTTCACGTGCACGGTGCACGCGCCGCATTGCGAGGTGTCGCAGCCGACGTGGGTGCCGGTCAGCCGCAGGTCCTCTCGCAGCAACTGGACCAGCGAGGTCTGCGGCGTGACCTCCCGGCTGACGGTCTTGCCGTTGACGGTGAGCGTGATCGGGGTTCCCATGGCGTCTCCTGTCGGTAGTCGCCTCGTGCGAGGCTGTTCCGACGGATGCTAGGCACGTGCCCGCTGCGGCGCAGCGCGCTGCTTTCCCCTATGAAAGGAATTGCATAGCTGCGCGATTCGGCACGGCCCTGCCCCGGGTGCGGCACGCGGTCGCGTGCCGCCTTTCAGTCCAGGCCGTCGAACAGCCAGACATCCACCGGCTCACCCGCGGCAACCGAGCCCTGGCCGTGGCCCAGCACCACGAGCGCATTGGCCTCGCTCAGGCTGCGCAGGATGCCCGCTCCCTGCGAGCCGGTGATGCGCACCTGCCAGCCGCCTTCGGGCGCGCGCTCGACGATGCCGCGCTGGTACTCGGTGCGCCCGGGCCGCTTGCGGATTGGCGCCACGCTGCGCGCCTGCAGCACCGGCATCGGTTCAGGCCGGGCGCCGCCCAGCACCAACAGGGCTTCGCGGGCGAAGGCGTAGAAGGTCACGAGCGCTGCCACCGGGTTGCCCGGCAGCGCGAACAGCATCGCCCGCGCTGTTCCATCCTGGAGCGGTCCGAAGGCAAACGGCCGGCCCGGGCGCATGGCCACCTTCCAGAAGGCCACGTCGCCCATCTCCGCCATGACGTCGCGCGTGTAGTCGGCGTCGCCCATGCTGACGCCGCCGCTCGTGACCACCGCGTCGGCCTCGCGCACCGCGCGCCGCAGCACGGCCGTCAGCGCGGCGGGGTCGTCCTTCACCAGGCCGAGGTCCAGCACCTCCACGCCCAGGCGCTGCAGCGCGGCTGTCAGCGTGAAGCGGTTGCTGTCGTAGATGCCGCCCGGAGGCAGCGGCTGGCCGGGGGCGAAGACCTCGTCGCCGGTGGAAAACAGCGCCACGCGCAGGCGCCGGTAGACCGTGACACGGTCGAAGCCCAGGCTGGCCAGCAGGCCCAGGTCGGCCGGGCGCAGGCGGCGGCCGGCCTGAAGCGCGGGCTTGCCGGCGCTGAGATCCTCGCCGCGCTTGCGGCGGTTCTCGCCGGGCTTCAGGGCGCCCGCCCGGATGCTCACCCGGTTGCCGTCCAGCGTGACGAGTTCTCTCGGCACCACGGTGTCCAGGCCCGGCGGCATCACCGCCCCGGTCATGATCTTCAGGCACTGGCCTCGTGCTACCGTGCCTTCGTGCGGCGCGCCGGCGAAGACCGTGCCGGGCAGGGCGGTGAGGACGGTCGGCCCCTCGGCGGCCAGGTCGGCGCCGTACAGCGCGTAGCCATCCATGGCCGAGTTGTCGTGCGCCGGCACGTCGATGGGAGACACCACGTCGGCGGCGAGAGCACGGCCCAGGGCGGCGCCGAGCGACACGGTCTCGGTTTCGGTGATGGGCACCAGCGCGTCGGCGATGGCCGCGCGCGCGGCGTCCACCGGCAGTTCGTCCCCGGTGGCCAGGGGTGAGGGGGTCAGTTCGGGCATGCCGGCATTGTGCGACGAGCACCTATGCAAGGTTGTGCATATGGTCAGCCAGGGTGCCCCGCCGACACAATCGGCACCCCTGATGGACGCCATTGCACAGAGCCTCGCCCTCGCGATCGACCTGATCGCCGCTGCCGACGCGCAACTGCTGCACATCGTCGCGCTGTCGCTGCGCGTGAGCCTGACGGCCTGCGCCGTGGGTGCGCTGGCCGGCCTGCTGCTGGGGGCCTGGCTGGCGGTTGCGCGCTTCCCCGGCCACCGCGCAGCGATCTGGGCGCTGAACACCCTGCTGGCGCTGCCGTCCGTGGTCGTGGGCCTGGTGGTCTACCTGCTGCTGTCGCGCTCCGGGCCGCTCGGCGCCTGGGGCATTCTCTTCACGCCGACGGCGATGGTGATCGCGCAGAGCATCCTCGTCGTGCCCCTGATCGCGGCGTTGTCGCGCCGCCTGGTGCTCGACGGCTTGGCCGAAGGCGGCGACCAGCTGCGCTCGATGGGCGCCGGGCCGCTGACCGGCTCGTTGCTGCTGCTGGTGCACGCGCGCTTCGGCGTGCTCACGGTGCTGCTCACGGCCTTCGGTCGCGCGGTGGCCGAAGTCGGCGCGGTGATGATCGTCGGCGGCAACATCGACGGCGTCACGCGGGTCATGACGACGGCCATCGCGCTCGAGACCAGCAAGGGCGACTTGCCGCTGGCGCTGGCGCTGGGCATCGTGCTGCTGGGCGTGGTGGGGGCCGTCAACCTCGTGATCGCGCTGGCGCAGGCGCGGAGCGGCTCGTCGGCGCGCGAAGAGGCACTGGCATGACGGGCCGGGCCGTCCAGGTGAATGCCGCCGCGCGCAGCGCCGAGGCACGCCCGT
Source organism: uncultured beta proteobacterium (assembly GCA_903938815.1). Classification (GTDB taxonomy): domain Bacteria; phylum Pseudomonadota; class Gammaproteobacteria; order Burkholderiales; family Burkholderiaceae_C; genus Rubrivivax. The sequence goes on from CAJAES010000089.1 coordinate 18,802, forward strand.
GAAGCGCGACCCCGTCACCGAGCCGCTGCTGACGCTCACCGACGCGCAGGTGCACTTCGGGCGCGTGCATGCGCTGCGCGACATCCACCTGTCGCTGCACCGCGGCGAGCGGCTGGCCCTGGTGGGCGCCAACGGCGCAGGCAAGACGACCCTGCTGCGGCTGCTGCACGGCCTCGTGCCCGGCAGCGGGCGCCGCGAGCACCGGCCCCTGGTGGCCGCCATGCTGTTCCAGCGCCCGTTCCTGCTGCACCTCTCGGTGTCCCGGAACGTGACACTCGCGCTCTGGCTGCGCGGCGTACCGGCTTCCGAACGCGCCGCGCGGGCTGAACTGGCGCTGCGGCGGGTCGGCCTCGAAGCCCTGGCCCGGCGCCCTGCGCGCACGCTGTCGGGCGGCCAGCAGCAGCGCCTCGCGCTGGCACGCGCCTGGGCCCTGCAGCCCGACATCCTGTTCCTCGACGAGCCCACCGCCAGCCTGGACCCCAGCGCCAAGCGCGAGGTCGAGACGCTGATCGAGCAGCTCGCGGCCGACGGCGTCACGCTCGTCATGAGCACACACAACCTCGGGCAGGCCAAGCGCCTGTGCACGCGCGTGGCCTACCTGGAGGGTGGCCGCGTGCTGGCCGATCTGCCCGTGGACCAGTTTTTCGACCTCGAGCAACCGCCTCCGGCGGCTGCCGCCTTCCTCAAAGGAGAACTCCCATGGCACTGATCTCCCGCCGCCTCGCGGCCCTGCTGCTGGCCGCCGCCGCCGTGCCGGCACTGGCGCAGGACAAGTTCATCGTGATGGCCTCCACCACGTCCACCGAGCAGTCCGGCCTCTTCAAGCACTTGCTGCCGGCCTTCAAGGCGGCGACCGGCATCGACGTGCGCGTCGTCGCGGTGGGCACCGGGCAGGCGCTGGACACGGGCCGCCGCGGCGACGCCGATGTCGTCTTCGTGCACGACGCCGTGGCCGAGGAGAAGTTCGTCGCCGAAGGTTTCGCGACGCAGCGCCGCGAGGTCATGTACAACGATTTCGTGCTGGTCGGCCCCGCGAAGGACCCCGCCGGCGCCAAGGGCCGCGACATCAACGCCGGCCTGCAGAAGGTGGCGGCAGCTGGCGCCCCTTTCGTTTCACGCGGCGACAAGAGCGGCACCCACGCGGGCGAACTGCGCTACTGGAAGGCCGCCGGCATCGACCTGGCTGCCAAGCCGGCCTGGTACAAGGAATGCGGATGCGGCATGGGCCCGGCGCTGAACATCGCCTCGTCCACCGACGCCTACGTCCTGACGGACCGCGGCACCTGGATCTCTTTCAAGAACCGCGGCAACCTGGCCATCGTGGTCGAGGGCGACACGAAGCTCTTCAACCAGTACGGCGTGATGGTGGTCAACCCGGCGAAGCACCCGCACGTGAAGGCCGCGCTGGCGCAGCAGTTCGCCGACTGGGTGGTGTCCGCCGCCGGGCAGGCCGCCATCGCCGACTACAAGATCGGCGGCGAGCAGCTGTTCTTCCCGAACGCACGCCGGTGAACGCCCACGGTGCCGCAGGGTGCCCGTAATCGAGAGCGCTTCTCATTCATTGTGCGACGTTGTGACGCACTGACGCAGGCCTAAGGGTTAGGCCTAGGTTTCGACGAAGGGTCACTATGCACACCATTGCATAGCTTCCCCAACATCGGAGACCCCGCGTCATGCAGAAAAGCCTCCACATCAACCCGGACAAGTGCACGGGTTGCCTGCAGTGCGAGATGGCCTGCTCGTACGAGAACTACGGCACCTTCGCGCCGGCCAAGAGCCGCATCAAGGTGTTCGACTTCCACGAGACCGGCAAGAAGGTGCCCTACACCTGCACGCAGTGCGACGAGGCCTGGTGCCTGCACGCCTGCCCGGTCGAGGCCATCACGCTGGACAAGCTGACTGGCGCCAAGGTCGTCAACGAGACCACCTGCGTCGGCTGCAAGGTCTGCACCATCAGCTGCCCCTTCGGCACGATCAACTACGTGCAGGAAACCGGCAAGGTCCAGAAGTGCGACCTGTGCGGCGGCGACCCCGCCTGCGCGACGGCCTGCCCGACGGGCGCCATCACCTACATCGATGCCAACTGGACTGGTCTGAACAAGATGCAGGCCTGGGCTGACAAGCTGGGCAACCAGCCGGCTGCTTGAGGAGCAAAGAGCAATGTCCTGGGCTGGAAAAATCCTTCGTGTCGACCTCACCGCCGGCACCGTCAAGAGCGAACCCCTCAACATGGCCTGGGCCAAGGAATACCTTGGCTCGCGCGGTCTCGCCACCAAGTACATCGTCGACGAGGTCGACCCCAAGGTCGACCCGCTGTCGCCCGACAACAAGCTGATCTGGGCCACCGGCCCGCTGACCGGCACCATGGCCTCCACCGGCGGCCGCTACACCGTCGTCACCAAGGGCCCGCTCACGGGGGCCATCGCCTGCTCCAACTCGGGCGGCTACTGGGGCGCCGAGCTGAAGATGGCCGGCTGGGACATGGTGATCTTCGAAGGCAAGAGCGCCAAGCCCGTCTACCTGTACGTGAACGACGACGTGGCCGAGCTGCGTGACGCCGGCCACCTCTGGGGCCAGACCGTCTGGGTGACCGAGGAAACGCTGAAGAAGCAGCACCAGGACCCGCTGCTGCGCGTCTCCAGCATCGGCGGCGCCGGCGAGAACCTCGTGCTCTTCGCGGCCGTCGTGAACGACCTGCACCGCGCGGCCGGCCGCTCGGGCGTGGGCGCCGTCATGGGCAGCAAGAACCTCAAGGCCGTGGCCGTGCGGGGCACCAAGGGCGTGGGCAATCTTGCCGACCCCAAGGCCTTCATGCAGGTCACGATGGAGAAGAAGAAGATCCTCGCGGACAACGCCGTCACCGGCCAGGGCCTGCCGACCTACGGCACCCAGGTCCTGATGAACGTCATCAACGAGATGGGTGCGCTGCCCACGCGCAACCACCGCGATGTCGCCTTCGAGGGCGCCAAGGACATCTCCGCCGAAGCCATGGCCACGCCGCGCCCGACCGACGGCAAGAAGCCCCTGGTGACCAACCAGGCCTGCTTCGGCTGCACGATCGCCTGCGGCCGCATCCAGAAGATCGACCAGGGCCACTTCACGGTGCAGAACAAGCCGCAGTACTGGGGCGCCAGCGGCGGCCTGGAATACGAGGCGGCCTGGGCCCTGGGCGCCGCCAACGGCGTCAACGACCTCGAAGCCCTGCAATACGCCAACGTGCTCTGCAACGAGCACGGCATGGACCCCATCTCCTTCGGCGCCACCGTCGGCGCCGTGATGGAGCTCTACGACATGGGCCTGCTCACGCAGGAGCAGCTCGGCATCGACGCCAAGTTCGGCAACGCGCAGGCGCTGGCTCACTTCGCCGAGATCACGGCCAAGGGCGAAGGCTTCGGCAAGGAGATCGGCCAGGGCAGCCTGCGCCTGTGCACGAAGTACGGCCACCCCGAGCTCAGCATGAGCGTCAAGGGCCAGGAGTTCCCGGCCTACGACAGCCGCGGCATCCAGGGCATGGGCCTGACCTACGCCACCAGCAACCGCGGCGCCTGCCACCTGCGCAGCTACACGGTCGCTTCCGAGGTGCTGGGCATCCCCGTGAAGACCGATCCGCTGACGGCCGAAGGCAAGCCTGAGCTGGTCATCGCGTTCCAGGACGCGACGGCCGCCTTCGACTCCGCCGGCATCTGCATCTTCACCAGCTTCGCCTGGGGCCTGGCCGACGTGGCCCCTCAGGTGGCGGCCGCCTGCGGCCCCGAGTTCACGCTCGAGAACCTGGCCAAGATCGGCGAGCGCATCTGGAACATGGAGCGTGACTTCAACAACCGTGCCGGCTTCACGTCGAAGGACGATTCGCTGCCGCAGCGCCTGCTGAACGAGCCCGCCAAGACCGGACCCGCCAAGGGCCTGGTCAGCAAGCTGCCCGAGATGCTGCCGAAGTACTACGCCGCTCGCGGCTGGGACGCCGACGGCCAGCTCAAGGCCGACACGCGCGCCCGCCTGGGCCTGTAAGCCGGCCCGGCCCACCCCCAAGGCGGTTCTCGGACCGCCTTTTCTCTTTCAGGACAGGACAACGATGCAACACGTGATCCTCGGCGCCGGCCCGGCCGGCGTCATCGCCGCGGAAACCATCCGCAAGCACGCGCCGAACGACCGCATCCTGCTCGTCGGCGACGAACCCGAAGCGCCGTACTCGCGCATGGCGATTCCGTACCTGCTCATCGGCAACGTCGCCGAATCGGGCACGCACCTGCGCCACGCCGGCGACCACTACGCGCGGCTGAACATCGAGCTCAAGCGTGGCCGGGCCGTCAAGCTCGACAGCGCCGCGAAGCGCATCCAGCTCGACGACGGCAGCGAGCTCGGCTACGACCGCCTGCTGATCGCCACCGGCTCCAGCCCCGCGACGCCGCCGATCCCGGGCATCGCCGGCCCCGGCGTGCACGCCTGCTGGACCCTGGCCGACGCCCGCGCCATCATGGCGCTGGCCCAACCGGGCGCGCGCGTGCTGCAGATGGGCGCCGGCTTCATCGGCTGCATCATCATGGAAGCACTCGCCGCACGCGGCGTGAAGCTCAGCGTGGTCGAGATGGGCGACCGCATGGTGCCGCGCATGATGGGCCCCATCGCAGGCGGAATGATCAAGGACTGGTGCGAGGCCAAGGGCGTGAGCGTGCACACCGGCGCACGCGTCGACGCCATCGAGCGCGACGCCACGTCGGTCATGAAGGTGCGGCTGTCCACCGGCGCCGTGATCGAGGCCGACCTCGTCATCAGCGCCACCGGCGTCAGGCCCAACATCGGCTTTCTTGAGAACAGCGGCGTGCGCTGCCTGGTGGGCGTGCTGACCGACGAGCACCTGCAGACCAACGCGCCCGGCGTCTACGCGGCGGGCGACTGCGCCGAGGCCTTCGACAAGGTCAGCGGCACCACCATCGTCAGTGCCATCCAGCCCAACGCCGCCGAGCAGGCGCGCGTGGCGGCGCTCAACATGGCCGGTCAGAGGGCCGAGCTCAAGGGCGTCACCCAGATCAACGTGCTCGACACGCTGGGCCTCATCTCGGCGAGCTTCGGCAACTGGCAGGGCGTGGCCGGTGGCGAGCACGTGGAGCTCACCGACCGTCCGGCGGGCCGCCACCTGAGCCTGCAGTTCAGCGGCGACACGATGGTGGGCTGCAATGCCATCGGCTGGACGAACCACGTGGGCGTGATGCGCGGCCTGGTGGAAGGCGGCGTGAAGCTCGGCCCCTGGAAAGACAAGCTCATGCACGACCCGACGCTGCTGATGGAAGCCTACCTGGCATGCGCGCAGGCGCAGTCCGAACCGGCGCTGGTGAAGGCCTGATGCAGATCACGTTCAAGCTGTACGCGAGCCTGGGCGACCACCTGCCCGCCGACCGGCGGCAGGGCAACCAGATGCCGCTGGCGGTGGCGCCCGACGCCACCATCCTCGACATCATCGAGCCCTTCCAGCTGCCGATGAAGCTGGTGCACCTGGTGCTGATCAACGGCGTCTTCGTGCCGCCCGAGGAGCGCGGCACCCGCACGCTCAAGGACGGCGACGTGCTGGCCATCTGGCCGCCCATCGCGGGCGGCTGAGTGACCTGGAACACACCGCCCGAAGAGGCCTTCGAGCGCGAGCACGGCTGCACCGACGCCGAGTGGCGCGGCTGGCTGCCGGGCGCCGTGGGCCCGCACGAACTGCGCGTGCGCGGCGCACCGGGAGCTCCCGAGGCGCCGGAGGCCCACATCACGCTGCCGCAGGGCAGCCTTCACCTCGCGTGGGAAACCCTGCCGCCGCGTCGCATTGCACTGATCTCGATGCCGCGCATGACAGTCCGTTACCGTTTCGAGGGCGTCGGGCCCGAGGTGCGGCAGACCTTCATGCGCTACTTCGACCTCTACATGCAACGCGGAGGCGGATGAGGCTATGCTGCCCGCCATGAACACCATTGCCACCCGTCTTCTCGTCGCCGGCCTGCTGGGCCTGGCCCTGGCCGCGCCCTGCGCCGCCGACAGCGTCGCGTCCTCGGCCTCGAGCGCCGGTTCGGCCTCGGTCGGCAGCCTGTCGGATTCGCTCACCGGTTCCAGCGACGCCTCGTCCAAGGGCGGCAAGGTGGCAGGTGGCCAGTATCTGATCGTGGCGATTGCAGCGCTGCCCGGTGAGCGTCAGCGCCTGCAACTGCAGGCCGTGGTGGCCGATCGCCCGGGCCTGCAGGCCGGGCCGGCCTTCGCGCTCGAACTGCCCGTGGCCGCCGCCGCACTGGCCGTCGGCGAATGTATCGAAGTGATGGACCGACCCTACGGCCTGGCCTTCGCGCGGGCCGATTCCCGTGAGGCTTTCTTCGTGGCGCTGGCCGACACCTGGCGCGGCGATCTCGACCTGAAGCGCGTGACACTCTGAGCGTCCGCACGGCCATTCGCCGCCTGCTGGCGGCCTGCGTGCTGCTCGGCGTAGCCGCCTTCAGCCACGCAGGCTCGGTGGCCGAGAACTTCTGCGGCTCGCAGCGCCCGCTCACCGCGGCGCAGCAGGACCGCCTGCTGCGCTTTGCCGCCGTCGTGCGCGACGAACTCGAGGCCTCGGGCCGGGGTGTGGCGATGATCTCGCGCTCGGGCCTGAACCTGGCCCGCTTCGGCCACCGCTATTCCCACGCCGGCCTCAGCTTGGCCGAAGGCGCCGGCCCGCGCTGGGCCGTGCGCCAGCTCTACTACGCCTGCGAGGAAGGCCGTCCGCGCCTGTTCGACCAGGGCCTGACCGGCTTCCTGTCGGGCACCGACGACCCCTCGGCCGGCTACATCTCGGTGCTGCTGCTGCCCCCGGCCGCCGCCGCCGAGCTGGCGCGCGGCGCGCTCGACCGGCCCCGCGCCCTGCGCCTGCTCGCGGGCCGCTACAGCGCCAACGCGCACGCGTGGAGCCTGGACACGCAGAACTGCAACCAGTGGGTGGCCGAGCTGATGTCCGCCAGCTTCGGCGGCCTGCCCGACGACGCCGGGCTGCGTGCCCGCGCGCAGCAGTGGCTGCACGAAGCCGGCTACCGGCCTAGTGCCGTGGACGCCGGCTCCCACTGGCTGATGTTCGCGGCGGGCTTCGTCCCCTGGCTGCGGCTGGACGACCGGCCGGAGGCCGAACGCCATTCGCTGATCTTCCAGGTCAGCCTGCCGGCCTCGCTGGAGGCCTTCGCGCGCGAGCGCTGGCCCGAGGCCGAGCGCATCGAGTTCTGCCACGCGGGCGATCGCGTGGTCGTGCGCCGGGGCTGGGCGCCCATCGCCGAAGGCTGCCTGCCCGCCGGTGGCGACCGGGTCATCGCGCTGTGACGAGCCCGCCGCCGAAGCCCCCGGAGTGGCGCCGCTGGCTCGGCATCGCGCTGCGCAGCGCGCACATCGCGGGTGTGGTGGCGCTGGGCGCTTCGCTGCTGGGTGCACCGGTGGGCACCGCGGGCGCGCTGGCCACGCTGCTCAGCGGCCTCGGCCTGCTGGCCAGCGAGCTGGTCGACCGTCGCCTGGCGCTGAACGAACTGGCCGGCGCCGTGGTGCTGCTCAAGCTCGCGCTGGTGGCCGCGATGCTGGCCTGGCCCGGCGCGGCGCTGGCGCTGTTCTGGGCCCTGCTGGTGCTGTCGGCGGTGGTGTCCCACGCGCCGAAGGGCTTGCGGCATTGGCGGCCGGGCCGTTGATCGATTGCGGGCACACTCCGTGCCGATGCACTCGGACACCGATACTCCGCCGCTGATCGCCCTGCACGGCGTGCACCTTCGCTTCGGTGCGCTGCGCGTGCTCGACGGCGTGTCGCTGGCCGTGGCCCCAGGCGAGTTCGTGTCGCTGCTGGGCCCCTCGGGTTGCGGCAAGAGCAGTGTGCTGCGCCTGGTGGCTGGCCTGGCCGATCCGGCTGAGGGCCGGGTGGAATCTCCGGCGCGCCTGTCCGGAGCAGGAGCAGGAGACGACGCCGCCACGGCGTTCGTGTTCCAGGAGCCGACGCTGATGCCCTGGGCCAGCGTGCGCGACAACGTCTGGCTGCCGCTGCGCCTGCAGGGCGTGTCGCGGGCCGATGCCGCGCCGCGCATCGAGGCGGTGCTGGCCCGCGTGGGCCTGGCTGACTTCGCTGCCGCGCGTCCGTCGGAGCTGTCGGGCGGCATGAAGATGCGCGCGTCCATCGCGCGGGCCCTGGTGACGCAGCCGCGCGTGCTGCTGATGGACGAGCCCTTCGCCGCGCTCGACGACCTCACCCGCCAGCGGCTGAACACCGACCTGCTGCAGTGGTGGGCGCGCGAGCGCATGGCGGCGCTCTTCGTCACGCACAGCATCGCCGAGGCGGTGTTCCTGAGCCAGCGCGTGCTGGTGATGGCGGCCCGGCCCGGCCGCATCGTGGCCGAGGTGGCGGTGCCCGAGCCGTATCCGCGCGGACCGGCCTTCCGCCATGCGCCTGCCTTCGCCGAAGCCTGCCGGGCGGTGGCGCAGGCGCTGGACACGGCGGCCGCGTGAGCGCGCCGGGCCGTTCCCAAGCGCTCGTACCGGAGTGCGCAGCATGGAGGGTAGTCCAATGAGCGAGGCGACCCATCCGCTGCGGCGGCTTCTGCCGGCGCTGACCCTGCTGGGGTTGATCGCGGCATGGGAACTGCTGGTGCGAGCCGCAGGCATCCCCGACTACACGTTGCCCGCGCCCAGCCGCATCGCGCAGGCGCTGCACGACCACGGGGCCTCGCTGGCGGGCAGCTGGTGGGTCACGCTGAAGATCACGCTGGGCGCGCTGGCGCTGGCCTGCGCCGGCGGCGTGCTGATCGCGGCCGTCTTCGCGCTGTCGCCCACGCTCGAGCGAGCGCTGTTCCCGGTGGCGGTGATGCTGCAGGTCACGCCCATCGTCGCGGTGGCGCCGCTGATCCTGATCTACGTGGAAAGCACGGCGGCCGCGCTGCTGCTGTGCGCGTGGATCGTCGCGTTCTTCCCCATCCTGTCCAACACCGTGGTGGGCCTGCGCGCGACCGACGCCAACCTGCGCGACCTCTTTCGCCTGTACCGCGCCACGCAATGGCAGCGGCTGGCGCTGCTGCGCACGCCCTCGGCGCTGCCGTACTTCCTGGCGGGGCTGAAGATCTCCGGCGGCCTGAGCCTGATCGGCGCCGTCACGGCCGAGATGGTGGCCGGTGCGGCCGGGCGCGATACCGGCCTCGCATCGCGCATCCTGGAGGCGAGCTTTCGCACCGAGACGCCGAAGATGTTCGCCGCGCTGACGCTGCTGGTGCTGACCGGCGTGCTGATCTTCGGCGTCACCCATGCCTTGTCGCGCGCCCTGCTCGGCCGGCGCGATGCTTCAGAATCCGATTGATCGATCGAAGGAGTTCACGATGCGTCTGCTGTTCATCGCGCTGTTCATCGCACCCGCCCTGGCCGCCACGGCCACGCTTGCCCAGGCGCAGGCCCCGGCTGCGCAGCCCACCAAGCTCACGTTCGCCACCAACTGGAAGGCGCAGGCCGCGCACGGCGGCTTCTACCAGGCCGTTGCCGACGGCACCTACCGCCAGTACGGCCTGGACGTGACCATCCAGCAGGGCGGCCCGCAGGTCAACAACCGGCCGCTGCTGCCGGCCGGCCGCATCGATTTCCTGATGACGGGCAACCTGCTGCACAGCTTCGACAACGTGATGAACAAGGTGCCCACCGTGGTGGTGGCCGCCATGTTCCAGAAGGACCCGCAGGCCCTGATGGCGCACCCGGGCCAGGGCTACGAGAAGTTCGACACCCTGAAGAACGCGCCGCTGGCACTGGTGGCCAAGGACGGGCAGTTCAGCTGGTGGCAGTGGCTCAAGGCCGTGCACGGCTTCAAGGACGAGACGCTCAAGCCCTACAACTACAACCTCGCGCCCTTCCTGGCCAACCCCAAGGCCATCCAGCAGGGCTACTCGGTGGCCGAGCCCATCTACGTCGAGAACCAGGGCCGGTTCAAGCCTGTGGTGCACCTGCTGGCCGACCACGGCTTCTCCACCTATAGCACCGTCATCGAGACCACCACCGACATGGTGGCGAAGCGGCCCGAGATCGTGCAGCGCTTCGTCGATGCGTCCATCGTCGGCTGGGTGAACTACCTGTACGGCAACCGCAGCGCCGCCAACGCGATGCTGCTGAAAGACAACCCCGAGATGACCGCCGCCGAGATCGAGGCGAGCGTGGCCCTGATGAAGAGCCAGGGCATCGTCGATTCCGGCGAGGCGCAGAAGGCCGGCATCGGCGCGATGAGCGCCGCCCGCATCCAGGATTTCTACGGCCAGATGGTCAAGGCGGGCCTGTACAAGGCCGGCGAGGTGGACCTGTCCAAGGTGGCGACCCTGCAGTTCGTCAACAAGGGCGTCGGGCAGGACCTGAAGGCGAAGCTCGGCGGGAAGTGAGCGCAGGCCCGCTGCCGGCAGCGGCGGCCCGTGGTTCGCAGCTGCCGCTGTTGCCGCTGCGCCGCCTTGGCGCCGGTCAGGCCGCCAGGCTGCGCATCTCCGAGATCAGGTCGGCCTTGCCCTCGAAGCCGATGCCGACGAGTTCCGGCATCGTGATGTAGCCCTGCTCCACGCGCACGCCGTCGGGGAAGCCGCCGTAGGGCTGGAACAGGTCGGGGTAGGACTCGTTGCCGCCCAGGCCGAGGCCGGCCGCGATGTTCAGCGACATCTGGTGCCCGCCGTGCGGGATGCAGCGGCGCCACGACCAGCCGTGCTCCTTGAGCATCTCCAGCGTGCGCAGGTACTCCACCAGGCCATAGCTCAGTGCGCAGTCGAATTGCAGCCAGTCGCGGTCGGGGCGCATGCCGCCGTAGCGGATGAGGTTGCGCGCGTCCTGCATCGAGAACAGGTTCTCGCCGGTGGCCATGGGGTTCGGGTAGTGCTCGGCCAGGCGGGCCTGAAGTTCGTAGTCCAGCGGGTCGCCGGCTTCCTCGTACCAGAAGAGGTCGTACTGCCGCAGGGCCTTCGCGTAGGCGATGGCGGTGTCGAGGTCGAAGCGGCCGTTGGCGTCCACCGCGAGGCGGCAGCCCGCGGGCAGCAGGCGCAGCACGGTCTCGATGCGCTGGCAGTCCTCGGCCAGCGGCGCGCCGCCGATCTTCATCTTGACGACCGTGTAGCCGCGGTCCAGGTAGCCCTGCATCTCGGCCGCCAGGCCTTCCAGGCCCTTGCCGGGGTAGTAGTAGCCGCCGGCGGCGTAGACGAAGACGCGCGGGTCGGCGCTCACGCCGTGCCGCTCGGCCAGCAGGCGAAAGAGCGGCTTGTTCGCGATCTTCGCGGTGGCGTCCCACACGGCCATGTCGATCGTGCCCATCGCCACCGAACGCTCGCCGTGGCCGCCCGGCTTCTCATTGGTGAACATGGTCGCCCAGACCCGGGCCGGGTCGAGGTTGGTGCCGGCATCGTCGAGCAGGCGCTCGGGCGGCGCCGCCAGCACGCGCGGCGCGAAGCGTTCGCGGATCAGCCCGCCCTGGCCGTAGCGGCCGTTCGAGTTGAAGCCATAGCCGATCACGGGCCTGCCGTCGCGGATCACGTCGGTGACCACGGCGACCAGGCTCAGGGTCATCTTCGAGAAGTCGATGAAGGCGTTGGCGATGGGCGAGGAGATCGGCGCGGTGCGCTCCAGGATGTCGACGATGCGCATGGTGTGAGGCGGGGTGAGTCCCGGAGTTGATGCGGAGCGATTGTGGCGAAGAGCAGAGCGGGCCGGCCGGCTGCCGTTGCAGGCAAGCCCGGCGCCAGGAACGCGATCCTGGGAGTGTCGGTGCAGACCGTCCGGGGCTTCGCAGGTTCGCCTGCGTGGTGGCACTGCGCGGTTGACTGTGCCATTGCCAGTGCGATTGCCAGTGCGATTGCCAGTGCGATTGCCAGTGCGATTGCCAGTGCGATTGCCAGTGCAGGCAGCTCGCGCGCTCCCGGCCGATCCTGACAACCTGGGGGGGCAAGACGTTCCCTGCAACCTTTGCAGGATGCAGCGCGCCGCGTATCTCATTCCAATCCGGTGGCGTTGCGGGCATGTTGCCCGCGGGTCCTGCGGGGCCACGCACCCACCTGGGCCACTGGAGTCTCGATGCCACCCGTTCCAATGCTTTCCTGCCGGCCCGCCGCCGTAACCCGCGCCGCCACCACGCCAGTCGCCCGGTCGGGTCTTGTGCTGTCGATGGCGGCCTGCCTGCTGCTGCTCCAGGGCTGCGGCCTGATATCGGTGACGCGGGCCGGCCTCGAGGAAAACCGCCGTGTCGAACGGCTCCATCGAGATTGCCCCAAGCCCGGCAAGAACGCCCACTGCGACCACGAACTGGTTCTCGTGACGCCGCCCCCGCTGCAGATGTCGCGGGCTCCCGCGGCCTCGGCGCCCTCGACCCGTGCGGAAGGGCCGGTGGAGGCCTTGCGCCACGCCCGCGGCACCGTCGAGCTGGCACGTGTCCTGGCGCCGATGGCCTACCTGGCGAACGTCGTCTATCACCGGCACGAGACGGGCGATGACGTCGAGAAGCGGACCGCGCCCGAGGCCTGCCACCGAGGCATCGCGCGGTCGAGGCATCCGCTGGAGATCGCGCCCGCTTCCGACACCGGCGGCTGGCGGCGCTGGGAGAACGCGGACGGTTGCGCGGTCGAGGGCGGTCTGTTCTACGACACCTTCATCCGCGAACCCATGGGGCTCGAGGCCGCGACGCACCCCGTGCTGCTGGCCATCGTCTTTCGCGGGACCGAGAACACGCGAGGGCAGTTCGCCGACGACTGGACGGACAACGTGCTGAGTGCGATGGGGCTCACGCCGCGCCAGTACGCGACCGCGATCGAGAAGCTGCGCGTCACGCAGGAGGCGCTGGGCCAGCTGAAGAAGCGGTACGAGGATCAGGGCAGGGTCGTCGAGATCTATGCGGCCGGCCACTCGCTCGGTGGCGGCCTGGCCCAGCAGGCCGGCTACCTGTACGGGAACATCTCTGCCGTCTTTGCCTTCAACACGTCGCCCGTCACGAACTGGACCCAGCTGCGCCTCTGGGACGAAGGCCGGAACATCCAGAACCCGGACCCGGTGATCTTCCGGATCGAGCAGCAGGGCGAGTTCCTCGACTACCTGCGGTTCGTCACGACGCGTGTGAACCTGCGCAAGCTCGCCCGCACGGACATCGAGTTCAATTTCGGCAGCCCGGGCGCTTTCTCGGGTCACAGCATCGCCAGCCTGACCTGCCACCTGGCGGCGCGGGCCGCGCAATCGAGCGGCGCCACGGCCGGCCCGCTCGGCTTCACGCCGGACGGTGCGCGACGGATGACCACCCTTTCCGGTGTCGAAGGCTTCGCGTGCGAGAAGGGGGCTCTGGAATCGATCTGCAAGGCCAGCCCCTACCTGGACCGCGCGTGCCGGCCCCAGGGTTAGCGGCCATGCCGCAGCCGGGCTTGCCGGGGGCTATCGGCCAGCGTCCAGCAACGTCCGCCAACCCGGCCAATCCGCCGCAGTCAACGCGAACTTGCGCACGCTGGCCCCCGGCGGCATGCCGGCCTTCAGCGCCTGCAGGAAGGCCGCCGGGTCATCCACCCAGCTACCGCCCAGCAGCGTGACCCCGCGGGCGAACAGCGGGTCGGGCGGGCCCCCCACGCTGGGGCCCACGAGCACGAATCGCTGCGCGTGGCGACAGGCCGCCAGCATGGGTTCCAGCGTGTGGTTCAGCAGCAGCGTGCCGGTGGCGAGGATCTTGTCGCAGCCGCGCAGTTCGGCCGGGTCCAGCGTCACGCGCACGCCGTCGCGCTCGCCCACCAGGTCGGCGCGCAGTTCCAGCACGATGACCCGGGCGCCGCGCGCCACCAGGCGCGGCAGAAGCGGTGTGAAGTGGCCGATCATGCCGATGGTCTCGCCGGGCTGCGGGTCGAGCTGGCCGATGGAATCGGTGCTGGGTGGCGGTTGCCAGCCGGCGCGCCCCATGACGCTGCGAGTGATGGCATTGACGGCCGCGAAGCCCAGCGTGCGTTGCAGAGTGTCGGCGCTGGCGTAGGACCGCGCCAGCGCCAGCGGGTCGTCGCCCGGCTGCACATGGCGGCCGGCGTTCGCCGTCAGCTGCGCCCAGGTGTCGCCCAGCAGCACATAGGACAAGCCCAGCGAACCGTCCTCGAGTTCGAGCGCGCAGAACTCGCCGCGCATGCCGCCGGGTGGCGGCGCGGGTGGCAGGTGCAGCGCGCGCACCCGGGGCAGGGGTTGCGCGGCAGCGGCGTCGCGCAGCAGGGCCAGGGTGTCTTGGGCGATGCTCATGAGGTGGCGTGTCGCGCCGCACGAGCGGACAGGGCGTTCGGAAAGTACAGCGCGGTCAGGCTCTTGCTGTGCACGGGCGAGTGGCCGCGCTGGTCGCCGCCTTCGGCTGCATCGGCGTAGCGGCGCCAGTCGCGCACCCAGTGGATGGCGTCGCACACTTCCAGCAGGCCCATGGTCTCGCGGTCGCCGACCAGCACGCCCTGCACGCGCAGGCCATGCCGTTCGCGGGCCTCGTCCAGGCGGTCCAGCGTTTCGGCGCGGCAGCCGAATTCACCGTCGCTGACGACGAGCAGGTCGGCGCTGCGCCAGCGGGCGTCGTGCACGGCTGCGATGGCGCGCTCGATGGGCGTCTGCAGGTCGGTGCCGCCGTCGAAGGCCTGCCCCATGAGTTCCAGCAGTGTGTCCAGGCCGGCGGCGCCGCGCGCCAGGTCACGCTCGATCACTTCGCCCGGCCCGCCGAAGGCGATGAGGCGGCAGCCGCGGCCGCTCTCGTGCGCGGCGCGCAGCGCGGCGATGGCGACGGCCTTGGCGATGTGCTCTGGCGCGCCGCGCATCGAGCCCGAGGTGTCCAGGCACAGCAGGATGGGGCCGCGGTCGAGCGGCTCGGGCGTGCGGTCCGCGCCGGCTGCCGCCGGGCGCGCCTGCGGGTCGGGGCGCCAATCGGTGAGCACGGCCTCGGTTTCCCAGGCCAGCAGCCGGCCCTCAGCCTGGCGCGCACGCCACAGGCGGGCCCCGACGGGGTGGCGCAGCAGCACGGCCTCCGACGGCAGCATGCGGTCCAGGCGCGACGAGAAGTGCACGCCCGTCACCTCGCCCGGGGCGTCGGGCAGGCGTGTCTCGACGGCGCGCAGGGGGCGCCTGCGGTCGGGCGCCGGGTCGGCGCGCGGGGCCGGCGGCTCGGCCGGCGCGTGCTCGGCGCGGCCCAGGCGCCGGATCAGCGCGGCGAGCTCGGGCAGTTGGCGCAGCCAGTCGGCGGCGCGGCGCGCGGCCTGCCACGGGCGCGTGTTCAGCCGGCCCTGCAGCGCGTCCCAGGTCAGGTTGGCGAAGTCCCCCAGGCCCTGCAACAGCGCGAGGTCTTCGTCCAGGCCGTGCCGGCGCTCCTCCCAGGCGGCGTGGAACTCGTCGCGCACCTGTTCGATGGCCTGCGTGCGGTCGAGCCGGGGCTGCAGGTCGACGATGCGGTCGAGGTGCCACAGCAGCGTGCGCAGCACCTGCTCGGCGAGCGCCGGCACGCCGCGGCACAGCGCGGGCAGGCCGAGGGCGCCCACGGCCTCGCGCAGCGGCGCGGTGGCCGGGGCATCGCCGAGGTGCAGCGCCGCGTCCGGCAACTCGCCCGCCTGCAGCGCGGCCAGCCAGGCGGCGGTGTGTTCGAGCCGCTGGCCGCGCTCGCCCGCGCTCGTGATGAGCGCCGGCAGCCACAGCGTGCGCGGCAGCGCTTCCAGGCGGTCGTAGGGCGCATCCATGCCCGGCAGGCCTATCCGGGCGCCCAGGCCAGGGCCTCGGGTGCGAGTGCGGGCATCCCGGCATCCAGCGGCAGGGCCGCGAAGCCGGCGCGGGCGGCCCGGGCGCGTTGCAGCAGCGCGTCCAGCACCGCCAGCGTGTGCGCGTGCGCCGCCTGCCAGCGCGCACCCAGCGTCGGCGGCAGCCAGAGCCTGCCGCGCAGCGCATCGGCCAATGCGCCGGCCTGCGCCGCGACAGTATCGCGCTGGCCCTGCGCATGGGCGATCACCTCGTCGAGCTGCGCCAGGCGCGCCGCCACGTGCACGGGGCTGAAGCGTCGCCGCTGCTGCTCCTCGAGCGCGGCGCTGACGATGCGCAGCATGCCGCTCTCGCCCGACTCGTTGCCGCCGATGGCCCGTGCCAGCGCGAGCTTGCCAGCGTCGGCCCCGGCGTCGCTGGAGTCGGGCGCCGAAAGCTCCACCTGCAGCTGCAGCTCGAAGGCCTCGACCGCGCGCGTGAGCCACGGCGCCTCGCGCGGCTGTGCGTGCGCGATCTCGGCGTCCACCCACTCCGCGAGCGCCGGCATCTGCTCGGGCGCGGCGGCAGCCACGTACGGCGCCAGCCAGAGGTCGAGCGCGTCGACGGCGGGCCGGCCCTCGGTGGCGGCGGCCACGCGCATCAGGCCGATCCATTGCCGCCAGCGCCGGTCGGACAGCGTGCGGCCCTGCGCCGCCATGAAGCGTCGCAGTGCCTGGCAGGCGGCCAGGGCGTCCTCGCCCAGCTGTGTCACGGCCGCGCGGGCCGTCACGGCGGCGCGCGCGGCGGGGTCCAGCGGCTCGGCCGGTTCCGTCCGCGCAGCATCGAGCCGCAGCAGTCTCTCGAACGCAGCGTCGCTGACCGGCGCCACCGGCACGCGCAGCAGGAAGCGGTCGAAGAACGCCGACAGGGCGTCGTCCGAGGGCAGCTCGTTGGTGGCGCCCACCACGCTGACCAGCGGCACGGCCGTGCGGCCGCTGCCGTTGTCGAACACGCGTTCGTTCAGCAGCGTGAGCAAGGCATTCAGGATCGCCGAGTTGGCCTTGAAGACCTCGTCCAGGAACGCGACCCCGGCCGTGGGCAGGAAGCCCGCCGTGAGCCGCTCGTAGCGGTCCTCTTCCAGCGCCTTCAGGGACAGCGGGCCGAACAGCTCCTCGGGTGTGGAGAAGCGCGTCAGGAGACGCTCGAAGTACGGGGCGCCCGTGAAGGCGCGGTGCAGGCGGCGTGCCAGTTCGCTCTTGGCGGTGCCGGGCGGGCCGATGAGCAGCACGTGCTCGCCGGCCAGCGCGGCCAGCAGCGCCAGGCGGACTGCGGCTTCGCGTTCCAGCAGTCCGGCGCCGAGGGCGTCGATCAGGGCCGCCAGGCGCGGCAGGGCAGGCAGGGTCATACTTCCATTGTGGCGGGACGAGAGGGGTTTTGCGGTATCTTCAGCTCCCTATGCGACAGCGCGGCGTCCACCTCCAGTACAGCTTCCAGGCCGGCGGGCAGCGCGGTGCCGACCTGCAGAACCCGCTGTTCGACCTGCTGTCCGCCGTGCGCGAGCACGGCTCCATCCAGAACGCGGCCACGGCGCTCGGCGCGTCCTACCGCCATGTGTGGGGCCAGCTCAAGCACTGGCAGGAAGTGATGGGAGAGCCGCTGGTCACCTGGGCCCAGGGCCAGCCCGCGCGTCTCACGCCCTTCGCCGACCGCCTTCTCTGGGCCGAGGCGCGCGCTCGGACCCGGCTCACGCCGCACATCGAGGCGCTGCGCTCCGAACTCGAGCGCGTGCTGGCCGAGGCGCTCGATGGCCGCCAGCAGGTGCTGGCCATCCACGCCAGCCACGACATGGCCCTGCCGATGCTGCGCGAGCGCGCCAGCGCCAGCCACCGACTGCACATCGATCTTCGTTTCTCGGGCAGCATGGATGCGCTGCGTTCGCTGGCGGAAGGCCGCTGCCTGGTGGCGGGCTTCCACGTGCCGCCGCTCGAGTCGGCCCCGGTTTTCGCGGCCGGCCTGAAGCCGCTGCTCAAGCCCGGCCGCCACAAGCTCATCGGCTGCATGCGCCGCACGCAGGGTCTGATGGTGGCGCACGGCAACCCGCTGAACCTGCGCGGCCTGGCCGACCTGACCGCCCGCGGCGCGCGCGCGGTCCAGCGCCAGGAAGGCTCCGGCACCCGCCTGCTCACCGACCACCTGCTCACGCGCGAGGGCGTGGAACCCGCCGCCTGGCAGGCTGGCGTGGTGCTGGAGGAAGACAGCCACGTCGCGGTGGCGGCCGCGGTGGCCAGCGGTCTGGGCGATGCCGGTGTCGGCATCGAGGCCGCGGCGCGTGCCTTCGGACTCGGTTTCGTGCCGCTGATCGAGGAGGACTACTTCCTCGTCTGCCTGTCCGACACGCTCGAACACCCGGCCGTGCGCCTGCTGCGCCAGGTGCTGGGCGACGGTGCTTGGCACAGCGCGCTGTCAGAGCTTCCCGGCTACGCCCCGGACCGCGCGGGCGAGGTGCTGTCGCTCACGCGCGCGCTCCCCTGGTGGCACTTCAGACAACCCAAGAAGTCCGCGCGCGCCGCGGGCTGAACGGAGGCTTCGCATGGACAACATCGACCTGCAGGTGATGCGCCAGGTGGCGCAATGGCACGCAGCCGGCCATGGCGTCGTGATGGCCACCATCACGCGCACCTGGGGCTCCGCGCCGCGGCCGCCGGGGTCGGTGGTCGCCATCCGCGACGACGGCCTCATCACGGGCTCGGTCTCCGGCGGCTGCATCGAGGACGACCTGATCGACAAGGCGCGCCAGGGCGTGGTGGCCGAAGGCCGGCCCCGGGTGGTGCGCTACGGCATCGACGCCGACGCCGCACACCGATTCGGCCTGCCCTGCGGCGGCCTGATCGAACTGGTGCTCGAGCCGGTGCAGGCCATCACGCGCCTGCCAGAGATGCTGGATCGGCTCCAGCGCGGCGAGCGCGTGCGCCGCGTGCTGACGCTCGCCACCGGCGCCGTGGCCCTGGAGCCCGCCATCGAGGCCGACGAACTGACGCTCACCGACACCACGCTCGTCACGCACCACGGCCCCCGCTGGCGGCTGGTGCTCATCGGTGCCGGGCAGATGACGCAGTACCTGGCCGAGATGGCGCGAGCGCTCGACTACGAGGTGATCGTCTGCGACCCGCGCGAGGAATACGCCGAGACCTTCGGCATCACCGGCGCCACGCTCAGCCGCGCGATGCCCGACGACCTGCTGGTCGAGCTCAAGCCCGACGGCCATACCGCCGTGATCGCGCTCACCCACGACCCCAAGCTCGACGACCTGGCGCTGATGGAGGCGCTGCAGTCGCCGGCCTTCTACGTGGGCGCGATCGGTTCGCGTGCCAACCAGGCCAAGCGACGCGAGCGCCTGAAGGAGCATTTCGCCATGACCGATGCGCAGCTGGACCGGCTGCACGGCCCGGTGGGCCTGAAGAACGGCGCCCGCACGCCGCCGGAGATCGCGATCAGCATCCTGGCGGAGCTGACGGGCGTACGCTACGGTTACCGCATCGATGCACCCGTGCCTTTGCGCGCGCAGGCGCCGGTCGAGGCCGGCTGCGTGAGCTGAGCCGGCAGCGGCAGCACGACCCGGCCGAGCTGCCGGAGGTTTGCCACCCGGCAAAGAAAATGATACAAGTGGAAAGTTGGCCGGA
>CAJAES010000090.1 GCA_903938815.1 uncultured beta proteobacterium
AATTCATGGGCCAGCAGCTTCTCGGCCAGGGCCATGCCCACGGCGTTGGTGACGCCCTGGCCCAGCGGGCCGGTCGTCGTCTCGATGCCGGGGGTGACGTCCACCTCGGGGTGGCCGGGCGTCAGGCTGTGCAGCTGCCGGAAGTTCTTCAGCTCGGACATCGGCAACGCGTAGCCCGTGAGGTGCAGCAGCGCGTAGATCAGCATCGAGCCGTGGCCGTTGCTGAGCACGAAGCGGTCGCGGTCGGCCCAGTGGGGCGCGACAGGGTCGTGCCTGAGGGTGCCGCCCCACAGCGCGACGGCAATCTCGGCCATGCCCATTGGCGCGCCAGGGTGGCCCGAGTTGGCCTGCTGCACGGCGTCCATCGCCAGGGCTCGGATGGCGCTGGCCATCAGTTGGGGGTCGCGGGGGGACGTTGAGGGCATGCCGGGGCCTTGCAGTGGGGTCGAGGGAGGGGAAACTCTCATTTTACGGGCCCGATCCGGACCGACTTGACCTGACGCAAGACACGGGCGTGCGCGGCCTGAGAACCTCGCCGCCCAGGAGACCTGCAATGACCATACGCACGCTGGAGATCATCCGCGACGAACACCAGGCACTGGCCGCCATGCTGCGCTCGCTGTCGATGATGCTGGCCCATGCCAGACGCCACGGCGCGCTGCCCGATTTCGATGTTCTGCGCGCGATGCTGTTCTACATCGACGAATTCCCGGAGCGGCTGCACCACCCGAAGGAGAGCGAACTGCTGTTTCCGCTGATCCGCGCCCGGGCGCCCGCCCTGGCCGGGGTGCTGGACCGGCTGGACGCGGACCATGCACGCGGCGAGCAGGCCATCCGCGATCTCGAGCACGAGATGCTGGCCTTCGAGGTGATGGGGCCCTCCCGGCGCGATGCCTTCGAGCACGCCGTGCAGCGCTACGTGGGCTTCTACCTCGAGCACATGGCGCTGGAAGAGGACGCCGTGCTGCCCGGCGCGCGAGCCGCGCTCACGCCAGACGACTGGCTGGCACTGGACGCTGCGTTCGAGGCCAACCGAGACCCGCTCACCGGTCACGAACCCGGTGACGACTATCGTGACCTGTTCCGCCGGATCGCGATGGCGGCACCGGCGCCCATCGGCCTGGGTTGATCGCTCCCCGATAATCCACGCCCATGGAATGGGTGTGGGCCGTCATCGCCAGCGCCACGGCCACCGGCCTCGCGCTGGCGCTGTGGCGCAGCCGCGTGCAGCTCGAGAAAGTCCAGGCGGTCGCGGCAGCGGACGCCGAGCGTCAGCGCGAGATCTTCGACGGCCTGGACATCGGACTCGTCGTCTACGACGCCTCCGACCGGCTGGTGGTCTGGAACCACGACTTCGAACTGCTCTACGGTGCGCTGGCGCCGCGGCTGAAGGTCGGCCTGCGCTTCGAGGATCTGCTGCGCGCCGCCGTGAGCGACGGCGAAGTGCCTGCGGCCATCGGAAGGGAGGAAGCGTGGATCGCCGAACGGATGGCCAGCCATCGGCGCCCGCAGCAGCCCCTGCCGCGCCAGATGGCCAACGGGCGCTGGCGCCGCATCGTCGAACGTTTCCTGCCCGACGGCAGCATGCTGAGCTACAGCGTGGACGTGACCGAAATGGTGCTGCAGGAGCAGGCGCTGCAGGCGGCACAGCGCGAGGCGCATCTGGCCGTCACGCGGCTGGAAGACGCCATCGAGGCGCTGCCAGCCGCCTTCGAGCTCTATGACGCGGAAGACCGCGTGCAGATGAGCAACGCCCGCATGCGCGAGCTGCACCCGCTGGTGTCGCACCTGCTGCCGGGCCGGCCCACGTTCGAGGCGCTGGTGCGCGCGAATGCCGCGCTGGGCGGGCTGTCGGCGATGTCCGTTTCGGTGGACGAATGGCTGGCCGACCGGCTGCCGCAGCGCCGCAACCCGGGTGCGCCGCGCGTGGTGAACCTGAACGACGGCACCTGGGTGCGCATCCATGAGCGCCGCACGCGCGAAGGCGGCCTCGTCGGCATCCGCATGGACGTGACCGAACTCGTCAAGCGCGAGCATGAGCTCTCGGCGCTGAACGCAGAGCTCGACGCCGCGAACCGCCGGCTCTCCGAACTGTCGGAGACGGACGCGCTGACCGGCATCGCCAACCGCCGCCTGTTCGACCGCCGCCTGCACGAGGAGTGGTCCCGCGCGCAACGGCACGACCTGCCGCTGACGCTGCTGCTCATCGACGTCGATCACTTCAAGCGCTACAACGACCGCCACGGCCACGTCGCAGGCGATGCCTGCCTGCGCCGCGTGGCCGACCTGCTGCGCGCTTGCGCCCGGCGGCCGGACGAGTTGCTGGTGCGCTACGGCGGCGAGGAGTTCGTCGTGCTGCTGCCCCACACCGGCGCCGCCGAGGGGCGGGCCCAGGCCGAACGCTGCCTGGCCGCCATGGACGCCGCCGACATTCCGCACGAGGATTCGCCGCTCGGGCCGAATCTCACGCTCAGCATCGGCGTCGGCACCCGGCCGACGGGGCCCCACGGCGAAGAGGACGCGCTCGCGCTGCTGCGTCGGGCTGACGCCGCGCTCTACCGCGCCAAGCACGAGGGGCGGCACCGCGTGGTGTCGGACTCCGCATGACACGCAGCGCTCTGATCCTCGCGGCGGGCCGCGGCGAGCGGCTGCGCCCGCACACCGACCACACGCCGAAGCCGCTTCTGAAGGTGCGCGGCAAGCCATTGATCGAGTGGCACCTCGAAGCCCTTGCGGACGCCGGCGTGAGCGAGGTCGTCGTCAACACGGCGTGGCTCGAGGAACAGTTTCCCGCCGCGCTCGGCGACGGCGCGCGCTGGAACCTGCGCATCCGGTACTCGATGGAAGGCCGCGACCACGGCGGCGCGCTCGAGACCGCCGGCGGCATCGCGAAGGCGCTCCCGCTGCTCGACGAGGTGTTCTGGGTCGTCTCGGGCGACGTGTTCCTGCCCGGGTTCGCCTTCGGCGCAACGCTGGCCCCGGCGCGCAACGCGCACCTGTGGATGGTGGCCAACGCGCCGCACCACCCGCAAGGCGACTTCGGGCTCGACGCACAAGGCCGCCTGCTCAGCGGGCAGCCCGGGCCGCGCTGGACCTGGGCCAGCGTGGGCCTGTTCAGGCGGGCGATGTTCGCGGGCATCACCCCCGGCACGCGGCTCGCCCTGCGCCCCGTACTCGAAGCCGAGATTGCCGAGGGCCGGGCGGGCGGCGAGGTCTGGGAAGGCTCCTGGACGGATGTCGGCACGGCCGAACGCTGGGCTTCGCTGCAGGACTGACAGGCCGGGCACCGGGACTCCCTGTCACGAGCGTTTCACACGAGCGGGCGACATTGCCTGCTTCGAGCAACGCACACAGGAGTTCCCCCATGGCCCGCAACCTCACCGACGACGACGGCGTCTCCAACCCGAGCCGCAACCTTTCGCTGACCGACGTGGTCGAGCGCGCCATCGCGGCGCAGCCCTCGCGCCGCCGCCTGCTGATGGGCGGCCTGGGCGCCGCGGCGCTGCCGTTCCTGGCCGGCCTGTCGGCCTGCGGCGGCAGCGACGATCCCGCGCCGGCCCCGCCGGCAGCCCCCGTGCCCCCGACCGAGCGAATCCTCAGCCACGGCGCCGTTCCCGCGTCGAGCGGCAGCGAGATCGTCGTGCCCGCCGGCTACGTGGCGACGGCCTTCGTGCCCTGGGGCACCCCGATCAACCAGTTCGCACCGGCCTGGAAGGGTGACAACTCGGGCAGCTCGGCAGACCAGGAACAGCAGGTCGGCGACAACCACGACGGCATGGCCTTCTTCGGTTTCGACACCGCGGGCAGCGGCTTCGGCGAACGCAGCGACGAGGGCCTGCTCGTGATGAACCACGAGTACATCAACCCCGAGTACTTCTACGCGGCCGAAGGCAACGCCGACGACTGGATGGCGCCCTTCACCTACGAGAAGGCCCGCAAGGCCCTGGCAGCGCACGGCGTCAGCGTCCTGCACGTCAAGCGTGCCGCCGATGGCGGCTGGACCCACGTCACGGCCTCGCCGTACAACCGCCGCATCCACGGCAACACCCCCATCGCGCTGCAGGGCCCGGCCGCCGGCCTCGACCTGATGAAGACCGCCGCCGACCCGGCCGGCGCCGAGGTGCTCGGCACGCTGAACAACTGCGGCAACGGCCGCACGCCCTGGGGCACCTACCTGACCTGCGAAGAGAACTTCAACGGCTACTTCGGCTGGAACGGCAGCCGCACGCCGTCGGCCCTGGAGAACCGCTACGGCCTGTCGGCCAGCGGCTTCGGCTACCGCTGGCACACCGTGGACCCGCGCTTCGACCTCAACGCGACGCCCAACGAACCCAACCGCCACGGCTGGATCGTCGAGATCGATCCGTTCGCGCCCGGCGGCAAGCCGAACAAGCGCACGGCGCTGGGCCGCTTCAAGCACGAGAACGCTGAACTGGTGATCGCCGCGAACGGCAAGGCCGTCGTCTACATGGGCTGCGACGAGCGCAACGAGTACGTCTACAAGTTCGTCTCCGCAGGCACCTTCGATGCCGCCAACCCGACCAGCTCGGCCAACCGCAACCTGCTGACCGAAGGCACGCTGTACGCGGCCAAGTTCGATGCCGGCGCGACCGCCGGCGACCGCATGGGCACGGGCACCTGGATCGCGCTGGTGTTCGGCCAGAACGGCCTGACGCCGGAGAACGGCTTCACGAGCCAGGGCGACGTGATGATGCGCGCGCGCCAGGCGGCCGACCGCGTGGGTGCCACGATGATGGACCGCCCCGAGTGGGTGGCGGCCAACCCGAAGAAGCCGGGCGAGGTGTTCGTCACGCTGACCAACAACAACCGCCGCGGCGGCACCACGTCCAACAACGTCGACGGTTCCACCATCGCCGGCTCGGCACGCCCGCCTGCTGACGAAGCCAACCCGCGTGCCAACAACGTGTGGGGCCACATCCTGCGCTGGAACGAGGCCGGCGCCGACGGCACCGCTCTGAGCTTTGACTGGGATCTCTTCGTGCTGGCCGGGCAACCCGCCATCACCGATGCGCGCGCAGCCTCGGCCAACATCACGATGGACAACCTGTTCAACAGCCCGGACGGCCTGGCCTTCGACAGCTTCGGCCGGATGTGGATCCAGACCGACGGCAGCTACGCCAACACCGGCGACTTCGCGGGCAACGGCAACAACCAGATGCTGGTCGCCGACCCGGTCACGAAGGAGATCCGCCGCTTCCTGGTGGGCCCGGACGGGTGCGAAGTGACCGGCATCACCTGGACGCCGGACCGCAAGACCATGTTCGTGAACATCCAGCACCCGGGCGAGGTGGGCAGCCACCCGCGCGCGCCGGCCGGCTACACCGGCGACAACTGGATCGCGCGCAACGCGAACGCGTTCAGCCGCTGGCCGGACGGCGCCACGGCGCTGCGCCCGCGCTCGGCCACGGTGGTGGTGCGGCGCGCCGACGGCGGGACCGTCGGCACCTGAGCGATCGCCACGCCGGTAGATCGCCAGCAACCCGGTCGGTTCCCCCGGCCGGGTTTGCTCAATCAACCAGCGATCAGCCCGCGAGCGGCGCGGTGACGGCCTCGATGCGGGCCTTGACCTCGGGCGTCAGCTTCTCCAGCAGCGCCAGCGCACCCAGGTTGGCCTGCAGTTGATCGATGCGCGATGCGCCCATGATCACGCTGCTGACGCGCGGGTTCGAGGCCACCCAGGCCAGGGACAGCTGGGCCAGTGAGCCACCGAGTTCGGCGGCGATGGGCTCCAGCTGCGCCACGGCGGCGTTCTTCGCGGCATCGGTCAGGCCGTCGCGCAGGAAAGCCATGGTCTCCATCGACCCGCGGCTGCCCTCGGGAACGCCTTCGCGGTACTTGCCGGTGAGCAGGCCTGAGGCCAGCGGGCTCCAGGTGGTGAGCCCCAGACCCGTGTCCTCGTACAGGCGCGCGTACTCCTGCTCCACGCGCTTGCGGTGGAACAGGTGGTACTGCGGCTGCTCCATCACGGGCTTGTGCCAACCGTGGCGGTCGGCAATGTCCCAGGCGGCGCGGATGTCCGCCGCGCTCCATTCGCTCGTGCCCCAGTACAGCGCCTTGCCCTGGACGATCAGGTCGTTCATGGCGCGCGC
>CAJAES010000091.1 GCA_903938815.1 uncultured beta proteobacterium
CAGCGCCAGGATGTTGGTCTGGAACGCGATGCCGTCGATGGTGCCGATGATGTCGCCGATGCGCTTGGAGCTGGCGTTGATCTCGTCCATGGTGGAGACCACCTGGGCCACCACGGCACCGCCGCGCTTGGCCACGCTGGCGGCGCTGTTGGCGAGCTGGTTGGCCTGCGACGCGGCGTCGGTGGATTGCCGCAACGCACCTGTGAGCTGCTGCATCGAACTGGCAGTCTGCTGCAGGTTGCTGGCCGTCTGCTCGGTGCGCTGCGACAGATCGGTATTGCCCGATGCCACCTCACGCGATGCCGTGCCGATGCTGTCGGCCGAACCGCGCACGTCACCGACGATGCCGCGCAGTGAATCCTGCATGGCCGACAGCGCCTGGAGCAGCTGCGCCGCCTCGTCCCTGCCGTCGACGCGGATGCGCATCGTCAGATCGCCGCCGGCCACGGCCTGTGCCACGCGCCGTGCGTAGTCGATGGGTGCGAGGATGGAGCGGGAATTCATCAGCGTCAGCGGCACCACCACCACCACCACCAGCAGCAGCACGCCGCCGAACGCGATGGCCGTGGTGCGCATCGTGCTGTCGAAGCTGGCGGAAGACGTCGTGATCTCGCCGTCGACGATGTCCGACAGCGCCTTGACCTGCTCCTCGAGCACGGCCACGTGGTCCTTGGCCTTCTGCAGTTGCTTGTCGGCCGCCTTGGCCGTGTCGTAGGCGCCGTCCTGCACCTGGGCCAGCACGTGGGTCGAGGCCTTCTGGTAGGCGTCCAGCGCCTCGAGGCCCTTGCGGGCGAAGGCGTTGTCCTCGTCTTCCTCGCCCTCGAGCACGCCGCTCAGCGCCTTGCGGGTGGCCTCGATCGACGCGGCCCAGTGCTCGCGGTGCTTCAGCACCTCGACACCGTTCTCGTAGTCGATGACCATGTTCTTCTCGTGCAGCCGCACCTCGCCCAGGTGCCGGCGGATCTCGGCCACCGTGCGCACCTCGTGCATGGAGTGGTGCACGAAGCCGTGGTTCAGCTCGTTGAGCAGCGCGCCGCCGCCGAAGCCGGCCGCGCCCACCAGGCCGAACAGGGCCAGCACCATGCCGATGGCACCGAGCATCCGCAGGCGGATGGTGAAGCGCCGCATCAGGGCGTCAATCGCACGCATGGCGTGTCTCCTGTGTGGCCCGTTCAGCCGCGCGAGCGGCGGACCAGCGAGCCGATGTCCAGAATCAGCGCGACCCGGCCGTCGCCCATGATCGTTGCGCCGGAGACATCCTCCACGCGCCGATAGTTCGATTCGAGGTTCTTCACGACCACCTGTTGCTGGCCGAGAAGCTCGTCCACCAGCAGGGCTACGCGGCCGCCTTCCGCCTCGACGACGACCATGATGTTGCTCACGTGCTCGAAGTCGAAGCGCGGGACATCGAAGACGCGTTCGAGGTCGATGACGGGCATGTACTCGTCACGCACCTGCACCACGCGGCCACGGCCGCCGATGGTCTTGATGGTGTCGGAGCGAACCTGGAAGGACTCGACCACGGAGCCCAGCGGCAGGATGTAGACCTCCTCGCCGACACCCACGCTCATGCCGTCCATGATGGCCAGCGTCAGCGGCAGGCGCACGCGCACGCTCATGCCGTAGCCCTCGGCGGAGTCGATCTCCACCGTGCCGCCGAGCGAGGTGATGTTCTTCTTCACCACGTCCATGCCCACGCCGCGCCCGGAGACGTCGGTGACCTGCTCGGCAGTGGAGAAGCCCGGCGCGAAGATCAGGCCCCAGACCTCGCTGTCGGTCATGCTGTCTGGCGCTTCCAGGCCGCGCTCGCGCGCCTTGGCCAGCAGCTTGCCGCGGTTCAGGCCCTTGCCGTCGTCGCGTACCTCGATGACGATGCTGCCGCCCTGGTGGCTGGCCACCAGGGTGATGGTGCCGTGTTCGGGCTTGCCCTTGGCGGCGCGCTCGGCCGGCAGTTCGATGCCGTGGTCGCAGCTGTTGCGCACCAGGTGCGTCAGCGGGTCGGTGATCTTCTCGACCAGGCCCTTGTCGAGCTCGGTGGCCTCGCCCTGCGTCACCAGTTCGACCTTCTTGCCGAGCTTGGCCGCGAGATCGCGCAGCATCCGCGGGAAGCGGTTGAAGACCAGCGACATCGGGATCATGCGGATCGACATCACCGCTTCCTGCAGGTCGCGGGTGTTGCGCTCCAGGTCCGCCAGTCCGGCGGTGAGCTGCTGGTGCAGCGCTGTGTCGATGTCCTTGCTGTTCTGCGCCAGCATGGCCTGCGTGATGACGAGCTCGCCCACCAGGTTGATGAGCTGGTCGACCTTTTCCACCGAGACGCGCAGCGTGCTCGATTCCGGGCCGGCGGCGGGCTTGGCCGGCTCGGGCTTGGCCGCGGCAACCGGTGCGCGCGGTGCGGCCGGAGCGGCAGCTGCCGCCGAGGCCGTGGCCGCTGCGGGCGGCGGGGCGCCCGCAGGCTGCGGCGAGCCCGGGGCGTCTTCGAAGAAGCCGTAGCCGGGGTCCTTGGCGCTGGCCGCGGACTCGGGCGCGCCCGGGGCACCCTCATGGAAGCCGTAGCCGGGGCCGATCGGCGCCAGGCGGACCTGCTCGCGCGACACGTGGAAGGTGAACAGGTCCAGCAGGTCGTTGTCGGTGCTGGTGGTGGTGACCTTGAAGCGGCGCATGCCGTCGGCATGCTGGCCGGCATCCAGCGGCTCGATGCTGCCCAGGCCCGTGATTTCCTTGAACAGGTCCACGAGGTTGTCGGCCAGCGCCATGTCTTCCAGCGGGCCGACGCTGAGCTCCAGCACGCGCGTGCCGGGCTTGGCCGCCGGCACGATGGCCGGCGCCGGCGCCGGCGCGGCCTTGGTTGCGGGCGTGACGGACGTGGCGGCAGGCGCAGGTGGGACCTGATCCTGGCCTTCGACCTGCGCCCGGATGGTCGCGAGGAGTTCAGTGGTGTCCGGGGCGGCGCCGCCATTGCCCTGGTGGCGCGCCAGCTGGGCCTTCAGAGCGTCGCCGGAGGCCAGCAGCACGTCGACCATCGCCGAGGTGGGTGCCAGCTCGCGGCGGCGCAGCTTGTCCAGCAGCGTCTCCATCTCGTGGGTCAGTTCGGCCACGTCGCTGAAGCCGAAGGTGGCGGCGCCCCCCTTGACCGAGTGCGCGCACCGGAAGATCGCATTCAGCTCTTCGTCGTCGGCGTTGGCGATGTCCAGCGCCAGGAGCATCTGCTCCATGGTGTCGAGGTTTTCGCCCGCCTCCTCGAAGAAGACCTGGAAGAACTGGCTGAGGTCGATGCCTGCGGACAGGTGACCACCTTCGTTGCTCATGTCGCCCATGGATGACCCCTCAGCGGATGACTTTGCCGATGACCTCGACCAGCTTGGCCGGGTCGAAGGGCTTGACGAGCCAGCCCGTGGCGCCTGCGGCGCGGCCGGCCTGCTTCATCTGGTCGCTGCTCTCGGTCGTGAGGATCAGGATCGGCGTGGCCTTGAACTTGGGGTTCTCGCGCAGCCGCTTGGTCAGGCTGATGCCGTCCATGCGGGGCATGTTCTGGTCGGTCAGCACGAGGCTGAAGTCGCGCGTGGACGCCTTTTCCCAGGCGTCCTGGCCGTCGACGGCCTCCACGACGTTGAAACCGGCGTTCTTCAGGGTGAAGGACACCATCTGGCGCATGGAGGCGCTGTCGTCTACGGCAAGAATCGAATGCATTGCAAGTTCTCCGGGGCGGTCTCGGGCAGTCTCGGGCGGGTTCAGAAGAGTTCGACGGAACCAGCGTCCATCTCGTCCTGGGTCACCGGGTTGGGGCGAAGGGGCACGTTCTCGACGACGGCGGGACCATCCTCGTCGTCACCCATGGTCTCGCGGGCCAGGCGGTCGGCGCATCCGCGCAGGCGGCGGCCCGTGTGATCGATCAGCTGCGAAGCGAGATCCTGGAACTGCATCGCGGTGATCGCGCCCGACACGTGCTCCATCGTCTGATGCAGCTGCGGCATGTTCAGCTCGGGGTGGGCTGCCGTCAGCTTGAGCATGTCGCGCAGCTGGTCGGCAGCGGCATAGAAGTGGCCGATGAGCGATTCGCTGGCGTCCGTCAGCAGCCGCTGAAGGCGTTCCAGGTCGTTGCTGGCGACGAGGAGGTCGTCCTGCACCTCGGCCGCAGCCAGCAATGGCATGCCTTCGTGCGGCGGTGGGGCGCTGTCGGTGCTGGGCATGGACTCTCCGGCGGGTCAGTGAATGGCCGGCCCGTTGCTTCGGGCCTCCTTGGTCACAGGATTGTCGGCAGCGAGCCCCTCGGCCTTTAGCGGAAGATGCGGTCAAACCGCCGTCATTTCTGATCCTGGCGAGGCCTGCGCCATACTCTGTGCATGCCGTCTAGCCCTTCTTCGCGCCCCCTGCGCGTGCTGCACCTGGAGGATTCCGAGCTCGACCACGAGCTCGCGCTGGCGCACCTGCGGCGCGGCGGGCTCGTGGTCAACTGCACGCGCGTCGAGTCGCGCACCGAGTTCGAGCAGGCGCTCGGTCAGCCCTGGGATCTCGTTCTGTCCGACTACAACCTGCCCGGCTTCTCGGGCATCCAGGCGCTGCAGCTGATGCGCGCGCGCGGCCTGGAGCTGCCCTTCGTCCTGGTGTCGGGCGAGATCGGCGAGGAAACCGCTGTCGATGCCATGCGCAACGGCGCCAGCGACTACCTCCTGAAGGCCAACCTGGCGCGGCTGGCTCCGGCCGTGGAGCACGCCATCGAAGCGGCCGAATCCCGCCGTGCCCGCGCCATGGCGGACCGCGAGGTCCAGGATTCGCGCGCCCAGCTGTCCGCGCTGGCGCAGCACCTGCAGACCAGCATCGAGACCGAGCGCACCGCCATCGCCCGCGAGATCCACGACGACGTTGGCGGCAGCCTGACCGCGCTCAAGTTCGACCTCGACTGGATCCGTCGCCATGCCGATTCCCCGGCGGTGCAGCAGCGCGCGGTCGAGGCGATCGAGTTGCTCACGCACGCCATCGACGCCAGCAAGCGCGTGATGCACAACCTGCGCCCGGCGATCCTGGAGCAGGGCCTGGTGGCGGCGTTGCAGTGGATGGCCGGCAACTTCGAGCGCCGCACCGGCATCGAGTGCAGCTTTCACACCAGCCACGAATCCCTGCAGTTGCCCGCCGGCGTGCCGCTGGTCGCCTACCGCACAGCGCAGGAAGCGCTTACTAACGTCAGCAAGCACGCGCAGGCCAGCCGTGTCCGCATCGAGCTGACGGTGGGCGCGGGCGTGTTGTCGCTCGAGATCAGCGACAACGGCCGGGGCATGTCGGACACCGACCGCGCCAAGGACCGCAGCTTCGGCCTGCGCGGCCTGCACGAACGAGCCTCCACGGTCGGCGGCTGGGTCGATCTCAGCAGCGGTGCCGATGGCACCTGCCTGATCCTCTCGGTGCCGATCGGCCCCATGGCGGTGCCCTCGCCCGAGGAGGCCGATATGGCCGAAGCACCCGCAAGCCGTCGACGCGAGCACGACCCCTCCGCCTGGACACCGCTATGACCGAAGTCATCCTCTGCGACGACCATGCGCTGATCCGGCGCGGCATCCGGGACACCCTGTCCGACGCGGCCGACATCCGCGTCGTCGGCGAGGCGGGCGACTACGGCGAGTTGCGCAGCCTGATGCGCGGCACGCGCTGCGACGTTCTGGTGCTCGACATCAACCTGCCAGGGCGCAGTGGCCTGGACGCCCTGCACGCCCTGAAGGAAGAAGGCTCGCCGGTGAAGGTGCTGGTCGTGAGCATGTACCCGGAAGACCAGTACGCCATCCGCGCGCTGCGGGCAGGCGCCTTCGGCTACGTCAACAAGGGCGGCGACCCGCAACTGCTGGTGCAGGCCGTGCGCACGGTGTCCCAGGGGCGCAAGTACGTCACGCCCGAGATCGCGCAGATGCTGGTGGAAAGCCTCACCACGCCTGCGCACGAGAACGCGCACCAGACCCTGTCCGACCGCGAACTGCAGACCCTGGTGATGATCGCCAGCGGCAAGCGCCTGTCGGACATCGCCGACGAGCTCAAGCTGAGCCCGAAGACGGTGTCGGTGTACCGCGCCCGGGTGCTCGAGAAACTGGCGCTGGGCAACAACGCCGAGCTGACCGTCTACGCCATCCGCAACGGGCTGGTGGGCGACTGAGGCGTGCTGCTCTCTGCCGATGACCCCGTCGCGGCCCGCAGCGCGGGCGCGGACTGGCTGTCGCTCGCGCTGATCGACGCCCGTAACCGCACGCTGCGCTGGCTCGCCGCCTTCGAGGATTCGACCATCGGCCCGCGCGTGGGTGCGGACGGCGTGCCGCCCGCGCTGTGGCTTGCGGGGCATGCCGCCTGGACGGCCGACTGGTGGATCGTGCGCGACGTGCAGGCGCAGCGCGGCGAGGACGCGGACCCTCTGCGCCCGCGCCTGGCCGCCGCCGATCCGCGCAGCGACGAGTTCTTCCATGTGGGGCTGCTCAGGCAGGCGTCAGCGCTGGACCTCCCCACGCCTGACGCCGTTCGGGTCTGGATGGCCGACACGCTGGAGACCGTGCTGGACCTGCTCGCGACCGCCGGCGACAGCGACCGCGGCCTGTACGCCTTCCGTCTGGCGCTGCGCCACGAGGACCGCACCGCCGAGACCCTGGCCGTGCTGGCCCAGGCGCTGGGCCTGGCCGAAGCGCCGTGGCCGGCGGCCACCACCGGCCGCGATGCCGGATCACTCTGGATCCCTGCTCAGCGGTGGCAGCTCGGCTCGACGCCGGGTGGGGCGGTGCCGGGGCCCGAGCGATGGGCGCATGAAGTGCAGCTGCCCGAATTCGAGATCGATGCGCGCCCGGTCAGCTGGGCGCGCTACCTGGAGTTCGCCACCGACGGCGGCTACGACGAGCCTCGCTGGTGGACACCCGCCGGCTGGGACTGGGCCCAGCGCGTGGAGCGCCGCGCGCCGCGCTATGTGGAGCAGTTGCGACAGAGTGTCGTGCTGACCACCCGCGGGCGCCTGCAGCACGGCAACCCGGCGCAGGCTGCGGTACATGTCACGCGCTACGAGGCGCAGGCCTGGTGCGCCTGGGCGGGCCGGCGCCTGCCGACCGAGCCCGAATGGGAGCTGGCCGCCGGCACCGCCGCGCCGCGCGGCTTCGGCTGGGGCGAGGTGCTCGAGTGGGTCGGCGGCACCGCGCGCGGCTGGCCCGGCCACGCCGACCCGCCGGGCGAGC
>CAJAES010000092.1 GCA_903938815.1 uncultured beta proteobacterium
CAGCGCCAGGATGTTGGTCTGGAACGCGATGCCGTCGATGGTGCCGATGATGTCGCCGATGCGCTTGGAGCTGGCGTTGATCTCGTCCATGGTGGAGACCACCTGGGCCACCACGGCACCGCCGCGCTTGGCCACGCTGGCCGCGCTGTGCGCGAGCTGGTTGGCCTGCGAAGCGGCGTCGGTGGATTGCCGCAGTGTGCCGGTGAGCTGCTCCATCGAGCTTGCGGTCTGCTGCAGGTTGCTGGCTGTCTGCTCGGTGCGCGTGGACAGATCGGCGTTGCCGCTGGCGATCTCGCGGCTGGCCAGGCCGATGGATTGGGTGGATTCACGCACCGTGCGCAACGAGGCGAGCAGCTGCGAGCGCATGCGCTCCAGGCTGGCCAGCACGGCGCCGACTTCGTCGCTCCGGTCCGACTGGATGGCGCGGTCCAGCCGCCCGGCGGCGATCTCGTCGGCGGCATCGCCGGCGCGCGCCAGGTCGAGCATGGCCCGGTGCTGCACGCGCCAGCCCAGGAACACCGCGCCTGCGGCAGCCCCGAGGGCCAGCACGCTGAGCAGCGCATGCAGACGCGAGGCCTGTGCGCTGGCGGCTGCAGCCTCGGCCTTCGAGTGCGCCTCGAACTGCGCGATCAGTGTCGTCACCGACGCGGAGAGCTGCTTGAATCGTTCGTCCGCGCCCTGCAGCGCGGCGATGCCGGTGTTGGCGTCCACTGTTGCCAGGTCGATGGCGGCGTCGGCCTTTTCGCCGTAGCCCTTCAGGTGCTTCGAGGCTTCGGTCAGCGTGGCGGTCAGGGTCGCGTCGCCCTGGCCCATGGCCGACAGGTCCTTGTCCAGCACCTGCAGGCGGCCCTTCAGTTCGGCACGGAAGGCCTGGACCTTGGCGTCGTCCAGCGAGGCCATCAGGGCCACCGTGCGGTAGACGCTGGAGTGGGCGTCGCCCAGCTGACCCTGAGCCTGGGCCAGGCTCTTGAAACGCCCGAAGTTGTCCGAGGCCTGGGTCTGCATCGAGTCCATGGCCCGGCTGGACAGCCAGCTTTCGACCTGCGCCACGCTCAGGACGAGCGCGGTAGTCAACACAGGGGCGGCTATCAGCTTCGTGGCAAGTTTCATCCAGGTCTCCGGCGATGTTCGAGCGAGGGCGATTCGAATTACTTGTAGACCCCGCCGCAGAGGACTGCGTCGTCCAGCTTCTCGCAGTACATGCTCTTGGGCTCGATCTTCTTCGTCACCGGGTTGGTGAACTTGTAGTCCTGCCAGAAGGTGCCCTTGGCCTGTGCCAGGTCGACGCGCTCCTTGACGAATGCCTTGCCGTCGACGTCCTTGAGATCGATCAGGTTCTTGCCGATCATCTTCTCGTTGGCGCCGTGCGCACGCACCGTGCCGTCCAGGCCGTAGACCACGAGGTACAGGTCGCGGTCGATGAACTGGCCCTGCTTGTTGCTGATCTCGGCATGGCCCTTGTCCTTGCCGTTGGCCTTCATGAAGGCGACGCCCTTCTTGACCATCGCCGTGGCCTCGGCGGGTGTGGCATCGGTGGCGGCGAAGGCGGTGTTGGCGGCGATCAGCAGCGCGAAGGGCGCGAGGCGCAATAGCTTCATGGTGGTCTCCGGGGGTGGCGTTGAGTGGTGGCCGGCGCTGTGCCGACACCCTCCATATCGGCGGTCCGGGCAGGGCAGCTGATAGGTCTGCCCGCCTTGCAGCGGCAAGAATGCCGGTTTGCACCGTTTGCGCGGCCGGAAAATGCAAATGGCCGCCCTGGGGCGGCCATTTGAATTGGTGCGCGTATCCGGGTGTGGTCAGTGCGTGCTGTCCATCAGGCCCATGTCGGCGGCGCTCATCAGCCCCTCGATGTCCATCAGGATGAGCATGCGCTCGCTGGCGTCGTCGCCCTGGCCTTGCTGGATGCTGCCGATGCCGGTGATGAAGCCGCTGTCGATGCCGCTGGCCAGTTCCGGCGCCGGCTTGATGTGCGTGGTGGTCAGCTCCAGCACGTCGGACACCGAGTCCACCACCGCGCCGACGACGCGCCCACGGACGTTCAGCACGATGACGACGGTGAACCCGTTGTATTCGGCCGTGTCGCAACCCAGCTTCAGGCGCAGATCGACGATCGGCACGATGACGCCACGCAGGTTGACGACGCCCTTGATGAAGGAAGGCGCGTTGGCGATGCGGGTGGGTGGCTCGTAGGAGCGGATTTCCTGCACGCGCAGGATGTCGATGCCGTATTCCTCGGCACCCAGACGGAACGTGAGGTACTCGCCGGCGCGGGCCGTGCGGGCGGCTCCTGCCAAGGCGGCGTTGATGGCCTGGCGGGCCGATTCATGACGGGATACCTGGGTGGCTTCGGTGATCATTTCCATGCGAACTCCTGAAGGGATAGCTGTTATTCGGCCAATCGGGCGCGGTCTTTAGGCCCTGGGCTCAAAAGGATTGCCAGTCGTCGTCGGGGGCCGTCGTCTGCGCGAGGGCAGGCTTGGGGCTCGAGGTCGGCGCCTGGAACGGGGCGGGTGCGTGGGTGGGGTTGCCTGCGCGGGCCGGTGTGCGCGCCGGAGTGGCCGCCGTCGCGCCTGTCGACTTCTCTGCAGACATGGCCCGGGGGGGCGCGGGGCGTGTCGTCGCGGCCGTGGAAGCCTGGTAGGTCCGGGGTGCAGCCGGCGCCGGGGCGTGGCTCGTCTGCGCCGGCGAACCGGCCAACCGGAAGGCGCTGACCGACTGCGACAGGCGATCCGCCTGTTCGCGCAGGCTCTGCGTGGCTGCGGTGGACTCCTCCACGAGCGCGGCATTCTGCTGCGTCATGCGGTCGAGTTCGGCGACAGCCTGGTTCACCTGGCCGAGGCCGTTGTTCTGCTCGCCCGCGGACGAGGAAATCTCGGCGATGATGGCCGTGACACGCTGCACGCTGTCGACGATCTCGTCCATCGTGGCGCCGGCATCGGCGACGAGCTTGCTGCCCGTGGCGACCTTGTCGACGCTGGTGCCGATGAGGCCCTTGATCTCGCGCGCGGCCTCGGCGCTGCGCTGTGCCAGGCTGCGCACTTCGCTGGCCACCACTGCGAATCCGCGGCCCTGCTCGCCTGCGCGGGCGGCTTCCACCGCGGCGTTCAGGGCCAGGATGTTGGTCTGGAACGCGATGCCGTCGATGACGCCGATGATGTCGGAGATCTTCCGGCTGCTGGTGTTGATCTCGTCCATGGTCGAGACGACCTGCGACACCACCGCGCCGCCGCGGCGAGCCACCGTGGAGGCGGTCTCCGCGAGCTGGTTGGCCTGGACGGCCGAGTCGGTGGAATGACGCACGGTGACCGTGATCTCCTCCATCGCGCTGGCGGTCTTCTGCAGGTTGCTGGCGGCCTGCTCGGTGCGCGAGGACAGGTCGAGGTTGCCTGAGGCGATCTCGGTGCTGGCGGTCTGGATGGACAGGGCGCTGGCGCGCACATCCGCGATGGAAGCCTCGATGCGACGCAGGGCTTCCTGCATCTGCCTTGCGGCCGGCGCTTCGCAGGGGGCCTGGACGGCGCTGAAGTCCACCACGCCGTCGGCGCTGACGAGCCGGCTTGCCATGGCGCTCAACTCTTCGCCCGCCAGGAAGTCCTGGCGCGTGCGCTGCGCCATCAGCATCAGGATGCCGGCTTCGACCACGACGTAGGCAGCATGCTCGATCACCTTGCCCAGGCCCGGCTCGGTGAAGCACACCGGGCCCCAGCCCCATTGCTGGAAGTAGTTGAAGCTCAGGTGGTGCACGGCGATGGTGCCCGCGGCCGCCAGTACCGGCATCCAGTGCCGGTAGACGATGGTCACGGCCAGGAAGGCGAAGACCGCGAAGTGCGCCTCGGCCTGCCCGCGGGCTGCGTGGATCAGCAGCGCCACCATGCCCATGCCCAGCGCCGGCAGGCCGATCTGGCTGCCGGTGCCGCCCCGGGAGATGCCCGCCACCGCGAGTGCGGCGACGCCCAGCAGCACGGCCAGGCCCAGCACGAGGCCGACGCTGCCGTAGACGCCCGCGTAGGCGACGCTGGCTGCGCCGAGGATGCCGATGGCGGCGAGAACGACGGTGTCGTTGGAGTTGCGGGTGCTCATGGAGGCCTCTTCGTCGAAATTACGCTGTGCGGGAAACACTCATGATGTTTCGGTGATGCGGAATCGGGCCACGAGCCCGCCCAGTCGGTCCGCCTGGTCCTTCAGGCTCTCGGCGGCGGCGGCGGATTGCTCCACCAGCGCGGCGTTCTGTTGCGTCATGCGGTCGAGTTCGGTGACGGCGCCGTTGACCTGGCCGATGCCGCTGCTCTGCTCGGCAGCGGCGGCGGAGATCTCGCCGATGATGTCGGTCACGCGCTGCACGCTGGCGACGATCTCGGTCATGGTGGAGCCGGCCTCGCCGACGAGGCGGCTGCCCTGCTCGACGCGGTCGACGCTGGTGCCCACCAGGGCCTTGATC
>CAJAES010000093.1 GCA_903938815.1 uncultured beta proteobacterium
CTAAGGAATGTCTGCAAAACCCCGGGCTGATCCGTGTTGCCTGATGGGTGGGCTCGGGCGACGATCTTGCCCATGAAGCAACTTGGACTTGGCCTGAACTTGTCTACCAAGAGGACGCGCAAGCGCGAGTTCCTCGAAGAGATGGAACGCGTGGTGCCGTGGACGGCGCTGGTGCAGGTGGTGGAGCCGTACTACCCGCGCGCCAAGACTGGTCGCCCGCCGTTCCGCATCGAGACGATGCTGCGCATTCACTATTTGCAGCAGTGGTTCGCGCTTTCGGACCCCGCGATGGAAGAAGCGCTGCATGACATGCCGGTGTTCCGCGAGTTCGCCAAGCTCGGGGACGGTGTTGAGCGACTGCCCGACGAGACCACGATCTTGAGATTCCGCCATCTGCTGGAGAAGCACGATCTGGCCACTGACATGCTGAGGGTGGTCAACGACATCCTGCAGGCAAAGGGCCTGACGATGAAGAAGGGCACCGTGGTGGACGCCACGCTGATTGCCGCTCCCAGCTCGACCAAGAACGCTGCAGGCGAGCGCGACCCGGAGATGCACCAGACCAAGAAGGGCAACCAGTGGTACTTCGGCATGAAGGCCCACATCGGCGTGGATGCGCACTCCGGGCTGGTGCACAGCGTGGTGGGCACGGCGGCCCACGTCAACGACGTGACGCAGGCAGGAGCCCTGCTGCACGGGCACGAAGAGGTGGCCTTCGGTGATGCCGGTTACCAGGGCGTGCACAAGCGATCGGAAGCTGCAGGGCCGACCTGGCACGTTGCCATGCGCCCCGGGCTGCGGCGCAAGCTCAACCCGTTCATCGAACCCGAGTTCATCGCTGAGCAGGCCGAGAAGTTCAAGGCCAGCGTGCGCGCCAAGGTCGAGCACCCGTTCCGCGTGCTCAAGCGGCAGTTCGGCTACACGAAGGTCCGCTACCGGGGACTGGCGAAGAACACGGCGCAGATCGTCACGCTGTTCGCGCTGTCCAACCTGTGGATGGCGCGGCGGCGATTGATGGGAGCCACCGGATGAGTGCGTCCGCAGCGGCCGAAATGGCTGCGCGGGGCGCAAAGTGCGCTCGATACGAGCCGCAAACGACGGCGTCGAACGCTCGCCGTACTCGTGGAACGGCTCGCACCGCATCAGCTCACCTCAATCGTCACTTCGCATCGCGTTGTGCAGACCTTCCTTAGGCCTCAGCGTGCCGAGCGACATATGCGTTGAACCCAAAGTGGAGACGACCATGCTTCTCGAAGTTGGCATACCAGACTCTTGCACGGCTACGAACCGATTCACCTGCATCATCGGCCAGGCTGGCTGCCAGTTTGAGGCGGCCATCAAGTACGGCAAGCTCGTACTTCTCCCAGGATTCTCTGGATGCCTCGCACTGATGGTCGAGGGAGAGACCACACTGCGCGAACACTTGCTCGCCGCCTGATTGAAGCCAGTAGTAGGCGCTGTCGATGCCCAGAAACGCGAGGAACTCCTCGGAGGGCTGCGTGGTCCAGACCAGTTCCGCAAACACGAGAGTGCCATTGAAGGCCAAGAGGCGCTTGCACCGAAGCAGCGCCTCGCGAGGGGTTCCCATGGCGCCTGAAGAACCGATGCACACCACGAGATCGAATGGCCCGCCCTCGTCTTCCTGCAGCGCCCGCTCCAGGAACTCGATTTTGCCAGCAAGTATGGCCCCTCTTGCGGTCGACTTTCCGCGTTCGATAAATGCGGGATTCAAGTCGATGGCACGAACGTTCACAGAGGTGCGCGACGCCAGGGCGACCGAGAAACTGCCTGGACCACAACCGATGTCGATAGCTCCAGACGGTTGTCTACGTGTTGCCCAATCGGCAAGCTCTGCCATCTGAGTGACTGACAGCGGATTCGCGTGCGGAACGCTCTCGTGGGCCGCTGCAGAAACGTGGTGACGTGAAGGGAGCATTGAATCTGAGGCCTTACGTTCGAGCTAAGCGTGCGACAGCGGCAGGCCACCAATGCGTGATATGGGCGTTCCGGGAACTAAGACGGAGACCTGTTCTCGTGCGGGAAAGGGATCTCTGGCAAGGGTAGTGTGAGAAAGGTAGACAATTTTTCCCAACCGTCGCCATCCTCCCAACAGACTTCCAGAAGCTTGTCCGGGTCATTGCTAAAGTGCTCACGAACCGAGTCCGTATGTGCCTCGTAGTACCTGATGTGTTCGCGCTTGTGGTTGTGTGGCATCTCAAAGCCGTAGACCGCTTTCCGAAATAGTGTCGGGCCAGTTCTGTCTGCGTGCCTGCACAAGCTGTCGAACCAGACATCCGGGTTTCGCCTTACGGTCAGTATAAACTTTGCCTTAGGAAATAAATTGTCTATTTCTCTGTAGATCAATGGCCAAGGCCAATCGTCAAAACTAGCATACTGTTCGACAAGCCTCATAATTGCGGGGTAGTCGCGGACTCTCCAGTGGTTAAAAGCATCGACTGAAAATGACATGTGCTTCATATTCCAGTGGCGCATGCAGTGCCCCAGAGTCTTTGTCCCCGTTTTGTTGAGACCAATACCGACAATTTTCATGCTGTATGAAAGAAGGGGGTGATTCTTGACGCCTAACGTTTGAACTAACCGGCACGCAGCGGCGTGTGGCCCAGGCCGCGCGGTGCAGGATAAACGCAGTGGGCTCCGGGCGGCCAGGGACGCATGCCGTTGCGTGGCCGGTTGAGCGAAGGGTTAGGCTGCACTGCGGGTAGCTTACGCGCTAGAATGTGTACCGTTGTCTGGAGTTTACACATGAGAACAAACATCGTGATTGACGACAAGCTGATGGCGGAGGCGCTCAAGGCCTCGGGTGCGAGAACCAAGAAAGAGGCGGTGGAGCTGGGTCTGAAGACGCTGCTGCAACTCAGCCGCCAAAGCGAAGTGCGCCGCCTGCGGGGAAAAGTGAAGTGGGAAGGTGACCTCGAGGCGATGAGGACCGATCGGTGATTCTGGTTGACTCCAGCGTCTGGATTGACTACCTGCGGGGCACAGCGACGCCACAGACGGACAAGCTGGACACACTGCTTGGGGTGACGCCACTTGCGATTGGCGACCTGATCATGACCGAAGTACTTCAGGGTTGCCCCACCGAGCGCGAGTTCACCACCGTGCGAAAGACGCTGGAAACTCTGACGTTCGTGACCCTTGGCGGACCAGATGTCGCAGTCCTCGCGGCGAAGAACTTCCGAAGGCTTCGCGCCCGAGGCATCACGGTGC
This sequence comes from uncultured beta proteobacterium, assembly GCA_903938815.1. Lineage (GTDB taxonomy): Bacteria > Pseudomonadota > Gammaproteobacteria > Burkholderiales > Burkholderiaceae_C > Rubrivivax. The sequence continues at coordinate 3,229 of CAJAES010000093.1, forward strand.
GCAAGACCATTGACACCGTGATCGCCACGCGCTGCATATTCGACGGACTCGAACTGCTGCACAGCGACCGCGATTTCGATCCGTTCGAAAGGCATCTCGGTCTGCGCTGCGTGGCCTGTGAAGGCTAACGTTTGAGCTAAGCGGGCGACAACGGCATGGCGCCAGTCCCGGGCTGGCGAAAATGTACCGTGTACCGCCAGACCGGGCCTGGTGGCTTGCCGTTAGCGCCCCGCTTGAGCGAGGTGTTAGGCGTCAACGCGCACCACCTTTGCCCGGTTCGTTCGGTAGCGCCTGGATTGATCGCAGCACTGCCTTCGCGATGGTCTGTCTCTTGCCCAGATCTGCAGTGCGATTTGGTGTATCAATGTTGAGTGCAAAGAAGACCGGGCCTTCGCTCCACTCAACCCAGCCTACCCACCAACCGTATTGGCCTTCCCATCCCGTCTTTGCGCGCAGTATCCACTCATAGTCTGCCTCGATGACCATGAGGTCCTTCACGAGTCGTTGATGCTCCAACGGAAAGGGAAGCTGATTTCGATACAGCTTCTGCAGGAAGGCAATTTGCTCTATTGCTGAAATTCTCAGGTTTCCATCCACCCAGTAGTCGCCTGTGGGTGTTGTTGGGTCCACGTTACCGTAGTCGATTGAGCTTAGATACTTCTTTGCTTGAGGCTCGCCAATCTGCTTTGCGAATTGCTGGTATACCCAGAGCGTGGAAAACCGCATGGCCGACCGCAAGTCTTGATCTTGGTTGTGGCCTGAAAGCGTTCTGCGCACTCCATCCCATTTAAAGACCTGAAACTCATCGCGAACCGCTCCATCCTGCAGCGCAAAGAGTGTGTGAGGGATCTTGAAGGTCGACGCGGGCGAGAATCGTACGTTGGACCTCGATGCGTTGTAAACGAAGGCGCCTCTATTGGACGCGCGTTCGTCAATCACCACGATCGTTCCTATGGCCCTGGCGCCATCAAAGTGCTTCTTCCAATCAGCACGTTCCATCGCGGGCTCGGCCGCATCGCTAGAACTGATGAAGGAGAGGAGTACAAGAATGGCTAGACCATTGCGCGGGTGCATGCGTGCGTTCCTTTGACGCCTAACGTTCGAGCTAAGCGGGGGCCGACGGTGTGACGACTGGCCCGCGAGGCTGATGATAAGCAGAACGGCCTCGCGGGCCAGGCGGCGCGCCGTTGGCTCTCCGCTTGAGCGAGGGGTTAGGCTACACCCGGGTAG
>CAJAES010000094.1 GCA_903938815.1 uncultured beta proteobacterium
CGGCACTCTTCTCGTCGTAGCCCGCGCCGCAGCGCCCCTGCACGTCGATCTCCATGAGGCGCTGGGCCATGAACTGCACCATCTGCCGCAGCACATCGACATCCGCACCCTTCTCGGCAAGCTCCGCCAGTGCGATAGTTGAGGTGGTCATCGTGATTCTCCTGACAAGGTATGTGGGTCGCACCTCAACCATATCCGGGTCAACCACGGTGGCCACCCCTCTCAGGGCTCCACCCTCTCAGACTTACACCACTTCCTGGGACATCACCCCAGCCGCATCAGCCTCGAGCCCAATCCGCGCAAGTCGAGTCAAGGCGATGGCGCCAGGCCTGCAATGGCGCATACGTGCATTGGCTCAATGAAGATGACCAGGCGGCCGGCCTGCCGGGCCCCTTGGTAAGCGGCCCGTCTGGTGCGGGCTGGCCGCAGCCGCAGACCGGCCATAGCCTGCCGCAAGTATTTCAACGGGACCAAGCTAGGCCGGATGTGCTTTCGCGGACACCACTGGCCCTGCCGCTGCGCGATGACTGCGCGCACCGACAAACCATATCAGCGGTGCCGATAGTTCCCCGCCTGCGATGTCACCATGCTGTGTGGCGCTTTCATATTTGAATACAGCGGCCGACTCGACTCGCTCGATAGTGCTCGGACTGCAAGCAGCTGTAAGCCTGTCACGGTGCCGACAATGACCTGCCATCACGCTCTTTGAAGTTCTTGATGAAGATCATCGCCGCCTTTACACCATCCCCCAGCCCGCGTGACCGCCGATACAGCGGCTCCCGGCAGACTGCCTGCAAATCCTCCATTCGCAGTTGACAGCCGAACACGCCGTTCATTCTTGAAAGCGTGTCCTCGGGCTTCAGCAGAAGATCCTCAAAGCTTAGTGCCAGATGAGGCCGGCCAGTTCTTGCAACAAATGCGAGATTGGCTTGCGTGACGCTCTCGCCATACTCTCGGGTGAAGCGCCAGCTTTGAACATGACGTCGCAGGTTGGCCGAGATCCAGGCTTGCTTTGGCTCCCGGGTCAAAAGCAGGAATGACACGCTGCTGAAGTCCAGCATTGGCTCCCAAAGCCGAATCGTCCATGTCAGCCGGGGGTCCTTCCACAGCCAGGGGCGGCGCGAGTTGCAACGATCAATGAATGCCTGCGCTTCGCCGATGTCATGCCCAGCGGCCTGCGGGGAGAATCTCGCTAGATCAGCCGCATCGAAGCGATATTCGTAACGCAGATCTGGCGCTACGGTCTTCATCCAACGCTGGTTCAACCGCACCAGTTCGGCGTTCTCGAAGGTGTCGTAGTCGTTTTTCTTGGCAGTGTCTTCGCCAAGCCAGTAGCCGGCTCGGCCCAGTAGCCCAGAGAAGACCGAACTCCCCGTCCAACCGTGGGTGAGGATGATGATGTTGTTCATTGTTTTTCCTGCTCTGCGCGGATGGTCGCCAAATTGCGCAGCACCAGCGTGCGCGCCGCACGGGCTGCGCCCGTCAACGTGCTGTAGTTCTGGCAAGCCAAGGCCCAACGCGCCCGTCGCTGTGGCGTCCAGGCCTGTTTGTACGGTTCGTCGCCCATGCCGTAGTCCACCTCGCGGACGCTGTCTACTTCCAGCACGTGCTGCATCAGTGCGGCAGTCAGTAAGCTTCCCGCCCCAAGATCGGCGTGCCGTTCTCGGTAGGCCAGTTTGTAGATGTGGGCCTGGCCACCGTGCACCAGCCAAAGCTGCGCCGCCACGGCCTCGTCGGCCAGCCAGGCCACGCCCAGCCGTAACCAACCCTGCTGAGCAGCGAGCCGGATGAGCCCTGGGATGAAGCCCGGGTGCGGTTCCGCAGATTTCCAGCTGTCGGCGTAGACGGCCTGGAATGCTGCCAAGCCGCGCTCGATGTCGGCCCCGGCGGTGAAGATCTCGATGCGGCCACCGGCCCGTGCCAGTTGCCGGCCCTTGCGTTGCACGGTGTTGCGCAGCGCACTTGGGCGGCTCTGCCAGTAGGTCGGCCAACTGCTATCGACGGCCCAGTACCAGTTCCCAAATCGGAAGTGGCTGTCTACCCAAAACCCGGCACGCTTTGCTTCTTGCAGAACTTCGGGGCGATGGGCAAGTTCAGCAGGCCAGGGCCCCAGTTGCAAAGTGGCCGGCCGTGGCCTTTGGGCAGCGATACCGCTGAACACGGCGCCCCAGTCGGCAGCACCTGCAGCAGAGGCACCCGCAGGCACGGCCAAGGGGCAGTAGTAGTTGGCCAATGGGCGCCAGGTGCTGCCTTGCATCACCATCGGCATCACCATCTGCACAGCGCCGCCGCGTTCCAGAACCAGGGCGTCCTTCCTGGCTGCGGCGCCGAAGTCCACCTCGCGGGCCATCAGCTGGTACCACTGTGGTGTGCCGAAAGGCCCGTTTTCAGGGTGCGATAGCAGGTGCTTCACCACGTCAGCGGGCCAATCGGCCGGTGCGCCTGCCCAGCGCACGCTGCTTGTCGTGCCAGTCATTTCGCGGCCACTGCTGTTAGTTGCCGCACAACGTCACGCTCCAGCGTCTGGCGCGATGCCGCATCGGTCAGCGTGTGGTCGGCACCGGGCAGACGGCTCAGATGCAGTCGGCCGGAATCTTTCAGAGTGCGCCACGCAGGCTCGGCATCCACCAGGGTGTCGAACTCCTGTGCGGTCGCGTCGCGCTCCGCCAGATGCACCTGAGCCGGGGCGGGTAGCTGCGTCAGACCCGCCAACATCACCGAGCGGAAGTCAGCCGCAGGCGCCGGCTGGCGGCCTATCCCCAAGCGCGCATTGCTCAACAGATCCCGCGCCGCCGTCAGGCCCACGCCGCCGCTGAACACCTTCTGCCAGAAGGCGGGCTGAAGCAGGCGCTGGCCGTACCAGTGTTTCAGCTGTGTCCGGGCCAGTGTCGCCTCGCTGCGCACCCACGGGTTCAGCAACGCCAGCCCGGCCACGCGCGGGTCCTTTCGCCGGGCCGAGTACAGCGCTGCGGCCGCAGCGCCGTCGCACAGGCCCCAGAGCAGCACGCGTCGGATGCCGGGCTGCTGGCTCTGCAAGGTGTCGATCGCCGCCTCGATGTCGTCGTCCAGCGCCTCGAAGCCGGGGTGGTTACCCGTGCTGTCGCCCATGCCGCGGCAGTCGAATCGCAGCGCAGGAAACCCCGCCGCAGCCGCACTCCGAGCGAGTTCGACGAACTGGCGGTGTGCTCCCACCCTGTACTGCGGGCCGCCGACGACGATCACCAGCCCCACCGGCGCACAGGCCTGGGTGCTGGGGGTTGCAAGCACGGCCACCAGGGTCTCCTGCTGGCATTCGAAAGCCAGGGCGTGCTCCAGATAGGCACTCATGCCTTGGGCCCCTGCAAAGCCAGGGCGCTTCGCGCCGCCAGCGCTGGTGCATCCCAGCTGTCGGGCCCCTGCCAGAACGCGGGGCCTTCCATGCACTCGTGCTCGACGGCCCAGCCAGCGGCTTGCCAACTTTCCATCAACACCTGCTGCGCAGGTGCGGGCTCCGCGCGCGGGCGCGGGTTCACGTCCAGCCAGACCAGGCGCCCTGGCGGCTGGCCTGCAGGGGGCGCCAGGCCCAGATCGGCACTGTCGCGCGCCAGTGCTGGCGAAACGGGGTAGCCGGCAATCACCACGGTTTCGCCGGCCGCCCATGCCTGCCGTGCCGCAGCCATGGCAGGGCCCCCGGCCTGGCCGCCTGCCAGGGCCGTGGCGGCCTGTTGCCGAAGCCAGTGGCGGTGAATGTCCTGCCCGCCCAGCATGGGCTGCCACAGCAGCAGGTTCTCGGCCCGCAGGTCTGGCCCCAGGGCGCTGCAGGCCAGCACCGCGCCTGCGCGCTCGGCCCACAGCCACAGCGGCACGCCCGGGTGCGCCTGCCTCAGCCATGCCGCAGCACGGCGCTGGTCGGCCTGCCAAGACTGCCAGTCGGCGCTGTCCAGGTCGCCGCTGCTGTCGCCGCAGCCCAGCAGATCCGCCTGCAGAACGGCTGCACCTGCGTTTGCCATGGCCCGCGCGGCGGTTGCCACGGCACGTCGCGAGAGGTTCATCTCTTCGCCGAAAGCTGCCACATGCAGGATCGCAGCCCGCGCTGGCCGGCCATTCGGTGGTCTGTTCAGCACACAGAAGCGCTGCCCCCCTACTTCGTCGGGGAGCATGAAGGGTTCCGGGCGGATGACTTCGCCCATCGCTACTCAGGGGGACAACAGCGGCGTCATGTGGTCTATCAGGCTGCCTACCGACACGAAGGCATCGGCGTCGATGTCCTCGGCCACCGGCACACCCAGCCTGTCTTCCAGCACGGTGATCAGCGCCACCACGGCCATGGAGTCGAACTCCGGGTGCGCCCCATGCAGCAGCGTCTGGCGGTCCAGCGACCGGGCCTGCGCGGTGTCCAGCGCAAGCGCTTCGGCCACACAGGCAATGATTTCGGCTTCCAGGTCCAAGGTCGGGTGATCCTCCATCGCGCATTCTGACGGCTGGCTCCAGCGCGAGACGGCCCCCAGGGTGGCACAACGTCACACTCGCCTGAGGCCGTCGTCTGCGCCAAGGGTCTCCGGGCACGTTATGGTGTACGGGCTTTCGCCCGCACACCGACCCCGCGTGTTCCTGACAAGCCTTCTGCAGCGCTCCGCACATGCGCACCCCGATCAAATCGCTCTGGTCGATGGGGCGAGCCGTTGGCGTTATGCGGATCTTTGGCACGCTACAGCCGGCCTGGCGGCACAGATGCAGGCGCAAGCCGGCTTGCGCCGTGGTGACCGGGTCGCGGTCTGGCTGGAGGCAAGGGCCGAAACCGTTGTCGCCTGCCTGGCGGGCGCGCAGGCCGGTGCAGCCTTCGTGCCGGTGCACGCAGGGCTCAAGCCGCAACAGGTGTTGCATGTGCTGAGCGATGCACAGCCTGCGCTGTTGATCACCAGCCGAGCCCGGTATGCGCAACTCAGCGCCGCAGGGCTCCGTGCTGGTTCATTGCCCGTCTGGTGTGTTGACGATGCCGACTGGCTTCAGCGATTGACCCCGATGGCCCCTCCGACCGGGCCGCTGCTGGATGGCGACCTCGCCGCCATCCTCTACACCTCCGGCAGCACAGGCCGCCCCAAGGGCGTGGTTCTCTCCCACCGCAACATGGTCGCTGGCGCCCTCAGCGTCGCCAGCTACCTGGGCAACACCGCGGACGACACGCTGCTGGCCGTCCTGCCCCTGTCCTTCGACGCCGGCTTCAGCCAGCTCACCACGGCCTTCAGCGTCGGCGCCAAAGTGGTGCTGATGAACTACCTGCTGCCGCGCGACGTGCTCAAGGCCATCGACGAACATCAGGTCACGGGCCTCACGGCGGTGCCGCCGCTGTACATCCAGCTGACCCAGGCAAAGTGGCCCCAGGCGACAGGGGCTCATGGGGAGGAGGGCGCTCAAGCCAGCGGCCGCTCCCTGCGCTACTTCGCCAACACCGGCGGCCGCATGCCCCGCGCCACGCTGGATGCGCTGCGGCAGCGCTGGCCGCAGGCCAAGCCGTTCCTGATGTATGGCCTGACGGAAGCCTTCCGTTCCACCTACCTGCCGCCCGACCAGGTGGACCAGCGCCCCGACTCCATCGGCAAGGCCATTCCCAATGCCGAGGTGCTGGTGCTGCGCGAAGACGGCACCGAGTGCGCGGCCGACGAACCGGGCGAACTGGTTCACCGCGGCCCTCTGGTGGCCCAGGGTTACTGGAACGACCCCGAGAAAACCGCCGAGCGCTTTCGGCCGCTGCCTGCCGGCCTGCGGGCGCCGGGGCTGGTGTTGCCCGAAATCGCGGTGTTCTCGGGCGACACGGTGCGGCGCGATGCCGAAGGCTTCCTGTACTTCGTGGGCCGCCGCGACGAGATGATCAAGACATCCGGCTACCGCGTCAGCCCCACCGAGGTGGAGGAAGTGCTCTACGCCACCGGCCTGGTGGGCGAGTGCGCCGCCTTCGGGGTAGAGCACGCCAGCCTGGGCCAGGCCATCCAGGTGGTGGCCACGCCGCCCGCCGGTGCCGATGTGCTGGATACCGATGCGCTGCTGGCCCAGTGCCGCCAGCGCCTGCCCGCCTACATGGTGCCGGCCGGGGTGCACGCCGCGGCGGGGTCGCTGCCGCGCAATCCCAATGGCAAGATCGACCGCAAGCGCCTGGCGTCCGATTGGGCGGGTTCGGCGGCCCGCAGCACCACCTGAGCCCATGGACACCCCCACCGCACGCACCCCCTTGATCCGGACGCCCTTGGCCCATACGCCCATGAGCCAGTTCGCCCGCAGCGCCGACGGCGACCTGCTGGTGAACGGCCAGCCGCTCACCCGGCTGGCCGAGCGCGTGGGCAGCACGCCGTTCTATGCGTACGACCGCAGCCTGCTGCGCGCCCGCGTGGCCGAGCTGCGCGCCGCGCTGCCGCCCGAGGTTGAACTGCACTACGCGATGAAGGCCAACCCGATGCCCGCCGTGGTGGCCTTCATGGCCGGCCTGGTGAATGGCATCGACGTGGCGTCAGGAGGGGAGCTGAAAGTAGCGCTGGACGCTGGCGCCAACCCCGCCGACATCAGCTTCGCCGGCCCCGGCAAGCGCGATGCCGAACTGCGCCAAGCCCTGGCCGCAGGCGTGCTGGTGAACGTGGAATCCGCGCGCGAGCTCACGGTGCTGGCGGCCCTGCAGCAGCAGCTCGGCCTGCAGGCGCGGGTGGCGCTGCGCGTGAACCCCGATTTCGAGCTCAAGGGCTCGGGCATGAAGATGGGTGGCGGGGCCAAGCCCTTCGGCATCGATGCCGACCAGATCCCGCCCTTGCTGGCCCGCATCGGCGCCGACAACCTGGGCTTCGAGGGCTTCCAGGTCTTTGCCGGTTCGCAGAACCTGCGCGCCGACACGCTGTGCGAAGCGCAGCAGAAGAGCTACGCGCTGGCCCTCAGGCTGGCAGCCGATGCGCCCGCGCTTGTGCGCTTCCTGAACCTGGGCGGTGGCTTCGGCATCCCGTACTTTCCCGGTGACAAGCCGCTGGATCTGGCCCCCATCGGCGCCAACCTGGCCGACATCGCGAAGCGCGCCCGGGCCGATCTGCCCCAGGCGCGCCTCGTGCTGGAACTCGGCCGCTACTTGGTGGGCGAGGCCGGCATCTACGTGGCCCGCGTGCTCGACCGCAAGGTCTCCGGCGGGCAGGTCTTCCTGGTGGTGGATGGCGGCATGCACCATCACCTGGCGGCCAGCGGCAACTTTGGGCAGGTGCTGCGGCGCAACTACCCGGTGACCATCGTCACCCGCTCGCGCAGCGAAGCGCGTGAAACCGCCTCGGTGGTGGGCCCGCTGTGCACCCCGCTCGACCTGCTGGCCGACCGGATGGATCTGCCCGTGGCGGAGGAGGGTGACCTGGTGGTGGTTTACCAGTCAGGCGCCTACGGCGCGAGCGCCAGCCCGCAGGCGTTTCTGGGGCACCCGGCGGTGGCTGAAGTGCTGGTCTGATTCGCCTATATCGACGACGATCTTCTGGAATTGGTGTCGGCAGCAACACAGGTCGACAAGTGAAAATTGCAATCGAGGTGTCTTGAATGGATTGGAAAGTCAAAGTGGCCAAGCAGGCTGTGATCAATCGCCTGCCTTTTGCCGATGCACTGCGTACGCTCAAGCGACGTCAGTTTGGATATGAACCAAACCCGTCCAATCTCGAAAGCACGCTGGATTTCTTTGCGGAAATGCAGGGCATATTGAAGGGTTATGGGCGTTCCTTTGAAGGTGCATCGGTTCTTGAGATTGGATCCGGATGGTTCCCCACCATTCCAATCATGCTTGCAGTGAGTGGCGCAAAGAAAATCTGGATGACAGATTTGAATCCACACATGGATTCTGTAACTTTCGCCTCAACTTTGGGGTTTCTGAGAAATAAGTTCCCGACGAATGAACGCCTTCGGGCAATCAAGAGTATTGAAGATCTTCCGATCCAGTACTTGGCGCCATTTTCAGCAAGTGATGTTCCTGCGCGCGAAGTTGACTTTGTCATATCCAGAACCGTCTTGGAGCATATACCTCCGCCGGTCATTGTGGATCGGCTGCGTTCGCTCAAACCAGCGCTGTCCGAAAATGCCCTGATGCTGCATCTGGTCGATCACTCCGACCACCTCGAGCATACTGACAAGAATTTGTCAAAGATCAACTTTCTGTGTTGGTCGGAGCGCAAGCACTCATTTGTCAATCGTCTGATCGGTGACGGTGAGAATCGCTTGCGTGATCACGAGTATCCGCCGTTGTTCCAGTCGGCAGGTTATCGGGTGGTTTTTTCGACGTCTCAAGTGCATCAGGCAACCCGTGACAGGGTGACGACATTACCCTTGGTCGAGCCTTATACTCACATGACGCCGGACCAACTCGCCACCCTGAGTTCAACCTACGTGCTGGCATCTGCCGATTGAGCAATTTCATTGACATCAGCAAGATTTTTGGCGTGGGCTGCAGAACTTGACCTTTTTCGAGCATCTCGGTGAAAGACACATCCCTTGATCATTCAGAAGCTGAGCGTGGTGACGGATCTTGCGACTGTCGGCCAGTGGACGGTATGGCTCCCATCGCAGCGGAGGTGTCGCTTTATGGCGCTTTGCGAGGCACCATGCTGATGCAGCATGATCTGATTGCACCGCTTGCCGAAACTTGGGACGCCTGCAAGTGACTGCAGCGGGGTGTCGTCAGGCATCTACCGCGCTTGCGCCACCCCGCAGCGTTTCTGGTGCCCAGGCGGTGCCGGAAGTGCCGGTCTGATGGTGCGGCGCCCAATGAGCGGTGCCGTAGCGTGAGAGTTACGTGCAGGGTGCCGAATTGATTGCTCTGGCGCCCAAGGGCACCCAGCCATCCGCGCTACAGGAATGCCTTGCGTCGGGCGCTACCAAGTGTGGCTTGCCGCCGACCGTGCCAAAGTTCTTGCACGTGCGCCATCCATTCACATTGGGCTCTCGGTTCGTCAACGGCCCACCACGAGTTCGTCTAGGCGCTCGAGCAGTTCGGCCTGGAAGCGGCGCCCGGTAGCCTCGAAAGCCGCCATGCTGACGTCGAGGGACGCCAGCAGCCCAAGGTTGGCGATCGTCAACGCTTGAGCCAGGTCGTCGCGGCTGGCCAGCAAGGCATTGATGCCCGAGCCGGCGCCTATGGCCAGCCTGCCCGCGTCATCGCCGAACTTCTCGCGCAGTGCTTCCCACATGCGGTCGGCCCAATCGCCGAATTCGTCCGTTTCCTCCCGACGATCACGCTCGATCGTGAGATAGGCCATCGCAAGCACGCGGCCCAGGTCCTTGTTCGACCGCTTCCAGCCCGGCGTGTCCCGCATCACGTCGGTGCGGATCACCGGATGGTGAAGCATGTTGGCCAGCGCCATCATCTCAGGCCGCGCGATGAGCACGCCCTGCTGGGTCATGATCGGTTTGCACTCGGCCAGCGCGAGGTAGGCGAAGCTGGGAATCATGAAGTCGCCTGCGCTGGTGTGTACCCGCTGGTTGGTCTTTTCGTTGCCGCCTGCCGCGTACTGAGGCGGTGCCGCGAGCAGTTCCAGGAACCACGGTGCCGGCGCGCCTTCACCTGCCGGCGGTCGCAGGCGCACGACCGGCAGGTCGTCCAGGTTGTCCTCCGGTCGGCCACCTGTGCCGAACGTCCCGTCTTCCCGCTGCGTCCAGTTGGCGGCCATCAACTGCTCTGTCACCTCGACCGCGGCATCGACTGCCACCGCGTGGGGCGAGAACAGGATGTCGACGTCCTTCGTGCGCAACGACGCGGCGCCATCGCCCGAGAAAAAGTTGTACGCGGCAGCGAGGCTGCCGCAGATGATCACGTGGCTGCGCGCCTGTTCCGGCAGCGCCCAGGCCACCTGCGCAATGACTTCGCTGGGGTTCAGCGGCGGGACCAGTGGTTCGTTGGTCATGCCATGGTCTCCTTCTGGCCGCTGATCGCCTGCCGGCGGAGATCCATTGCGCGCCAGAAATCGCGCGCCTCGGCATGCAGCCCGATTTCGAGGAGGTCGGCGAGGCAGTCGATCACCGATGCCGGACGCAGTTCGCCGGGTTGCCGCGGGCCGCGCCGTGGATCCCGGGTCATGTGGATCACGAGCACGGCCTTGTCCGACGGATCGACCGTCTCGACCAGGCCGGCGTCTATCTTGCGCACGAAGCTTGCGTCGCCTTGGTACGCGCACAGGTCAAGCCGCGGCGCACCGGTGATGTCCAGGTCGGGATAGTGCTGCTGTGCACCGAGCACGCCGCCGAGGTCGACGTCTATCCTCTCGCCGCCACGCTGGGCCTTCCGAAGCCGCTCGGCCATCGCCACTGGCGGTCTGGCGTGGCCACTCGGATCCATGAACCGGATCACCCGCCGCTCTGCCGCATGCGCGTCGACCATGCGCCGGACGTTGTCCCAGGGCAGCTCGTCCGCCAGGCGCCATCCGGCGCCCTGCGCGTAGACCAATCCGTCATGGCGCATTGCGCGGAAGGCGGCGATCACCGTGGGCATGCTCGCTCCGGTAGCCCGTTGCATGTCGGCCACGCCGAGCCGCCCCCTTGTTGTGAGCCAGCGCGAAAGCGCCGCTGACTTCACCGCTTGCTGCGTCACGCGGCTGGGTGGGCTGGCGGATTCCTTCTGCGCCGACTCGACGATCATCGGGAGCAGCGGCGCATCCATGGGCGGCAGTTCACCCTGCACGGCGCCGCCCCTGATAGCGACCAGGAACACCCGATCGGCCAACGCCGGGATCACGGCGGCGCGGAACCGGGTGATTTCGTCCTGCACACGCTCCCCCGTGAGCCGGGAGTCCTGCAACACGCAGATTGCGCGTGAGCCCGGTGGTTCGGATTCCAGCAGGTATGCCAGGGACAGCAACACCCCACGCAATTCGACTGCGCCGCTTGTGCGCTTGATCTTCAGCAGGACGCTGCCGCTCGGGCTCTCCAGCCGGGAGTCGAAGTGGAAGTCGCTGTCGCGTTGCACTCTGCGTTGTTCGAACGGCGCCATAAGTATTGACTTTACCCGTCAAGTCGAAACTTGACAATCAGTTCGGACTTTACTCATCAGGTCAAGACTTACCCCCTGGGGCAGCTGAGACCATGCGCAGGAGGCTTCCCGCCGAACACGCGCACGCTGCGCGGACCGGCTGCGTCGCATCTGGCTGCGCAAGACAGATCGCCCACAGGCGTTTCCAGGGCACGCGCCGATAGCCGAAGCGCTTGTCTGATGCACTGACCGGGCGCAACACATCTTTACGGCCCCATATCCGGGGAACCCCGGGGGTCGTGGGGTCGCGTGCCACAATCCGGGCCCACAGAACGAGCCTCGCGGAGCCCTTGAGCTTCGCCCGTTGACGCTTGAAATCCGACGCCCTGATCGAAATCGACCACGTCTCGTTCGGCTACGACGAGCGCCGCAGCATCCTCAACGATGTCTCGTTGCGCTTCATGCGCGGCAAGGTCACGGCCATTCTGGGTGGCTCGGGCTGCGGCAAGACCACGCTGATGCGCCTGATCGGCGGCGTGCACGCTGCCACCAAGGGCCGCGTGGTGTTCGACGGTGAGGTGCTGGACATCCGCAACAAGGCGCAGATGTACGGCCTGCGCCGGCGCCTGGGCATGCTGTTCCAGTTCGGCGCGCTGTTCACCGACCTCTCGGTGTTCGAGAACGTGGCATTCCCGCTGCGCGAGCACACCGATCTGCCCGAAGCCATGATCCGCGACATCGTGCTGATGAAGCTGAACGCGGTGGGCCTGCGCGGCGCGGCTGCGCTGCGCATCTCGGAGGTATCGGGCGGCATGGCGCGGCGCATCGCGCTGGCCCGCGCCATCGCGCTGGACCCGGAACTGATCATGTACGACGAGCCCTTCGCGGGCCTGGACCTCATCTCGATGGGCGTGGCCGCCAAGCTCATCCGCACGCTGAATGACACCACGGGTGCGACGTCCCTGGTGGTCTCGCACGACGTGCCGGAGTGCATGGCCATTTCCGACTGGGTGGTGCTGATGGCCAACGGCGGGCGCATCGTGGCCCAGGGCACGCCAGCCGAGCTGATGGCGTCGATGGACCCCGAAGTGCGCCAGTTCGTGCGCGGTGAGCCCGACGGGCCGGTTAAGTTCCATTACCCCGCACCCGAGATCGCGGTGGATTTCGGGGTGGCGAAATGAGTTTCCTGCAGCGCATCGGGGCCTGGACGCTGGAGCGCCTGGCCGGCGTGGGCCACGCGGCTGTGTTCTTCACCGAACTGCTGCGCGCGCTGCCCGCCTCGCTGCGCCGCTTCTACCTGGTGGTGCACCAGATCCACGCCATCGGCAACCGCTCGATGCTGATCATCGTGGCCTCGGGCGTGGCGGTGGGCTTCGTGCTGGCGCTGCAGATGTACTACGCGCTGGTCACCTACGGCGCGGCCGAGAGCCTGGGCCTGATCGTGAACCTGTCGCTGGTGCGAGAGCTGGGCCCGGTGGTCACGGGCCTGCTGTTCGCGGGCCGGGCGGGCACCTCGCTCACGGCCGAGATCGGCCTGATGAAGGCCGGCGAGCAGCTGGCCGCGATGGAGCTGATGGCGGTGGACCCGCGCCAACGCGTGCTGGCGCCGCGCTTCATTGGCGGCATCGTCTCCATGCCCCTGCTGGCGGCCATGTTCTCGGCGGTAGGCATCCTCGGGGCCTGGGTGGTGGCCGTGATGCTGATCGGTGTGGACGCCGGCAATTTCTGGTCGATCATGCAGAGCGGCGTGGATGTGTGGCGCGACATCGGCAACGGCATCGTCAAGAGTGCGGTGTTCGGCGTCATCTGCACCGCCGTGGCGCTGTACCAGGGCTATGAAACAGAAGCCACGCCCGAAGGCGTGGCCTACGCAACCACGCGCACCGTGGTGATTTCCTCGCTCGGCGTGCTGGGCATGGACTTCATCCTCACCGCGTGGATGTTCTCCACCCCTTAAGGAGCCCCAGTCATGGGAAGAAAGAGCATCGAGACACTGGTGGGCCTGTTCGTGGTCCTGGGTTTGCTCGCGATGGTGTTCCTGGCGCTGAAGGCGGCCAACCTTGGTTCCTTCCGCGGCGGCGACACCTACGTCGTCAAGGCGCGGTTCGACAACATCGGCGGCCTGAAGCCGCGCGCCCCGGTGCGCAGCGCCGGCGTGAAGGTGGGCACGGTCACGAAGATCGGCCTTGACCCGCAGACCTACCAGGGCGTGGTCACGCTCGAGCTGCAGTCGAAGTTCCAGTTTCCGAAGGACAGCTCGGCCAAGATCCTGACGGCCGGCCTGCTGGGCGACCAGTACATCGGCCTGGAAGCCGGGCCCTCGGAAGAGAACCTGGTGGCGGGACAGATGATCTCGCAGACACAGTCTGCGGTGGTGCTGGAAAACCTGATCGGCCAGTTCCTGGCCAACACGGCCGATCGGGCCGGCGAGGCCAAGAATTGAAGCCCGCACTCGCCTGTGCCAGCCTGCTGGCCACCTGGATGCTCACCCTGCCGGGCGCAGGGCTGGCGGGCGCGCAGCCTGTCGGCGCAACCGGTGCGACCGGTGCAACAGCCGCTACGGCGACTGCTGGCGCCCCTGAAAAGCGGGCCCGCCTGGCCAACCCGGCTGACCCGCTGGAAGGCTTCAACCGCGGCGTGCAGAGCTTCAACGACGGCATCGACAACGCCGTGCTCAAGCCCACCGCCGAGACGTACCGCAAGATCGTGCCCGACTTCGTGCAGACGGGTGTCGGCAACTTCTTCGGCAACCTGCGCGACGGCTGGTCGGCCGTCAACCACCTGATGCAGGGCAAGCTGGAGCCGGCGCTGAACATGACGCTGCGGATGGCCGTGAACAGCACCTTCGGCCTGGCCGGCGTGCTGGACATCGCCACCGAGGCCGGCATCGAGCGGCAATCCGAGGATTTCGGGCAGACGCTGGGTGTCTGGGGCCTGCCCGCGGGCCCGTACCTGGTGCTGCCGCTGATGGGGCCATCTTCGCTGCGCGACCTGACCGGCACGGTGGTCGACCTGCAGCCGGTCACGAGTGTGGATTACACCGACAGCACGCTCGCAGCCGCCTCAGCGCTGACGCTGAGCGTGGTGCACACCCGTGCCGGCCTGCTGGGCGCCAGCCGCATGCTCGACGACATCGCGCTCGACCGTTACAGCTTCCTGCGCGATGCCTACCTGGCACGGCGCAAGAACCTGGTCTACGACGGCAACCCCCCCGAAGAGGGAAAGGACGAGTCCAAGTGAACGCCCAGCGCGCTGGCGCGTTATAGGCTGAGCGAGCTCCGCTCGTGCTGTGTCAAAGGATGAAGATGTTCAAGAAACTGCTTGCCGCCGCCGCTGCCCTGGGCCTTGCCCTGGGTCTCGCCGGCTCTGCCTTGGCCAATGTGGCCCCGGATGCGCTGATCAAACAGCTTTCCACCGAAATCATCGATGCCGTGAAGGCCGACCCCGCCATCCAGGCCGGTGACGTGAGCAAGGTCATCACGCTGGTCGACAGCAAGGTGCTGCCGTACCTGAACTTCCAGCGCATGACGGCATCGGCCGTCGGCCGCTTCTGGCGCCAGGCCACGCCTGAACAGCAGGCCAAGCTGCAGGCCGAGTTCAAGCTGCTGCTGGTGCGCACCTATGCCGGCGCGCTGGCCCAGGTGAAGGACCAGACCGTTCAGCTGCGCCCCTTCCGCGCCAATGCCGCCGACACCGAGGTGGTGGTGCGCACCGAGGTCAAGGGCAAGGGCGAGCCGATCCAGCTGGACTACCGCATGGAAAAGGCCGGCGACAGCTGGAAGATCTACGACGTGAACGTGCTCGGCATCTGGCTGGTCGACCAGTACCGCAGCAGCTTCGCCCAGGAAATCAACGCCGGCGGCATCGACGCGCTCATCGTCAAGCTGGCCGAGCGCAACAAGGCCGCCGCGAAGTGAGCTCCTACGCCCTGCCGGCCACCGTGACGATGCAGCAGGCATCGGCGGCCCTGCGCGGCGTGGAGGCCGCTCTGGCGGCCGGCGGTGACCTTCAGCTCGATGCCTCGGGCGTGGTCGACCTCGACACCTCGGCGGTGGCGCTGCTTTTGCAGGCGCGCCGCCTGGCCAACAAGCGCGGCGTGGGTTTCACGCTCACGGGCGCGCCGCCCAAGCTGCAGGCGCTGGCCGCGCTCTACGGCGTGGAGTCGCTGCTCGGCTCGATGTAACGCCGGGCGCGCAGGTTCTTCTTGATCTCCTGCAGCATCGGGCGCAGGCCCGTGCTGCCCAGCCGCAGCGCGACGCCGGTGGTCAGGATGTCGATGATGAGCAGGTGCAGCAGCCGCGACACCATCGGGCTGTAGCGGTCCCAGTCTTCGGGGTGGTCGGCCGCCAGCAGCACATGCCCGGGCGACAGCGCCAGGTGCGCCAGCGGCGAGCCGCTGGTAGTGATGACGATCACGGCCGCGCCCTTGCGGTGCGCGATCTGCGCCACGTCCAGCAGGTCCTTGCTGCGGCCCGAGTTGCTGATGATGACGGCGCAGTCTCCGGGGCCGAGCATGGTGGCGCTCATGACCTGCACGTGGCCGTCGCTGACGGCGGCGGCGTGCACGCCCAGCCGGAAGAACTTGTGCTGTGCGTCCTGCGCCACGATGCCGGAGTTGCCGACCCCGTGGAACTCGATGCGCTTGCCCGCCCGGCCGGCGGCGGCCAGCAGCACGATGGCCTGCTCGATGGCGCCCGCGGCGGCCGCGTTGCGGTACTTCAGCAGCGCGCTCACGGTGTTGTCGATGACCTTGACGACGATGTCGCCGGCCTTGTCGTCGTCGTCCACCGAGCGGTGCACGAAGGGCACGCCTTCGTTCACGCTGCCGGCCAGCTTCAGCTTGAAATCGGCCAGGCCGTCGTAGCCCACGCTGCGGCAGAAGCGCACCACGGTGGGCTTGCTCACGTGCGAGCGCTCGGCCAGCTCGCCCACGGGCAGCGAGGCAAAGCTGCGCGGGTCGGCCAGCACGAGCCTGGCCACGCGCTGCTCGGCCGGGGGCAGGGCAGGAATCGACGCCCGGATGCGGTCGAGCACGGTTACTGTTCCTCGGCCCAGGCGAAGCCGTCGCGCGCCACCAGCGCGCTCGCGGCCGGCGGGCCCCAGCTGCCGGCGGCATAGGGCCGCGGCGGCGAGGTGTCGTTGGCCCAGGCCTCGAGCACCGGCATCACCCAGCGCCAGGCCTGCTCCTGCTCGTCGCTGCGCACGAACAGGTTCAGCCGGCCCGCGATGGCGTCCAGCAGCAGGCGCTCGTAGGCGCCCACGCGCTCGCTCGGGAAGGCCTTGTCGAAGTCCAGGTCCAGCGACACAGGCGACAGGCGCTCGTTGGTGCCGCCGCCCTTGGCCGCCAGCAGGTGAAGCTCCAGCCCGTCCTCGGGCTGCAGCTTGATGACGAGCTTGTTGGCGCGCGTGGTGCCGGGGAAGATGGGGTGCGGCACTTCGCGGAAGTTGACGACGATCTGCGCGTCGCGCCCGGCCAGGCGCTTGCCCGTGCGCAGGTAGAAGGGCACGCCCGCCCAGCGCCAGTTCTGCACCTCGGTGCGCATCGCGACGAAGGTCTCGCAGTGGCTGTCGGCGGGCACCTTCACTTCGTCCAGGTAGCCGGGCACGGCCACGCCGCCCACGGTGCCGGCGCGGTACTGGCCGCGCACCACGTCGCGCGCCACGCTCTCGGGGGTGAAGGGCCGCAGCGACTTCAGCACCTTGAGCTTTTCGTCGCGGATGGCGTCGGCGTCGTTGGTGGGCGGCGGCTCCATGGCCAGCATCGTCAGCAGCTGCAGCGCGTGGTTCTGCACCATGTCGCGCAGCGCGCCGGTCTTGTCGTAGTAATCGCCGCGCGTGCCCACGCCCAGGCCCTCGGCGATGGTGATCTGGATGTTGGCGATGCTCTCGCGGCGCCACAGCGGCTCGAACAGCGCGTTGCCGAAGCGCAGCGCCATCAGGTTCTGCACCGCGGGCTTGCCCAGGTAGTGGTCGATGCGCAGGGCCTGCGATTCGCTGAAGACCGAGCGCACGACGCGGTTGATCTCCAGTGCGCTCACCAGGTCGTGGCCGAGGGGTTTCTCGAGCACCACGCGCACGCTCGGGCCGTTCAGGCCGGCGGCGCCCAACTGCTCGCAGATCACCGGGAACAGATAGGGGCTGGGGGCCAGGTACAGCACCACCTGGTCGGCGCCGCGCAGGTCGATCCACTCCTTCAGGCCCGCGTAGTGCGCGGGCTGCGAGAGATCCATACGCCGGTAGTGCAGCATCTCGGCGAAACGCGCGAACTCCTCGTCGTTCGGGCGCTTGGAAGGCTCCACCTCGGCGAAGCGTTCGTGGATGAAGGCCCGGTAGTCGGCATCGCTGCGCTCGTCGCGCGCGACGGCCAGGATGCGCGCGCCGGAGGGCAGCTTGCCGTGCCGGAAGGCCTGGAAGAGGGCGGGCATCAGCTTGCGCCAGGTCAGGTCCCCGGTGCCGCCGAAGAACACGAGGTCGAAGGACATTCAGGCTCCGCGCGATGTAACTTTGTTTCGCGTTGGATGATGCCGCAGTTTCTTCGACGGGTCAACGCCGCGGCAGGGGCCTTGCGCTCCTTGCCAGCCCTGCGGGCCTGACAGGTCTTCAGATCCGTCACACCCGTCAAGCCCGTCACGCCCGTAACCGGCTCGTCACCGCGCGCGCTCCGGCTTGGGGTGTAATCCCGGCATGAACCAGCCCGCGAACCAGCTCGAGGCCCTGAAGGCCTTCACCACCGTCGTCGCCGACACCGGCAACTTCCGCCAGCTGGCGCAGTACGCGCCGCGCGACGCCACGACCAACCCCACGCTGATCCTGAAGGCCGTGCAGCAGCCCGAGTACGCGCCGCTGCTGGCCGAGGCCGTGGCCGCGCACCGCAGCGCGCCGCTGAGCGGCATCGTCGACGAAGTGCTGGTGCGCTTCGGGCTCGAGATCCTGAAGGTGGTGCCCGGCCGCGTGAGCACCGAGGTGGACGCGCGCCTGTCCTTCGACACCGCCGCCACCGTGGCGCGTGCCCGCCACCTGATCGGCCTGTACGAGAAGGCCGGCATCGGCCGCGACCGCGTGCTGATCAAGATCGCCGCCACCTGGGAGGGCATCCAGGCGGCGCGCGCGCTGGAGCGCGAAGGCATCCACTGCAACCTGACGCTGCTGTTCGCCTTCTGCCAGGCCGTGGCCTGCGGCGAAGCCGGCGTGACGCTGATCTCGCCCTTCGTGGGCCGCATCTACGACTGGTACAAGAAGGCCGCCGGCCCCGCCTGGGACGAAGCCGCCCGCGCCGGCGCGAATGACCCCGGCGTGCAATCGGTCGCGCGCATCTGGTGCTACTACAAGCGCTTCGACGTCGCGACGGAAGTCATGGGCGCCAGCTTCCGCAACGTCGGGCAGATCACGGCCCTGGCGGGCTGCGACCTGCTCACCATCAGCCCCGACCTGCTGGCCGCGCTGCAGGCCAGCACCGAGCCGCTGGCCCGCGCGCTCGACGCCGAAGCCGCCAAGGCCGCCGACATCCACGCCGTCACCTACAACGAGGCCGGCTTCCGCTGGGCCCTGAACGAGGATGCGATGGCCACCGAGAAGCTGTCGGAGGGCATCCGCGCCTTCGCTGCCGACGCGGTGAAGCTCGACCAGCTCATCGAGGCGCAGCGATGAACCGCTGCGACCGCACCGCCGCCTGGGCGGCCCTGCAGGGCCACTACCAGGCCCACGGCCGCGGCCTGGACCTGCGGGAAGCCTTCGCGCGCGACGCCGGTCGATTCGACGCCTTCAGCCTGCAGGCGCCCGAGGTCTTCGCGGACCTGTCCAAGAACCTGATCGACACCGCGACGCAGCATTTCCTGCTCGACCTGGCGCGCGAGTGCGGCCTGGAAGCGCAGCGCGACGCCATGTTCGCCGGCCAGCCCGTCAACACCACCGAGGGCCGGGCCGTGCTGCACACGGCGCTGCGCGCCCCGCGTGGCGCCGGCCCGCACAGCGACGATGTGCACGGCGTGCTCGACCGCATGCTGGCGCTGGCCGAGGCCGTGCGCGACACCGCCGCCAGCGGCTTCACCGACGTGGTGAACATCGGCATCGGCGGCAGCGACCTCGGCCCCGCGATGGTGGTGCCGGCCCTGGATGCCTACGCCCACCGCGGCCTGCGCCTGCACTTCGTGAGCAACGTCGACGGGCACGACCTGGTGCCGGTGCTCCGCGGGCTGGATGCCGCGCGCACGCTGTTCATCGTGGCGTCGAAGACCTTCACGACGCAGGAGACGCTGGCCAACGCGCATGTGGCGCGGGCCTGGTTCCTGCAGAACGGCGGCACCGACATCGCGCGGCACTTCGTGGCGGCCACCACCAACGTCACGGCAGCGGCGGCCTTCGGCATCACGCAGACCTTCGGCTTCTGGGATTGGGTGGGCGGGCGCTATTCGCTCTGGAGCGCCATCGGCCTGCCCATCGCCATTGCCGTGGGCGCCGACAACTTCCGCGCACTGCTGGCTGGCGCCCATGCGATGGACACGCACTTCGCCACCGCCCCGCTGGCGCAGAACCTGCCCGCGCAGCTGGGCCTGCTGGACGTCTGGTACCGCAACTTCCACGGTTTCACGAGCCGCTCGGTGGCGCCCTACCACCAGGGCCTGAAGCGCCTGCCGGCCTACCTGCAGCAGCTGGAGATGGAATCCAACGGCAAGCGCGTGGACGCCGATGGGCAGGCGCTGCCCTACGGCACCAGCCCGGTGGTCTGGGGCGAGCCCGGCACCAACGGCCAGCACGCCTACTTCCAGATGCTGCACCAGGGCACCGACGTGATCCCGGTGGAGTTCATCCTGGTCAAGCGCCCGGCGCACACCGAAGCTGGGCTGCACGCCAAGCTGCTGGCCAACGGCCTGGCGCAGAGCCAGGCGCTGATGCTGGGCAAGACCGCCGAAGCCGCCCTGGCCGAGAAGGCCCCCACGGCATCGGCCACGCTGGACGCCGCCACGCTGGCCGCGCACCGCACCTTCCCCGGCAACCGGCCCAGCACCACGCTGATGCTGGATTCGCTGACGCCGCGCTCGCTGGGCGCGCTGGTGGCGCTGTACGAGCACCGCGTGTTCACCAGCGCCGCCATCTGGGGCATCAACGCCTTCGACCAATGGGGCGTTGAGCTGGGCAAGGCCCTGGCCAGCCAGCTGCTGCCGCGCCTGGACAGCGGCGATGTGGCGGGGCTGGATGCGTCCACCGCCGGCCTGCTGCAGCGCTTGCGGGACTGAGACACTGCCTTGGCACAGGGCACGGCTACGGCCACGGCCAGTGATGGCGTCGGCGTTGGCGTTGGCGTCGGCGTTGACGCGATGACGTTGCCTTCGATGCCGCCCGCGCTTTCGCTCTATCTGGACGTCGTCCGGTTCACCGCGGCATTCGGCGTGCTCCTGTCGCACATGGCCTTGGCGCCTTTCACCGACCACGCGCTCTGGTGGGCCCTGGGCCAATACGGTGACGCCGCGGTCGCGGTGTTCTTTGTGCTGTCGGGCTATGTGATCGCCTTTGTGACCGCCGAGCGCGAGACGGATGGCTGGCGCTACGGGGTCGGCAGGTTGTCCCGGCTGATGTCCGTCGCCTTGCCGGCGCTGGTGATCACGGCCTTGTGCGATGCCCTGGGGGCATCGCTGCGCCCGGATTTCTATGCTCGACCGGATGTGGGTGGGCCTGCGGGCGTCGGGTCCGGATATCTGGCCTCGCTGCTCTTCATCAACGAGTGGCAGGTCTTCGGGTTTGGCGCCATGTTCCCCGGGTCGAACAGCCCATGGTGGTCGCTCAGCTTCGAAGCAACGTACTACCTGGTCGGCGGCCTGTTCCTGTACTTTCGCCGCAATTGGTGGTTCCTGCTGGCCCTGCTGATCCTGATGCTGGCAGGCCGCACCGTCATCGCGATGTTTCCCTTGTGGTTGCTGGGCTTCCACCTGTTCAGCCGCCCACCATCGTGGCCCTTTTCCGCTCGGGTCACGACCCTGCTGTTCTGGGCTTCGCTCCTTGCCCTGATCTGGCTTCCCCTGGCGGACCGCTACCTGCCGTCGAGCAAACTGTGGTTCTACATGCCCTGGGGCCGAGGCCCGTACAACCGCGACCTGGTGAGCGACTACCTGGTGGCGGCAAGCTTCGGGCTGCACCTGCTGGCTGCGCGCCGCTTGCTGCAGGAAGGTGCTGCCGATACCTGGCAGCGCTGGCAAGGTGGCATCCGGTGGCTGGGCTCGCTGACCTTTCCGCTCTACCTCTGCCACTATCCACTGCTGTGCCTGGTGGCCGCACTCTCGCCCTTCGACCGTGCTTCTCTGTGGCACGTGGCGCTGCTGGTGGCCGTCACGCTGTCCGTCGTGGCCGGGGTGGCGCCGTGGAGCGAGCGCCTGAAGCTTGGGCTGAGGTCAGGCCTGCAAAGGCTCAAGCCGACCGGCTGACGCAGCCGCGTTACGTCACCGTGCGCCTGCGGGCTGCCGTGCCCCAAGCCAGGCCAGGTCCAGCCCGTCGGCATCGCGGAACACCTCGCGCGTGTCGACCTTGAGGTTGCCGGATTCGTCGAGCGTGCTGCCGGGGCGGATGCCGATGTGCCCGTCCAGCAGGTTGCCGGTGACGGTGGCCGAGGTCGGGTCACCGCGCAGTTGGATGCCGGCGGTGTTGATCAACGTGTTGTGGCGCACCACCGAGCGCGCAGCGGTGTTGATGTCGATGCCGGAATCGTTGCAATGCGCGACGACGTTGTCCTGCACGATGCCGTCTTCGTGTTCCGTCACGCAGCGGCCATCACGGCAACTCGGCAAGCCGGTACCGCCGCCGCCAAGCGAAATCCCGACCCGCGTTCCGGGCTGCGAGATGCCGCGCGAGGTGCAGACAACCAGGTTTCGCTCAAACCGGCCGCCGCTGCCCGCACCTTTCATGAACGCCCCAAACGAGGTCCGGTTACCCCCCGACTTGATGAAGTCATTGATCACGTTGTCGCTGACCTGCCAGCCTGAGGCAGCGACGATGTCGATGGGGACTACTGAACGCAGCGTGTTGCGGGGTGCAGAATTGTTCAGCGAATTGAAGACGATGCGGCCATGATCCGGGAATACGCCGTTCTCTCCATTGACCTTGATGTGGGCGTTGAAGTCCTGCATCAGGTTGTCGCGCACCGTGACGTGATGTGCTTCACCGACGATCTGCAGGGCGTGTTCGCAGTCGTCATGGGAGGTGCACTCACCGCGCCAGTTCAGGCCTTCCACCACCCAATACGGCTGTGTCATGCGAATTCCCATGGTCGCCGTTACTGACATCCACACTGTGCCGCGTTCCGCTGGACGAATCACGATGGGTTGAGCCGCAGTCCCGCCATTGCCCGTCCGTAACCGCTGGGAAACCTTGTATGTTCCGGGTGCCAGGATGATGGTTCTTCCGGCCGTTGCGACTCTCATCGCCTCGCGAAGCTCTTCTACGGTGCTGACGTATAGATCCAGTGCGCTCACGGCTGCGACGCCTGCCTGCACCCGCTGCCCCTTGCCCAGCGTGGGAATGGACGCCAGATCGACTGGGCGTTCAAATTTGCGCTGCACCCAGTCGAGCGCGGGCACGAACACTGCTTCGAGCTTCCCGTGATGCTCGAGGCGCCGCTTCAGGTAGCGCACCAACTCGCCCGGCGTGCGCGCTGAGACTTCGCTCCAGACCTCCTCGGGCGAGGCGCGCAGCAGCGACAGCAGCGTGATGCCGCCAGCCAGGGCCAGCAGCAGCAGGGCGAGCGCGACCCAGCCGGGACGCAGCCTCATCGCTCAGGCGCCCTGCAGGCCCCGCACCGCCTGCCGCGCAGTTTCCAGGCCCTGCTCGACGATCTGTGCCTTCCAGGCATCGGTGTCGGTATAGAAGGCGTCGCGCAACTGCTGCTTGATGACGGTGCGCTGCGAGGCGCCCGCCTCGGGGTGGTTCTCGAGCCATTGGTCGGCGCGCAGCGCGCGCACCACCTCGCCGAAGGGCACGGTGCCGTACTCCAGCGCGACGCCGGTGTATTCGGCCTGCGGGCATTCCTCGTAGGCCGACAGCCACATCAGGCCCGAGAGCTTGGCCGAGGTGGACGAGCCGTCGTAGATGGACGTGACTTCCTGACCCCACCAGCCGCGCGCGCGCCAGCGCGGCAGCGTCGTCGCGGCAGGCGAAGATGCGCTCGCCGTGGCCGCTGGGGCCGAGGCCGGTGTGAAGGTCGATCCAGCCCAGGCGCGCGCAGCGGCGGCCGTGGTCCTGCAGCACGTGGCGCAGTGTCTGCTGGCTCCAGGTGGGTGCGCGGCCGCCGTAGAACAGGCCCCGCGGGTGGCTGTGCTGGCCGCTGCTGATGACGGCCTGCAGGGCGCGCTCGCCGTGGGCGGCCACGTAGGCGTCCAGCTGCGCCTCGGCGGCGGGCGACGGCCACTGCGTGGGCACGATGGCCGCGGCCATCTCGGCGTAGGCGGGGTTGGCCGGCAACTCACCGTGGAAGTCGTGGAAGTTGCGGTTCAGGTCGACGTTCTCGTGCGTGGTGCGGCGCCACCACGAGAAGCCGTAGGGGTTCAGCGCGTGCACGTAGAGCAGCGCCACGCCGGCGGCATGCGCCTGCTGGCGGAAGCCGGCGTCGGCCAGCAACGCGCGCTGCACGCCCGAGCCGCAGTAGCCCTCGACGCCGTGGCAGGCGCTGCTGACCAGCAGCACTGCGGCCGCGTCGGCCGGGCCGTCGCGCACGACATCCATCGCGAGCGGCTCGCCGTCCTTGCCCAGCAGCGGGTGCGCGTGCGACTGCACCTCCAGCCCGGCCTGCGCGGCCGCTGCGAGGAAGCCCGCGCGGGCCTCGGCGTAGGTTTGAGCGAAGTATGCGGAAGCTGTCATGGGCGCGGGGCGTTGAGCCACTTCTCGGCCATGCGCACCCACGCGGTGGCGCCGAGCGGGATCAGGTCGTCGTTGAAGTCGTAGCTGGGGTTGTGCAGCATGCACGGGCCCAGGCCATGGCCGCCTTCGCGGTGCGCGCCGTCGCCGTTGCCGATGAGGAAGTAGCAGCCCGGCTTGGCCTGCAGGAAGAAGCTGAAGTCCTCGGCGCCCATGGTGGGCTCGAACTCGAAGACGTTTTCCTTGCCGACGACTTCCCCCAGCAACTCGCGCACGAACTCGGTTTCCACCGGGTGGTTGACGGTGGGCGGGTAGTTGCGGTGGAAGCTGAACTCGCAGGTGGTCTCGAAGGCCTCGCAGGTGGCTTCGGCGATCTTCTGCATCCGGCGCTGGATCAGGTCGAGCACCTCGGTCGTGAAGGTGCGCACCGTGCCCTGGATGGTGCAGCTGTCGGGGATGACGTTGGTGGCCTCGCCCGTGTGGATCATCGTCACCGAGATCACGGCCGTCTCGATGGGCCGCTTGTTGCGCGTGACGATGGTCTGGAAGGCCTGCACCATCTGGCAGGCCACCGGCACGGGGTCGATGCCGTTGTGCGGCAGCGCGGCGTGGGCGCCCTTGCCGCGGATGACGACCTTGAATTCGTTGGAGCTGGCGAACACCGGCCCCGACTTCACCGCGAACTGGCCCGCGGCCATGCCCGGCCAGTTGTGGGCGCCGAAGACGGCCTCCATCGGGAACTTCTCGAACAGGCCGTCCTTCATCATCTCGCGCGCGCCGCCGCCGCCTTCTTCGGCCGGCTGGAAGATGAGGTAGACCGTGCCGTCGAAGTTGCGGTGCCTGGCCAGGTGCTTGGCGGCGGCCAGCAGCATGGCGGTGTGTCCGTCGTGGCCGCAGGCGTGCATCTTGCCGTGGTGCTTGCTGGCGTGCGGGAAGTGGTTGTGCTCGGTCATCGGCAGCGCATCGATGTCGGCGCGCAGGCCGATGGCGCGGTCGGACGTGCCGTTCTTGACGATGCCCACCACGCCCGTGGTGCCCATGCCCCGGTGGATGGGGATGCCCCAGTCCGTGAGCGCCTGCGCGATGACGTCGGCGGTGCGGACTTCCTGGAAGCAGAGCTCCGGGTGGGCATGGATGTCGCGTCGCAGCGCCGTGATGGCGCTCGCGTCGGCGAGGATGGAGTCGATCAGGTTCATCGGGGAGTCCGTGCGTGAGATCCAAGGCTCAGTTTACGCGCGGCCCGCTTCCTGTGTCAGCCTGTGTCAGCGTCTGACCTTTCCGTCCCCGGTCAGCATGGAGAGTTCGACGAAGCTCGACCCGGCGTGGTCGCGCGGGCCGAAGCCGCAGCTGAAGCCTCCCAGATCCCAGCGCTGCATCGATTCGAGGGCCGACACCAATGCGTCGCGGCTCGGGTTGCGGCCGGCCCGGCGCAGGCCTTCGGCGAACACCTTGGCGGCGATGAAGCCTTCCATGCTGGAGTAGTTGGCTGCGGCGTCGCCGCCGGCTTTCTGTACCGCAGCGATGAATTCGCGGGCCACCGGCGTGGTGGTGCTGAAGGGGAAGGGCATCACCTGGCTGATGACGACGCCCGCGCCGTCGCGGCCGAGCTCGTCGGCCAGCGCCTGCGTGCCGACGAAGGACACGTTGTAGAACGTGCCGCCGTAGCCGGCCTTGCGCGCTGCGCGGATGAAGGCAGCGCAGCCCTTGTAGGCGCCGATCTGCACCACGGCGTCGGGCTGGGTCGGCACGATGGCCTTGACGGCGGCTGCCACGTCCACCGTGTTGCGCTCCACCAGGCCCACGGCCACCGGGGCCAGGTTCTGAGCCTTGAGCGCCTTCACCACGCCGTCCAGCCCGGCCTGGCCGTAGCTGTCGTTCTGGCGGAAGACCGCGATCTTCTTCAGCCCGAGCGAGGTGAGCTGCTTCACGATGAGGGCCGTCTCGTCGTAGTACGAGGCGCGCACGTGGAAGACCGATCGGCTGAACGGGTCGCGCAGCGCCTCGGCGCCCGTGAAGGGGCCGACGAAGGGAATCTTCTCGTCGTTGACCAGCGGCAGCGCGGCCAAGGAGGTGGGCGTGCCCACGTAGCCGAAGAGCGCGAAGACGTCTTCCTTGATCAGCTGCTCGGTGTTGGCCTTGCAGCGGTCGGGCTCGTAGCCGTCGTCGACCACGCGCAGATCGATCGGGTGGCCGTTCACGCCACCGGCGGCATTGAGGGCGTCGAACACGATGCGCGCGCCGCGGTTCATCTGCAGGCCCAGCTGTGCGGCGGGCCCGGTCATGGCGCAGGACTGGCCGAGCACGATGCGGCGTTCGGACTGCGCCAGCACCGGGGCGGCCAGGCTGGCGGCGCCGGCGGTGAGGCCGGCCAGGAGCTGGCGGCGGTGGATCATCGACATGGAAGCGGGAGCGTGAAAATTGGCGGGCAAGTCGGCAATGTAAGCCCGGGCCGCGCGACCGGTCGGGCGCATATGCAATAGTTCGTCATGGACCTCGCCACCGTGAAATCCGTCTCCGTCGTGCGCGGCGCCTGCCCTCACGATTGCCCCGATACCTGCGCCCTTCAGGTGACGGTGGAAGACGGCCGTGCCGTGCGCGTGGCCGGCGACCCGGACCACCCCCCCACGCACGGCGCGCTGTGCACCAAGGTGTCCCGCTATGCCGAGCGCACCTATCACCCCGAACGTGTGCTGACCCCGCTGAAGCGGGTCGGCCCCAAGGGGGCCGGGCAGTTCGAGCCCATCGGCTGGGACGAGGCGCTGGACACCATCGCCGCGCGCCTGAAGGCCATCGCGGCACGCGACCCCGAGGCCGTCCTGCCGTACAGCTACGCGGGCACCATGGGCCTGGTGCAGGGCGAGGGCATGGCCGCGCGCTTCTTCCACAAGCTCGGGGCTTCGCTGCTGGACCGCACCATCTGCGCCTCGGCCGGGGGCGACGCGCTGGCCGCCACCTACGGCGGCAAGCTCGGCATGCACGTGGAGCACTTCAGCGAGAGCCGGCTGATCGTGATCTGGGGTAGCAACTCCATCACCGCCAACCTGCATTTCTGGACTTTCGTGCAGCAGGCCAAGCGCGCCGGCGCGCAGGTGTGGTGCATCGACCCGCGCCGCACCGAGACGGCCGACAAGTGCCACCACCACATCGCGCTGCGCCCGGGCACGGACGGCGCGCTGGCGCTGGCGCTGATGCACGAGCTGGTGGTGAACGGCTGGGTGGACGAAGACTACGTGGCGCGCCACGTGCAGCAGGGCGAAGGCGGCTGGCCGGCGATGCGCGAGCGCGCGCTGCAGTGGCCGCCCGAGCGTGCCGCACAGGTCTGCGGCGTGGCGGCACAGGACATCCGCGAACTGGCGCGGGCCTGGGGCACCACGCAGCCGGCAGCCATCCGCCTCAACTACGGCATGCAGCGCGTGCACGGCGGCGGCAACGCGGTGCGCCTGATCGCCTTGCTGCCCTGCATCACCGGCGCCTGGCGCCACCGCGCGGGTGGCATGCTGCTGTCGGCCTCGGGCTGGTTCAAGAGCGCGCGCAACGACGCCGCGCTGCAGCGCACCGACCTGCTCGCAGGCCGCGCGCCACGCACCATCAACATGAGCACCATCGGCGACGACCTCCTGCGCGAGGCCTCGCCCGAGTTCGGGCCGAAGGTGGAGGCCGTGATCGTCTACAACAGCAACCCGGTGGCCGTGGCGCCCCAAAGCCGCAAGGTGGTGCAGGGCTTTGCGCGCGAGGACCTCTTCACGGTGGTGCTGGAGCACTTCCTGACCGACACCGCCGACCACGCCGACATCGTGCTGCCCGCCACCACGCAGCTGGAGCACTGGGACACGCACAGCGCCTACGGCCACACCTACGCGCTGCTGAACGAGCCCGCCATCGCGCCGGTGGGGCAGGCGCGCCCGAACACGCAGATCTTTCGTGACCTGGCCGCGCGCATGGGCTACACCGAGCCCTGCTTCCAGGACACCGACGAGCAACTCGTGGCCCAGGCCTGGCGGCCCGAGGCGGTGAACGCGGCGGAGCTGAAGGCCCGCGGCTGGGTGAAGCTGGTGATTCCCGACGCGCCCTTTGCCGAAGGCGGCTTTCCCACGCCCGACGGCCGCGTGCGCATCACCGTGCCCGGCCTTGGCCTGCCCGACCACGTGCCGAACCACGAGTGCGCCGAGACCGAGCCTGCCCTGGCGGCGCGCTACCCGCTGGCCATGATCTCCCCGCCAGCGCGGCATTTCCTGAACTCGACCTTCGTCAACGTGAAGAGCCTGCGCGCCATCGAGGGCGAGCCTCTGGTGGAGATCCACCCGCAGGACGCCAGCGCGCGCGGCATTGCCAGCGGGGCGGTGGTGCGCGTGTTCAACGACCGAGGCGAGTACCGCTGCAAGGCCGAGATCACCGAACGCGCCCGCCCGGGTGTGGTCAACGGCCTGGGCATCTGGTGGCGCAAGTTCGGTCTGGACGGCACCAACGTGAACGAACTCACCCACCAGCGGCTGACCGACATCGGCCGCGCGCCCAGCTTCTACGACTGCCTGGTCGAGGTGGCGCCGGCGTGATGTGCCCGACATGAAGCGGCTGGCCGTTCTGGCTGCGGCCCTGCTGCTGGCAGGCTGTGACACGCTCAGCTCGGTGGGCACCTCGGTGGGCTACTACGGGCAGTCGGTGGCCGGGCACCTGGACATCGTGCGCCGCGCCAAGCCACTCGGCGATTGGATCGCCGCGCCGGACACGGCGCCCGAGCTTCGCAGCCGGCTGGAACTGGCCCAGCGCATCCGCGATTTCGCGGTGTCCGAACTCAAGCTGCCCGACAACCGCAGCTACCGGGCCTACGCCGCGCTCGACCGGCCGGCCGCCGTGTGGAACGTGGTGGCAGCGCCCGAGTTGTCGCTGAAGCTGCAGACCTGGTGCTTTCCGGTGCTGGGCTGCGTGGGCTACCGTGGCTACTACGACCGCGCCGACGCCGATGCACTGGCGGCGACGCTCAAGGCACAGGGCCAGGAGGTGCTGGTGTACGGCGTGCCGGCCTACTCGACGCTGGGCATGACCGAATGGCTGGGCGGCGACCCGCTGCTGTCCACGTTCATCCGCTGGCCCGAGGGCGAACTGGCCCGACTGGTCTTCCATGAGTTGTCGCACCAGGTGGCCTACGCCAGCGACGACACCATGTTCAACGAATCCTTCGCCACCGCCGTGGAGCGCATCGGCGGCAGCCGCTGGCTGGCGCAGCACGCCAGCGAAGCGGCTCGCAGCGAGTACGCCAGCTTCGACGCCCGACGCATTGATTTCCGCGCACTCACGCTGGCCGTGCGACACGACCTCGACGCCATCTACCGCGACCCCGCGCGCGACGATGCGGCCAGGCGCCAGGCCAAGGCCGAGCGGCTGGCGCGCCTGAACCGGGACTACGCCGAACTCAAGGCCACGCGCTGGGGCGGCTACGCCGGCTACGACGGCTGGTTCCAGCGCGCCAACAATGCGGCATTCGGCATCCAGGCGGCGTACAACACATGGGTGCCTGCCTTCGAACGGCTGTTCGAGCGCGAAGGCCGGGATTTCGACCGCTTCTACGCCGAGGTCAAACGCATGGCCGCCTTGCCGAAGGACCAGCGTTTGGCCACACTCCGCGCCCTGCAACCCGAGGACTGACCGTGCCCGACATCCGAATCCACCGAGACCACAGCCTCGGGCTCGCCAAGGCCCGCAAGATCGCCTGGAAATGGGCCGAGGAGGCCGAGCGCAAGTTCGACATGGAGTGCACGGTGATCGAGGGCGAGCTCAGCGACACGGTCGAATTCACGCGCACCGGCTGCACCGGCCGCCTGATCGTCGCCCCGGATCACTTCGAGGTCGACGCGAAGCTCGGCTTCCTGCTGGGCGCCTTCAGCCACACCATCCAGGCCGAGATCGAGAAGAACCTGGACGAACTGCTGGCGGGCAGCGCCGCGAAGAAGCCGGCCAAGAAGAAGTAGCGCCGGCAGACACCCCGCGCCCGGGAAACCCGGGCCTGTGCGTGCGCCTTACTTCAGGTCTTCGATCAGGTCGATGTAGGCCTGCATGGCGGCATCCGCCGTGGTGCCCTTCTGCTCGGCCCAGGCGTCGTACTTGGCGCGGCCCACCATGTCGGTGAAGCCGGGGCGCTTGCCCTCGACATCGCCGGCCGTGGCCTGCTTGTACAGCGCGTAGATCTTCAGCAGCGTCATGTTGTCCGGCTTTTCGGGCAACTGCTTGCTGGCCGCGACGGCTTGTTCGAAGGTGGCTTTGAGGTCGGCCATGATGGGCTCCAGTCGGTGAAACTCTCGTCTTGACGCTGGGCATCTTACCCAGCATCGTCGCCGATCCTCTAGAGCAAGAACCCCGGGAGATTTACATGACCGCAGCCGCCATCGAGCGCATGTCGCGCGTGGACACCGCTTGGCTGCGGATGGACAACGATGTCAACCTGATGATGATCGTCGGCGTGTGGCTGCTCACGCCGGCGATTCCGCTGCAGGCGCTGCGCGAACGGGTGGGCGACAAGCTCCTCAAGTACGACCGCTTCCGCCAGAAGGCCGTGCACGACGCCATGGGCGCCGTCTGGACGGAAGATGCCGAGTTCGACCTCACCCGCCACGTGGTGCCCGCCACGCTGGACATCGCGCCCGGCGAGACCGAGCGCCAGGCCTTGCAGCGGCTGTGCGGCGAATTGGCGATGACGCCGCTGGACCCCGCGCGCCCGCTGTGGCAGTTCCAGCTGGTCGAGCACTACGAAGGCGGCAGCGCGATGATCGCGCGCATCCACCACTGCATCGGCGACGGCATCGCGCTGACCTCGGTGATGATGAGCATCACGGACGGCGGCAGCAACCCGCCCACCCGACGTCGCCGCGAGAAGCAGGTGGCCGAGGAAGGCGACTGGCTCACCCGCGCCGTGCTCGAGCCCATGACCGACCTCACCGTCAAGGCCATCGGCATGTACGGCAACGGGGTGGCGAAGTCGCTGGACATGCTGGCCAACCCGCAGAACCTGACCGGTTCGGTGGACATGGCGCGCACCGGTTTCCAGGTGCTGAGCGACGTGGCCGCGCTCGCGCTGATGCCCGACGACTCGCCCACCCGGCTGAAAGGCAAGCCTGCCGGCCACAAGGTGGTGGCCTGGAGCGAGCCGCTGCCGCTGGACCACGTGAAGGCCGTGGGCAAGGCCCTGGGCTGCTCGGTCAACGACGTGCTGCTGTCGTGTGCCGCCGGCGCCATCGGCGCGTGGCTCGAATCCCAGGGTGGAAACACCGAGGGGCAGGAGATCCGCGCCATGGTGCCGGTCAACCTGCGCCCGCTCGACCAGGCCTGGAAGCTCGGCAACCGCTTCGGCCTCGCGCCGCTGGTGCTGCCCATCGGCATCGAGAACCCGATCGAACGCGTCTACGCCGTGCGCCAGCGCATGAACAGCCTGAAGGGCAGCTACCAGCCGCTGCTGGCCTTCGGGGTGCTGGCGATGTCGGGCCTGTTCATCAAGCCGGTGCAGGACGCCGTGCTGGGGATGTTCGCGAAGAAGGCCACGGCCGTGATGACCAACGTGCCCGGCCCCGCCGTGCCCTTGAAGCTGTGCGGCTCCACGCTGCGCCAGACCATGTTCTGGGTGCCGGCTTCGGGCGACATCGGCGTCGGCGTGTCCATCCTGTCCTACGGCGGCGGCGTGCAGTTCGGCCTCATCACCGACCAGCGCCTGTGCCCCGAACCCCAGGCCATCATCGACGGCTTCGAGCCCGAGTTCGAGGCGCTGACGCTGCTGACGCTGATGCTGCCGTGGGGTGAGGAAGCCTGATTCAGCGAAGCTTGGTCCTGAGCTCCTTGAGCGCCAGCACGAATTTCTTCAGGGCATCCTCGGCGGCACGCCGTGCCGACAGGGAGGTGTCGCTCTTGAACTCGTCGAACTCGGCACGGCCTTCGCCCCGGACGTCGACCTGGGCGACTCGTTTGCCGCCCGCATCATCGATGAATGCCTTGATCTCGACGGAGAACTGCGTTGGCGGCCAGGTGAACATGCTCGGTGAGCTGGATATCGTCGTGAGCATCGGCGTCAGGACGTAGTTCAGGCCTTCCGCCGAGATCTTCGGGTCGGAGGGTCCTGAGACCCGCGTCACCTTGGTGAAGGCCTCGCCGACTGCGAGGTAGAGGCCGGCCTCGAGATCCCGATAGGGCTGGTAGCGGACCGAGTCGCCGCCGCCGCCGCCGCTGGTGACTTCGCGCACGATCTCCGAGGCGGGTATGAGCAGCCCGACCGCCTTGTCGACCTTGGCTCCACCGCTGCTGGCGGTGAGGTTGCCGAGGTTGGGGGACAGCGAGATCGGATGCGCGCATCCGCCGAGCACTGCAGCGGTAGCGATGAGGGCCAGAAGGCCGAGGATTCTGGTCATGGTGTCTGCCTATCAGCGCATGGCGTCGAAGAACGCGCGGTCGGAGAAGAGCTGCCGAAGCAGCTGCTGCACCAGCACCGGGTACTGTTGCTGCGCCTTCGGGATCGCGACGGACCCGATGAAGGAGGACTCCCAACTCGCCTCGACGCGCTGGGTCTTGTCGTAGCGAACAGCGCCGTCGCGCCGCACGGTGAAGCGGGCCTCGATTTCCCCGCTGTTCGTGGAGATGCCACCTGCGGCGATGTCGTTCTTCAGCAGGACGCCGCCGATCTCGACCTTGGATTCCGGGTCGAGCTTGCCGGCGAGCTTGAGCTCGGCCTTGAGGGCTTCTGCCAGATACGCGCCGTAGTCGGCCCCCACCGGCGAATTCATGCCGCTGCCGCGCAGGCTGATGGACTGGGCGCCTGGAGCCCCTGGCGCGGCCGTCACGGCCCCGACGCGGGCCGGCGCGCTCTGCCGCTTGAGCAGTTCGGCGCTTTCGACCGAAGGTGTGTAGACAGGCGCCTGGATGGCGCATCCGCTGCCGAGGACGACAGCGAAAGCTGCCATCGCGACCTTGATGTTCAGGTTCATTCTTCCCCCTCTGATTCGCGCAAACTGGGCGCGCGGCCAACGATACGTTTCCGTGTGCGCGTTGAGATCGGCATTACTGCGGATGCGGCAGGGCTCGCCAGCGCTTCGCTCATCGCCAGCGCCCGCTCGCGCAGCCACAGATGCCCCGGGTCGTTGGTGTGGCGCCAGTTCCAGTGCATGGCCACGGGGAAGGGCGGCAAGCCGAGGTCGGGCTCCAGCACCTGCAGCCCGTGGCGAGCCGCGAAACGCCGGGCTGGACGGCTGGGCATCACCACCGCCAGATCGGTGGCCGCCAGGATGGGCGGCACCACCATGAAGTGGGGCAGCACGAGGCGGATGCGCGGCTCCAGGCCGAGCTGCTGCAGGGCGCGCGCGGGCTCGCTGTGGCTGTGCACGACGATGAAGTCCAGGCCCTGCAGCGCGTCGCGGTTGCGCAGGCCGCGGGCCAGGGGGTGGCCCTGGCGCAGCAGCACCACGTAGCGCTCGGTCAGCAGCGTGGCCTGTTCGGTGCCGGGCAGGCCCGGCAGGTAGCCGAAGGCGAGGTCCAGGCGACCCTGCTCGAGCGCCGGGGCGATGGCCTCGGGCGCCAGTTGAACCGCCTCCAGCATGAGCCCGGGCGCCTGGCGGCCGAGGTCGGCCATCAGAAGGGGCAGGAACTCGTCGGCGCCGATGTCGCTCATGTGCAGCGTGAAGCGCCGGCGCGAGCGCGCGGCGTCGAAGCGGTCTGACTCCTGCAGGGCGGCATCCAGCAGCTGCAGCGCGGCCAGCACCTGCGGCGCCAGCCGGTCGGCCTTGGGCGTGGGCCGCACGCCGCCCGGGGCGCGGGTGAAGAGCGGGTCGTGCAGCAGCAGGCGCAGCCGCGTCAGCGCGTGGCTGGCCGCGGGCTGCGACAGGCCCAGGCGGTCGGCCGCGCGGCTGACGCTGCGCGCTTGGTGCACTGCAGCAAACACATGCAGGAGGTTCAGGTCGATGTCGCCGACATTCATGCTGTGCATGTTAGAGACAAAGCGCGCGCCATGGACGGCGGCGCGCGCTCTGCCTAGAGTCGCCGATCTCTCCCCACAGGCGGCCGCATGGAAGTCCAGTTCACAGAACAGATCGAACAGCTCAAGCTCGGGGCGGGCGAAACCTTCCACGGCGAGGGCATCCTGGCCATCACGAAGGCGCTGCTGCAGTCGGGCGTGGCCTACATCGGCGGCTACCAGGGTGCGCCGGTGTCGCACCTGCTGGATGTGATGGTGCAGGCCAAGCCCTACGTGGACACGCTGGGCGTGCACGTGGAGGCCTGCTCCAACGAAGCCTCGGCGGCCGCGATGCTGGGGGCTTCCATCCACTACCCGCTGCGCGGCGCCGTCACGTGGAAGAGCATCGTCGGCACCAACGTGGCGGCCGATGCGCTGAGCAACCTGGCCTCGCCGGGCGTGGTGGGCGGCGCGCTCATCGTCGTGGGCGAGGACTACGGCGAGGGCGCCAGCGTCATCCAGGAGCGCACGCACGCCTACGCGCTGAAGAGCACGCTGGCGCTGTTCGACCCCCGGCCGGAACTCGGCAACATGGTGCGCTGCGTGGAGCACGC
>CAJAES010000095.1 GCA_903938815.1 uncultured beta proteobacterium
GAGGCTGTCGGACGGGCCGGCGTCCGCGCCGGGGGCCGCGTGGCCGGTTCTGGATTCCGCCGGGCTGGCCGCCCGCGCCGGCTGGCCCGACGAGCCCGCAGCCTGGCGCGCGCTGGCGACGGCCTGGCAGGTGAGCCCCGCCGCCGGTGACGCCTGCACGGCCCTGGCGGCTTCCGGCCTGGCCTGCTTCCGCGGGCCCGCCACGTTGCCGCTGATACGGCAGCTCGATCGGCCGGGCTGGCTCTGGATGCGGTCCGACAACGGCCCCGACGTGCCGGCGCTGCTGGCAGGCCTGGGGGAGCGGCAGGCCTTCCTGCGGCTGCCCGACGGTGTCGTCGCCGTGTCCTTCACGACCCTGGCCAGCCGCTGGACCGGCGAGTTCGCCACGCTGTACCGCCCGCCGCCCGCGGACGACCCCACAGCCTGGATCGAGGCCCGCCTGATCACGGAACAGACCGGCACCCTGCCGGCCGACACGCCGCTGCGGATCCGCATCGAGGCCTTCCAGCGCGCGCAGGGTTTGCGTGTCGACGGGCTCGTCGGCCCGCTGACCGTGATGCAACTCAACCGCGTGGCGGCCGTCGCCGAGCCGCGCCTGAACCCGGAGCGCTGACCGCCATGTCCTTCGTGCTCGATGCGCTGCGCCGCGCCGAGGCTGAACGCCAGCGCGGCAGCGTGCCCGGCCTGCATGCGCAGACTCTGGCTGCACCCAGCGAACCCACTTCCGACCGCAGCCGACCTGCCTGGGTGCTGCCCGTCGGCGCAGTGCTCGCCGTGGCGGTGATCGCGGCGGGCTTCGTCGGCTGGTGGCGGTCGCCTGAAGTGGCGCCGGCGCCCGCTTCGTCTGCCGTCCCCGGGGTGGCGCCTGCGGCTGTTTCAGAGGCCGCTCCTGCGGTCGGGCCTGTGGCCATCCCTGCGCCGACTTCCGCGCTGACCCCTGTTCCCGCAGCGATGCAACCGCCTGCCGCCGCGCCGCAGCCGAACGTGGCGCGCCCCGCGGCCTGGCCTGCGACCCCCGCTGTTCCCGAGACGCGCCCAGCGCCTCGGCCGGCTCAAGCGGCACAGGCGGCACAGGCGGCACCCGAACCGGCTTCCAGGCCCGCAGCCCGGCCGGACCGGGTGCGGCGATTCCAGGATCTGCCGGACACCGTGCGCCGTCAGATCCCGCCGATGGCCTTCGGCGGCGCCACCGACTCGCCGGACCGGACGGCCCGCATGCTGCTGATTAACGGGCAGATCTGGCGCGAGGGCGACGAGCCCGCGAACGGTCTTCGCCTGGAGCGCATCTCGCTGCGGTCAGCCGTGTTCCTGTGGCGCGATGAGCGGTTCGAGGTGGCCTACTAGGGCTGAACCGTCGAGGCCTCGCCTGCTGCGGGCCTGGATCCGCCTGCAGGGATGCCCCGGTCACCCCGCTGCGGTGCCGATGGCCGGCGCACGCTCATCCCCCGATCATCACGGTGGGCCAACCCGAGACGATGGCGCCGCCATGCGCGGTGCCATCCCCCAGGCGCGCGGCAGGCCGGCCGCCGATCATCACGGTGCCTGACCCCCGGACGATGACGTCGGGCGGCCCGACGCAGACGGCCATGTCGCCGAGCACGGCCGCAGGCAGGCTGCCGATCAGCACCGTGGGCATGCCGGGGCCGACGATCGGCCCGCCCACGTGCGGTATCGGCGGCAGACCCGGCGTCACGGCGGGGCAGGTGTGCTGGTCGGTCAGGCGGGCGGCGGGTGGCATGGTCGTGCGCCTCAGTTGATCATGACCATCGCGCCCTTGACCGTGGTCTGGCCCGAGGCGGAGAGTTCGGCGCTGGCGCCGCCCTTGACGGTGAGTGCCACCTGCGCCGCGCCCGTGATGTTCAGGCCCTCCAGCTTCAGGTCGCCCTTCGACTGGATGCGGATCGCGCCCACCGCGTCGAGCGTGATGCCGCCCTTCGCCGCCAGCGTGATGTCCTTCGGGCTGTCGAGCACGATGCCCGATTCCGACAGGCTGATGCGGTTGGCGTTCTGGTCCTGCACCACCACGCTGCGGTCACGGTCGCTGAACTCCAGCCGGTTGCCGGACGGCGTGGTGATCGTGATCACCTTGTCGGCGTCGTTGAACTCGATCCGGTGCTGGCTGCGCGTGACGATGGCCTTGATGTCGTTCGTGGCGGCGGCTTCGTGGGGCGGCTTGCGGCTGCTGCTGTAGAGGCTGCCCAGCACGACCGGGTGGGCGGGGTCCTGGTCCAGGTGACCGATCAGCACCTCGTCGCCGATCTCGGGCAGGAAGAAGCTGCCGAAGCCGCTGGACGCCTGCGGGTGCAGCAGCCTGGCCCAGAGCCCTTCCGCGGCCGCAGGGCAGGCGGAAAGCCTGACGAGCACGCGGTGTTCGCCCAGCGGGTCGGCATCGAGCCGGAGCACCACGCCGATCTGCAGGCCGCCGACGCCGGGCGCGAGCCCGCCCGCAGCTGCGGCCGCCTGGCCGGGTGGCCGGGCATGCCAGGTCGGATCGAGGCCGAACGCGGCCCGGGTGACCCAGTTGCCTTCGACGATCTCGTGCTCGACCGAGCTCAGCAGCACTGGGCCGCTGAAGCGCCGGCCCACGCCCTTCAGCTCGGCCCATGCGCCCGGCTTGGCCAGTGCGCTGCCCTGGAAGCTCATGCGGCCCCGCACACGCGCCAGCTCCGCCTTCAGCTGCACGGCCTTGGCCCAGGTGTCCAGCACCGCCTTCGGCTGCGGCGCGCTGGTCTGCAGCGCCAGGATCCCGGGCGACGCGGTGGCCGCCAGAGCTGCGCTACCAAGGTCCCCATTCGCGGGAATCGTGGCGTGGGGCGGCGTCGATGCGCTTTGCACCACCGCCTGTTCGCCCGGGCTCCAGCTGCTGGCCTGGACTGCCGTCCACTGCGTGCGCGCGTCGATGTCGGCTTCGAAGTCGATCAGGTCAGCGCCCCAGGTCAGCTCGAGCGCGGGGCTCGCGTTCGTCGGCGGCTGCACGCTCACCGTGTCGCCTTCCACATTCACGAGCCAGCCCGTGGCGTCGGCGCGCGCGAGCATGAAGTCCCAGTCGCAGCAGTCATACTGGACCATCGCCTCGTGCCGGATGCTTCCAGCCGCCACGCCGGCAACGAGACCCGCGCTGCCGATCAGCCCTGCGATGACGTCGCTGTCGGTCTGCTCCAGGTGGTGCGCTGTCCGGCGCGCCACCGCCATCCGGCAGGCCCTGGCGCGGCATTCCACGTTGAGGCGGCTCTCACCCCCGTCACCGAGGCTGATGCCGTGGCGGACCACGATGCCCGTGAAGATGGGGTCGTCGGTGCCGTCGCCACCGTACCCGGCTCTCACGGTGACCTCGGCGCCGGGCTTGAAGAGTTCGCTGTCGCTCAGCGTGAAACCACCTGTCGGCATGTCGCCATCGGCCAGCACGAGCCGGGCCCAGGGGATGTCGTTGAACGCGTGCCGCACCGTCACCGAGATCAGGCTCAGATCGGGCTGGTCGACGCCGTCGCACTGGATGACGACACGAACCACCGCATCGGCGCCCGCGGTGGGGGAGACAGGCGATCTGGCCATCGTGATGCTCTGCGGTCAGCCCGAAGGTGGGCATCGCAGCGTACTACCGGGTGGCAGCTTTCGGAACTGGCGTATGCGATCGAGCTTGCCCGATGCAGGTACTCCCGGTGCCAGTGTGGAAGGCATCCGGAGCTTCCGCGTCGTGAAGGCGAGCGACCACGCCTGGCTGCCGCTGCTGTTCAATGCGCGCCGCATGGTCGGCGGTCGGCGCCCTCTGATGTCGGCATCGGTGGTGCGCCGGTCGAGACCGCTCCTGCCAGTCGCGGCACGTCAGGGCGCGCCTGTCTGGGGCTGCGGGGGAAAGCATCCGGACGCTACATTCAATCCCGCTGTCCCACCATCTTCGGTCAAGCTGGCTTTGGGAGCATTTCATGTGGAAGGACCGCCGCCTCACCCAGCTCTTTGGCATCGAGCATCCGATCATCCAGGCGCCGATGGGTGGCGCGGCTGTCCCGCTGCTGGCGGCTGCGGTGACCAACGCTGGCGGACTCGGCTCGCTAGGCACCGCCACCCTGCCGGCAGTGGAACGTCGGCGCCAGGTCGACGAGCTCCTTGCGCTGACCAGCGGCCCGATCAACTTGAACTACTTTGTCCACGCCGAGCCGGTGGTGGACGTGGTCCGAACCGCTCGCCTGCAGGCCCGCCTGGCCGCCTGGTACGCCGAGCATGGTGCTGGCAAGCCGCCTGCCCCAGCCGTGCTGGTTCCGACCTTCGACGCAGAGGCGCTCGACCATCTGCTGACAGTGCGCCCAGCGGTGGCGAGCTTTCATTTCGGCCTGCCGAAACCCACTGACGTCGCGGCGATCAAGGCAGCCGGCATCAAGCTCATAGCCACCGCCACCACGCCCCAGGAGGCAAAGGCGCTGGAGGCGGGCGGCGTCGACGCTGTGATTGCCCAGGGGTGGGAGGCAGGGGGACACCGCGGCACCTTCGCGCCGCCCTATGACAAGGGCCAGATCGGCACCTTCGCCCTGGTGCCACAGGTTGCGGATGCCGTCGGCGTACCCGTGATCGCCGCCGGCGGCATTGCCGATGGCCGCGGCATCGCCGCTGCGCTGATGCTGGGGGCCAGCGCGGTGCAACTCGGCACTGCCTTCCTGTCCTGCCCGGAGGCCAACGTGCATCCGCTGCACCGCCTGGCCCTGACGCAGGCAGAGCGCGCCTCGATCGTCACCCCGGCGTTCACCGGCCGGCCGGCCCGCGCGCTGGCCAACCGCTGTGCCGCCGATCTGACCGATGCCGAGGCAGATATCCTGGATTTCCCGCTGCAGATCAGCCAGATGTGGCCACTGATGCAGGCCACCGTGGCGCGCGGCTCGAGCGAGTTCCTGCCGATGTGGACAGGCCAGGCCTATGGGCTCAATCGCACGATGCCGGCGGCTGAACTGGTCGCCACCCTGGCCCGCGAGGCGATGGCGCGGCTCGCTTCGGCCGCCTGAAACGGCCCGAACCTCGCCCGGCGTCACCGCTCCGTGTCGGGCGTGCTTGTCCATGGTTGCCTTCCCACGCTTGTGGTCCGACATCGGCGGTTGCACGCTCGAGTTCGCCGCCGACCGTATCGTCTCGGCCTGCGCCCTGCGTGAAGGCAATCGGCCGATCGCCTACACGTACAAGATCGTCGAACCTGGCAAGTACAGTGCCCGCATCACCGACCATCCGGCACGACGCGAAGCCGAGGGCTCTGAACGAGACTACGAGTACCGCGTCGAGCGCGACCGGCTCTTCATCATCACCTACCCACAGACTGCGAAACCGGCGCCGGCGAGTTCCGTCGTGAGGGTGCTGTCTGTGTCGGTGCGGGTGGGCTCACCCGCCGATTTGGCAAGCGGTGTCGCCGGCGAGAAGGCGGGCTG
The DNA here is from genome assembly GCA_903938815.1 of uncultured beta proteobacterium. GTDB lineage: Bacteria > Pseudomonadota > Gammaproteobacteria > Burkholderiales > Burkholderiaceae_C > Rubrivivax. The sequence goes on from CAJAES010000095.1 coordinate 5,406, forward strand.
CCGCGGCCGTATGGTCAGCCTGCCGGTGGACACCTGGCTGGCATCGGCTGGCATCGGCTGGGCTCTGGTTGTGAAGCGTCAAGACGTTGTTTCTTGACGAGCTGAGTCTGGACACGGGTGCGGCACCACCGATGCCGCTGTGCTGTCGTGGCCAGTTGTCGTGGTGTTGCCCGCTGGCCAGGGCTTCGGTTCGCTGGGTCGAGTTCTGGTAGGTCCAGCCGCTCACTCCACCGTCACGCTCTTCGCCAGGTTCCGCGGCTTGTCCACATCCGTGCCGCGCGCGCAGGCCGTGTGGTACGCCAGCAGCTGCAGCGGCACCACGTGCAGGATGGGCGACAGCGCGCCGTAGTGCTCCGGCATCCGGATCACGTGGATGCCGGGCTCGCTGTCGATGCGGGTGTCGCCGTCCGCGAAGACGAAGAGCTGGCCGCCGCGCGCGCGCACTTCCTGCATGTTGCTCTTGAGCTTTTCCAGCAGCGTGTCGTTCGGCGCGATCGTCACCACCGGCATCTGCTCCGTCACCAGTGCCAGCGGGCCGTGCTTGAGTTCACCCGCCGGGTAGGCTTCCGCGTGGATGTAGCTGATCTCCTTGAGCTTGAGCGCGCCTTCCAGTGCGATCGGGTAGTGCAGGCCGCGGCCCAGGAACAGGGCGTTTTCCTTGCGCGCGAAGTCTTCCGACCACGCGATCACCTGCGGTTCCAGCGCAAGCACCGCCTGCAGCGCCAGGGGCAGGTGGCGCAGGGCCTTCAGCTCCGCGGCTTCCTGTTCGTCGGTGAGCCGGCCGCGCACCTGTGCGAGCGCGAGCGTCAGAAGGTACAGGCCGACGAGCTGGGTCGTGAACGCCTTGGTGGACGCCACGCCGATCTCGACACCGGCCCGCGTGATGAAGGCCATGGCGCACTCGCGCACCATCGCGCTGGTGGACACGTTGCAGATCGTCAGCGTGTGCTGCATGCCGAGCGAGCGCGCATGTTTCAGCGCGGCCAGCGTGTCGGCTGTTTCGCCGCTCTGCGTGATGGTGACCACCAGCGTGCGCGGGTTCGGCACGCTGGTGCGGTAGCGGTATTCGCTCGCCACTTCCACCGTGGTGGGAATGCCGGCTATCGATTCGAGCCAGTAGCGGGCTGCCGACCCCGCGTAGTAGCTGGTGCCGCACGCCAGGATCAGAACCTGGTCGATTTCCTTGAAGGCGCGGTAGGCGTTGTCGCCGAAGAGTTCCGGGCTGATGCCGCCGACGCCGTCCAGCGTGTCGGCGATGGCGCGCGGCTGCTCGAAGATCTCCTTCTGCATGTAGTGGCGGTAGGGCCCCAGTTCGGCGGCGCCGCTGTGCGCCTGCACCACCCGCACGGGCCGCTCGACGGTGCGCCAGTCCCCAGCGGGCTGCAGCGCGCTGACCCAGGCGCGCCCCATCTGCAGATCCACAACGTCGCCTTCTTCCAGATAGACGATGCGGTCGGTGACGCCTGCCAGCGCCATCGCGTCGGACGCCAGGAAGTTCTCCTGGTCGCCCACCCCCAGTATCAACGGCGAGCCGGCGCGGGCGCCGACCACGCGATGAGGTTCGTCGCGGCAGAACACGGCGATGGCGTAGGCGCCCCGCAGGCGGGGCAGGGCGCGCTGGACGGCTTCGAGCAGGTCGCCGTCGTAGTGCTGGTGCACCAGATGCGCGATGACCTCGGTGTCGGTCTGGCTCTCGAAGATGTAGCCGCGAGCCCTCAGTTCGGCGCGCAGTTCGTCGTGGTTCTCGATGATTCCGTTGTGGACCAGTGCGATTCGATCGGAACTGGCCTGGCCGGCCGGGCCGGAAGAGAAGTGCGGATGCGCGTTGTGCACGGCCGGCGCGCCATGGGTGGCCCAGCGCGTATGGGCAATGCCGGTTCCGCTGGACAGGCCGTCCGCGTCGGCGTGCGCCTGAAGCTCCGACACGCGGGCGGTGCTTCTGGCGCGACGCAGCTCGCCGCCCTGGTGAACCGCAACGCCGCAGGAGTCATACCCGCGGTATTCCAGGCGACGCAGCCCTTCCACGAGGATGGGGACGATGTTGCGTGCGCTGACTGCGCCGACGATGCCGCACATGAAGGTCTCACTACCGTTGAGGAAAGCCGAAATGGTAGGCGGTTGGCGTGACAGAGGGTTGCGAAAACCAGCCACGTAATGCACGATTAATTCGCCTTCCCTGGGCGACGAAATAAAACGCCACCTTGAGGCTTCAAAGTGAAACCAGAAGTCGTGACCAATTTCTCACTTGACGCGACCGACCTGCGCATCCTGGCTTTCCTGCAGGAGGATGCTGGCGTGGCCAATCAGGATCTGGCCGAGCGGGTGCACGTGTCCGCCGCAACCTGCCTGCGTCGCGTTCGCCGCCTGGTGGAGGCGGGGTTCATCCTGCGCAGGGTGGCGTTGCTGTCGCCGGAGGCGCTGGGTCCCGTGCTGCAGGTGATTTGCGAAGTGACGCTGGACCGCCAGGGTCTGGAGCATGTGGACGCATTCGAGGCGCGGGTGATCGCGCATCCAGCGGTGCAGCAGGCCTACAGGGTTTCGCCAGGCCCTGATCTGGTGTTGATGGCCGTGGCCAGGGACATGTCTGCCTGGACCCAGGTGGTCGCCGCCTTGTTCACGCAGGATGCGAATGTGCGCAACGTGAAGACCTTCTTCGTGTTGAAGCGGAGCAAGTACGACACGGCCTGGCCGCTTCCACAGGCCGACGCCTGATGAAAGTTCCGCCTTTCGCTTGCGGGCTCGCAAAACGCTGTGCTAGAGTCGTGGGCTTCGCTGATCGCTAACAACGCAGCGCCCGAACGGAAACGAACGGACTGCGCGGAGTGAAAAGAAAAGCGAAGAATCCTGAGGCTTGACGAGTACGAAAGTAACAAGTTATAGTCACAGGCTCTGCTGAAGACGCAGCGACGCGGGCCGGAGACGGGAAGCGAAGTTGGGGGGAAGGCAGAAAAAGACTTCGGTCTTGACAGTGTTTAGAAAAACATGTCAGAATCGCAGACTGCGCTGATCACTGGTCAGTGCGCTGGAGCTGAGAAGTTCTGGCGAGCTCTTTAACAACATACAGC
>CAJAES010000096.1 GCA_903938815.1 uncultured beta proteobacterium
CCTGCAGTTCGATAGGGTCGAATGTGGGCAGGCGCCGCGCGGTCAGGGCGACGCAGCCCGGCAGCGTCGCCAGGCCCGCAAGACCCAGCCCGCCGCTCAGCAGGGCCCGACGGGCCGCACTGGCGGGGGCCTGCGCCCGCAGTGCCTTGAACTGCATGGCGTCGGCTGGAACTGGCGCGCCCTTGGATAGAAGCAGTCGAAGCATCATGACTTGTCGTGGATCAGGTCTCGCGCGGGGTCGTCCCAAAGGCGAGGGGCGATGCCGGCTTCGTCAAAGCTCCAGCCGCAGGCTGGCACCCACGGTGCGTGGGCGTGTCAGCACGTACTCCATGTATCGGGCTCCGCCGAAGCTGGATATCGGCGAGCCACCGACGATGCCCTTGGTGTTCGCCATGTTGCGAACAAACAGGGTCAGTTCCCAGGCTTTGCCCGCGAACGACGCCTGCGTGTCGAGGAGGTTGTAGCTGGCCGCTGTTCCACCGTTGTCCAGGCTCAGCGTGCGGCCGCCGACGTGGGTATGCATCAGGCTCCAGCGCCCCGCCGTATCCGCAGGGCCATTGAAGTCCTGACTCAGCTGTATCGTGCTCTGCTGCCGCGGCGTGCCTGGCATGCGCGTACCGCTGGCCACCTGGGTGCCGTTGTTCGAGGTGAAGTCCGTTGCTGTCTTGGCGCCGGTGAGGGCCAGCGAAGCCTCCAGCACCGTGCCCTGGCGGACCCGCCACTGCGTCGAAAGCTCCAGACCATCGACCTTCGCCTTACCGACGTTGGCGATGCCGTTCAGCGGGACGGGGCCGGTCTGGCGTGCATTGACCTGCGCGTCCTTCCAGTCCATGTGGAACACCGTGGCGTCCACTGTCAGCCCCTTGGCCGGCGCCAAGCGCACGCCAGTCTCGTAGTTCCATAACGCGTCGGTCTTGTACTCGGCGCCCGTGCCTGGGTTGAAACCGCCGAGCCGGTAGCCCTTGGACGCCGTGGCGTACCACACGTTGCCGCCTGCGTTGTACTTGAGGCTGACACGCGGCGTGGTGCCGCCTTCGGTCTTTTTCTGGTTGACCGTCACGACGCCGAGTAGCGCTTCGATCAGGCGCGCGTCGGCCGAGAAGTCAACTTGGTTGCGGTAGCTGCGCGCGCCCGCCGAAAGTGACCACTCGGAATGCAGCCGCCATTCGATATCGGCGAACAGTGCCTTCTCGGTGGCTTTGCTGTCAACCTTCTCGGTGATGTACAGGTCGTTGGGCAGTACCGCGTCGCCCCATAGGGCGGCCCCGCCGGGTGCGCTGTACGCTGAATCGCTCTTGAACCGTGTCTGCTGGTAAAACGCGCCCACCAGCCACGACAGGGGGCCCGCCGCCGTGGAGGCCAGGCGCAGTTCCTGCGAGCGTGCCCGGCTGTCGTAGTCGTTGGTGCCGGTGACCAGTGGCAGGCTGGGCAGACCCAGCAGCGGGCCGATGTCACCCGCGCGGCGGGTCCAGTCCGGGCGGCTGTGCACCCTCTTGTCCAGGATGGCCGTACTGGACGTGAGCAACATCCCGCCGAGTTGGGCGTCCACCGTCAAGTTGTAGAGCGACAGGTCGGATCGGCGCGGAGAGGCCGTCGCGGTATTGCGCTCGCGCTGGGACGGGTCGTCGACGGCTGATGCGTCGTCGATGTCGGTCTTCTGGTTCATGGCCACCAGTGCCACGTTCACCGTGGACACCGGTTGCCATGCCGCCGTCAGGCGGCCGCCGCGCATGTGTGCGGCGTTGGCCTGGTCGCGGCCCGTGCCGGTATTGCGCACCGTACCACTGTCGCGGCGGTCCTGCAGGACTGCGCGCAAGGCCAACTGCCCCAGGGGCAGGTTGGCCATGGCCTGGTTGGAGAAGTCCGTTCCGCCGCCGGCCACCGCCCCCAGGGTGGATTGCAGCTGGAAGGCCCTGGACTTGAAGTCGGGCTTGCCCAACACGTAGCGAACTGCGCCACCCAGTGAAGATGAGCCGAACAAGGCCCCTTGCGGTCCGCGCAGCACCTCGACACGGTCAAGGTCGAAGGGCGCGATGTCGCAGGTGGCGACGAAGCCCACGGGGTCGGTGCAAGGCACGTCACCTACATAGATGCCGGTGGTGGCCTGCTGTAGGCCGAAACCTGAGCTGCTCAGCACGGTGCCGATGCCGCGCACGGTGGGCACGCTTTGGTCCGGGTCACCCTTGTTGACCTGGACACCCGGCATCAGCCGCAGCACGTCTTCCATGTCGCGTGCGCCGCTGGACTCCAGCGTGTCGCCGCGTGCGACCGATACGGTGCCTGCAACGGTTCGCTGCGGCTCTGGGCGCTTGTTGGCCGTGATGAGGACTTGCTGCGGCTGGTCGCTTGAAGCCGCAGCAGGGGCGGATTGTGTTTGCGCCTGGGCGGAATCGCACTGCGCTTGAAGCATCAAGCCGACCGGAATCGCCATGAGGCACTTGCCTAACAACGGGGACTTAGCCATCAAACATGCTCCTGATTGAACAAAAACGACCGAACGGTCTGTTTGCAGTTTGCGCGTTCCCGATGAATTGGTCAAGCGAGAGCTCGTCTCTGCCTTCCCCCCAAGCCGGCGCAATCGCAAGCGCAATGGGTGCTTGGCAAGCGGTGGTCGAAAAGGCTTGGTGCGACTGCTGGCAACCTCAAGGCAGAGCGCGGTGTTGGGCAGCCATGCCGATGTGGCGTTACCGGCAGGCACTGCGCTGGCTGCATGTGCTTGGGCAGGCCGGGCGCCATACATAGATGATCGGCAACGTAGCGAATGCCGCGGCCGGCCTGATAGACGCTGCCCAGGAGGATCGTTGCTGGCTGCTTCCCAGCAGACATCTAGGCAACTAGGGCGGCAACTAGGGGTCGGCCACTGCCAGCCGTGGACGTCAGCTATCTGGTGGCTCAAGTTGAGGGTAAGCTATCTGGCGGTGACATCGTGCGGCCGACCGGCGCAAGCCGGCCCCTAGGAGCCGCCGGCCGTTTCCTCATCGAGCGACCGGTCTACCCTTTGCCGGCCCGCCGATCTGCTGGCCCCTACTTCCGCTCATGGCCACCAGTACGACGTCCGCTCCGCCACTGTGAATTGACGAGGATCACGACGGCCAACTTCCGGGCTGGTTACGTTTCAGTTCTCTATGTTCGGGAAGATGGACATGCTCCCTTTCACGCGCGAGCAGTTCCTCGGCGTCTTCGCCGACTACAACACCGCCGTCTGGCCGGCCCAGATCGTGGCCTACCGCGGCTCTTCTTCACCCGCATCAACCCGGCAGCGTAGGCCTTCGACGCGTTGTTCATCGTGCAGAGCAGCTTGTTCATCATCGCCGGCGTGGTCAGACGTCGCCTGGTCTTTGGGCACTCTGCGGGCTTCGCCTCGGTACTGGGCTGGGTGCTGATGACCTACGCGGCGGTCATCTATCCGCTGCTTGGCCAGTCGTCCGGGCATGTGTACCCGGCGCAACCGATGTTCGGCATCACCCCTTGCCCGGTGACGATCTTCACCTTCGGCGTGCAGCTGCTGACGCTGGCGCGCATCCCGCGCTGGCTGCTGATCATTCCGGCAGCATTGTCGCTGGTGGGAGGAAGTGCCGCCTTCATGCTTGGGGTGCCGCAGGATCGGCCCTTGTTCTTCAGCGGCTTGACGATCGTGCTGCTGATCCTGAGGGATCGTCGGCGGAACGGGGAACGGGGAACGAGTGGCGGTGTAGCGGTTGCGCGCGCGATGCGCGAGCCGAGGGTTCGGGGAGATCAGTGCCTGTAAACGTGGTGCACGGCCGGAGCATCGGCATGCATGTGCTGCAGCGGCGCGTGCCTGTGCGGTGGCAACCCGAAAGTCCGACTGCTTTGGCAAGGGCGGGTTGAGGCCGGGAGCAGGTCCTGAACAAGGTCAGCATCGCGGCCATCTGGTCTGATCGAAACACTGTGCGGCCAAGGCAATGACTTCGACGTGCAGGTGGCCCGGTCACAGCGACTTGTGCATGACCCGCAAGGAGTCCGTGGCACTGCTGTTGCCAAGCCCATTTCGGCGCTCATGCGCCAGAGCAACCAGTCTGGCGCGCTGCGGCTGCGCCGCGGGCTCTCAGCCCGGCTTGCGGCCCGAATACAGCGCGTAGCCCAGGCCCGCTGCGCGGCACGGCGCCACCAGCGCGGCCGTGACAGCCGCGCGCTGCCAGCCCGGCGCCCAGGCATGGCGGCCGAGGCGCGCGCGCTGCTGCCGTGCGAAGGCGGCAAAGCCGCCCAGGACGGCTTCGTCCAGCCGCTCCGCGTGAAGCTCGTCGAAGCCCGCGACGCGCAGTTGCGCCAGGCGTGATGCCACGTCCGTCAGATCGCCGGCCGGCACGCCGCACAGCCGCGCGGCGCCTTGCAGCAGCGGCGATGCGCGCCCGCCCAGCACCAGGTCCGTGAAGGCCAGGCGGCCGCCCGGGTGCAGCGCGGCGAACGCCTGCGCGATGAAGCCGGTGCGGGGCGACAGGTGGTAGGCGGCGTCCACGCACAGCACGGCGTCGAACGGGCCCGCGGGCGGCGTCGCGGACATCGACACCCGCGGCCCGACAAAGCGGCCGGCGAGCGCCGCCGCCTCGGGATCGCGTTCCGTGCCCGCTGCCTCGGCCGCGCCGAAGGTGTCGACCCACAGGGCCAGCTCGTCGCCTGCGCCGCAGGCCAGGCTCAGCACGCGGTGGCCCGGCGCCAGCGCCGCAGCCTGCCCCACGCGCGCCGCCAGCGCAGCGCAGGCCTCGGCGTAGCCGGCCGCCGGCCACAGGCCCAGGTTGCCCCAGCTGCCCGCGGTGCCGTGGCGGTGCAGCAGTTCGCGCGTGGTGAGGCTCAGCGCTTTTCGCCGCTGCTCGTGGCGCTGCCTGCGCTGGTGCCTGCGCTGGTGCTTGCGGCGTTGCCGCCGCCGCGCAGGCGGTCCAGCTCAGCCTGCAGCCGGGCCGCGATCTGCGCGTACATCTGCACCTGCTGGCCGAGCCCGCGCAGGCGGTCTGCCATGCGTTGCGCCAGGCCCATCATCAGCTTGGCCGCCACGCGCGGCTGCTGCTCGATCAGCAGTTCCAGGCCGCGGCGCGAGAGGCCGGCCGCGCGCACCTGGCCCACCGCCGTGCAGGTGGCCGATCGCGGCGCGCCGTCGAGCAGGGCCATTTCGCCGATGATGCTGCCCGGGCCCAGCACCGCGATGGCCACCACGTCGGGCTCGCCGCTGGCGGCGGTGTCGACCTGGATCTCGCCTTCGAGGATCAGCAGCAGGAATTCCGAGCGGCTGTCGTCGCCCTCGCGCAGCACCAGCGCGCCCGCCGGGAAATGCAGCAGGCCCATCTGCGCGACCACGGCCGCGGCCTCCCAGGGGTTCAGCGGCAGCAGCGTCTGCGGGGTGCCGATCAGTTCGGCGGCGCTGTTGGACAGCGCCGGAAAGTCGGCCAGCGGCCGCACGCGGGAAAGCGGGTCGTGCATCGAGGACATGTCGGAACGGTAGCACGCACGCCACACCGAAGCACCCCTGCCAGCCGCGCACGCGGGGCTCTAACATCGGGCCCGGAGGTGATGTCGATGTCCTGGTTGCTGCTCGTCCTGGCGGGTCTGTTCGAGGTGGCCTGGGCCATCGGCCTGAAGTACACCGAAGGCTTCACGCGGCTGTGGCCGAGCGTGGCCACTCTGGCCGCGATGGCCGCCAGCGTCGTCCTGCTCGGCATCGCGATGAAGAACCTGCCGGTGGGCACGGCCTACGCCGTCTGGGTGGGCGTGGGCGCGGTGGGCACCGCCATCCTCGGCATGGTGCTGCTCGGCGAGCCGTCCAGCCCGGGCCGGCTGATCAGCCTGGGGCTCATCGTGGCCGGTATCGTCGGGCTGAAGCTGGCGACGCCGGCCTGAGCGGCAGATTTCTGCCCGTTCGATTGCTGTGTCCGTATCCACGCTTGTATCGCCTCTCGCCCCGCCTGTCCTCCCGCCTCTCGCCCAGCCTTTCGCCCCCCCGTCAGGAGACCTCCCAATGAGCACCGCCCCCGAGCGCCACGACCTGCACCTCAGCCGATTCATCCCGGCCCCCCGCGCAGCCCTGTGGCGCGCCTGGACCGAGCCCGCGCTGCTGATGCAGTGGTTCACGCCCCGCCCCTGGACGGTGGCCCGCGCCGAACTCGACGTGCGGCCCGGCGGCGCGAGCCTGGTGGTCATGTGCAGCCCAGAGGGCCAGGAATTCCCCAATGCGGGCGTCTATCTCGAGGTCGTGCCTGGGCGCCGGCTGGTCTTCACCGACGCCTACACGCAGGCCTGGGTGCCTTCGGCCAAGCCCTTCATGACAGGCACCATCGAGTTCGCCGACGAGACCGGGGGAACGCGCTACACGGCGCTCGTGAGCCATTGGTCCGCCGCCGACCGCGAGGCGCACGAGAAGATGGGCTTTCACGAAGGCTGGGGTGCCGCCACCGATCAGCTCGCGGCGCTCGCCGCCACGCTCTGAGCTTGGCGAGACGAGGTCGGGCCGCCCATGCTGCAGCGCTATGTGAATTTCGTGCTGGAGATCGACCGCCTGAAGGCGGTGACGCGCAAGACCCGCCCGCCGGGTCTGGACCGCTATGAGAACTCCGCCGAGCACAGCTGGCAGATCGCGCTGCTGGGCGCCGCCCTGGCGCCGGAGGTGGCGCCCGAGGTGGACGTGGGCAGGGTCGTCGGCCTGCTGCTGGTGCACGACCTGGGCGAGGTCGACACCGGCGACACCATCGTCTATGCCGAGCACGGCTGGCCCGAGCGCAAGGCGGCCGAACTTGCCGCGGTACAGCGCATCTTCGGCCACCTGCCCGCCGAGCGGAGCGCGCACTTCCTGGCGCTGTGGCAGGAGTTCGAGGACGCCGCCACGCCCGAGGCCCGATTCGCCCACGCCGTTGACCGCGCGATGCCGGTGCTGCTGAACCTGGCCAACGAGGGCCAGAGCTGGCGCGAGAACGGCATCGAGCACGCACGGGTGGTGGCGCGCATCGGCCCGCCCATCCGCGAAGGCTGCCCGGCCCTGTGGGACTACCTGCTGCCCCGCCTCGAGGCGGCGCGGCTGAAGGGCTGGTTCGGCACGCCCTGAGCGGGCGGCGCCGCTTCGGCCTCCGCCCCGAGCGGCGCCGGTCAGTCGATCTTCGCCCCCGCAGCCTTGACCACGGCGGCCCACTTCTTCGTCTCGGCGTCGATGAAGCGCACGAACTCGGTGCTCGTCATGCCGCTCGGGATGGCGCCCTGGGCGAGCAGGCGCTCCTTCAGGGCCGGCGTGGCCATGGCCTTGGCCGTTTCCTGCTGCACGCGGTTCACCACGTCCATCGGCGTGCCGGCGGGGGCCAGCAGGCCGAACCACGAACTCGCCTCGTAGCCTTTCAGCGCGGTGCCGCCGGCTTCTTCCAGCGTGGGCAGGTCGGGCAGGGCGGCCGAGCGGGTGGCGCTGGTCACGGCCAGCGCCTTGAGGCGGCCCGACTTGATGTGCGGCATGGCGCTGGGCAGGTTGTCGAACATCAGGTCCATGTTGCCGCCGATCAGGTCGGTCAGCGCCGGGGCCGAGCCGCGGTACGGAAAGTGGACCATGAAGGTGCGGGTCTGCATCTTGAACAGCTCGCCGGCCAGATGGATGGACGTGCCGTTGCCGGAGCTGGAGAAGTTCAGCCGCCCGGGGTTGGCACGCGCCACCAGGATCAGGTCGGCCACCGAATTGATGCCGTACTTCTGCGCCTGCGCCGGGTTCACCACCAGCACGTTGGGCACGCCGGCCACCAGCGTGACGGGCACGAAGTCCTTCACGTGGTCGTAGGGCATCTTCGGGTACAGCGACACGTTGATCGCATGCGTGCCCACGGTGCCCATGAGCAGGGTGTAGCCGTCGGCCGGCGACTTCGCGACATCGGCCGCGCCCACGTTGCCGCCGGCGCCGCCCTTGTTCTCGATGATGAAGGGCTGGCCGAAGGCCTTCTGCAGTTCGGGCGCCAGGGCCCGCGCCAGGATGTCGGTGGTGCCGCCGGCCGGGAAGGGCACGACGATGCGCACCGGCTTGGTCGGCCAGGCCGTCTGCGCCATGGCGGGCCCGGCCAGGGGCAGGGCGGCGGCGGAGATGAGCGCGGCGAGCGCGGTGCGGCGGTGCAGGGTCATGGCGGTGTCTCCGGTCGTTGTGGATTTCGCCCCGGAAACTATCACGAGCACCTGGCCGGATCTCTCCCTGCTCGCCCGGATGGCGCTCTGCGCTCTGCGCGGTGGGCGGTGGGCGGTGGGCGGTGGGCGGGCCGATGGCGACGGGGCGGCGGCAACCGCACCCCGCGCCCCGACCCCGACCCCGACCCAGCCCGGACCGCTCTCAGCTCGGCAGGAAGTCCACCGGCCAGGACACCACCATCACGTCCACATCCTTTGCGCCGAAGTCGAACTGCCGCACGCGGGCGAGCAGCTTGCGCTCCAGGTCGGCCGCCCCGAGTTCACTCGACAGCACGCGGATGTCCGCCACCTCGCCGCCGGGGGCGATGCGCAGCTCCAGCACCACCTTGCCCTGCAGCCCCGGTTCGTCGCGCAGCGCCCGGTTGTAGAGCGCGTAGATGGCGCCTTTGTGGCGCTCGAAGACGAGCCGGATCTCCTCGATCGAGCGCGAGGCCTTGCCGCTGGCGCCGCGCTTGAGAGCGCCCCCGGCCGCGGCGCCCGCACCGGACCCCGTGCCGTCGCCGCGTGCTGCTGTGCCGCCGCCGGCGCCACCGCCCGGCCCGCCGCCGCCACCGCCGCCGATGCTGCCTTCGACCAGGGTCGTAGCGCGGCCGGTGAGGCCGCCGCCGCCAGTGTCGCGGCTGACGCCGCCGCTGGCGATGCCCCCGCTGCCACGCGACGCGGCGGCGGTGATCATCGCCCGCGTGGGGATGCCGGCCTCGGTGCCGGCACCCACGCCGGGCCCGCTGCCACTGCCGATGCCCGGCCCGGGCTTCACGGCGGCCAGCTGAACGGCCACTGGCGCCGCGGAGAGCTGCTGCAGCTGGTCCTTCATCGCGAGCAGGCCCACGCCCTGCGCCTTCTTGCGCGCGGCGTCCAGCGCTTCGCCCGGGGGCTTGCCCGGCACCGGGTTGCGCGCCTCGGCCACCGATGCCGGCGCCGGTCGCGGCTTCTCGGCCTGGGCCGTCGGCACGGGTGCCTTGGGCGCCTCGGCCTTCGGGGCAGGGGGTACGGGCTTGACCGGCTGCAGCTCGGGCGGGGGCAGCAGCATCTTCGCCATCCGCACCGGGGGCTCCGCCGTCGGCGGCGGCGCGGGCGCTTTCACCGGCAGCCAGGGAATCACCACGCACAGCAGCAGCCCGATGCCGATCACCCAGCGCTGGATGCGGTGCAGGCGCCGGTCGTCGTCCGTGCCCGCGGCCCAGGGCAGCACGCCCTGGCGGAAGGAGAGCGCGGCTGCGGTCATGTGGATTTCTCCAGCCGGGTGCGGACGGCGAACGCCACGTCCGTGTACTGCGCCTGGGCGCAGGTGCTCATCACCTTGCGCAGCAGGCGGTAGGGGATGTCCTTGTCGCCCATGATGGTGACGCTGGTGCCGGCGTTGGCCCGCGCGCGCACCTGCATCAGCTCGGCCTGCAGCGGCTCGATCAGTTCGGCGTCGCCCGCCATCACGTCGGCCACGCGGGCCACGGTGCGGCCGTCGACGACGATCTCGCGGTCGTTGACGAGCACCACGGTGCTGGGCCGGGGCAGGGTGTCGGCCAGGGATTCCGGCAGCTTGACTGCGCGCGGGATCACCAGCGTTTCCATCTCGGTGGCGCTGGACAGCAGGAAGAACAGCAGGATCGTGAAGATGTCGATCAACGCGACCAGGTTCATGTCCAGGCCGCTGTGGTTGCGCGCCTTGCGCGCGGCGCGTTTCTCTAGCGGCGTCATGACATTTCCCCCCGGTTCGCGGCGTGCCCGCCCCGCGCAGGGGCGAGCCGGCCCGGGGCGGCCCGGCGCGGGCTCATCGCTTTCTCCCCGGTGCGTCGCCCACCGCGACTTCCGGAAACTGCGCCGAGCGCGAAACGTCCATCACGCGCACGATGTGGTCGTAGGGCGTGTCGGGTTCGGCCAGCACGCTGGCCTGCACCTCGTCCGGAAACTTCGTCTTGATGCCCTGCATCAGCACCTGCAGTGCCTTCGTGTCCGGGCCCTCGGCGTTGGACGGGATGCGCTGGATCAGCCCGCCCAGGCGGTCGCCCACCTCCAGCGCGTCGGGGCGCAGCACGATCTCCAGCTGCAGATCCTCGGCCTTCAGCTGCTCCAGCCCCTGCGCGGCAGCCGCCGGCAGCGTGAGCTCGAGCACCGAGAGCTTGGTGAACACGGCCGTGGACAGCAGGAAGGGCACCAGCACCACGATCAGGTTGATGAAGGCCGTGACCTCCAGCTCGGCGGCCTTCTTGTGAAGTCTGCGAACCCGCATGGCAGGCTCAGCGTGCAGCCGGCGCGGCTTCGGCCGCGAGGCGCTGGACCGTGTTCAGGAAACTGATCTTCGCCGCTTCCAGCCCGTCGACGATCTCGCTCGTGCGTGCCTGCAGGAACGCATGGATCAGCAGGAAGGGAATGGCCACCATCAGCGCGAACGCGGTGTTGTTCATCGCGATGGAGATGCTGGCCGACAGAAGTTCGGCCTTGCTCGCCGGGTCCACCGCGGCCACGGCCGTGAAGCCCTTGATCAGGCCGATGATGGTGCCCAGCAGCCCCACCAGGGTGATGACGTTGGCGAAGGTGGCGATGTAGTGCGTGCGCTTTTCCAGGCGCGGCACGATCTCCATCATGCCTTCCTCCATCGCGGCGTCGATGTCCTCGCGGCGGCGCGCGCTCTGCATGCGCGACAGGCCGTTGTGCACGATCTTGCCGATGGCCGAGTCGGAACCCGCCGCCATCTGCTGCACGTCCTTGTAGCGGCCGCTCTGCAGCATCGGGACCATCTGGTCCCAGAGCTTGCGGTTCTCGCTGCGCGTGCGGCTGAGCACGACGAATCGTTCGATCGCGATCGACAGGCCGATCGCCATGATCAGCATGCTGATGTAGATGAACATGCCGGAGTCCTGAATGAACTTCACGACGATGTCTAGGGCGCTCATGGGCTTTTCTCCTGGGGGGTGGGGGTGGGTGCGAGCTGGGCGCGGTAGTTCAACTGACGACGGAACTCTTCCCGGTCGATCGGGGCCAGGGCCTCGTCGAGCAGGCTGGTGCGGGGGCGGGCGGCGAGTGCGCCGGGAACGGGCTTCTTCCACGGCACGATGTAGAGCACGCGGGGCAGCTCCTTCTGGCCGGTGATGGTGGTGCGGTCGATGTCGGCGCGGTCCTGCGCGCGGGCGGCGCCGCCGATTGCCAGGCACGCAGCCAGCAACAGCAGTGCATTCGGCTTCTTCATGGCTTCATCTCCGCGGCGGCCTTGGCCCAGCGGGCCGGAACGAGCTGGCCCAGGGCCTGCACGCTGCGCCGTGTCCAGGCGTCGTGCGGCATTTCGACGGCACGGCGCGCGTTGGCTTCGTGCAGGGCGATGGCCTTCTCCTCGAACGGGAACGCCTGCTCCTCGAGCAGCACGTCATACTGCTCGCGCTCGGCCTTCTTCAGGCCGCGCGGGCGCTCGGATGCCATCAGTGCGCGGCCGAAGTCCCGGTACAGCTCGGCGCTGTGGAAGGAGGCGGCGGTCAGTGCTTCCGGCACGCCGTAGTCGGCCACCTTCTGCAGCACCGCCAGCGATTGCTCGAGCTGGGTCTGCTTGAGCTTGAGCTGGCGCTTCAGCGGCTCCTTCAACGCCACCTGGCGGTAGGCCTCCAGCTGGGGCTGCGACAACTCCAGCAGCGCCAGTGCCCCGAGGGTCATGGTGCGCGGCGTGCGCGCGTCCCCGCCGCTGCTGTCGGCCTCCATCAGCGCGCGCGTCCAGGCCAGCTCGGCCCGGCGGTCGCCTGCGGCACGGGCCATCCCGGCCAGGCGGTGCCGCGCTTCGACGGCGGGCGCCAGAGGCGCCGGGTGGCGCGCCAGGTAGCGCTCCAGTGCGCGTTTCTCGGCAGCGCGGTCGCCCGCGCGGGCCTGCAGTTCGGCGGCCTGCCAGCGGGCGTCGCGCGCGGCCTCCGGGTCGGCCAGCGTGTCGGCCACGCGGTCGAGCTCCACGGCGGCGCGATCCCATTGCCTGAGCTCCAGGTACGCGGCAGCCAGCCTGGCCGGCACGTCCGCAGCCAGCGGGTGCGACGGGTGGCGACGGCGGAACTCTTCCAGCGCCGCGGCGGCGCCTGCCCAGTCGCCGAGCGAGACGCGTGCGGCGGCGGCATCGATCTCGGCGGTGGCGCGCGCGCTGCCGGCCGGAACACGGTCGAAGTGGGCCAGCGCGGCCTGTGTACGGCCCGCGGACCGGTCGGCCTCGCCCTGCTTGTAGATGCTGGCGGCCAGGCGGTCGGCGATGGCGGCCTGGCCCGGCGCGAGCGCCAGTACCTCGCCATAGGCGGCCTCGGCGTCGGCAAAGCGGCCGGCGTCGAATGCGGAGTGGGCCAGCACCGTCCAGGCCACGCGCCGCTGGTCGGGCGCGGCCTCGGGCCGCAGCGCCAGAACCCGGCGCGCGAGTTCCACCGCGCCCGGCGTGTCGCCGAGCGCGAAGCGCTGGTCGGTGGCGTCGGTCAGCACGGCGGCTGCGCGCGGGTCGGCCGGGAAGCGCTCGACGAAGCGCAGCGAACGCTCCACGCCCTGGCGTTTCCAGGCCGCAGCGTCGGTGGCCGTGGGCGCCTGCCTGGCGTGGGCCAGCAGCACCGCGTAGCCGGCTTCGGCACTGCGGGGATTCGGCTTGGGCGCATAGGCCACGCGCTCGTACTCGGCCGCGGCCTCGGCCCAGCGCTGGTTCTCGAACAGAAGCTCGGCCAGCAGGAAGCGGCTTTCCGCGGCTTCGGGGGCGTCGGGGAAGGAATCCACGGCCTCGCGGTACCAGCGGATGGCGTTGCCGACATCGGCATCGGAGCGGCTCTTCTGCGCCAGCGCGTGGTGGTGCCGGGCCAGCTCGGCCAGGTGGGCCTTCACCAGCGGCTGCGCCTGCTCCCAGCCTTGCGGGTTGGCCTGGCGGAATTCACTGCGCGCGCCGTAGCGGGTGACGAAGTCCTCCTTCGACTGCAGCGCCAGCGTGCCGAAGCCCGCCGTCTCGTGGATGCCGATCACGCGCGACAGCAGCACCGGCGCCTGGGCGTGAAGCGGGCGCCGCGCCGCGAAGGCGGCCAGCGTGTCCGCGGCATCCTTGACGCGTTCCTGCTTCAGGTAGAGCTCGGCCAGTTCGCGGTGGACCTGCGGCTCGTAGGCTTCGCGCCCCGGGCTGTTCATCAGCGGCGGAATGCTCGCTGCGCCCTGCAGGTTCTGCAGCGACAGGCTCACCACGCGGAAGCTGTCGGCCACCAGTTCGCGGTCGGCGCGGCTCAGGGCCGGAACGGCGCCCGGCTCGGTCGCGGCCAGTTTGCGGTCGAGCACCGCGAAGAAGGACTGCAGTGCCTCGTCCAGCTTCGCCTGCTTGAATCGTGCCCAGCCTTGCATGTACAGCGAGCGCTCGTGGTACAGGCTCTCCGGTTTCGTCTGCAGAACCACACCGAAGGCCCGCTCGGCGTCGGCATGCTTTCCTGCCGTGAAGAGCAGCTCGCCGCGCCGGAATTCGGCTTCGTCGCGCACGGCGGTGCCGGGGTGCGCGGCCACAAGCCGGTCCAGCGTGGCGAGTGCGGCGGCGGGCTCGCCGTTCAGGTCCTGGGCACGGGCCAGCTGATACAGCACGCCGTCCTGGGCCGGCGCCTGCGGGTGCTGCTGCAGGAAGGTGGTGTAGCGCTGGATGGCGGCGCGCAGGTCGGGCGGGCGGCCGCTATCGGCGCTGACGGCATCGGCGCGGTCCATCTCCAGATCGGCCAGGCGGCGTTCGGCCTCGACGCGCTCCGGCGCGCGCGGGCCGACGCTGGGGCTGGCCAGGAATGCCTGCCACGCAGCCATGGCCTGCGCGGGGGGCACGGCATCGAGCTTTCGGGTCTCGATGGCGGGCTGGCGGGCCTTCAGGCTGGCCAGCGTGGGTTCGTCGTCGGGCACGGTGGGCTGGCGGCTGCCGCAGGCGGACATCAGCAGCGCTGCGGCCAAGGCCAGCGCGGTGCGCGCTGGGGTGACCATCAGCGCGGTACGCGCTGCGGTGACAGCCTGCGCCGTGCGGGTGTCAGCGTGGCGCATCGGTGTCGCCTCGTTGGGCCAGCGTGGCCCGGTCCTGCAGTTGCGCCAGCGCGAAGCGCGCCTGCGTGGTGTATTCGGCCAGCCGGGCCTGCTGTTCGCGCAGCACCTGCACCGCGGCGGCCTGGACAGACTGCTGCTGCTCCTGGCGCAGCGCGGCGGCCTGCGGTAGCAGGCCCGCCACCCGGCTGCGCAGGGCGTCGATCCGGTGGGCGAACCCTTCGAAGCGAGCCGGTTCGTCGCGCTGCGCGGCCTGCAGGGCGGCGTCGCGGCGCGCGGCGTCGGCGAGTTGTGCGTCCAGCGTGCGCAGGTTCTTCCGTGCCTCCCATTGCCTGGCGGGCTGGGTCTGGTCGAGCTGCCACTCCAGGGCGCCTGCCACACGGCGCAGGCGCTCGCGCAGTGCGGCGCTGGCTTCGTCGCCGGGTCGGGCGGAGAGGGCGGCGCGCACGCGAGACAGGCGCTCCAGAGCGGCGCGCTCGCGCGCGTCCGCCAGCGCTGCGCCGTCGGCCTGCGGCAGGGCGGCCGCGAGCGCGGCGGCTTCTGCGTTCAGCTTCTCGCGCTGCACCCGGTGCGTCTGCTGCTGCGCCGCCGGCAGATTGGCGGCGAAGCGCGCACGGCGAGCGGCGAGCATGGTGTCGAAGACCTGCAGGTCGCCGGCCCAGCGCGTGAGGTTCGATTGCAGGAACCGCAAGTCGCGCTGGTCCTTCAGCGCTTCCTGAAAGCCGTGCGTGGCCATCAGCGGGGTCAGGTGCGCGGGGTGCGGCAGCTCGGGCAGCGCCTTCACCTGCCACAGCCAGCCCAGATCCGCGCCCGGGTTGCGTTCCAGGAGGGCTTCCACCAGCGCGCCGGTCTCCAGCGCCGAGATGGTCTGTGCCAGCGCGCGGTGCTCGGCGTCGAAGGCTTGAACGGCCCGCTCGTAGCCGCCGATGGCGGCGGCGTCGGCCTTCAGTTCGGCCAAGGCCCAAGGCACGGCGAGGCGGGCCTCGAGCACGGCGGGGTCGCTCGCGTCCCGGGTGAGCAATTCCTGCCAGGGAACCAGTGCGTCTCGCGGCTGCTTCTGCGCGGCGGCGGCCCAGCCGAAACCGAGCAGTGCCTGGTTGGCGTAGGGTCCGTTCAGGCGCACGCGCTGCAGGCTGGCGCGGGCCGCGTCGGCGCGGTTGCCCTGCAGCGCATCGAAGCCCAGCGCCAGGTTGGCCTTGTCGCGCAGGGCGCGGCGCTCCTCGGGGTTCGGTGTCTCGACCTTCATCGCGCCCAGGCCTTCCAGCCAGGCCCGGCCGGCCGGGGCGTCGTTGCCCTTCAGCAGGGCCACGCCGAGGTTGAAGCGGGCATAGGGCGTGCCTTCGGCCTGGTCGGCCAGGCCTTGCAGCAGACGTGCCGCGCCGCCTGGGTCGCCCAGCGCCAGCCGCAGCTGCGCGCCGAGCAGAGTCCGTTCTTCCTGCAGGTCGGCGGGCAGGGCGCCGCCCACGCGGGACAGCGCCTCGTCGGCGGGGCCGGGCAGGCCTCGCTGCCAGCGGATCCTGGCGAGGTAGAACCAGGCCCGGTCGCGCAGCGCCGGCGTGACGCCGCGTTCGGCCAGCGCGGTGAACACCGACTCGGCCTCGCGGTGCAGTCCGTAGGCCAGCAGAAGGCCGCCGCGAGTGGCCTCGGCTTCATCCGCATGCGGGCCCAGGCGCTGGAACTGCTGCGAGGCCATCAGCGTTGTCAGGCCCGCGAAGTTGCGGCCCTGGTAGACGTGAAAGAGCGCATCGCCCCAGTGCGGGGCGGCCACCTCGGCGGCCGAGGCCGTGCTGCAGCACAACGCGATGACGAGGGCCCAGTTCTTCACTGCCAGACCTTGACCTCGAACTCGGGCTGCAGCTTCGCCTTCTCGTCGCGAATGCGCAGTTCGATGTAGCGGGCTTCGGTGCCCTTGTCGAACTTCAGCGTGGCGCCGCGCTTGTAGTCGCGCTCGTGCGGGCCGCGGCCGGTGAACAAGGCCACCAGCTGGTGCTCTCCCGCGCGCAGGTTGCCCACGTGCAGCCGCTGCACGCCGCCGCGGTGCAGGGCCTGCACTTCACGCGGTGTGTACAGGTGCGTGGCGATGACCTGGTCGTTCAGCTTGATCTGCACCGACTCCAGCTCGAACAGCTTGCCCACGTCCATCGAAACGAAGACCGCCACCTGCGTGTTGGCGGGGAAGAGCAGTTCCTCCTCCAGCACCAGCAGGTCGCGATTCAGGCGGATGACCTCGGACTTCAGGTCCTGGATGCGCGTGTCCAGCGTTGCGGCGGGTGCCGATGCCGTTGCAGTCGTCGATGCAGGCATCGATGCCGCCGCCGCAGGCGCGGCCGAAGCTGCAGCCTGCGCGAACGCGCTGCCGCAGGCCAGCGTCACGGCCAGCAACGTGGCAGCCAACGCCGCCCGTTCAGTAGTTCGCCGACAGGTGGATCTGGAAGACATGGGCGTTGTGGGCATAGGCCCCTCCGGTGCGGAGATCGGTAAAGTCGCTGAAGGCGAAGCGCTTGAATTCGTAGGCGCCGGTGAACTGCCACTCGGCGCCGCCCCAGCGCGCCGGCAGCACGCGGGTGGCCTTGCCGATGAGGCCGGTGCTGCGGAAGGCGCTCAGCTGGCGGTTTCGCGTGAGGTAGGTGGTCTCCACGGTGGCGTTGTCGCGGTAGAACAGCGCGGAGTTCTGGGTGTGCGCGCGCACCGCGCCGTCGAACAGCCAGCTGCCCTGCGCCGGGTCGCCCCAGCGGCGCGAGCCGCCGATCTCCAGCGTGCTGGCCTTCAGGCCCCAGGTGTCCCAGTAGTAGCGAAGCTCACCGCGCACCGAGCCGGTGTCGCCCACGGCGCCCAGGGCGCGCAGCTTCAGCGCGCGGCTGCTGCGCGTGCCCGGCAGGCGCTCGGGCACGGTCGCCCCGAACACCCGCGCGGCGCGGTAGGGGCTGCCCAGGTAGCCTTCGTCGGCCACGGCCTCGAGGTTGGCGCTCATCAGCCAGCGCGGCGACAGGATCTGCGTCACGCCGACGCGGTACTGCCAGTGGAGCGCTGTCTCGGCGAATGCGGTGTCGGTGGACTTGAGGACTTCGTCGCTGCCGCGCGAGAAGCCGATGCTGATGGTCGTCATGCCGCCGAACACGTCCTGCGCGATGTCCAGGCCCACGCTGTTGGCGGTGTAGTCGGGCTCGCTGCTGCGGCTGGCCGACAGGCTCAGCAGCGAATCGCGCACGGCCCAGTCCACGCCCAGGCCGTATTCGGTGCGCGTTTCCTTGAACGGGCTGGCGGTGGTGACGACGTCGATCGAAGCATTGCTGACGGCGTCGATGTAGTACGAGCCCGAGGCCGAGACGCGGTCCGACAGGCGCTTGCGCACCAGCAGCGCGGGCCCGGTGGCCTTCACGCCGCCGCCGTCGTAGACATGGAACATCGCTTCGGCGCGGTCGGCAGGCACGTCCGCCGCGAGGGCGGGTGCTGCGCCCAGCAGGCCGCCGAAGAAAGCCAGCAGGCGCCGGCGCCAGTCAGTTGCAGCCACAGCCGCCTCCCTGCACACCGGTGGCGCCGCGCGCGGCCTCGCGCACCACGTGCACGTGCTCGCGGTGCTTGTCGATCAGGCCCTGGCGCGACCACTGCATCTCGGGCTCGGCCAGGCGACCGCGCTCGTAGGGCTTCACCCAGGGCTGCACCGCGCAGCCCTGGAGCAGCGCGGCGGCGGCGAGCGAGAGCGCGATCGACAGCGTCTGCTTGTGCTTGTGCGTGCGCATATGCGCAGGCGTTTGCGCGGGCGCCTTGACGGCGGCCGGGGAGGGGGCGAATGCGGGCACGGCCTTCATTCCTTCACCAGCGCGCGGATCTGCTGGTCGTACACGGCCTCCAGCCCGTTGCGGTAGCCCTGGTGCACGTGGCGCACGCGGCCGTCGCGGTCGATCACCACGGTGGTGGGCATGGCGTCCAGGCCATAGAGCTTGCTCACGGACTTGGCGCCGTCCAGCAGAACCGGGAACTTGATCCCCAGCTTCGCGGCGTCCGCCGCGGCCTTGGCCGGGTCGTCGTCGACATTGATGCCCAGCAGCAGGAAGCCGGCGTCTCGGTACTTGTCGTGCAGTCGGTTCAGGTGCGGCATTTCCTGCTTGCAGGGCGCGCACCAGGTGGCCCAGAAGTTCAGCAGCACGACCTGCCCGCGCTGTTCGTTCAGGCGCAGGTTGGGGCCGCCCAGCGTCTTGAGCGTGAAGTCGGGGGCGGGGTTGGCGGCCTGCGCCTGCGGCACGAGGGCGTTCAGCAGGATCGCGGCGGCCAGGGCGATGAAGGTCTTCATGGGTGCGTCGGCCCTCAGAACAGCCAGCTGAAGCCGACCGTGGCCTCGAGGTTCTGCGTGCTCTGCGACTCACCGAGAAGATCCAGCGAGAAGATGTGGTCGCGCAGGTCCACGCGCAGCGTGCCGCGTTCGCCCAGCAGGATCCGCCAGCCGAAGCCGAGGTTGAAGGTCTGGCGCTTCTGCCCGGCGAAGTCGGTGCTGCCCACGCCGCCCAGCACGTAGATGGAAGTCGGCCGCGCCTGCCGGTTGCCAAGGAACACCTCGCCCGGCAGCAGGTTGTAGCCCGCCGACAGGTTGTAGTAGCTCAGCTTTTCCTTCTCGCTCGTGAAGATGCCGCCCGGCAGGATCTTGCGGAACGATGCGTCGCTGACCTTCGTGCTGCCGAAGCTGCCTTCGACGAACCAGTCCTCGGTGATGTGGTAGCCCACGCGCAGCCCGTATACGGCGCTGGCGCCGAAGTTCTCGGTGGCGAAGGTGCCCACGAATGCACCGACCTCGAAATCCCGCGAGGGGAACTTCGGCAGTCGCAGGTCGCGCCGATCCACCTGCGGGACCACGGGCGATTCGTCGGCCGGCCGGGTGGACGTCTGGGCCAGGGCCAGGCCGGCGGTGAACAGCAGCGGGAGTGCGATCAGGCGTGGTGACATGGTGGGCATCGCTCAGAAGAAGAAGGACAGGCCGGCCGTGAGCGAGCGGTATTCGCCGTTGCGCTCGTCGTCCAGGAATGCGGTGGTGCGCGTGTAGTCGATGCGGCCGACGAAGCGGCGCGTGAAGTACCAGCGCAGGCCCAGCGACACCTGCGCCTGGTTGGCGTCGGTGGGCGTGGCGCCCACCAGGCTCAGGTTGGGCGCGTTGCTGAAGCGGCCGACGCCGATGCCGAAAAACGGCGAGAAGCGCTGGTCGGACCAGGGCTCGCTGCTGAGCCCCACCTGCCAGAAGCTGGTGCCCGAGTACAGACCCTGTACCTGCCCGAGCGTGGCCTCGATGGCCAGCGTGTCCGATAGCCGGTACGCGGTCCAGATCTTGAGCATCGGCTCGCGCTCGAACCGGCCCCAGCTGGCGCCCAGTTCGAGGCGCCGGGCGAGATAGTCGTCGACCAGCACGTCGCGGAAGGTCTTCGCCGTTCCGGCCTCGGTGAGCGTGGTCTCGAGCTGGCTGCGCTGCACCCAGCCCGTCTGTCCGCCTTCGGCGCGCACGCGGTACCAGTCGGTGCGGCGCAGCTCGATGGTGACCCACTGCTGCTTCTCGGCGACGAAGAACACCGGGTAGCCGCGGCCGGGGCCGGTACGCAACTCGATGTAGGGCGCCGCGATCTGCAGGCGCTCGGTGGCGGGCGCGTCCTGGGCCCATGCGGGCACCGTCAGCAGCAGTGCGAGGATCAGGAAGAGTTGCCGCATGCGCCTACTCGACATTGCACGCGCCGGTGGCGGCGTCGGGCGGGGTGAAGAGAGCGTTGCCGGCGGTGCTGAACTCGTCCTGGCCCTCGGGCATGGGGTGTTCGATCCAGTAGCGCATGATCTTCACGTTTGGGTCCTCGACGCTGTCGAAGACGATGCCGCCGCCGTGCAGCACGTTCAGCACCAGCGGCTTGGCGACGAGGCGGCTCGCGAGCGCATTGCCGAACACCACCTCGCCCTGCGACGAGTAGAAGTTGCGGTACATGTCGCTCGCGCGGATGGCCTCGGGCGTGGCGGCCAGATCCACCGCGACAGCGCCGCCGCGCACGCGCAGTGCGCCGCCAGTGCCGCTGGTGTCGTCGTGGCAGCCGGCGCTGGCGCAGCTGTTGAGTGTGGTGGCGCCGTTGATGGTGACCGGCAGCTGTGCCACCAGGATGGGCTGCACGCAGCGCTGGAAGTAGGCGAAGGACAGCTTGCGCGTGCCTGTGGCCGGGGGGTTGGCCACATCGGTCGGGTTGTCCAGCGGATTGCCGCCGCCGCAGCCGGCCAGCGTACTGGCCAGGACCGCCACTGCGGCGAGAAGGCCCACCCGGCCGCCGGCCGGCTTCAACGAGATCTGGCGAAGGCTCATGGCGTCGGGCATCCTCGGGCGATCCAGCTCACCAGCGTGGTGTGGGCCGGGCTGCCGACCGGCAGGACCGCCTGGGTCTGGGTCACCGCGCCGGCCGGGTGGGGCACGGTGGACGGCATCTGCAGCAGGCGGTTGGACGCCGGGTTGCAGGTGTCGGTGATCATCGTCAGCGTCACGTTGTAGTCGCCTTCGGGGTCGCCGGTGTAGACGAGCCGGTTGCCACGGAACGACGCGCCCGAGTTGGTGCCCGTGGCCTGGTGGCAGGCGCCCATGCAGGTGCTGCGAAGGATGGGGTAGACCTCGCTCGTGAAGCTGGCTTCGCTGAGCGCCGTCACCCCGCGCACGCCGCCGCCCGGTGCGAAGGGGTCGTTGTAGTACTGGCCGCCCAGGTCCATCCACTCGGCGAGCAGGCGCTTCTCGGCGCGGTTCAGCAGCCGGGCGTGGTCGGGCGCGGTGACGGGCGGTGCGGGGTGCGCCGTGCGCGCATCCGAGCCCGCCAGCAGGGTCTGGCCGGACAGGATCTCCATCAGCCGGCTCTTGCGGGCCTGGCCGGCGGTGCTGGAGGCGCCCGAGCTGGTTTCGACCAGCGGGGCCAGGCGCTGGATCTCCGGCACGCCCTGGACGAGGCGCGTCACCGGCAGGCCCGTGGCGGTGTCGATCTGCGGGTCGCCGACCAGCAGTTCCTCGTAGCTCACCAGTCTGCCGGTGCCGGCGGTGGTGCCGCGCAGGTCGAGCTTGGCCGCATCGGCATGGCAGCTCACGCAGGTGTCGATGCCGTTCGTGCCGCGCGTGCGCGTCCACAGCGGCTGGATGTGGTCGGGGTAGTTGATGACGCCGTTCACCGGCACGGCCGTGGCCAGGTCGTCGGCGGGGTTCGGGTTGCCGCGGTACTTCAGGGAGATCGCGGCCCGGGCGGTGACGCCGCTGCGGGTGGTGTCGGCCCAGGGGTCGGCGTAGACCGGGTCGCCCTGCAAGGTCAGCAGCGAGGCTTCGAGCCGCGTGCGCAGCGAGGCCATGGTCTCGCCCTGCTGATGCTGCGACGACAGCGTCGTCTTCAGCGCGGCCGGCAGCGTGTTGACGCTTGCGCCCGAATTCAGTGCGGCGCCGCGGCGCGGGCTGTGGCAGCCGTCGCAGGTGCGGCGCTCGCCCGGGCGGACCTGGATCCAGTTGGTGTGCGTCTGGAAGGCGCGGCCCTCGGCGTCCACCACCTGCAGCGCCAGCGGAATGTCGGCCGGCACCTGGAGCTTGAAGCTGCCGTCGGGCTCGACCACGCCGTAGCCGAGGATCTGCTGCTGCTCGAAGTTGGTCTCGCCGATGGCCTGCCGCAGCCCCATGGTGGAGGAGGGCGGCGCCACCGCGCGCACGGCACGGATGAAGCGCGCCGGGGCGCAGTGGTAGGCCGGGTCGGCCGGGTCCTTCATGCGGCGCAGGTCGGCGACGAAGGCGCGCGTGTCGCCGGGTTCCTCGGGCGCGGTGGTGGCGATGCCCGTGGTGCAGCCGGCCGCGAGATCGGCCGCGGTCAGCATGGGCTCACCCATGCGGCGCAGGCCGTCGGTGTCGTACACGCTGCGCACCTCGATGAGTGCCATGTCCTGCTCAGCGAGCGACGGGTCCACGTTGGTCGGCTCGCTGGCGTTCGGCTCGGCGCGCGCCTGCAGCGGCACCGGGTCGGTGTACATGAAGCCCGGCGGCGGCGCGGCCACGATCAGCCAGGTCTGCGGGCCGGGGTCGAACATGTAGATCGCGTACGAGGCGGGCACGTTGGCCTGCAGGGTGTCGGACGCCACGGCGGCTTCGGTGCGGTTGCGGTCCGACAGTCGCTCCACCTCGGCGGGTGTCAGCGTGCTGCAGGGCACGACATCGGTGCCGCGCCGCACTTCGCAAGGGTGCCAGGCCACCAGCACACGGTTGCTGCCGTCCCACAGCGGGTAGGGCGAGGTGGCGCGTCCGTTCAGCGACAGGCCGCGGTCCATCGAAAGGGCCTCGGCCGTGGCCTCGCGCTGGCCGCCGGATGCCGGCACGGTGCGATTGGCCGGCGTGTTCTGCTCGGAGTAGTTGGCGGCGTCGATGAACATCAGCGCGCCGCCCTCCTGCGAGCCCGACAGCGGCATCAAGGACGAGGCCAGATAGCCCTTGTACGGGCCGGCCGGGTCCATCTCGCGCGGGTGCAGGAAGCTGTTGCCGGGGCTCTGGGCGCCGTACAGCACGAAGAGGTCGGTGCCATCGGGCTTGGCGCGGAAGATCGCGAAGCGGTTGCGGTCCGCCACGTGCTCCCAGCGCGAGAACATGATGTCGCCGTTGGCGCGCAGCACGGGGTTGCGGTCGTGGCTCTGGTTGAAGGTGATCTGCGTGACGCCGCTGCCGTCTGCGGCCGCGGTGTGCAGGTTCAGCACGCGCTCGCGCTCGTACTCGTCGAGCGCGAAGTACGAGCGGCCCAGGGCCTGCTTCTGCGAGGACTTGGTCTGGCGGTTCGACGCAAACACGAATCCGCGGCCTGCCGGCAGGTAGGCCGGGTCCACGTCGTCGTGCTGGGTGGACGCGGTGATCCGGCGCAGGCTGCCCTTCGTCAGGCCGCCGACCGTCATGTCGTATTCCCACAGGTTCCAGCGTCCGGTGCAGGCCGGCACGCCGTTCACCTGCGAGGTGTTGCTGGTCGGGCAGCGCAGCGCGAAGACCACCTTCTTGCCGTCGTACGAGACCTCGGGGTCCGAGGCGTCGCCCTGGCCCTGCGTGATGGCGGCCGTGAGGTTGTGCTCCGGCGCGCTGGGGCTCGATTTCTCGCGCAGCATCAGGTCGCCGCCGGGCGCGCCCGGGGTGCCGTTGGTGGGTGCCAGTCCCAGCGTGTTCACGCGCTTGGCGTAGACGATGGGCACGTCGCCCTGTACGGTGACCGACCCGGCGCTGTCGCTGCTGCCCTGGCAACCGGCCAGGAGTGCGAGCAAGGCTGCGCCCAGACCGCCGGCGGCGGCCTTCTTGAGGTGTCGCATGAGGAACTCCTAGTGCGGCAGCAAGCCGGATGTGAAATGCAGGCGTCCGCTGGCATCGACGACCACCGCGTCGGCGCCGGGCGTCTGCTCGACGATGGCCAGGCCGCGCTCGACGCCGAGCACGAACACGGTCTTGGAAAGCGCTTCGCTGGTGAGCCCGTCGTCGGCGACGATGCTCACGCTGTGCACGTGCGCTGGGCTGCGGCCGGTGGTCGGATCCAGCAGATGGTGGTGGCGCACGCCGGCGCGCTCGAAGTAGCGCTCGTAGTCGCCGGAGGTGGACACAGCCACGTCCTCCAGCGGCAGCACGGCCACGACCTCGGCCGCGTTGCGCGGGTGGCGGATGGCCACGCTCCAGGGGCGGCCTCGGCGGTCGCCGATGACGCGGCTGTCGCCGCCGGCGCTGACGTACGCATGGCGGATGCCCATCGCCTGCAGGCGCAGCGCCGCGCAATCGACCGCGTGGCCCTTGGCGAAACCGCCCAGGTCGATGCACATGCCGTCGCGGGCGAAGCGCACGCTGCGCGCCTGCGGGTCCAGCTGGATGCCGCGCCAGTCGACCAGCGACCGCGCGGCGGCAAGGGCGGCGTCGTCCGGGGCGACGCCGTGGCGGTAGTCGTACAGCCGGCCGACCGCAGCGAAGCTGATGTCGAAGGCGCCTTGGCTGCGTTCCGAGAATCCTCGGGCCAGGTCGAGAAGGCGGTACATCTCGTCGCTGACTGGGAACGGCGCAGCGGCCGCGGCGCGGTTCAGGCGAGAGAGTTCCGAGTCGGGCTTGTGGGGGCTGAAGGCACGGTCGATCCGGTGCATCTCGGAGAGCACCGCCAGCACGGCGGCTTCGCCGTCGGCCGGCCGGTCGGCCCAGAGTTCGACGTGGATGGCCGTGCCCATGATGGCTTCGTCGCGGCTGAACCAGCCGCCGGCGGCAGTCCGCGCCAGCGATGCGGGGCGCGCGGGCGCACGAGGCGCGATCTGCGGCCGCCACAGCGGCAATGACAACTGCATGCCTGACTCCAGTCCCATCTAGTTCGGGGTCGATGTTGCAGGCGCAGCCGTTGCCGCCAAGTGAGATGTGGTCGCAGACTGCTTCCAGTTGCATCAGATGTACAAAGGGTCGCTTGAGCCGCGAGGA
Organism: uncultured beta proteobacterium; assembly: GCA_903938815.1. GTDB lineage: Bacteria > Pseudomonadota > Gammaproteobacteria > Burkholderiales > Burkholderiaceae_C > Rubrivivax. The sequence goes on from CAJAES010000096.1 coordinate 24,581, forward strand.
CGACTGACTTATGGCCTTGCGCCGATCTTGTGTGCGCGCCTGCCGAGAACAATTTCACGCCCTGCGCGCCCTCGTGGCGCCCAGCGCGGGCCACGCGCCGTCCGGCGGCGCCGCGTCGGGCGTCGGGCTGTCGGCGATGCGTGAGCCAATGCACGCTTGACCTCCGACAGGTCGCGAAGGCTGTTACCGGCGGCGCGGCCATTCGTCGCTCCGGTTGTCGATCCGTCGCGTGCCCGGCCATGTGCGGCGGGCGCCTCCCTAGAGTCGCGTCATGTTCAAAGGAGGTGTTTCGATGTTTCGGCAATCTCTCCCAACTTGCCTGGCGCTGTTACTTGCACTGGCGCTGGCACTGGTACTGGCCTGCGGACCGGTGGCTGCGCAGCGGCTGCGGGTCGAGCCCGCCGCCACGGTGCTGGTGGGCACGCCCCTCGCCATCGTGGCGTCCGGCCTGGCTCCCGGGGCGGTGGTGGCGTTGCGCACCCAGCGCGGGGTGCGCGAGGTGTACGGGCAACGCCAGATCTACCAGGCCGAGGCGCGGTACGTGGCCGATGCACAGGGGCGCGTCGATCTGTCCGTGGCTGCGCCGCAATCGGGCAGCTATGCCGGCGCCGACGTGCAGGGCCTGTTCTGGTCGGCTGCGCCCACGCGCGATGCGGCACCGGTGGAGCTGGGTGACGAGCAGGTGCGCCTGAGCCTGCACGTGGACGGCAGGGAAGCCGACGTGACCACGCTGACGCTGAACCGGCAGGCCGGGCAGGTCCGCACGACCCCGGTGCCCGAGTTCCCGGGCGCCGTGCTGGCCAGCCTGCCTGGCGCCGTGCCTCGGCCAGTGATCATTGCGCTCGGCGGCTCCGAAGGGGGCTCCCTCAGCGTCAGGCGCGCGGCAGGCTTGTGGGCGTCGATGGGCTATGCGGTGCTCGCCCTGCCGTATTACTCGCCGGGCGGTTGGGACGCCAATGGCCCGACGCCGCCCGAACTGCCGCAGCTGCCCGCGGCGTTCGCGGAAATTCCCGTCGACCGACTGGAGTCGGCCCGGGCCTGGCTGCAGCGGCAGCCGGGGGTCGATGCCACCCGCATCGGCCTGCTGGGCGTGTCCAAGGGCGCCGAGTTCGCGCTGCTCGCCGCCACGAAGATGCCCTGGATCCGCGCCGTCGTGGCCGTGGTTCCGAGCGACGTGGTCTGGGAAGGATGGGGCCCCGGCGTGCCGGCTGGTCAGAAGCCGTCGTTTTCCTGGCAGGGCCAGCCGCTGCCCTTCGTTCCCTATGTCGGGTTCGCGCAGGAGATGCAGGGCTTCGCAACCGGCAGGCCGGTCCGGATCCGCCGGCCGCAGGATGCCGGGCGTGCCGCGCACCCGCAGGCCGCTGCAGCGGCGCGGATTCCCGTGGAGGCCTACGCCGGGCCGGTGCTGCTGATCGCGGGCGGCGACGATCAGGTCTGGGACTCCGGCGGCATGGCGCAGTCCATTGCGGCCAGCCGCCAGGCCGCCGGGCGCGAGACCGTGACGCTGATCTATCCCGACGCGGGCCACGCGCTGAGCGGCCCCGGCTGGTCGCCCACCACGACCTTCAACGCGGGCCCGATGAAGATGGGGGGCCGGCCCGAGGCCGACGGCCGCGCGATGGCCGACGCTTGGCCCAAGACCCAGGCGTTCCTGCGGCGTACGTTGGGGCCGGTTCCCGACTGAGGCTGCGACAATGCCGGCATGCATCTGGCCATCGAATGGCTGCCCGAGCAGCAGCCCGCCCCCCAGCTCCTGATCCTGCTGCACGGCGTCGGCGGTGCGGGCGTCACCATGCTCGCGCTTGCCGAGGCGCTGCACGCGCGGTTCCCCCAGGCAGCCATCGTCGCACCCGATGCGCCGCACCCCGTGGACGGCGGCGGCCGCGGGCGGCAGTGGTTCTCCGCGGTCGAAGTGGACGACTCGAATCGCGTGCCCCGGGTCGATGCCGCGCTCGGCCCGCTGCACGACTGGGTGCTTGCAACCCAGCAGCGCCTGGGTGTGGGCCCGCAGGCGACCTGCATCGCCGGCTTCTCGCAGGGGGCGATCCTGGCGCTGGAACTGGTGCAGCGCCACGACGGGTTGGCCGGCCGCGTGCTGGCCTTCGGCGGGCGCTATGCCCGACTGCCCGAAACCCCGCCCCGGCTCACCACGATCCACCTGCTGCACGGCGGCGTGGATGCGATCTTCCCGGCCGCGCTGGCCCGCGCCACGCTGCAGCACCTCGGGGTGCTGCACGGCGACGCCACGCTCGACATCGCGCAGGACGTGGGCCACGAGCTGCACCCGTCCCTCATCGACAGCGCCTTGAGCCGGCTCACCAGCCACATTCCGCATCGCACCTGGCAGGCCGCGATGGGCCAGGCTGCTGAACTCCCGGACACCCCCGAAGACTGAACCCGATGCTGTACCTGCTGTCCCCCGCCAAGAGCCTGGATTACGAAACACCCACCCCGCCCGAAGTGGCTGCGTTGGCCACGCGACCCACCTTCGTCAAGGAAGCGGCGGCGCTGATCGACGTGCTCAAGACCAAGCCGCCGGCCGAGGTGGCGAGCCTGATGTCGCTGTCCGACCCGCTGGCCCAGTTGAACGTGGCGCGCTACGGCGCCTGGCGCAAGGTCTTCACCGACCGCAACAGCAAGCCCGCTGCGCTGGCCTTCGACGGCGACGTCTACGGCGGGCTGGACGCCAAGACGCTGTCGGTCGACGACCTGCAGTGGGCCCAGGATCATCTGGTGATCCTGTCCGGGCTGTACGGCGCGCTGCGCCCGCTCGACCGCCTTCAGCCCTACCGGCTGGAGATGGGCACGAAGCTGGCCACGCCCGGTGCGAAGGATCTCTACGGCTTCTGGGGCGACACCATCGCCGCCTATCTGAACCAGCGCCAGCGCGGCGCGCCGCAGAAGGTGGTGGTGAACCTGGCGTCGCAGGAGTACTTCCGCGCTGCCGACCGCAAGGCCCTGAAGGCGCGCGTGGTGGAGTGCGTGTTCGAGGAAGGCCGCGCCGGCGGCTGGCAGATCATCAGCTTCTTCGCGAAGCGGGCGCGCGGCCTGATGGCGCGCTGGGCGGTCCGGCACCGCCTGGACGACCCGGCCGCATTGCGCGCGTTCGCCGAGGAAGGCTATGCTTTCACCCCGGCGGTGTCCACGCCCGATCGGCTGGTCTTCCGCCGCCTGGCCAGCGAGTGAGCCCATGAGTGTCTACGCCCAACAGATCACCGACGACCTGCGCCAGTGGCTGCGGTCGCAACTCGATGCCGGTTGCCGCCCGGACGACATCGTGGCCGCCATGCGCACCAGCGGCTGGTCGGAACCGGCGGCGCTTTACGCGCTGAAGGAGGTCCAGCCGGGCGCTCAGCTGCCGGTGGACATCCAGGCGCCCGCCACGCGCGTTCCCGAGCCCGCGCTTGCCGAGGGAGTGAACCTGATCGATGTCGACGGCCACCCTGTGCGCGTGCTGATGACGATGAAGCACCCTCGCGTGGTGCTGTTCGGCGGCCTGCTGACCGACGAGGAATGCGACGCCCTGATCGAGGAAGCCAGGCCGCGCCTGGCGCGCTCCGAGACCGTCGTCAACGCCACCGGCGGGAGCGAGGTCAACTCCGCGCGCACCAGCGACGGCATGTTCTTCCTGCGCGGTGAATCCCCGCTGATCCAGCGCATCGAGAACCGCATCGCCACGCTGCTGAACTGGCCGGTGAAGTGGGGCGAGGGCCTGCAGGTGCTGCACTACCGGCCGGGTGCCGAGTACAAGCCGCACCATGACTACTTCGACCCGGCCCACAGCGGCACCGACGCCGTGCTGCGCCGCGGCGGCCAGCGCGTGGGCACGCTGGTGATGTACCTCAACACGCCCGCGCGCGGCGGCTCGACCACCTTCCCCGATGTCGCACTCGAGGTGGCGGCCTTCAAGGGCAATGCCGTGTTCTTCAGCTACGACAAACCGCAGATCTCCACCCGCACGCTGCACGGTGGCGCCCCGGTGGTGGAGGGCACGAAGTGGGTTGCGACGAAGTGGCTGCGCGAACGCGAGTTCAACTGAGGGCCAGGGCCACGGCTGCGGCCGCCGCGGCGCCGGACAGCAGCAGCGAGAACCCGATCCGCATTGCGTAGGTCGCGCCGCCGGCCACGGCGGCCGTGAACGTGCGCGACACGCTGTTGGTGCCTATGGCCACCAGGATGCCTGTCAGCGCCAGTTCCGGCTCGATGCTCCCGGCCGCGTGCAGGCTGGCCAGGGTGGCCGCGGCGGCATGCGCATCGACCACCGCGCCCAGCGCCGTTCCGGCCAGCACGCCGGCATCGCCGAAGGTTCGCTGCGCGTAGCCCACGCCCAGGGCCACTGCGCTCAGCATTGCGCTGACCAGGGCTGCCTCGCGCAGGCGCAGGGGGCCGCGCGACGGGTCCGGCTTCTCCGCGGCGGTTGGTGCCGCGCCGCGCACCCGCCACAGCCCGGTGAGTGCGGCCACGGCGGCGCCCGCCAGTGCGGCCGGCAGCACCCGGCTCGCAAGCCCCGGCGACACGGCGAACGTCATCACCAGCACCTGCAGCCAGGTCGCGGCCGTGGACAGCATCGCCCCGGCCTCGCAGGCCGCGGCCTGCGCGGGCGCCGCGCGGGCGCGCGCGCCCATCGAGGCCACCGTGGCCGTGCTCGATACAAAGCCCGAGAACAGACCCGCGAGCGCCAGCCCGGCGCGCGGCCCGGCCAGGCGGCCTGCCACGTGCCCGGCCGCCTGCAGCAGCAGGATCAGCGCGCTCAGCAGCACCAGGGTGCGCGGCACCAGGCCGCCGAGCCAGGCCACGGGCGTGGCGGGCGTGAGCGGCAGCACCACCAGCACCAGCGCCGCGAGCAGCAGAGCGTCGTGCAATTCGCCTTCGGTCAGCAGGCGCGTCGCGAAGCGATGCAGCTTCTCGCGCGCGGCGAGCAGCGCGGCCACGACGGCGCCCGCACCGGCGCCCAGCGGAGGCTGCTGCATCGCCAGCACACCGATCAGGTAGGTGACGAAGAGCGCGAGTTCGGTGGTCAGGCCGGGGTCCGTGCGGGGGCTGCGCCAGTACGCCATGCCTGTGAGCACCACGATCACGAGCGCGCCCAGCGCCACCAGCGCGGGTTGTTCCAGCGACTGCGCCAGCGCACCCCCCAGCGCCGCCAGCGTGAAGCTGCGGATGCCGGCGGCGCTGCGCGCGGCGCCGCGGCCCTTGCGGCGCTCACGCTCCAGGCCGATCAGCAGCCCCGCGCCCAGCGCGACCGAGAAGCCCAGCACCTCCTGCGGGACGGCAAGCGTCACAGGTTCACGCGTTCGCCGTGCTGCGGCACGCGCACGTGCCAGCCCAGTTCGTCCTTGATGCGCAGGCGAAGGGTGTCGGAGGCATCGGGCTCGCCGTGGACCACGAAAGCCTGGCGTGGCGCACGCGGCAGGCTGCCCAGCCACGCGAGGATGCCGTCGGCGTCCGCGTGGCCGGAGAAGCCTTCGAGCTGGCTGACCCGCGCCCGGATCGGCACGTATTCGCCGTGGATCTTGACCTCGGATTCGCCGCCCACGATGCGCGCGCCGCGGCTGCCGCCCACCTGGAAGCCCGCGAAGACAAGGTGGTGGCGCGGGTCGGGGGCCATGCTCTTGAGGTGGTGGAGCACCCGGCCGCCGGTTGCCATGCCGCTGGCGGAGATGATCACCGACGGATAGCGCAGCCGCGCGAGCCGCATCGACTGCTGCGCCGTCTCGACAGCCCGCACGCCGTCCATCAGCGCCCTGGATTCGCGCGCGGGGATGCGCAGCGAGCGTGCATGGCGCCGGTACAGCGCGGTGGCGGCGATCGCCATCGGGCTGTCCAGGAAGATGGGCAGATCCTGCGGGATCTCGCCTGCCGCCTTCAGGCGCTGCAGCGCCAGCAGCAGCGCCTGCGCGCGCCCGACCGCGAAGGAGGGCATCAGCACCGAGCCGCCGCGGCCGATGGTGTCGCGCACGATCGCTCCGAGCTCTGCGGCCACGTCCACCACCGGATGCCGGCGGTTGCCGTAGGTGGACTCGACCAGCACCACGTCGGCGCCCTGCGCGGGCACGGGCGGCGGCATCAGCAGGTCGTTGTCGCGCCCGAGGTCGCCCGAAAACAGCAGTGACTCACCCTGGCCCTGCAGGTGCACGGCGCAGGCGCCGAGCAGGTGACCCACCGGCGACAGCGTCAGTGTGGCGCCGCCGATGCGCTGCGCCTTGCCGGGCGCCAGCGGCTTGAGCAGCGACAGCGCGCGCTGCGCGTCGGCCCGGGTGTAGAGCGGCAGCGCCTTGGCGTGGCTGGAGTAGCCGTAGCGGTTGGCGCGGCGGGCGTCCTCCTCCTGCAGGTGCGCGCTGTCCAGCAGCAGCACCTGGGCCAGGTCGCAGGTGGCCGGGCTGGCGTACACCGGGCCGCGCCAGCCGTGCTTCGCGAGCACGGGCAACCAGCCGCTGTGGTCCAGGTGCGCGTGGCTGAGCACGATGGCATCCACCTCGCGCAGGGCCTGCGACGGCGGCGCCCAGTTGCGCTCGCGCAGCACCTTGAAGCCCTGGAAGAGCCCGCAATCCAGCAGGATGCGCGAACCTGCGATGCCCACCCGGTGGCGGGAGCCTGTGACGCAGTCGGCAGCGCCGAGGAAGTCGATGTCCATCGGCCAAGCCTAGCCCATCCGGGTGCGGCGAAGATGTCCGGGATCAATCCGGCTGGCTGGGGGCG